>NZ_CP155618.1:3732500-4332500 GCF_031128465.2 Mariniflexile litorale | reverse complement strand
CCAAACATCGTTAGAAACGGTAATACCATTTCCATTCAAATCCATAGAATAAGCGGTTACTAATTCCGCTTGTCTACCAAAACCAGCACTTGCGGCTATTGGTTGTCCTGCAAGCATATGTGAACCATCTAATTGGCCATCAATAACACGGTCTAAAACATTTTTCCAGTTCGATTGTGCTTCTACAGAAACGAATAAACCTTCGTCTTCAAAAAAGCCTTTTTCTTTGGCAATGGCTAGAGGTGCCATATCGGTTAATTTGATAAACCCAAAAGTTAATTGTGGCTTTTCAATATCTAATGTTTTTGTTTTTGAAGCTTCGATTGTAAGGTCTTCAGTTGATGCCTTTTTTGTTTTTCCACCACAGGCACTTAGTAATAGCCCTAGTGATAAGATACATGTTGATTTTGTTAATAGTGATTTCATATGACTTGATTTTATTTAATAAGTATTAATACTTAATTATAAGACAAATATATAAGTAGTAACCTTTCTATTTTATGATAAACAACACGTAAACACCTCTTTTTTAAACATGTAAAAACCTGCTAAATAATAGGTTTTTATGATAATTCACTGAAAATAAGTAGTTTAATGCTGTTAAATATAGTGGTAAGTAATACGTATTAGTACGTAAAACGGAAACAATTTAATTGTAAAGGAGGGGTGTAAAATGAATAAAAATTAGCTGTCTAGGTAAAAATGGTGCTCGCTAATTTCGTTTTTAAGAGCTTGAACATCTACAATGGCAATCCTTCTACCATTGGCTGTAATCAGTTTTTCTCTTTTTAAAGTTGAAAAAACACGTATTACCTGTTCTTCGGTAGTACCGGCATAATCGGCGTATTCTTTTCGGCTTAATGGTAGGTTCAAAAAACCTTTTACATTGCCAAATTTTCTGAGTATATATAATAAGGTGTCAACAACCCGTTCTCGAACGGTCATTTGGGAAATGGTTTTTACTTTTGATTCACTTCTGTTAAGTTCGTTGGCATAAAAGAGCATAAAATCGTAAGCAAATCTCGGATTGCTCAATAAGGCCTCTTGTAAATTTTGTTTAGAAAAATAGCACAATCGGGTATCTTCCAAAGCAATGGCGCCAATGGAGTAGTGTTCTTCGGTACCAAAACCACGATGCCCGATAATTTCACCTTCTTTAGCAAACCTAACAATTTGTTCCCTGCCATTTATACCTGTTCTAAAAACCTTTACTTTTCCTTTTAAAACAAAAAACAACCCGTTTACAGGTGCGCCTTCCATGATGAATTGTTGCCCTTTTTTACATCTAAGATTGTTTTTTTCGGTAATTAGTTTAGAACCGTCAAACGCTAATAGATTTTTCTTGATTAGGCAACTGCTATTTTCACAAGAAAAACAGGAAGTATTATCTATAACGCGTTTTCTTATGATGTTGGTAGGAGTGTGAATTGTTCTAGTTTGCAAATTAAGTTGATTTGCATCAAATATACGTATTAGTACTTAATTTTAAACAATAAATACGTATTTTTATAACATCTATAAAATATGTAAGGGTATGTTGTGGAGTGTTTAATAATATATTCAATATTTTGTATACTACGTATTTATTTATAATTCTAGATTGAAAAGAATTGGGGTAAAAATCAAATCGTTATATTTGTAAAGATATAACGATGCTCGATTATGATTTCTGTTAGTGAAGCCATTCAACTTGTTGAAAAACAAAGTCTACCACTTTTAAAAAGCACATATAAACCTGTTGAAAAATCTGGAGGTTATAAGCTTTTTGCTGATGTGGACTCTCCCATTAATATGCCGCCTTTCAGGCAATCGGCTATGGATGGTTATGCTTTGAACTTACACAATAACCTAAATTATAACCTTATAGGAGAAGTGAAAGCGGGTGATGGGCATCAACTTATTTTAAAACCCGGTCAAGCGGTACGTATTTTTACAGGGGCTCCTGTTCCTGATACCGCCAATGCGGTTATGATGCAGGAAAAAGTGGTTGTTGATGGAAATGTTATTACAATTCAAAATCAAATAGAAATTAATGTAAACATTCGACCTTTAGGTGAACAGGTTAAAAAAGGAGAACTCGCTTTATTAAAAAACACTAAGTTAACTCCAGCGGCTATTGGTTATTTAAGTTCGCTAGGAATTTCAAAAGTTAAGGTGTTTAAAAAACCATCCATCGCATTAATTACTACGGGTAATGAATTGGTGGAAGCAGGTGCCGATTTAGACTACGGAAAAATATACGAGAGTAATTCTAATATGCTTTTAAGTGCGCTTTACAGTTTGAAATTTTATGATGTTACCATCCATAAAGTGGAAGATGATTATGAAAAAACTCAGTCAAAGTTAAATAGTGTTATTAATGAAAATGATTTGGTAATTATTACAGGAGGTATTTCGGTAGGTGATTACGACTTTGTTGGCAAAGCATTAAGTGCTTTAAATGTTACCGAGCATTTTTATAAAGTAAAGCAAAAACCTGGAAAACCCTTATTCTACGGAACAAAAAATAATACATCCATATTTGCATTACCAGGTAATCCTGCTGCTGCTTTAACTTGTTTTTATGTGTATGTATATATCGCATTGCAAAAAATGATGAATAATGATGTTGTAGCGTTACCACGCATAAAAGCAATCTCTGTTTCTAATTTTAAAAAAAATGGAGATCGCCCACAATTTTTGAAGGCTATTTATAATAATAATCAAGTTGAAATTTTAGAAGGTCAAAGTTCTGCCATGCAGCAAACGTTTGCTATCTCAAATGCTTTGGTATTTATGCCTGAAGATGATTCAGCTATTGAAACAGGAGATTCAGTAGAAGTTATTTTGCTCCCCATTTAAATATAACTTATGAGCTATAAAATAAAAAGCCGAATATGGATTGAATGCGACGAGCATGTACTTTTAGGTGAAGGTCGTGTACAGTTGTTAAAAGCTATTGAAGAAACAGGCTCCTTATCAAAAGCAGCAAAAACTTTAAATCTATCTTATAAAAAAGCGTGGAATTTAATAGACTCTGTAAACAAATCGGCTAAAAAACCAGTGACTATAAATTCAACCGGTGGAAAAGGTGGTGGAGGTGCGGAATTAACCGAATATGGTAAAGCCTTAATTCTGGTTTTTGATGAAATCAACCAAAATTGTTGGGAGTTTTTAGATAAGCAGTTGGTTAAAATTGAGAGTTTGTAGTCCATAATCATTAAAAAATAATCAATAGTAAAAATGCTTGAAACCCAAAACATCACCATCTTTTTAATACTACTTCCCATTGTAGCGTTTCTTTACGCCAGTGTAGGTCATGGTGGTGCTAGTGGTTATTTGGCATTAATGGCTTTGTTTTCATTTGCACCAGAGACCATGAAGCCAACAGCACTTTTATTGAATCTTTTTGTGGCAGGTATTTCATTTTATTATTATTACAAGGAAGGGTATTTTAATAAAAAATTGTTTTTATCATTTGCAATAGCGTCTATTCCTTTAGCTTTTTTAGGAGGTACTATAGAAATTGATGCTTCCCTTTATAAAAAAATATTAGCTGTTTTACTGGTGTTTGCCATTTTAAAAATGCTCAACGTTTTTGGAAAAGAAAATGACTCTATAAGAGAAGTTAAACTATGGCAAGCACTTTTGCTAGGTGGTGTAATAGGCTTCTTTTCAGGTTTGATAGGCATTGGAGGCGGCATCATTTTAACACCATTAATTTTATTACTCCATTGGGGAAACATGAAACAAGCGGCGGCAGTTTCGGCGTTGTTTATATGGGTGAATTCTGCAGCGGGACTTGTTGGGCAATTAAGTAGTGGTATGTATTTAGAAAGCAGCATATTTGTTTTTGTTGCTGTGGCACTTATTGGTGGAGTGCTTGGTGGGTATTTAGGAAGTAAAAAAATAAACAATCAATCGTTGCGATATATGTTAGCCTTTGTACTTGTAATGGCCTGTTTTAAATTAATGTTCATATAAAATGATAGATAAAAAAGACATAACGGGCATTATTTTATCTGGTGGAAAAAGTTCGCGTATGGGGAATGATAAGGGTTTCTTGTTGTATGATGGAAAGCCGTTCGTTCAGTATAGTATTGACGCATTGAAGCCATTAGTATCACGTATAATGATTGTTTCCAATAATGAAGATTACGATGTGTTTGGGCTAGAACGTATTGAAGATGTTATAGAAAATGCAGGTCCATTGGCAGGAATTTATTCGGGGTTGAAACAATCTTCAACAACATATAATTTAGTGCTGAGTTGTGATATTCCGTTAATTTCAACAGAAATTTTAAAGAAGTTAATAGATGCTGTTGAAGGCGATTATGAAGTCATTCAAATAAAAAGCCAAGGCAAGAACATGCCACTTATTGCGCTTTATAAAAAATCGTGTGAAGATGTGTTTTTAAAACTTTTGAAAGATGGGGAACGACGCTTACAATTTGCAGTAAACCAATGCAAAGTGAAAAATGTGATATTGAATAATGAAGAAGTATTCTTCACAAAAAACATCAATACGCCTGAACAATTAAACGACATTCTAAAATGAAAATTACTGTAAAATATTTCGGAATGATAGCAGAAATAACACAATGCGATGAGGAAATTATTGATTTTTCAGGCAGTATGATGTCTGAATTTTTAAAAATAGTGCATTCAAAATACCCTGAACTAAAAAACAAAGATTTTCAAATAGCTCAAAATCAAGAATTGGTAGCGTTAAAAACAAGTGTAACAGGTCAAGAATTAGCATTATTACCGCCGTTTGCGGGTGGATAATTTATGTTTTAATGTTGAGTCGTTTAAATGTTTAAACGACTCAACGAATAAACAATTCAACAAAAATGAATAGATATAACAGACATATCATCCTTTCAGAAATCGGACAAACCGGTCAAGATAAAATATCGAATGCCAAAGTATTGGTGATTGGTGCGGGTGGACTAGGGTGTCCCGTGTTGCAATATTTAACAGCGGCAGGTATTGGTCAATTAGGTATTGTAGATTTTGATGTGGTTGAATTATCCAATTTACAGCGTCAAATTTTATTTGGAACTTCTAGTTTGGGTCAAAATAAAGCAGAGGCTGCAAAAAAACGATTGGAAGATTTAAATAAGGATATTACTATTATAGCTTACGCTGAAAAGTTAACCTACCAAAATGCTATAGAATTATTCAGCCAGTACGATATTATTGTTGATGGCACTGATAATTTTGAAACCCGTTACCTTATAAACGATGCTTGTATTATCACGAACAAACCACTTGTTTTTGGTGCTATTTTTAAGTTTGAAGGTCAGGTGTCTGTTTTTAATTATGAAAACGGACCAAGTTACAGGTGTTTGTTTCCAAATCCACCAGAAGAAAATACCGTTCCTAATTGCTCTGAGATAGGTGTGTTAGGCGTATTGCCAGGAATTATTGGAAGCATGCAAGCCAATGAAGTTCTAAAAATTATTTTAGGAATTGGTAATGTGCTTTCAGGAAAATTACTTTGTTACAATGCACTAACATCACAAACTATGGTATTGAAAATAAGTAAATCGGAAGCAACAATTCATGCTGTTTTAAAAGAGAAAGATGCCTTTAGTAATAAACAAGTTGATTTTAATTGTGAGTTTGTTCCCAAAGTTATTTCTATAAAAGATGTTTTTTCAAAAGAAGATGTTCAATTTATAGATGTTAGGGAAGTGCACGAACTCCCAAAAGTAGATAGCATTAATGTTAGTGCCATTCCTTTAAGTGAATTGGAAAATTCCATACATAAAATAAATTCCGAGAAACAAAAAGTGATTTTTTGTCAATCGGGAATACGTAGTAAAAAAGCGGTTTCATTACTTGAAAAGCTCAATATTACTAATTGTTTTAGTCTTAAAGAAGGTGCTTTAGCAATAATTAAACATATAAACGAACAACAAAAAGCATCAACGGATGTCAGATAAAAAACTAAAAACTGTATTTAAAGAAGGCGCTATTTCTTCAGAATTTATTGGAGAAGCTATCGCCAAACATCAAACTAAAACAAGTATTGGTGCTCACAATATTTTTTTGGGTCAAGTAAGAGCCGATGTCATTAATGGTAAAACCGTTTCAGCCATCGAATACACCGCTTACGAAGACATGGCAAACCAAAAGTTTCACGAGATTAGAGAAGTTGCTTTTGAGAAATTTGAACTAACCTGTATGCATATTTACCACAGTTTAGGCGTGGTGAAAGCAGGCGAAATTTGTCTATTTGTGTTTGTGTCATCACCAAGAAGAAAAGTGGTTTTTGATGCTCTAGAATTTATAGTTGAAGAAATAAAAGCAAACGTACCCGTTTTTGGAAAGGAGATTTTTGAGGATGATACACATCAATGGAAGAAAAACACGTAAGTGTTTTTGTTTAATCGTGGATTTGTTTAATCGTTAAATCGTTAAAATGTCGTATAAATTTTCATTTGAGAAACTAAATGTTTGGATCGATTCTAAGGAATTGATTAAACTTATATATAAAGTAACTAAAGAATTTCCAAGTGATGAAAAATTTGGATTAACTAATCAGCTTAGGAGAGCTTCAGTTTAGATTGCCTCAAATTTAGCAGAAGGGACATCTAGAAATACAAGCAAAGATAAAGCTCATTTTACAACACTTGCTTTCAGTTCATTAATGGAGGTATTAAATCAAATTATAATAGCTAGAGAATTGGATTTTTTAAATGAAGAAAATCATCAAATATTAAGATTGGAAATTGAAAAAGTGTCCAATAAACTTAATGCTTTAAGAAACTCTCAGTTAAACAATTAAAGAAATTAACAAATCAACGAATCAAAAAAATGGTAGATATCACACATAAAACCTCCACTTTACGCACCGCAGTAGCACAAGCCATTGTAAAGGTTAGTAAACCCGATACCATTACAGCAATACAAAACAATATGGTTCCAAAAGGGAATGTATTTGCTATGAGTAAAGCTGCTGGTTTATTAGGTGTAAAACGCACGCCTGATATTTTACCCGACTGCCATCCATTACCCATAGAATATACGGGTGTAGAATACGAAATAAACGGACTAGAAATAACCGTTTTATTCACAGTAAAAACCATTTATAAAACAGGTGTTGAGGTTGAAGCGATGCATGGAGCGAGCGTGGTGGCTTTAAATATGTACGATATGCTAAAACCTATTGATAAAGGAATCGAGATTCATCATATTAAATTGTTACATAAAAAAGGCGGGAAGTCCGATTTTAAAAACCGTTTTAGAACAGATATTACCGCAGCTGTGATTGTGTGTTCCGATACTATTTCGGCAGGAGAAAAAGAAGATAAAGCAGGAAAAGCTATTATTGAAAAGCTAAAAATATGCGCTGTTCAAATCGAAGCTTATGAGATAATTCCAGATGAACTGGAAGTGATTCAAATGAAAGCAAAACAGTATCAAGAACATGGTGTTGACTTAATTATTTATACAGGAGGCACGGGACTCTCAGCACGTGATGTTACACCAGAAGCTTTAATACCACTTTTAGATAGGCGCATTCCAGGAATTGAAGAAGCCATTCGTAATTATGGTCAAGATAGAACGCCTTATGCCATGCTATCAAGAAGTGTAGCAGGTACTATCAACAATACATTGGTATTGGCACTGCCAGGATCGACTAACGGAGCTAGTGAATCTATGGATGCTATATTTCCATCGGTATTGCACATTTTTGGGATATTGAGAGGTGCTAGACATGACTAAAATGTGTATTCGTGGAATTGTTAAGTCCGTTTAAACAATTACACAATTCAATGATTCAACAATCAAACAGGACAAAGAAATGAGTGAAAACAAAAACATATTACAAGATTTACATGGTAGAAACCATGCGTATTTGCGCATTTCTTTAATTGAACGCTGTAACTTGCGCTGTTCCTATTGTATGCCTGAAGAAGGTGTACCACTGGCGCCCAAAAGTCATTTAATGACCTATGAGGAAATATACGAAATAGCCAAAACCTTTGTTAAACATGGTGTTACAAAAATTAGGTTAACTGGTGGCGAACCATTGGTGCGTAAAGATATTCCTGTGATTTTAGAAAAATTGGCAACCCTTCCAGTGGAGTTATCAATCACCTCAAACGCTGTTATTATTGATAAATTTATTGATGTTTTAAAGGAGCATGGTGTCAATAAAATCAATCTGAGTTTAGATTCCTTAGACAGAGAGAAATTCAAATATATCACACGTCGCGACCAATTCGATATCGTTTATAAAAACATGTTACTTTTAATAGAAGAAGGTTTTAATGTAAAAGTGAATGTGGTATTGATAAAGGATTTTAATGAAAATGAAATTATCGACTTTATTAATTTAACCAAAGATCTACCTATAGTTGTTCGTTTTATAGAATTCATGCCTTTTGATGGGAACAAATGGGATATGGGTAAAATGGTTTCCTATGCAGAAGTGATGACTTATGTAAACGCTTCTTTCTCCAAAGAAAACATTCAACGTTTACAAGATGCGCCAAACGATACTTCCAAAAATTATAAGATATCAGGTTATAAAGGTAGTTTTGCGGTGATTAGTTCGGTAACAAATCCGTTTTGTGATTCTTGCAACAGATTACGACTCACAGCTAACGGACAATTAAAAAACTGTTTATTTTCTTCAACAGAGTCCGATTTATTAACAACCCTTCGATCTGGAAACTCTATTGAACCGGTCATTCGAAAAGCTGTACAAGCAAAGTTGAAAGTCCGTGGAGGCATGGATACTTTAGAGAAACTACAAGAACCCAAACTTCATAATAACAATAGAAGCATGATTACGATAGGAGGGTAGGTTGGTTATTTGTTATTCGTTGATTTCCTAATAACTTAATTAGGGACCACAAAGAATAGAACTATTTAGCTAACACTTTTCATCTTAAAAAATTATTAAAATTTTAAATAGGATAAGTTTGTCCGTTATTTAATTTAAGTCTAAATTTGCATTCTAATTTAGGTAAATACTCTTTCATGGAAATTTTGTGTTTAAAATGAAGACAGTTTTGTCCTTTATTAAAAAAGTTATGAATTACTCAGTAAACGTAATAGGAACAGATAACAGTTTAGTAAAGATACCATTCAAAACTTATGAGTATCCAAACTTAATGGAATTAATTATTGATACTCATTATGAAGATATTGGCGCATGTTTAGGAAAAGGATTGTGCGGTACGTGTCATGTAAAAATCGTTGCAGGTAAATTGGATAACACAATGGATTCGATAGAACAAGAAACACTAAGTAAAACATATAATACAGATTCAAATAGCAGATTGGCTTGTCAAATTATGCTAACAAATCAAATTGATAAAATGACTTTTAAAATTATAACTGATAATAAAATAAACCTTTAAAACTATGAATACAGCATCATTAGTAGACGCTATAACCTACCAAGAAAACAAACCGACAGTAACCGTTTTATTAAAAACGAATACAACAAAAGAAATTAGAATTGTTATGAAAGAAGGGCAGAGCATGAAAGAACACAAAGCACCCTATCCAATCGTTATTGAATTATTTGAAGGCAGTATTGATTTTGGTGTAAATGGAGAAAAGCAACTCCTTAAAAAAGGCGATCTCATTACGTTGGATGAAAATGTGCCGCATGATTTAACCTGCGTTTCAGATTGTATCATCCGTTTATCTCTTTCAAATTTTGATAGTGTTGAACGTGTCAATAATGTGAATAACTAAAACCGATTATAAATTAAAATTAATTACCATGAAAAAAATATGGATTGCATTTATTAGTGTTGTAACACTGTCGTTTATAACACTTATTTGGATTGGAACAGAGGTATACCAAACACAGCCTCCAATACCAGAAACTGTTATTATAAAAGAAACTAAAGATATTCTTTATACAAAAGCAGACATCCAAATCGGTCAAAATGTTTGGGAGTCTATTGGTGGTATGGAAGTAGGCTCTATTTGGGGCCATGGGAGTTATGTAGCGCCCGATTGGACTGCCGATTGGATTCATAAAGAAGCCGTTTTTATGCTCGAAGCTTGGTCTCAAAAAGATTATAATACAGCTTATGATAATTTAGATGTAGAAAAAAAAGCAGCTTTAAAAGCACGTTTAATTAAAGATATTAAAACAAATACTTTTAATGAATCGGATGAATCTATTACTATATCTGAAAGTAGATTAGCTGCCATAAAAGAAAATATTAAACACTATACGTCTATTTTTTCAGAAGGAAAAGAAGAATATGCCATTCCAAAAGGTGCATTGGTAAATCCTGAAAAATTAGAGCAACTCAATGCCTTTTTATTCTGGACATCTTGGGCTGCCAGTACCAACAGACCTCAAAAAGATTATACTTATACGTCTAACTGGCCACATGAACCATTAATTGATAACAATATTACTAAAGACTCTTTAATATGGTCTGGTTTATCTATCGTACTCCTTTTATTATTCATTGGTATTTTAACATATTATTATTTAGTGAATCATGAAAAAGGGGAGTTGTTAACCAAGCCAGACAGTGACCCACTAACCAATCTAAAATTATTTAAATCGCAAAAAGCCATTTTGAAATACTTTATAGTTATTTCATTATTGATTGGTTTGCAAGTTATTTTAGGTGTTATCACAGTGCATTACACGGTGGAAGGACAAGCGTTCTTTGGTTTTGATTTATCAAGTATTTTGCCTTATTCGGTTACTAGAACTTGGCATACACAATTAGCTGTTTTCTGGATTGCTGCGACGTGGTTAGCTACAGGCTTGTTTTTAGCACCTATGATTTCGGGTAAAGAAATGAAATACCAATGTTTTGGAATCAACTTCTTATTTATTGCCCTAATCGTAATTGTGTTAGGTTCTATGTTGGGGGAATGGTTAGGAGTACATCAGTTTTTAGATTTAACTACGAATTTCTTTTTCGGGCACCAAGGTTATGAATACATGGATTTAGGTAGGTTCTGGCAAATATTTCTTGGTATTGGGTTGGTGCTTTGGGTACTTATGGTTAGCAGACACATTCTTTATGGAATTCGTAAAAAAGACGAGTCTAAAGATTTATTAATTATATTATTAATATCCGTCATGGCTATTGGTATGTTCTTTTTCTCTGGTTTAATGTATGGAGAAAACAGTAGTTTACCTGTTATTAATTATTGGAGATGGTGGCTGGTGCATCTTTGGGTTGAAGGCTTCTTTGAAGTATTTGCAACGGTGGTTATAGCTTATATATTTTCAAGACTTAAAATTATATCTGTAAAAACAGCTGGTAGAGTTTCTATTGCTTCTGCAACCATTTTTTTAGCAGGGGGTATTATTGGTACTTTACACCATTTATATTATTCAGGAACCCCCGTTCAAGCCATCGCATTAGGAGCCACTTTTAGTGCTTTAGAAGTTGTACCATTAACACTTATGGGCTTCGAAATTAGAGAAAATTGGAACCTTTTAAAAAGTAGACAGTGGATGCAAAAATACAAATGGCCCATCTTTTTCTTTATAGCTGTTGCTTTTTGGAATTTTGTGGGTGCAGGCGTCTTCGGTTTTTTAATTAATCCACCCATTGCATTGTATTACATTCAAGGGCTGAATACGACCGCTGTACATGCACATACGGCATTATTTGGTGTATATGGCATGTTAGGGATGGGATTCATTTTAATTTGTCTGCGTTTTTATTCAAACAGAGTTTGGGAGAATAAAAAGTTGAAACGTGCATTTTGGTTATTAAACATTGGTTTGGTAGCGATGGTGGTATTGAGTTTATTACCTATAGGTATTATTCAAGCATATACTTCAATTACAAAAGGTTATTCATTTGCTAGAGAATCGGAGTTATTGTATTCACCAACAGTTCAAACGTTGAAATGGATGCGTATGATTGGAGATATTATATTTTCGGTTGGAATTTTCTATTTCTGTTGGTTTACTATCGATGAAAGTATTTATAATTTCAAAAGAAAAAAAGTGAATGGCGCGTAAGTAAATAAAATAGTTCTTAATGAAATCGGCAACTTTTAAGCTTCTTAGTTTAGAAGTTGCTTTTTTTTTAATGAAATCATTTTAATACATTATTTATAAAACGAATATTCAAACTAAAAGATACATTTCTTACATTTAAGCCATAAATAATGTGTATGCTTAAAAAAGTTTTTGGAAGTGCTGTTTTTGGTGTAGAAGCAACAACCATTACCGTTGAGGTAAATGTGGATACAGGTATTGGATATCATTTAGTAGGATTGCCCGATAACGCTATTAAAGAAAGTAATTACCGTATTGCGGCGGCGCTTCAAAACAATGGGTATCGTATTCCTGGTAAAAAGATTATTATTAATATGTCGCCTGCCGATTTACGGAAAGAAGGTTCTGCTTACGATTTAACTTTGGCAATAGGTATATTAGCCTCCACCAATCAAATAAAAGATGACGATTTAGAACGTTATATCATTATGGGCGAATTGTCGCTTGATGGTACCTTGCAACCCATTAAAGGGGCTCTGCCTATTGCTGTAAAAGCAAGACAAGAAGGTTTTAAAGGGTTTATTCTGCCAAAGCAGAATGCCAGAGAAGCCGCAATTGTTGATAATTTAGAAGTTTATGGTGTTGATACTATTAAGCAGGTTATTAATTTTTTTGACAAAGGAGAACCCTTAGAACAAACCATCATTAACACCCGTGAAGAATTCGAGAAAAATTTAGATTTTCCTGAACATGATTTTTCTGATGTAAAAGGGCAAGAAGGTATAAAACGCTGTATGGAAATTGCAGCAGCTGGCGGTCATAACATTATTTTAATTGGACCACCTGGCGCTGGAAAAACCATGTTAGCCAAACGTCTGCCAAGTATTTTGCCACCCATGACACTTCATGAAGCTTTGGAAACTACAAAAATTCATTCGGTAGTGGGGCGCGTTAAAGATACAGGGTTGATGGCGCAACGCCCGTTCAGGAGCCCTCATCACACAATTTCGGACGTCGCTTTAGTCGGGGGTGGGGCATTTCCACAACCTGGAGAAATTTCCTTATCACATAATGGGGTTTTGTTTTTAGATGAATTACCCGAATTTAAACGTGGGGTGTTAGAAGTATTGCGTCAGCCTTTGGAAGATCGAGAAGTGACTATTTCGCGTGCGAAGTTTACCGTTACCTATCCATCATCCTTTATGTTGGTGGCGAGTATGAACCCAAGTCCGGGTGGATATTTTAACGACCCCAATGCACCTGTAACCTCAAGTCCTGCGGAAATGCAACGGTATTTAAGCAAAATTTCTGGTCCCTTGTTAGATCGTATTGACATTCATATTGAAGTAACGCCTGTGCCTTTTGAAAAATTATCGGAAGACCGGAAAGGAGAAACTTCGGTTGATATTAGAAAACGGGTCACCCAAGCCAGAGAAATACAAACCGAACGCTTTAAAGAAAGTGATGCGGTGCATTATAATGCGCAAATGAATACCAAACAAATTAGAAAGTATTGTGTGTTGGACGATGCTTCAAAGCAACTTTTAAAAACTGCTATGGAACGATTGAATTTATCGGCTCGTGCTTATGATAGAATTTTGAAAGTGTCAAGAACGATTGCCGATTTAGAAGGTATTGAAGACGTGAATGGCTCTCATATTAGTGAAGCGATTCAATATAGAAGTTTGGATCGTGAAGGGTGGTTGTGGTAACGAATTCCTACTAAGACAGGAATTTAAAAGTAATTTTACTAGCATAATTGTCACGTGTTTTTTAGTAAGGTGAAATCATAACAATATAGAAAGGTAGAAAGTATAAATCACATAACAAAAGCAAGTAGAGGATTCCTCGTTGCTCGGAAAGACAAAACTAGGATCCTAATCGCTTAACTTTATGACATTATGCTGGCGTTCGCAAGAATTTTTATATGTTGGTACTAAGTTCGATCAAGAAAGAAAAATAAACTAGCGAGTACATGAGTATGTTAGTTTTTTGTTGTGATTTATTATCTGTTTTTTGTATATTTAGTATGCTTTTTTAGGTTTCTACTTTTTTAACGTTAGGACATTTTATCTATACTATAACTATACTATAACCATGGTATAACCATCCTATAACTACGGAGTATCTACGGGTGAATTATGGCGTTGACCCTTCCTAAAATAATTATACAGATTATTAAACAAATCCTGATATAATTATACAACTCTAAATTTTTGGTATTAGATCTTTTAAAGGCACTTAAACTGTATGTGATTTATTATGCCTTTTGGTTCCTCGCTGTTGCGAGCGTCTTATTTGTAGAAGTACAAGTAACGTACTGTGTTTACAATTTAAAAACTAATTTTTGACGACACCAGCAAGATAGATGTATATAAAAAAAGAACGAAGTTTTGCTTCGTTCTTTTTTTATATTAAACTTCGGATGAATTCAAAGTATTAAGGAATGTTTTTTTCATAAGTGAAAATAACTTTACTATCAATAAGAGCATTATTTACATCTTTAAAACGGAGATTGCTAGTATAAGAAAATTCAGTGTCATCTTCATTAATCTCAATAGCAGTATAATCAGAAGAACAGTTGGTTACAAATGTTAATAAGCCTCCGTTTAGTGCCCAAGTTCCACGAGCCTCTAAATCCTGACAATCCGTTACATTTAGACCTTGTTTTAATGTGTAATTTCTGTTGTTTTCAAAATTATAAGCCAAATCGTTTTGACAATCAGAATTTTGAGCGAAAATGTCTGTTGAAGGATTCTCAACATTATCATCGGTTAAATCAATTTCTTTATCAGCAACAATACTCTTTAAATTCCAATTTCCTGTAAATGCAGTTTCGACTTCACTCAGTGCACCTGTAAGCGCATCTGGACAATCGGGGCCATTGTCGTTATCACAACTAACAGTTAAAATACCTACTATCATTAAGCTATTTAGCAATAAAATTGTTTTTTTCATAATTCAATGTTTTTAATTCTCTTTAAAGATGCCGAAAAGATAAAATAGTTGCGTCAAAAAACAAAAAAGTTTTAGTTTAAAATGATTTTTTTGAATAATTTGTTTGTATGTTACTGATTGTTAGGTTAACGTATAAAATTACATGATAATAATTTCATTGTATTTTGTATTTGTTTGTAATTAAGTGGAAAGATGGTTATAAGATACTTTATAACAATTATTAAAAACTGTTTAAAAGGTTTAAATTTACGCTTAACAATAAGTTGATTTAGAGGGCTAAACACCAAAAAACGCAAAAATTAATAAAGGCAAAACCGTTTAAAGTGCGTCTTAAAGTATTGAAAATTAATTTTATGAAGAAATATTTATTCTTAATATTAGCAAGTGCAATTGTAAGTTGTAACCATTCAAAAGAAGAGAAAAATAAAATATCTAATAATGAAATAGCTCCAAAACCAATTCTAAATTTGGACCAAGCCAATCGTTTAGCCCAATTGCCATTACATTGCATGGATATAGAGTACCCAAATAGGTTGTCTCAAACATTGGGAGGAGATGTGGATTTAAAGTCGCCCAAAACATTACATCCCGCCTTTTATGGTTGTTTCGATTGGCATTCGGCAGTTCACGGTCATTGGAGTTTAGTAAGTCTGTTAAAACAGTTTCCCAACTTGGATAATGCCGATGACATTAAACAAAAATTACTTCAAAATATCTCTAAAGAAAATATAAAAACCGAAGTAAACTATTTTTATGGCATCCATAACAAATCCTATGAACGCACTTATGGCTGGGCGTGGTTGCTAAAACTTGCAGAGGAATTACATACGTGGGATAGTGAAACGGCGAGACAATTAGAAAATAATTTACAACCTTTAACCGATTTAATTGTTGGAAAATACATGGAGTTTCTGCCTAAGTTAAATTATCCCATTCGAGTAGGAGAGCATCCAAACACTGCATTCGGGTTAAGTTTTGCTTGGGACTATGCCAATTCATTAAATAATACCGCTTTAAAATCCATCATTGAACAACGTGCAAAAGATTTTTATCTATCCGATGCAAATTGTCCTATAACATGGGAGCCAGGTGGTACTGATTTTTTATCACCTTGCTTAGAAGAAGCGGCACTCATGAAGCGTATTTTAAAAACTGAAATATTTAAATCATGGTTAGACAAATTTTTGCCCCAACTAAAGAATAAAAGCTTTATATTGGAAACAGGAAAGGTTTCCGATAGAAAAGATGGCAGTTTGGTGCATTTAGATGGTGTTAATTTTTCACGTTCTTGGAGTTTAAATACCATTGCAGAAAATTTACCCGAATATAAGCACTTAAAAAACTTAGCTAACCAACATATAAATTATTCGCTATCAAGTATTTTTGAAGATAGCTATGAAGGAGGTCATTGGCTAGGTAGTTTTGCTATTTATGCGTTGAACACCACTTCTAAATAATATAAATACAGCTTGTGAAAATCCAAAGGATTGATATTAATGTAGATGTAGGTGAAGGTGTTGGTAACGAATCGCTTTTAATGCCTTATGTGTCGTCCTGTAATATTGCTTGTGGTGGACATGCGGGTAATAATAAAACCATGCGTAAAGTGGTTAAATTAGCAAAGCAATACCGTGTTAAAATTGGTGCGCACCCATCCTTTCCTGATATTGAAAATTTTGGGAGAAAACTTATGGATATGCCTTGTGTGACGTTGTTTACATCATTAAAAGAACAGATAAGCGATCTCATGGCTATAATAAGCGAAGAAAACACCATGTTACATCATGTGAAACCTCATGGAGCCTTGTATCATATGGCCGCTACAGATACTAAAATTGCTACAACTATTATTGAAGTTATGAAAAGTATAGCACTACCAGTTAAACTTTATGTGCCTTATAAGTCGGTTATTGAAATCTTAGCAATTCAAAACAATATCCCCATTACTTATGAAGCTTTTGCCGATAGAAATTATAATGATGATTTAACACTAGTAACGCGTAATGATAGTAATGCCATAATTCATGATTCGAACGCCATGTTAGAACATGTATTCCATATAATTGATAAGCAAAAAGTAAAAACAATAACAGGAGCGGATATACCTATAAAAGCAGAAACATTTTGTGTGCATGGTGACAATCTTCATGCGGCTGAATTACTTAAAAACCTACGCAGTAATTTGGAAGCGAGAGGTGTTAAAATATTATAAATTATGGCTTTCAATCTTGTATATAAACGTTTTGGTGCGTGTTCTATTTTAGTAGAATGGCCAGCGGTTATTGAAGAAGAAATTTTAAAAGATATAATGATATTTAAAACAGCTATAGAAAAAAATAACATTAAAACTATTGTTGAATTAAAGCACGCATATAACTCGTTATTAATTAGTTATAGTTCGTTTTTAGAAAGTTTTAAAAATGAGTCTGATAGGCTTAAAAACTTATACAAATCATTAAATTTTAAGAATGACACTGTGTCAGTATTATGGAGAATTCCTGTATGTTATGATGCTGTTTTTGGAATTGATTTAGAAACTATTTCTGTGGAAAAAAAGCTTTCAAAAGACATGATTATTAAGCGTCATTCTGAATCTATATACACGGTTTACTTTATTGGCTTTTTGCCAGGCTTTTTATACTTGGGAGGTTTAGATGAATCCCTTTATATGGCTCGAAAAACAACACCACGTTTACAAATAGAAAAAGGTGCGGTGGCTATTGGTGGTAATCAAACAGGTGTGTACCCTATGTCTAGTCCCGGAGGTTGGCATGTTATTGGTAATTCACCTATTGCATTTTTCAATCCTAAATTAAAATCCCCTTGTTTTGCGAAAGCAGAAGACCGTATTGTTTTTGAACCCATTTCTTTAAAAGAATACCATAACATTAAGGTTTTGGTAGAAGCGGGAGTATTTCAATTAAAAAGCGAGGTGTTTCATGGTTAAAGTATTAGCTCCAGGTTTGTATTCAAGTATTCAGGATTTGGGACGCATTGGTTTTCAGAAGTATGGTGTCCCGTATTCGGGTGCAATGGATGTGTATTCGGCAGCTTTAGCAAACCATATTTTAGGAAATAATGAAAATGATGCGGTTATTGAAATGACTATGACGGGGGCTAAACTTCAATTTAACAGCCAAACCTGTGTGTGTATTTCGGGTGCTGCTATGTCCCCTAGAATAAATAACAATACTATAAAACATAATAAAAATATAAAAATAAACGTAGGTGATGTGCTGTCTTTTGGGAAATTAAGCAAAGGCTTTAGGTGTTATTTGGCTGTTTCTGGTGGTTTTAAAACTGAAGAAGTCATGGGGAGTCGAAGTATGTATCTAGGTGTTACCGATCAGTTTAAACTTTATAAAAACGATACCTTATTAATAAACGAAAATAATTCATATACAGGTATTAAGAATGCTTCAGTGAAAGTAAATAACAGATATTTTACAACTAAAGAAATAGATGTTTTTAAAGGTCCTGAATTTGAGTTTTTGTCTGAAAATGAGCAGGCGTTTTTATTTAAAAAAGAGTTTACTATTTCGAAAGACAACAACCGTATGGCCTATCAACTATCTGAACCTTTAGAAAATAGTTTAAAACCTATTATTACATCGGCTGTACTTCCTGGTACGGTTCAATTAACACCGTCGGGTAAATTGATTATTTTAATGCGAGATTGTCAAACTACAGGTGGTTACCCGAGAGTGTTACAACTTAAAGAATCGGCTATCAATATTTTGGCTCAAAAGTTTACAGGTGGCTTGATAAATTTCAAATTATAGTAATGAATTGCTAATAAATAGTTTGTTTTATTTCTACCGTTTCTTTTTGGTTATTTTCTAGATATTTTTTATAGATTTTTGCATTTCTAACTTGAAGAGGGGCATTTGGAGATTTTATATTGGTTGAAGTACCTATTCTGTCGGCTCCTGCTTCTAGGTATTTAACTGCGGTATCAAAGTCTTCTATACCTCCAGAAACCATTATTTTAGCTTGGTCTTTTACGGTTTTCTTAATAATTTTGGTAGCTGTTAATGTGGCTCCATTTTTCGAAAATCCAGTAGAAGTTTTAATAATATCTACATGCGCATCTAAGCAAATATTACATGCTTTGATAATTTCATTTTTATTTAATTCAGAAATTTCAATAATCACTTTTAAAGGTGTATTATTTATTGCCATTTTTACATCGATAATATCTTTTAAAACAGACACGAAATTTTTGCTTTTAAGAAAACCTAAATTCATAACCATTTCAATTTCATCAGCACCATCTTCAACAGCCTTATTAGCATCATAAACCTTTGCAGGTGTAGAGGTGGCCCCTAAAGGAAAACCTACTACAGATGCTATTTTTACAGGAGTGTTTTCTAAAAGTTGCTTTGCTAAAGCTACATACGCCGTGTTGATACAAACCGCATAAAAATTATTTAGTTTAGCTTCGTGACACAGGTTTATAACATCTCGTTCTGAAGATGTGGCTTTTAATAATGAATAATCAATATATGCGGATATGTCCATGGTGATAAGTAGGCTTTGAGGGTTTATTTATTTGTAAACAGAGTTACTACTAAATCCTGTAGGCTTGGGGACTACAATTATGCTAATTTAGCCATATTAATTTACCTATTATCGACTTTGTGTATTTTTTTATTAACTATGTTATTAACTTTTTTAACATAAAAATAATATGTTCAAATTTATTGAATTACCTCCAAATAATTAGAGTTTATTCAAGTAAAAAAAATGGTGATTGTACCTAAAACAATCACCATTTAATTTAGTAATAAAAACGAGCTAACAACATATGATACTAAAAAATCAGTGATTTTTTAAAATCTTGTAAATCAGTTTTTTATTAATTCATCTTGATTTCTAAAAACTAATTTATCATCAAAAGCATCTAATAGTATAATGCTATCAGTTGTTACTTTGCCTGCTAAAATTTCTTTACTCAAGGCATTTAATACGTCTTTTTGAATCACACGTTTTACAGGACGCGCACCATATTCCGGATTGTATCCCTTATCGGCTAAATAAGTTATCGCTTCTTGAGTGGCATCAAACGTAATGCCTTGTTGTCCAATCATTTTTGTGATGCCTTTAAGTTGTAATTTAACAATGGCAGTTATATTGTCTTTGCTTAAAGGTGTAAACATGATAGTGTCATCAATTCTGTTTAAGAATTCCGGACGCACACTTTGTTTTAAAAGAGCTAACACGTCTACTTTAGCAGCTTCAATAGCAGAATCAATATCTTTAGTAGCCTCAAAACGTTCTTGTATAATCTGGCTTCCTATATTGGAGGTCATGATGATAATGGTGTTTTTAAAATCGGCTATACGTCCTTTGTTATCGGTTAAATGACCTTCATCTAAAACTTGCAAAAGAATATTGAAAGTGTCTGGATGTGCTTTTTCAATTTCATCCAACAGTACCACAGAATATGGTTTACGTCTTACCGCTTCTGTTAATTGTCCGCCTTCATCATAACCAACATACCCTGGAGGTGCTCCAACCAATCTGCTTACGGCATGACGTTCTTGGTATTCGCTCATATCTATACGAGTCATGGCGCTTTCATCATCAAACAAATATTCCGCTAATGCTTTGGCTAATTCGGTTTTACCTACTCCTGTAGTTCCTAAAAACAAGAAAGTACCTATAGGTTTTTTAGGGTTTTGTAACCCTGCTCGACTTCTGCGAACCGCATCACTCACTGCTTCAATAGCTTCTTCTTGACCCACCACACGTTTGTGTAATTCGTCTTCCAGTTTTAATAACTTTTCACGTTCGCTTTGTAGCATTTTTGTAACAGGAATACCAGTCCACTTGGCAACTACTTCGGCAATATCATCATAAGTAACTTCTTCTTTTATTAGAGAGTTTTCAGATTTTGCTTCTAATTCCGTTTGAAATATTTCTAATTGCTCTTGAGCTTCTTTTATTTTGCCATAACGCAATTCGGCTACTTTACCGTAATCGCCATCACGTTCAGCACGTTCTGCTTCTAATTTGAAGTTTTCAATGTTTTGTTTGGTGTTTTGAATGTTTTCAACCACCTCTTTTTCACTTTTCCACTTCGCATTTAATTCATTGCGTTGTTCCTTAATGTTTGCTAAATCAGAGCGTAGTACTTTAAGTTTGCTTTCGTCCTTTTCGCGTTTAATAGCTTCGATTTCAATTTCTAACTGCATTACCTTTCTATCTAAAACATCCAATTCTTCGGGTTTAGAATTGATTTCCATGCGTAATTTAGCAGCAGCTTCATCCATTAAGTCAATGGCTTTATCTGGTAAAAACCTGTTGGTAATGTAGCGTTGTGATAATTCTACCGCACCAATAATAGCCTCATCTTTAATACGAACTTTATGGTGGGTTTCATATTTTTCTTTAATACCACGAAGTATAGAAATGGCACTTTCGGTATCTGGTTCATCAACCATGACTTTTTGAAAACGGCGTTCTAGTGCTTTGTCTTTCTCAAAATATTTTTGATACTCATCTAAAGTCGTTGCACCAATAGCGCGCAATTCACCTCTTGCTAAAGCGGGTTTTAAAATGTTTGCGGCATCCATGGCACCTTGACCGCCACCAGCGCCAACAAGTGTGTGTATTTCGTCTATAAACAGTACAATATCACCTTCGCTGGTTGTTACTTCTTTTATGACGGCTTTTAAACGCTCTTCAAATTCACCTTTATATTTAGCACCTGCAATTAAAGCGCCCATATCTAAAGCGAAAATTTGTTTGTCTTTTAAATTTTCAGGAATATCACCATCAATAATTCTGTGTGCTAAACCTTCAGCAATAGCTGTTTTCCCAGTACCAGGTTCCCCAACTAAAATAGGGTTGTTTTTGGTTCTACGTGATAAAATTTGAAGGATGCGTCTAATTTCTTCGTCACGACCAATAACGGGGTCTAGTTTGCCATCTTTAGCAAGTTGGTTTAAATTTTTAGCATATTTATTTAAGGCATTATAGGTTTCTTCTTGACTTTGAGAAGTTACGTTTTCACCTTTGCGTAATTCATTGATGCTGGCTGTAAGCGCCTTTTCAGTAACACCTTGATCTTTTAACATTTGTGCTATTTTACTATTCGATTTAAAAACAGCAATGATTAAATGTTCTACTGATACATAATCATCTTTCATTTTTTTAGCGATTATAGCAGCTTCGTTAAGTGTTTTATTAGCTTCACGAGACAACATAAGTTCGCTTCCAGTTACTTTAGAAAAACTTTCTAACTGTTTATCTAGCGCCTGTTCCAAGATGTTAATGTTTACATTCAATTTTTTTAAAATGAATGGAAGTACGTTTTCATCAACTTCAAAAATCCCTTTAAAAAGGTGTTCGTTTTCAATTTGTTGATGTCCAAAACCTTGGGCAATTTGTTGTGCTTGCTGTATGGCTTCTTGCGATTTTATGGTATAATTATTTAAGTTCATATGTAATTAGTTTTGTAATTCCCTTGAAGAAGGAAATCTTATTAATACTTTCTTTCTCTTTAATGTAAAGTGTAAATCTTTTTTATTGTTTTACTTTTACAACTTGTATAAGTCAATAATCTTACCAGTACGATTTTAAAGACAAAATGTCGGTTAAAGGCTGGTTTCGAGTGACTTTTAGTCAGTTTGTAAGATTTGAAAATGATTGCGACTTACATACATATAATATAAAATTACAACAAACATTTTGCTTTCGCAGAATAAAGAAACATAGTTACATGGGTATATTTAATAAATTATTTAGTGGTTCAACCGAAGAAAAAAAAATTAAAACCTTACCGTGGATTCCATTAACCACATTGGAACAATTACAAGATATAGAAACAAAATCTAACAGCAAAACACAGGTTATTTTTAAGCATTCAACCCGATGTGGTATCAGTCGTATGGTGTTAAAACAATTTGAAGCAGATTACCATCTTACCGAAAGTCATCTGGATTTGTATTATTTAGATTTGTTGAATTACCGCGAGATTTCAAACGAAATAGCAACTAAATTTAAAGTTCTACACGAATCGCCACAGTTGTTGGTTGTGAAAAATGGGGAAGTGGAAGCTTATGAAAGTCACGGTGGTATTAATAGTTTAGATTTAAGTTCATTTATTTAAAGGTTTTGTATTAATGGAATCGGAGTATTTGTTCGTTTACGGCACGTTATTAAAAGACTTTGAGAGTTACATGTCTAAGTTTTTAGAACAAAACTCTGAGTTTGTGGGTGCAGGCTATTTTAATGGAAATCTTTATAAAATTTCGTGGTACCCAGGTGCTGTTTTAAGTGATAAACCTTCCGATAAAGTGTACGGGCATATTTTTAAAATCTTCAATAAAGAAAAAACCTTTAAAGTTTTAGACGATTATGAAGGCATTGGAGACACAGGTGAGCACGCTAACGAATACACACGCACCCTCATTGATGCCTATCTAGAAACTAATGAAACCGTAAAAACATGGATGTATAGTTATAATTTACCAACAACACATTTACAACACATTCCATCTGGTAAGTATGTGTAATTTTGGCAATTCATTTTTTCATCCATTAGAAAACACTTTGGGCATTGCTTTACCCGAAAAATTCACATTTCCGTTTTATTACGAGCCACATCCCTTGAGTGTAATGGCTGCAAAACAATTGCAAGAGTATTTAGAAAACCAAACCGATTTTATTCATAATTTCGGATTAAAACCCAATCAAAACGGACTGGTAATAGGTAAAATGTTTGGGGTTATGGTGGTTAAAACTGCTGAAGGTACTTTGGGATATTTAACTGCATTTTCAGGAAAATTGGCAGACAGCAATCATATAAAAGGTTTTGTACCTACGGTTTACAATACTTTAAATGAAGCTGGTTTTTATAAAAAGGGTGAAACGCAACTAAACGCTATTAATGCAGAGATTGAAATTTTGGAACAAGATCCAGAGTATAAAACAGCTCAAACAAACCTTATAAATAGTAAAATTGCTTTCGCGGAAGAACTAAACACACTTAAAGCCAAAATTAAATCGGAAAAGCAACTTAGAACCCAGCAACGTGAAGCTGCAAAACTGAGTATGGCTGCTGAAGTTTATGCGGAATTTATTGAAACTTTAAACCAACAAAGCATCGGGTATCAAATACGTTTAAAGCATGTAAAAAAAGATGGCGAACAGCGTATACAAGAAGCCGAGTTACATTTGAATAGCTTAACGCAGCCCATTCAAGAGTTGAAAACCAAGCGTGCAACTTTATCGGCATCGTTACAACAACGTATTCACGAGCAATATCAGTTTTTAAATGCCGAGGGAGATACGAAAGATTTACTTGCAATTTTTAAAGAGACTACATCACCTGTGCCACCAGCGGGTTCTGGAGAATGTGCAGCACCCAAGTTGTTTCAATATGCTTATGAAAACAATTTGAAACCTATTTGTATGGCGGAATTTTGGTGGGGTGCCTCACCAAAATCGGAAGTACGGAAACACCAACAGTTTTACCCTTCGTGTAGAAGTAAGTGCGAACCCATTTTAGGGCACATGATGCAAGGGTTGTTGGTGGATGCTAACCCCATTGAAACCCAAATTGTTTTTAATCAGGTCTTAGACATTGTTTATGAAGACGCCTATTTATTGTTGGTAAACAAACCTCACGAATTTTTATCGGTACCTGGAAAAAACATCCACGAATCGGTATTAAGTAGGATGAAAGCATATTTACCTAATGCTACCGGACCTTTGTTATTGCACAGGTTAGATATGTCTACTTCGGGTTTGTTATTGGTAGCCAAAAGTAAACGGGTGTATAAACAGTTGCAAAAGCAATTTATAGAACGTAGTATAAAAAAACGTTATGTCGCGGTGTTAGATGGTGAATTACTTAATATGGAAGGCACAGTAAGCTTGCCGTTACGTGTGGATTTAGATAACCGCCCCCAGCAACTGGTGTGCTACACTCATGGTAAACCAGCTACCACTCACTACGAAGTTGTTGGCATAGAAAACGGAAAAACCCGCATTTATTTTTACCCTATTACAGGGCGCACCCATCAATTACGTGTACATGCAGCCCATAGCGAAGGTTTACAAATACCTATTGTTGGAGACGATCTCTACGGCACTAAAGTCAACCGACTCCACTTACATGCGGAACGCATTAGTTTTACGCATCCTATTACTAAAGAAGAACTTACGGTTTGTTGTGAGGTGCCTTTTTGATTTTTCATTTTTGTTTATAACTCTTTGTAACTGTTTATTTGTTTTTTTAAAATTTTGGTGGGAAAATTCTAAATTTGATTATTGAATGATATAGATTATAAAAGAACGTTCTGCCAAGTAATAATAACAAAACAAAATGAGGATTTTTGGTAAAATAGAAAACACCTTTGAAGGTTAAAAGTTCAAAAATAGACTAGAACTTTCATTTAGTAAAGTACACAAACCTGTTCAGGCAGGAATTAGTGGAAGTCAAATTGAAGGTGCTGACTCTATTGTAGTGTCAGGAGGTTATGAAGATGACGAAGATTATGGAGATATTATAATTTATACAGGACATGGTGGGCGTGACCAATCATCAGGCAAACAAGTTACAAACCAAGAATTGGTTAGAGGTAATTTGACTCTTGCTGAAAGTTGTAAAAATGGACTTCCTGTCCGTGTTATTCGAGGTATGTATAAAAAATCCGAATATGCTCCAAAGGATGGTTACAGTTATGATGGTCTTTTTAGAGTTGAAGATTATTGGAAAGAAATTGGAAGAAGTGGATTTGTTGTTTAGAGATTTAGACTTAGAAAAATTGACCATAATTTAAAAAAATCAGTCAAATGTTCTACAAGAAGAACAAGACGAATACAAATCAACAAAAAGAATTGAAACAAGAGTTCAGAGGATAGTACGGGATACGGAACTATCTAGATCAATTAAAACTCTTTATAATTATAAATGTCAAGTTTGTAATATACAAATAGAAACTTCATCTGGATTTTATGCTGAAGCTGCTCATATAAAACCGTTAGGAGTTCCTCATAACGGACCTGACTCTAAAAATAATCTTTTGTGTCTTTGTCCAAATCATCATGTAATGTTTGATTATGGAGGCTTTTCAATATTAGATGACTATACATTAATTGGGTTGGAAGGAGAATTATCAATCCACAAGGAATATCTAATAAATAAAGAATTTACAAAATATCATCTTGATCATTTTTATGATGAAAGAAACAGAGGAAAATAAATTAAGTAGATGATGTCAGTTCCACAAATAAACTTAATATAATTGAAACGCATCATAAATAAAAAAACCTCTAAATTAATATTTAGAGGTTTTTTTATTATTCTACCTCGTCGGGTTATAAGAATTTATAATCTGTTTGAGTTGCAGTTTTAAATCTTCGCCGGTGTCGTAAATCATTTGTTCTTCGGTAGGGAAGGGCACACGTCGGTTATTTAAAAACGGTAACAATGTGGTTTCTAAAGCGCGTCTATCTCCTTGTGAACTTGCAAAAACATGTTGAAATACAAATTCACTACTTATAGGAAACGCATCAACTAATTGCTTGTTTTTTAAGTTAATATACTCCACATTACCCGTTACCTGTGCCGATTTAAATTGGGTGCTTTCGTAATATTCGCAACGTACAGTTACCATTCTGTCCACCTGAACAGCGTTACCAAGGCTGTCTTTTACTTTTTTACCACGACTGTCTAGTAAATTTTTTTTACCATCGGCCACTTGTTTTTCTTTAATAATTTGACGTTCCTTAATTTGTTCCGGCGATAAATTAATATCTCTTAAATTAACACGCATGTTGTAATCGTAATGAACTTCTTTAACACGGGTGTTGTGGTAAACGGTCCATAAATTGTTAAGTCCGTAGGTGCTAAAGTTCAATAAATCGTCTTCCAGTCGTTTTGGGATGGTTTTTCGGGTATCGTTAATCATATCAACCAACACAAAATCAATACCTTTAGTATGTGCTACTTCCAAAAGGTTGCGCACATCTTTGTAATTCGGGTTAATGTCTTCAATATCTTGAAACATAGCGAATGCTTGTCTAGCATCCAATTTGTTTTTAGATTTTAAAAGAGCTGTGGCATTATTGTAAATTTGTAAAGACGCATCATTTTTAAACTTAATGATGTCGCTGGAATAATCGGTTAAATTAAATTTCACCGTTTTTCCATTAATAGAAAGGGGTAAAATGGGTTTAATAAGTTCTTGACGATTATTTAAACCCACATACATATCGTAAATACGCAAATAATTTTCTGGGTTATTGTCCTTTTTAAGGAAGTTAATATCGGTTAAGTCACGTTCGTTAGCTTTGTTGTAGGCTTCTTGAAGCATGGCGATAAAATCGGCTTTTCCTTTTTTATCCTTATTGGTGCGTAATTTACCAATGGCATCATGAATGGCCTGGTCGTAGTTTCCAGCACTCAATGATTTTTCAATTTGTTTACTAGTACTGCAAGATGATAGGATGCATGCTAATAGTAATGTAGATAGTAATGTTTTAATCATGGTTTTTACGTTTGGTTTATTTGGGTACTATTTCAATAGTAATGCCAAAAATAAATAAAATAGGGAATTAATACTTTAAATATTGATAAATTACGTTTTTACTATGTATTGCTATTAAATATTTGACATTAAATAAAGCAAATATAGCATCCGCTTGTAAGTTGTTTGTATTATCAAAAACACGAAATCTAAAGATTATGTTAAAAAATTCGACAAAACGCTTGTTTTTCACGTTTAATTGCATATATTTGTCTTTTAAATCCATAAATCGCAAATATGAAAACAAAAATTATCCTATTTAGTGTTGTTTTATTTTTAATGACAGGCGTTAGTTTTGCTCAAAAAAGCAATGATGCTAAAAGTATTATTAGTGAAAAAGTAGCTATAAAAAAGTATCATAATAAGGAAGAATTAGAGCGTATGCAAAAAGGTGAGTTGATAGCACTTTATATGGAACGTATTGAAGTTTTAATAAAAACATTACCATATATAGCGTTTGCTACAAAGCCAGGTGTTACCATGACTAGTTTAGGAATTCCTAATGACAATGATAATAGAAAAATATTAGATAATCAGTTTGAGGCTACAAATGAATACTTTGAGGCTACCACTGAATTTCATAAAAAGATTTTGCCTTATTCAGATACTAGTAAATTAATATCAGCAATTGTATTCTATGAAGATATTATGAAATCGATTCATTCATATAGTAATTATAATTAAATGAATGCAAAGACAACTACTATCTAGATAATAAACCAACTAATAAATTAATTACAATTTAAAAAATAATCAATCTTTTATAGATTGATTATTTTTTTCTAGGAATCCCAAAATTTCAATTTTAATAGTCTCACAATAAAAATCATTATAAGTTCATACTTTTGTCAGAAAATATGTATTATATCTTATAAAAGTGTATTTCATCGATTTTTTTTGTGCATAAATCGACTTAATTTGATGTATTTTGCCGAAATATTTGGTATTTCATAGGTTTTTTTTATAGATTTGAGAATTAATTCGTTGAAAAATCTTATTTGGTTTTTAAAACACAAAAAATATAACTATGAAAAACTTAACTCAAATAACATTCATACTTCTCTTTGTATTAGGGAATGTTTATGCACAACAGGAAAAAGGAATTATAGGTGCTAACAATTGGTTGTATAACTGGACTGAATTTAAACCAAATCAGAAACAGACAGAAGAGCCTACACAAATATTAACTGGTAATATTGATAAAGATACCAGACTCCTTAAGAGAGAAACATATATGTTGTTGGGAAATGTTTTTGTAACAAATAACGCGACGCTTACTATAGAGGCTGGAACCGTTATTATTGGTGATTTTGCTTCAAAAGCATCTTTAACCATTACTAAAGGGGCGAAAATCATGGCCGAGGGTTTAGAAACAGACCCTATTATTTTTACATCAAATAGAGGTGTTAAAAGATCAGGTGATTGGGGTGGATTAATTATAATAGGAGATGCTTCTACAAATAAATTTGGAAATGGGTCGGTAGCTTCTTATTATAGTGACTTGGCGCCATCTTCTTATGGTTACACTAATTATGGTGGTGAAAATGCGGAAAGTAACTCGGGTGTTTTAAAATTTGTTAGAATTGAATTTTCTGGTAAAAGAATTAAAAACGATGATTATTACAGTGGCTTACTGTTAGCTAGTGTTGGGAATAAAACTACCATAGAAAACGTTATGGTAAGCTATTCAGGAGGTAATTCTTTTGAAGTTTTGGGCGGCGATGTTTGTTTAAATAAATTAGTGTCCTACAGAGCCAACAACAGCGATTTTAAATTTAATTATGGAGCACAATGTAAAATAGATAATTCTTTAGCTATTAGATCTCCATATGTATCTAGTAGTTCTGGTGCCAGATGTTTACATCTTGCTTCCTATAATAAAAAGGAAGAAGTAGACTTTAGTAAAAAAGGAACAAAGGTAGCTGCGAAAAATTTAACATTTTTAAACGATAGCGAAAACTTACAATCTGATATAGATAAAGGCTTGGTTAAAGAAGCCGTTTATATAGGTCAAAATACTAGTTTAGATTTAAATAAAAGTGTTATTTCTGGCTTTAACCCAGCGGTATTTTTACAAAACACTATCATTATTAATCAAGAAAACTTAGATAAAATTAAATTTGCCAATATGTATTTCAATAATTGCAAAGGAAATATTTTTGTTGAAAACGATTCCAATAATGAAGATTTAGAAAATTGGTATGGTAATAGTGCCTTTTTCAATGTATATTCTAGAAGTAATAATGCGGAAACATTTATTGATTTCTCGAATGAAAAAAGACCAGATTTTAGATTGCGAATTAATAAAATAATTGCATCTAAAGATGGCGTTTATGCTAAAGAAAATTAGGAAATAAATTGATAAGTTAAACACAAAACAATTTACTTTAATAAAGTTTATAAAACTTCTAGTTATTTTTAATTTGTATACGTTCTGTTGTGATTGAAGAATTTAAAAATAATCTTCACTAATCAACATTTGTTTATAATAATAGAAATTTCTAGAAGTTTTATTTATAAAAGAAAAAAGAAAACTATATTGCATGCATGAAGAACTTTACTTTTTTTAACATTCTTGTTTTTTCTGTGCTTTTTTTAGCCGAAACTGTGCATGCACAAATAGTAATTCAAAAACCAAGCTTAGGTTTTTCTCAGGCTTGCGCAAGCACTTCTTTTAATACTTATAATACAAGTTTTTCTTTTTCTCCAGATACTGGATTAAGTGGAAGTAATCAGTTTATAGTAGAGCTTTCGGATAATACTGGTGACTTTACAAATGCGACTGTTGTACACACATCGGCACCAGGAGCTGTTACCACCTCTCCAGTAACGTTAGGCTTTTCTTTACCAGAAACAACAGCGGGTGAAGCTTACAAACTTAGAATAAAAAGTACTGCTCCAGTGGCGACCAGCACTGCGTCAAATGCTTTTGCAGCTTATTACAAAATACAGAATACACCGTTTAGTATCAATAATTTAATTTCAACAGGTGCTTATTGCGCAGGTGGAAGTTACTTATTAACTATAGATAATCCCGGGACAGGGGAAAACGATTCACCATTACAATACCCATCTTTAACTTTTAATTGGTATAAAGAAATAAATACCGGTTCTACAACTTCGGTATTTGTAGCATCGGGTGCAACTTTAGCTGTAAATACTCCTGGTACTTATTTTGTTAAAACCAATTATGGTACGTGTTCATCAGACTCTTATTCAAATCGGGTAACTGTTAGTGAATCTAATTCAAGTGCAACCTCATCAATTAATTCCAGTTTAGGAAATCCATATTGTGCAAGTCAAGGAGCCACCACATTAAGCACCATTAATGGAAATAGTTATAAATGGTTTAAAAATGGTAGCGAAATAGAAGGAGCTACCAACCAAACCTATGTAACTAATGAGTTTGGTACTTATTCTGTGACAGTTAATTTAGGGAGCTGTACAACAAGTGCAAGTATTGATCTTGATACCAATGGATTTACTAGTGATATAGATGTGCCAGAAGTTAATATGATACAAGATGGAGAAACTTTAACTGCTACGGTAACAACTGATGCTGCTAATCCTGTATTTGAGTGGTATCTTAATGAAACAGTTATTTCAAGTGCAACTAGTAATAGTTTTGAAGCCTCTCAAATGGGTAATTATAAAGTAATTGTTACACAAACAGATGGATGTGTATCATCAACCGAACATAATTTTTCAATAACCGAACCATTTCCTGACGTAGAAAACATCCCAAATTTAATAAGTCCGAATGGTGATGGCATTAATGATACATGGGTAATTCCTCAAGAATATGTAACAGGTTCAAATACTGAGGTAGTGATACTAAGTTCTCAGGGAAAAGTGATGCTTCAAACAAATGATTATCAAAATAATTGGCCTGAAAATCAATTAGACTTTAAAGCTATAAATCCTGTTTATTATTATATTATTACAACGGCGAATAATAAAATTAAAAAAGGCTCGATAACGGTTGTAAAATAACATGCAGAAACATCTCCTCCATATAATAATTTTTTTGTGTTTAACGCAGATGCTCCATTCTCAAGAGGATGGGGTTGTTGCTTTTACACTCCCTGTAAGAAATTCTTTAAAATTTAATAGATATGCTATCAATCCTACTTTTAGTTTTGTAAGAGAACAGAATAAGTATCTTAGTTTTTCAAATAAAAGAGAATGGGTTCAGTTTGAAAATGCACCACAAACATATCTGTTTAGTTATTCTGGCAGATTTGCCGAAAATGTAGGGGTTGGTATTGGCTTATTTCAACAAAATTATGGAGTGTTAACCACCTTTGGAGGGGTATTAAATTATGCCTATAATGTTATTTTAGATAGAGATAGTAATCTAACTTTTGGTTTAAATTTAGGTATTTATAAGAGTGGCATTAATGAAGGAAATGTTATTACAAATTTCTCAGACCCATCGTTGGAAAATATACCTTCTAGTATGATTAGTACCATCAATCCGGGTATAAATTATGGTACTTCTTTTTTCGATTTAGGACTTTCTTTAAACAATCTCGTTGCTTATAATTTTAAAACTTCTCAATTAATTGAAGAAAACCCAGAACAAAGTATACAAGCACATGCTATGTATACAGGTTATGTTGACAGTCGAGGTTTTTTTGATAAAAGTAAATTTTCTGGTTTAATCCGATCGGAATTTAAAAAAGACCAAACCGTTCTTTCAGGAATCATGATGTTAACAACAGCAAAAGGTATTTGGGGGCAAACGGGCTATAATACGTTATATGGATTATCAGTAGGAATCGGTCTTCATGTTACAAGTCAAATAGCACTAGAGTATAATTATGAAAAAGAAATGGGTGATATGTCAACTTTTGGTAATTCCCATGAAGTGACTTTAGCCTACAAATTCTACAAAAGAGAACGATACAATTATAGTGATGATGACGATGAAGGTGCTTTAATTTCACCAGTTAAAAAATCAAGAAGTGTTGCAGCTAAACGGAATGCTTCAACAGGAATAAAGGTAGATAGAAAAGCCATTGCTGAAGAAAAAGCACAGGCGAGAGCAGAAGCGTTAGCAAAATTAGAAGCAAAAAAAGAAGCCCGATTAAAATCTATCGAAGAAGCTAAAGCTGAGTTAGATCAAGAAGCACAAGCTAGAGCAGATGAAGCAGCTAGAGTTAAATTAGCGCAAGAAGAAAAAGCAAAAGCAGATGAAGCAGCTAGAATTAAATTAGCACAAGAAGAAAAAGCAAAAGCAGATGAAGCAGCTAGAATTAAATTAGCGCAAGAAGAAAAAGCAAAAGCAGATGAAGCAGCTAGAATTAAATTAGCGCAAGAAGCAAAAGCAAAAGCAGATGAAGCCGCTAGAGTTAAATTAGCACAAGAAGAAAAAGCAAAAGCAGATAAAGCAGCTAGAATTAAATTAGCACAAGAAGCAAAAGCGAAAGCAGATGAAGCAGCTAGAGTTAAATTGGCGCAAGAAGAAAAAGCAAAAGCAGATGAAGCAGCTAGAATAAAATTAGCGCAAGAAGAGCAAGCAAAAGCAGATGAAGCAGCTAGAATCAAATTAGCGCAAGAAGAGAAAGCAAAAGCAGATGAAGCCGCTAGAGTTAAATTAGCGCAAGAAGAGAAAGCAAAAGCAGATGAAGCAGCTAGAATTAAATTAGCACAAGAAGAGAAAGCAAAAGCAGATGAAGCAGCCAGAATTAAATTAGCGCAAGAAGAAAAAGCGAAGGCAGATGAAGCGGCTAGAGCTAAATTAGCACAAGAAGAAAAAGCAAAAGCAGATGAAGCAGCTAGAATTAAATTAGCACAAGAAGCAAAAGCGAAAGCAGATGAAGCAGCTAGAGTTAAATTGGCGCAAGAAGAAAAAGCAAAAGCAGATGAAGCAGCTAGAGTTAAATTAGCGCAAGAAGAAAAAGCAAAAGCAGATGAAGCAGCTAGAATTAAATTAGCACAAGAAGAGAAAGCAAAAGCAGATGAAGCGGCTAGAATTAAATTGGCGCAAGAAGAGAAAGCAAAAGCAGATGAAGCAGCTAGAATTAAATTAGCACAAGAAGAGAAAGCAAAAGCAGATGAAGCAGCTAGAATTAAATTAGCACAAGAAGAGAAAGCAAAAGCAGATGAAGCAGCTAGAATTAAATTGGCGCAAGAAGAAAAAGCAAAAGCAGATGAAGCAGCTAGAGCTAAATTAGCACAAGAAGCACTAGCTAAAGTTCCTATGGATGCGACTACTAAGTCTATGCTAAACTTAACAAAATTAGCGACCGACTCTAAAATAGAGCAGGATGAGTTAATTGCTAAGTTAAACGAAACTGTTGCTAGTAGACAAAAAGACCTTCGAGATTTAAAACAAGAAAACGATTTGAGTGAACAAGGTATATATTCAGAACCTAAACCATTTAAAAGTGTATCTGGTGAAAATGCTGCTTTAGAATCTTTAAAAAATCAAATTGAAAATGTTATAAAAAATCAAGATGTAAAAATAAAAGAATTAGAGAATCTATATAATGACAGGCTTAAAAAAGTGCCTAATACACAGGATCCAACCAACAAGATTTATCTAAATGAAATTTCAACATTAAAAGAAGCTCAAGAGAAAGCTAAAAGGTCTAAAGAAACTTTAGTCTCAGAATTAGAAAGTATCAAAATAGCTACTGAGTTTGAGCGTAAACGACGTATAAAACGTGCTGCTTACGACAATGAAGAAGATAGATATAATAAAGATAGAGCGGCACTGAGTCAAATAAAACGATTTACAGAAGTAAGTTCAGTACCACTTAAAGAATCAGATTTTGATTTTGGTGAAGAACAGAGTGATAATATTCAAATTGTTAAGGATGTTAGAAATGTAGAAAATGGTTATTATCTTGTAATTGCAGTACATAATGATGTTGCTAAAAGAGATGAGTTTTTAACTAAGGCAGTTGCAGCAGGGCAAAGTAATATAAACTTCTTCTATGATGTAGCTACCAACAAATATTACATTTATTATGAAAAATTTGATTACATAGAAAGCGCTAGAAACGCTATGCAGTCAAAAGGTAGTACTCCTTACAATGGTAAAATGTCGATGATTAAGATAGAAAACTAATCATTTTTTATAACTTCGGTATTCTAGTTTAGTGTAAAAGAAATGTTATTTTAAATAATAGCATTTCTTTTACAACTTCTACAAGTAAAATAATTTTTATGGTAAAAAAACTACAAAAAACTATAAAAACATCGACAAAGTAAGTCTAAAAGTGTTATTTCATCGATAAAATACTTTATTTATGATTTCTATTCCATATTATTTCAAATAATTTACGATATTTACACCGTTTAATAACAGTTATTTACGACAAAATATTTTTTTTGTACGAATAAGGCTGTTTTTGTGATGCTGTTAAGTTATTATTAGTATTTCTTTTTGTGCCCTCAAGAAGAGGAATAATAAAAAATAATCGACTATGAGAAAATCTACTTTTACAAACCTACTTATTGTTTTATTTGCTTTACTCTATTTTAATAGTTTGCTAGGACAAAACCTAGTTCCATTTAATCCTAGATACGATGAAGCTATTAAAGGTGATATACTTTTAATAGGAAACAGTAATATTGGAGTTCATGCAACAAATCCTTATTCTGGAAACAGTAATAATGAGAGTTCAGCCAATAGAGATGATATGGTTTATGTTGACATTGATAATGACAACACGACCTTTAACTCTAGTAATGCCAATTTAGATGTACCAAACGATGTGAATTGTTATAAAATCGTATATGCCGGTTTGTATTGGAGTTCCGTAGTAAAGGGAAATACATCAATGGCAAATATTAAATTTAAAACCCCAGAGAGTGCTGGTTATATAGATATTACTGGAACTGAAATATATTATCAAAACTCTTCAAATGACAGGAATTCTAATACATATGCTTATTATAGAGATGTAACTGACATATTAAGTACCTTAACCAATCCTGAAGGAACTTATACGGTAGCTAATATATCATCCATGACATCTTCAATGATGACTAGTGGTCGTAACACAGAAGGTTTGTCGGCTGGATGGTCGCTTTTCGTAATTTATGAAGACCCTCTTTTACCAAGTAAATATATAACGTCTTTTGATGGATTTACAAAAATTGATAATCAAGCTCCTAACACACAACAGAGCTTTACAATAAATGGTTTTCGAACTATACCAACTGGACCTGTACGCGCAAAATATGCTTTTAGTGCATTAGAAGGAGACAGGGGATGGACTCAAGATTATTTAGAAATTAATGGGACAAAAATTAGTGCTACAAATGCAAATGGAACAACCATACGTCCTTATAATAACTTTTTTAATAGTACTGTATCAGTAATAGATCCTATTACTAATTCGCCCATGCTATTTACAGATAGAAATCCAGCTAGTTCAAATACCTTAGGTTTTGATGCTGGTATTATAAATATTCCTAATGCGAATAATAGCTTAATAGCAAATGGTGATACTTCTGCTGTTATCAGATTAGGTACCAATACCGATATTTATTATTTTTATTTTAGTGCATTTGCTATTGAAATTATAGCTCCTAATATTGTATTAACCAAAATTGTTGAAGATATACAAGGAAATGATATTGGTGGGCAAGTAGTAGACCTTGGCGACGAGTTATATTATACCATTGGTTTTCAGAATACAGGAAATGATAACGCAACCGACTTAACCATTCGGGATATTCTTCCAACCAACGTTGTATTTAATTACCCAGCAGATATTGGGTTATTACCACCTGGGGTTTCTGTTCAAAATTATAACCCAATTACCAGAGAACTTGTTTTTAGAATAGATCCTTCTGTGGTTGAAGAAAATGATCCTGCTTTAGAGATTCGATTTAAAGTAACGGTGGTAGCAACATGTAGTTTATTAAGCAATGCCTGTTCAAATAATATAGATAATCAAGCATATGCAACATATAAAGGTACTATAAATCCAGATTTCACCATCTCAGATGACCCTAGTTTTAGCAGTAATACAGGCTGTTTATTAACGCCAGGAGCTACCAATTTTTTAGCCGATTTAAACGGTTGTAATTTTGAAGAAGAAGTAATACTTTGTGGTGCTAGTACCGTATTGACGGCGGGGAGTGGTTACGATGAATATTCATGGTCTACAAGCCCAACGGGAACACCAGTTATAGGAACTACTCAATCAATTACAGTGACTAACCCTGGCACATACTATGTACATAATACGGCAATAGCACCTTGTCAGTCTATCGACCAAGTATTTAATGTAATTACTTTTGGTGCCAATGTTACAAATCCGGTTATTCCTTTTGCAGATGAAGTAGTTGAATGTCCTAATGATGGAAAAAAATTGCCTAATATTTATCTTTGTGGAGCTAATGATTCACGATTTATTCAGACGAACATTACTGATACCTCATCAATTATCTGGGAAAAATTAGATGAATCTAGTTGTGATGCAGTTACAGAAAAAGATTGTGCGAATGAAGCTATAGGATGTACTTGGAATCAAGTGGCAACAGGACCGAATTTTACGGCTGATACAGCAGGCCAATATCGATTGACTTTAAATTATACCGGTGGTTGTTTTAATCAGTTTTATTTCAATATATACGAAAATTTATTAGTTCCAACAGTTACATCTAGAGATATTTACTGTACGACGCCTGGTCAAATTACCATAGGTGATGTTCCTAGTGGTTATGAGTTTAGTATTGATGGAACAAATTATCAGACAAGCAATGTATTTTCAATTACAGCAGCAAATGTATATTCTGTATATATAAGACAAATAGGGGTAACACCTAACCCATGTATATTTACAGTACCCGATGTTCAAATAAGACAAAGAAATTTTACCGTCTCAACAATTGTTACCCAACCCTATTGTAATGGAGAAAAAGGTAGCGTTGTATTAGCAGCTAATAATGTACGTCCGCAGTATTTCTATTCTATTTACCAAGGTGCCACATTAATAAATAGTGTAGGACCTATAAATAATAGTGATTATACATTTGCAAATCTAAATCCAGGTACATATACAGCAACAGTTTCTACTGAAGATGGTTGTACAGAAACCGTAAATATTGAAATTATAAATCCACCATTATTAACGGCTACATCGGCCCTTACAAAACCTTTAACGTGTACCGATGGTGAAATTACAGTATATCCAGTAGGAGGGACACCACCTTATTATTATTTTGTAAATAGTACAACAGAGTTTCAAGGAACACCAATAATAGAGGTAACAACAACAGGAATTTATAACATTACAGTTGTAGATGCTAATAATTGTTCAGCAGAAACTTCCATAACAGTAGATGCGACTCCAGCCCCAGATTTCAATGTTACTAAAACAGATATTTTGTGTGCGGATGCTGGTAATGTAGGTACCATTAATGTTAATGTAGTAAATGCGAATGGTAACAGTTTGATGTATAGTATTGATAATGGCGTTACATTTTTTAATTCTCCTGTTTTTAGTGAATTAGCATCAGGAAATTATGATGTAGTTATTCAATATACTATAGGAACTGATGTGTGTGTATCTACACCGCAACCCATAACTATTACAACGGTTGCGGCTATTAATGGAATAGCAACATTAACCACGCCATATACTTGTACAACGAATGGAGTTATAACTGTTTCTGGAGTTTCGGGAGGTACAGCTCCTTATACTTATAGTATAGATGGAGTAAATTACCAAACTGGATTGACATTTTCCGGTTTAGTAAATGGAACTTATACTGTAACAATAAAAGATGCCAATGATTGTACATTTGCAACAGTACCAGTAACCATAAATCCACTAAACCCTCCAACAGATTTAAGTTTCAGCAATACTCCTTTAAGTTGTCCGTCTATCATTTCTGATGTAACAGTAACAGCTACAGGTGGTGTTGGTACTTTAGAATATCAAATTATTGCACCTGCAGGTGCGGTAACAGCATATCAAACTTCTAATATATTTACAGGTTTAGAGCCTAATACCTATACATTTAGAGTAAGAGATGCTAACGCTTGTATCTATACAGAATCTTATACTATAGAACCATTAATTCCTATAAATTTAAATACTGTTTTAACCAAAGATTTAGATTGTACAGCTTCTCCAGATGCTATCATTACAGGTACATTTTCAGGAGGTGTAGCACCATTTACTTATGCTGTATCTATAAATGGCACAGCATATAGCTCATTGGGAGTAACAGGATCCCCATTTAGCTACCCAACGTCAAATGATGGGACTTATCAATTTCAAGTAACAGACGCCAATGGATGTACTGCAGAATCTAGTATACAAACAGTTAATGCTATTTCGTTACCAAATATCCTTTCTGTAGTACAAACTCAACCAATTTTATGTAGTGGTGATAATTCTGCAGCTATTCAAATAACAATAGACAATACTGTAGGTACTCCAGCCTTTATTCTTAATATTTATAACGATAGCACATTAACTGATTATGGCACGCAAACTTCTGGTTTAACTGCAGGAACATATATTATTACTTTAACCGATTCAAAATCTTGTATAGATACTGAATCTATTGTAATTGCAGAACCAACACCAATTAATGTACTTCATCACGCAGTTGATATTAGTTGTGATGCTGTTTTAGGAGTTTCGAAAGGATCGGTTATTGTTGATGGTGTTACTGGTGGTACAGCTCCTTACAATTATTTCGTTACTGGAACCAATGGATATTCAGCTTCGGAACTTAACTCATCAGGTACTACTTCTGTAACTTTTGATGTGGTAGATTTTGGATTGTATGAAATAAATGTAGTTGATGCTAATGGCTGTTCTTTTTTAATTCAAGATGTTTTAGTGGCATCTCCACCAGACAATTTAAATATTGTAATAGACACAACTGTAGATTGTACTTCGGGAGGAGGAGAAGCAGAAGTTAGTGTAGGTACAGCATTAGCTAGTGCTGGACCTTTCTTTTTCAGTATTTATCAAGGCCCCACTTCGGTATATCCAACAGGAACTTGGCTTCCAGAAGATGCCTTAAATAGTAAAAAAGCAACATTTACAGGACTCATACCTGGTGTTACATATACCTTTATCGTTTATGATGATGCTACAAAGTGTAGTTATTACCAACCCGCTACAGCTTCAATTCCTACAAATACCACATTAACAGCTACGGCTTTAACGTCTAATAATATAACTTGTGTTGGAAGTAATGATGGAAATGTATCATTTACAATCAATAATACTTATGCTGGACCTGTTACTGTAAGTTATGAAATATGGGATGCATTATCTACTACTCCAACAGGAATTAGTAGTACAGGTAATGTTATAAATGGAGGCGGAACATTACCTGTAGTTAATTTTCCAGGTTCACCTCCTGGCTTATCTTTTGGAACTTATTTTGTTTTAATTACAGAAACTGTAGGGCCAAATGCTGGATGTAGTGTGGCAACAGTTCCTTTTAACATTACGGAATCTGCCATCGATTTAAGTATCAGTGCTACAGTTGATAAAAATGCAAATTGTAACACAAACTCTGGGGTTATTAGTGCAATTGCAAGAGATGGTACCGCACCTTATTTATACCAAATAACGACCACAGCTGCTGTACCACCACCAAACAATCCTTTGTGGGCTTCGGCAACCACTTTTAATAGAGATGCTGGTAATTATTATGTACATGTGAAAGATGCTTATGGTTGTATCAAATCAACTGCGGTTGTTGTTTTACCGCCAGATCCTTCACCCGTAATTTCAGCAACCTTGAATAATCAATGTACAGCCACAGAAGGTAATTTTACGATAGATGTTGCATTAACTACAGCAGGTATAGCACCTTATTCTTACAGTATTGATGGTGGTGCTTTTCAAACTAGAACAGTTCCGTTTACGATATCCAATTTAGCTTCAGGAAGCCATAGAGTAGAAGTAAAAGATGCGAATGGTTGTGGTAATTTAGTAACTGTGGAGATAGTAGCTCCGTTAAGTTTAATACCTACTGTTACAACCTTACCAACATGTCATGATGATGATGGCGTGTTAACCATAACAGGTTCTGGAGGTACAGGTTCTTATACATATAATATAAGTCCTAATCCATTAACAGCAAGTATTAGTGGTAATATTATTTCAGGATTGCCTTCTGGAACTTACACAGTTACTATAACAGATGATACTACCTTATGTACAAAAGATATTTCGGTATTTTTACCATCAACAACACTTCCAACAATAACTATTGGGTCGCCAACGGCGGTTACTTGCTTTGCTGATACTAATGGTACTTTCGAAATCAATGTAAATGGTTATTCGGGGCCATATAACTTTGAAGTTTTTAATAGTTCTGGAACTTCTATAAATGGAGTAGTGTCAGCTAATACATCTACCAATCCATTATTGGTAACAGGAATTCCAGCAGGGAATTACACGGTTGTAGTTACAGAAACAGACAGTCCGTTTTGTTCGGCCTCTTCAAATGTGGTTACCATTAACACGCCTTTAAGTCCATTGTTTATAACAGCATCGGAAACTTCTAATGTTACATGTGATGATGATAAAGGCACCATTACAGCAATAGCAACTGGTGGTTATGGTACTTATGAATATGAGTTAACAGGTTCGGCTACCATAGCTTATTCAGCTAGCGGTACTTTCAGAAATTTATCAGCTGGAAACTACACTATAAATGTAAAAGATGCAGGAGGCTGTATAGTTTCTGAAGCTGTAACACTTACCATTCCAACACCAATAGACGCAACAGTGACTGCAAATACAACTTTATTATCTTGTTTTGGAGAATCGAATGCGACTATAACGGCTAACCTCGTTAGTGGTGGTGAGGGTAGTAATTATAGCTATACATTAAATATGACATCACCAACAGTTACATCGTCTGGTCCTCAAGCATCCCCATCATTTAGTGGATTAGGTGTGGGAACTTACAATGTTACTATTACCGATGGTTATAATTGCCAATATATATCACCAAATATTGTGATAAGTCAACCCACTCAAGTACAGGCTACTTTAGTAAAAGAAACGTCTCAAACGTGTTTAACAGGTACTACGTTAAGATTAAGTGCTACAGGTGGTACAGGCGTGTATGAATATAGTGACTCTGCAAATTTTGCTACAATTTTAGGATCATTTACTTTATCTACACCTGCACTAATAACTGTTGCTCCTGGAACACATAGTTATTATGTGCGAGATACCAATAGTTGTGTTGCTGATGTGTCTAATCAAATCAAGATTGATCCATTACCTACATTGGTAATTAATTTAGACAAGACTAACCCAACGATTAATTGTGCAGGTGATAGTACAGGTGTAATTATTGCCAAAGCAGAAGGAGGTTTAGGAAATTACATTTACACGTTGCAAGATGGTGCGGGGATCAACATACCTGGTGCCACTCAAAACAGCCCAGGGGTTTTTACTGAACTTCCTGCTGGAACTTATCAAGTACGCGTAGATAGTGGTGATTGTTTAAGCATAGAGGGGCCAATTACAATTACACAACCTACCACACCATTAACAGCAAGCTTTGATCCGACTGATATTACATGTCCTGGGACTAATAATGGTCGTTTAGAAATTACAGCATCCGGAGGTACAGGTATTATAAAATATGCGATTTCTCCACGATTGGATCAATTTTTTGAAACATCTACGTTTATAAACTTAACCCCAGGAAATTATCAAGCCATCGCGCAAGATGAATTAGGATGTTTTGTTATTAATGATTTTGTTATAAATGAACCTCTACTAGTAGAGCTAATTATTGTTCCTGGATCCTTAGTGCCAGAAGTTTGCGCAGGAGATATGAATGGTGCATTTAGTATTGACATTTCTGGAGGAAATATGCCTTATAGTGTGAGTTTAGATGATGCAAATGGTGTTTATACAACAGGAGCACCAGCTCAAACTCAGTTTGATTTTAATGGATTAATTGGAGGTGATCATATTGTATATGTACGTGATGCACTTGGTTGTGAAACGGAATGGAATATCACCTTCCCACAATCAGTAACTATTAACCCTGAAGTCGCGGTTGAATTTGGTTGTACTAATAACGTATCAACTAATTTAGTAACAGTTACAGTAGATGCAAGTAATACCAATCCTGCCGATTTAGATTATTCATTAAATGGAAATGCTTTTCAAGCTAGTAATGAGTTTGTAAATGTACCAGCTGGTTTAGGGCATTATATAGATGTAAGACATACCAATAGCTGTATTCAAAGAACTGTAAGTTTTGATATAGAACCTTACGAACCATTAGCCCTGATATTAGAAAATGGTGGATTGAATGAAATTGTTGCTGTAACCACAGGTGGTTCTGGTAATTATGAATATAGCTTAAATGGTGAATCATACGGTAGTACTAATACGTTTATTATTTACAAATCAGGTGATTATACGGTGACGGTGACCGATAGTTATGGTTGTTTTGTATCTGCTACCAAATATTATGAATTTATCGACTTGTGTATTCCTAATTACTTTACACCAAATAACGATGGTGTTTTGGATACTTGGGGGCCTGGATGTGCATCACAATACAAAGAGATTAAAGTTAGTATTTTTGATAGATATGGACGTAAAGTTGCTATTTTAACCATAGGACAAAAATGGGATGGAAAATATAACGGTATAGAACTACCTACGGGAGATTATTGGTATGTTGTAAAACTAAATGATAAAAAGTATGATCGTGAATTTGTTGGACACTTTACATTATATAGATAAATGGTTATTAGTGGTTTTAATCACTAAATGATAAAAATAATACAATGCGTAAATCAATCATATATCTTTTTTTTGTAATAATAGCAAATAGTTATGGTCAAGAACTTAATTTACCCGTTTTTACACAATATTTGGCTGATAACAATTTTGTGGTATCACCCACCTATGCGGGTATTGGCGATAATTTAAAGATTAGAGTAAACGGACTAACACAATGGGTTGGTATAAAAGACGCCCCCGATAATCAATCGTTTTATGCCGATTTTAGAATTGCCGATCGCTCGGGTATAGGATTGTCATTATATAATGATAAAAATGGAAATACCATTCAAACAGGTCTTAAGGTTTCATTTGCTCACCATCTAACGTTAGATTATTATTCAAAGCAGTATTTGTCGTTGGGAATTTCATATAACAGAAATAATTTTAGAATTGATGTTAATAAGTTCCAAGGTTACAATGAAAATACAGGAGTGCCCATCCCTTCGGATATAACAGATGATAGGCGTACTTCAAACAACAATTTTGATGTAGGTGCTTTGTATAGAAATAAAGGCTTCTTTGTAAGTTTTAATGCGAATAACATTCTTGAAAAAAGTCTGGATGAAGATATTAGAGTTTCTGAACCTAATTTACTTTTAAACTATCAAATATATTCAGGGTATACATTTAAGGGTCCAAAAAAGAGCGGATTAGAATTTGAACCGTCACTTTATTATCAAATGTTTAGTAGTGATAAACGTTCTAGTACCGATGTGAATTTTAAGTTTAGAAAGTTTAATAAGTATGAAGATTATTACTGGGCAGGTATCTCATATCGTTTTTTAAACGATCAGTTTTTTAAACCTTTAAACGTAGGCCCTATGGCTGGTTTTAAGAAGGATGTTTTTTATTTTGGTTATGCTTATCAAGTTACAATGAATGATTTGTCTGGGTTTAATTCTGGTACGCATGTCATTACTATTGGATTAGATTTTCTACAAGGGATTAGTAATTGTCCATGTACTCAGAGTCCTGTGCATTATTAATTAAAAATTATAAACAAAAAACAAAAACGTTACCTTATTTTTGCAACTTGAAAGAAAGAACTCGTTGAGTCTTTGAGAAGGTAAAATTAGAGATAGGTAACAACAATGGAATTAAGGAACAAACAACGTATAGCATTAAGTGTCTATTTTTTTTTGTCGGGCATTTGTTTTGCATCTTGGGCATCACGTATTCCTACCATTAAAGATTTTTTTAATTTAAATGAAGCTGAACTTGGCACCATTCTTTTAGCAATGCCTATAAGTTCTTTAATAGGACTTCCTATATCAGGTTGGTTAGTTTCTAAATTTGACAGTCGTGTACCACTTATCGTATCGTTTATTTTTTTCTCTATTGCCTTAACCTGTATTGGTTTTGCTACCACACCTTTTTTATTGGTGTTATCTGTTTGTTTGTTTTCTTTTTGTATGCGGATTTTAAATATTTCTGTAAATACACAATCTATAACTCTACAAAAAAAGTTTGAAAAACGTGTTGTAGGTGCTTTTCATGGACTTTGGAGTACGGGCGGATTAATAGGTGTTGCCTTTTCTACACTTATGGTAAAAATGGATGTGTCTATTCAAATGCATCTATTAAGTATTTCAATAGTCGTATTAATAATAGCATTAATAACCTATCAATTTACTATTAAAGGGGATATATCTACTACTGGAAATAAACTAATAATAGGGAAGCCTGATCCGTTTATTTTGTATTTAGGGGTGCTTATATTTTTAGGAGCCTTATGTGAAGGAGGTATGTTCGATTGGAGCGGGGTTTACTTTAAAGATATTGTAAAAGAAGAAGTATTTACTTATGGTTACCTCATGTTTATGACCACTATGGCACTTTCTAGATTTTTTTGCGATAGGCTAGTAGTGAAATTTGGTTTACAAAAAATGTATATTTTAAGTGCGGTGTTAATAGCATCGGGGATTGCTATTGCTGTTATATTTCCGTTTTTTTGGTCGGCTTTATTAGGTTTCTGTTTTGTAGGGTTTGGTACGGCGGCTATTTTTCCTGTAACCTTGTCATTGGCAGGAACTTCAAAAAAATATTCACCAGGCATGGCAATTTCCATAGTTACTACTTACGGCATCATTGGTATGCTTATTGGGCCACCGTTAATAGGTTATTTGGCGCAGGCATTTAATTTAAAAAACGCCTTTATTGTTTTTATCATTATCGGGTTAATGTTTATTCCTGTGTCCCGTGCTTTTTTTAAATTTCAATCAAAAAATCAATAATAAGCTTTTAAAGGTGCTATTTTGTTTATAATTATTAATAAATCTAAACCATTAAAAACTTTACAATACTTATTTTCACAGTCTAAAATGAAATTGAAAAATTGGAGAAGTACTTAAGTCAATTAAACGAAGCACAATTAGAGCCCACTATACAAAAAGATGGGCCAATGATTATTATTGCAGGTGCAGGTTCTGGGAAAACCCGCGTACTTACCTTCCGGATAGCTTATTTAATGAGTGAAGGTGTCGATCCGTTTAATATATTATCCTTAACATTTACAAATAAAGCGGCACGAGAAATGAAGGATCGTATCGCCACGATTGTTGGTGCTAGTGAAGCAAAAAATTTGTGGATGGGAACTTTTCACTCGGTTTTTGCCAAAATTTTAAGAATTGAAGCCGATAGATTGGGATATCCAAGTAACTTCACCATTTATGACACCCAAGATTCTGATAGATTGATTTCATCTATTATTAAAGAAATGAATCTTGATAAAGATATTTATAAATATAAACAAGTTCGTTCTAGAATTTCATCCTATAAAAATAGTTTAATTACCGTACGTGCTTATTTTCAAAACCCAGAGCTAATTGAAGCTGATACCATGGCAAGACGTCCACGTTTGGGTGATATTTATAAAGAATATGTAGAACGTTGTTTTAAAGCAGGCGCTATGGATTTTGATGATTTATTATTGAAAACCAACGAATTATTAACACGTTTTCCAGAGGTATTGATGAAATATCAAAACCGTTTTAAATATATTTTGGTTGATGAGTATCAAGATACGAATCACTCTCAATACTTAATTGTGAGAGCACTGTCTGATAAGTTTCAGAATATTTGTGTAGTGGGTGATGATGCACAAAGTATTTATGCATTCCGAGGTGCCAATATCAATAATATTTTAAATTTTCAGAAAGATTATGATGATGTGAAGGTGTTTCGACTGGAGCAAAATTACCGATCAACAAAAAATATTGTTAATGCTGCAAATTCAATCATAGAGAAAAATCAAACCAAATTAGATAAAGTGGTTTGGACGGCAAATGATGAAGGTGAAAAAATAATAGTAAATCGTTCGTTAACCGATGGTGATGAGGGACGTTTTGTTGCAAGTACTATTTGGGAAAACAAGATTCAGAATCATGTACTTAATAGTGATTTTGCCATTCTATATAGAACCAATGCCCAATCGAGAGCTATTGAGGACGCATTGAGAAAACGAGATATTCCATATAGAATTTATGGAGGTTTGTCATTTTACCAAAGAAAAGAGATTAAGGATGTTTTGTCGTATTTACGATTGATTATAAATCCTGCCGATGAAGAGGCCTTAAAACGTGTTATAAATTTCCCTCCTAGAGGCATAGGAGGTACCACCATAGATAGGTTAGTGGTAGCTGCTAATGGTTATAAACGTTCCATTTTTGAAGTTATGAAGAACATCGATAAAACCGATGTGAAAATAAATTCGGGTACTAAAGGAAAACTTCTAGATTTTGTAACTATGATAGAAAGCTATCAGGTGCTAAATCAAACCGCCGATGTTTTTGAATTGGCAGAACATGTTACCCGCACCAGTGGATTAATCAGAGAACTAAAAAAAGATGCTACCCCCGAAGGTGTTACCAGAATGGAGAACATTGAAGAGCTTTTAAATGGGATGAAAGATTTTGTGGAAGGCCAAAAAGAAGTTGCTGATACTACAGGAAATTTAGCTGAGTTTTTAGAAGATGTCGCTTTGTCTACGGATGCAGATGCAGACAAAGGCGATCCAGACCACGTAGCATTAATGACGATACATTTAGCAAAAGGTTTGGAGTTTCCGTATGTATTTGTGGTAGGGTTGGAAGAAGATTTGTTCCCAAGTGCTATGAGTATGGGTACGCGTAGTGAGTTGGAAGAAGAGCGTCGTTTGTTTTATGTAGCTTTAACACGTGCCGAAAAACAAGCCTATTTAACTTATGCTTTATCACGTTACCGCTGGGGAAAATTGGTAGATTCTGAACCAAGTCGTTTTATAGAAGAAATTGATGAACAGTATTTAAATATTACAACACCTATTGAAGAGCGGCGTTTTAACCCGATGCTTGATTCTGACATTTTTGGTGATGTAGAACCCAATAAAATTCGCTTTAAACCCGCTAAACAGCCAGAATTCAAAAAAGCTAATACCACTAAAGAACCTTTTAAAGCTCAAATAACAACGCCTAAAAACTTAAAGCCTGTAACAGCTACGGATGGTAGTAATACGAATTTATTTGATAGTAAACTGGCCGTAGGAAACCTCGTTAAACACATGCGTTTTGGTACAGGAGAAGTATTAAAAATTGAAGGAGCAGGAGCGGATGTTAAAGCTGAAATTAAATTTCAACATGGAGGTACAAAAAAATTGTTATTGCGCTTTGCTAAATTGGAGGTGATTGGGTAGAGGGTATTTTTATAAACAGAGTTTACGTGTTCGTACCATCATACTTTTTTACAGAATTATTAGAGTCTGTAATCAATTGCCATCTAGAATAAATTTATGGTGATGTTTTCTACCAGATAAAGGAACTACATATTTCCATCCATAATCTGTTTTTTGCATCGCGAAGTTATTTTCATTTCAATTATTAAATGAACCAGATAGCACTACTTTTTTTTGAAATTCATAAAGTTCAGGAAAATGGACTTTATTCAGTAAGAAGATTTGAGAGCCCGTGTCAATAATAAAATCACCTTTTTTAATAGCTTTGCTTTAATTACAATTAAAAGGTATTTGTTTACAATTTTAGCATTTAGAAGAATAATAGGATTTATAAGACCATTAGTAGCTTATGCCGAATGGATGCTTACAGTAGAAAGTATTATGAAATAATAAAGCTATAAGATATTACTAAGACTAATTTAACAGCAAAATATTACAAGTTTTTACTATTAAATAGTTATTTATTAAATTATTAATTACTTTGTATGCTTATAGTGTACATGAATATTATGGCTGAATTTATTAGAATATATGAAGAAAATCCACACCCCAAAGAAATTGATAGGGTAGTAGCTGTTCTAAAACGAGGGGGGCTAATTATTTATCCCACCGATACTGTTTATGGTTTGGGTTGTGATATTAATAATTTAAGAGCCCTTGAACGTGTGGCGCAAATAAAAGGCATTAAGTTAGAGAAGGCTAATTTTTCGTTTGTTTGTCACGACTTAAGTAATTTAAGCGATTATGTGAAGCAAATTGATACATCCACTTTTAAGATTTTAAAGCGCGCACTTCCTGGACCTTATACATTTATTCTTCCTGGGTCTAAAAACTTACCAAATCCGTTTAAAAAGAAGAAAACGGTAGGTATTCGTGTTCCTGATAATAACATTGCTTTAGAAATTGTTAAGAAACTTGGAAACCCCATCATATCAACCTCTATACATGATGACGATGAAGTAATAGAATATACTACCGACCCAGAACTTATTTTAGAAAAATGGGATAATTTGGTAGATTTAGTAATAGATGGCGGTTATGGTGATAACCAAGCATCAACAGTGATTGATTTATCGGAAGAAACACCTATTGTGATTAGAGAAGGTAAAGGGAGTTTGGAGATTTTTTAAAGAGAATGACATTAGGAATCTATTGTGGCAAATAAATAAGTTAGATACAGGAGCGATATATTTTAAATAAGAAATTATTAGAAGACTTCCCACCTCACACTCATCAGGAAGTTTAAAAAATAGCAATGCATCCCAAGAGTTTATAAAAATAGAAAATAAAACGGATTTTTAATTTTGTTCCGTTTTTTTTGTTCAAAACTTAGTGTCAATAAATCCGCTTTATAAAGCTACTTTGAAAGGAAAACTAAAAAAAAATATGTAATTTTGCCCTCTTTTAAATAGGAATGGATTTATAAAATGCCAATTAAATAAAAAGAAATAACCAAAATATTTAAAAATGGCACTGTATCTGACCTCAAAAACAATAAAATAAACAGATGAAAATTTCATATAACTGGTTAAAACAATTTATTAAGATTGATTGGACACCAGAACAAGCGGGCGAATTGCTGACAGATTTAGGTTTGGAAGTTGAGGGTATTGAATCCTACCAGTCTGTTAAAGGTGGATTGGAAGGTATTGTTGTAGGCGAGGTTTTAACTTGTGTACCGCATCCCAATGCTGATAAATTGAGTATAACTACGGTAAATATTGGTTCCGAAACTCCACTACAAATTGTGTGTGGTGCGCCTAACGTTGCTGCTGGACAAAAAGTACCTGTGGCTACTATTGGTACTACGCTGTACACCGAAACTGGTGAAGCATGGACCATTAAAAAAGGAAAAATTAGAGGTGAGGAAAGCCATGGTATGATTTGTGCCGAAGATGAACTTGGCTTAGGAAAATCGCATGATGGTATTTTAGTTTTAGACGCTAATGTTGAAGTAGGAACGCTTGCTGCTGATATTTTTGATATTGAAAACGATCAAGTTTTTGAAATTGGTTTAACACCAAATCGTGCCGATGCCATGAGTCATTTAGGTACTGCTCGCGACTTAAAAGCAGGATTGATACAAAAAGAAATTAGTTTAGAGTTTATAACACCATCGGTAAGTGCATTTCATGTAGATAACCGTACGTTGCGAATTGATGTGGATGTTAAAAACAAAGAATTGGCACCACGTTATTGTGGACTGACTATATCAGGAATTCAGGTAAAAGAATCGCCTGTTTGGTTACAGCACCGCCTAAAAGCCATTGGTTTAAACCCTATTAATAATATTGTAGATGTTACTAATTATGTGCTTCACGACTTAGGGCAGCCACTACATGCTTTCGATACTGCAAAAATTTCAGGACATAAAGTAGAGATTAAAACCTTAAGTGCTGGAACTAAATTTGTAACCTTAGATGGTGTAGAACGTATTTTACATGAAGATGATTTAATGATTTGTGATGCCGAAAAACCCATGTGTATTGCAGGTGTTTTTGGAGGGGTGCATTCAGGTGTTTCGGAAGAAACCACTAGTATTTTCTTAGAAAGCGCTTATTTTAATCCGGTGAGTGTACGTAAATCTGCTAAAAGACATGGTTTAAACACCGACGCCTCTTTTAGGTTTGAACGTGGTATTGACCCAAACATTACCGAATATGCTTTAAAACGTGCTGCTTTATTAATTCAAGAGATTGCAGGAGGTGAAATTACAAGTGATATTATTGACGTTTATTCGAATAAAATTGAAGATTTCCAGGTACGTTTAAGTTTTGAAAATGCGAAGAAATTAATTGGAGAGGAAATTCCTAAGGAAATTATTAAACGTATTTTAACCTCATTAGAGATTAAGATAAATAACGTTACTGAAACAGGATTGGGTTTGATGGTGCCTGCATACAGAAATGATGTAACCCGTGAAGCCGATATTATTGAAGAAATATTACGTGTTTACGGTTACAACAATATTAAAACTACCGAAAAGCTAAATGCATCTATTTCAAATTCTACACGTTTTGAAGATCATAAAATTCAGAATTTAGTAGGAAACCAATTAGCGTCTCAAGGCTTTTTTGAAATACTTTCAAACTCACTTACAACGCCTAAATATATTGAGTTGACTACCCAATTAAAAGAGGAGCAGAATATTAGTATTTTAAATCCGTTAAGTGGCGATTTATCAGTTTTAAGGCAGTCTTTGTTATTTTCAGGATTGGAAGCTATATCGTTTAATATTAATAGAAGGCGTTCAGATTTAAAATTATTTGAATTTGGAAAAACTTATCATGGTTACAATGATAAACGTGAAGAATTTAAACATTTGTCGCTTTTTGTGACAGGTAATCAAACTATTGAAGGTTGGAATGCTGCAAATGCTAAAAGTGATTTCTTTTTCCTGAAAGGACATATTATTAGTGTTTTAGAACGTTTAGGAATTTCTAGATTTAATGAATCACCTATAGAAAATGATTTATTTAGTGAAGGCTTAAGTTTTACTTTAGGTAGAATGAAATTGGTGGATTTCGGATTAATTAAAAAACCTATTTTAAAGTATTTTGATATCTCTCAAGATGTACTGTATGCTAATTTTTATTGGGACAGCATTTTAGATATTCTAAAGCGTAATAATATTTCATTTAAGGCAATTCCTAAATACCCTGAGGTACGTCGTGATTTCGCTTTATTGTTAGATGATAGCGTTACTTTTGAATCGATATACAAAATCGCAAAACAAAGTGAAAAGCAATTATTAAAAAGTGTGAATCTGTTTGATGTTTATCAAGGCAAAAACCTACCTGCAGGTAAAAAAAGTTATGCTGTTAGTTTTACATTACAAGACGAAAACAAAACACTTACAGATAAACAAATTGATAAAATAATGAAAACAATGCAAGCTCAGTTTGAAAGCCAGTTAGGGGCCGAATTGAGGTAAAAAAGCCCTTTGTAAAAAAACAAAAGGCTTTATCTTAATTGTAATTGAAATCATCTTTAGTAAAAACATTACCAACGATGATACTCTATAAAAAATAATCTCTCTATAGAAAAGTAATTAATAGTTTGTTGGATGTTGAATTTAGCATTTGTTGGTTTGTTAGACCACTCCTTCCTGACCAATAATTAATACGACTACCAAGTTCTACTTCATCTGTAGAACCCATAAAAGCAGACAAATAAACTTTCACTCTTATTGTATAAGTTCCTGCACTAAGATTCATAGCATGTGTAAAGGTAGAAGTATTCATTAAATAACTAGAACCAGTTTCTCCTGTATTATGAACCATTGGTAAATAATTAGATGAAGAATCGTCTTTAACACCATTAACTTCAAGAATAGTAAACATCTGTGCAAAACCGTCTTCATCTATAGAATTGGTTTGACCTGAAAAAAGTGTCCAACTTATTTTTATATATTCATCTTCTAAAATTGTAAACGTAGTATTTAAATCTGGCACATTAACCCATTGATTAAAATTTAGTGTTTCGCTTAATTTTAAAGAGCTATCAGAAATAATAACCGTAGGAATGGTTGCATTATCTGTTTTATTTAAACACTCCCAATTAGGACTAGCTGGTGTTCCTATATTTACAGAGGTACATTTATTAGTAATATCATAAACCATTAATCCAGTTGCAGGATTAGAAATACTGTTTTTCTGGCTATTAGTCATTCGCGGGAGAAGCACACCTTTATTAGTACTTTCAACATCTAGCATTGATGAGCTTTGTGGTGTTGTAGTTCCTATGCCCACTTGAGCATAGGTAATAGAAACAAAATAAAGCAGCATAAAAATTAAAATTGGTTTTTTCATGGTTGGTTAATTTAAGATTTGGTTAAACAATTATACATAAAAAGAGAATAACATGCAACTTGCTGATAATTAAATCGTTAAAGAGGTAAGTACTTCTTATGAGACTGTTTTTGTGCTAACTGGTTAAAATATAGATAGTTAATTCCTGAAATAAAAGCTCAAAAAGGTTATTATGTAGAGTTATGTATCATTTTGTATTTAATCGTTTTTGGGCTTAAAAACATATAAAAGATGCATGTGTTTATAAAGCAAAATATACTAGATTTTGTAAAAGAACTCCCAAATGCAATGATATATAAAGAAATGAATAACTATATGCATTCAATAAATTGCGTATGTTTAACTACAACTAATTTAATGGATAGATAAAATTGCGTATATTTATTAGCAAATCCATAATCAAAAAACTATGATAGATTCAAATTTTATAAAGATATATACGGGAAATTTTGCGGTAGTAAAACGAATTGCAATGGAATTGAATACATTGAATATTAACCCCATTATTAAAGATCAAGCTGAATCGGCTATACTAGGAGGTTTTGGAGGCACATTAGCCCCCGATTTTCAAGAAGTATTTGTACATAAGGATGAACTAGAAAGAGCAACTGAAGTTATTAATAACATCACTAAAGAATTGGAATCCTAGATTTGAAAAAGAACTAAAAAAAGAGCCACTTTTAATTGAAAGTGGCTCTTTTTTTAGAATTCATTGCTTTATCTTAAGCTGTAACCGAATACATTTTATTACGCAACTCTTTTGTTTTAGGGTCTTGCATATATTCATCAAATGTGGTATATCTATCGATAACACCATTAGGCGTTAATTCTACTACTCTGTTTGCTATGGTTTGAGCAAATTCGTGATCGTGTGTTGTAAACAACATCGTCCCTTTAAAATTGGTAAGAGAGTTGTTAAACGCAGTAATGCTCTCTAAATCTAAATGGTTTGTAGGCTCGTCTAACATCAATACATTAGCTCTTACCATCATCATTCTACTTAGCATACAACGTACTTTTTCACCTCCAGAAAGCACATTTGATTTTTTTAAGGCTTCTTCACCACTAAAAATCATTTTTCCTAAAAATCCACGAATATTTACTTCTTCGCGTTCTTCTTCGGTTTGTGCCCATTGGCGTAACCAATCAACCAAAGTTAAATCATTATTAAAAAACTCACTATTATCTAAAGGTAAGTACGATTGTGTAGTGGTTACTCCCCAATCAAATTTACCAGCATCGGCTTTTTGCTTATTGTTTAGTATTTCATAAAATGCGGTAGTTGCTCTAGAATCTTTTGAAAACACCACGACTTTATCGCCTTTTGCAAGGTTTAAATCGATGTCTTTAAAAAGAATATCACCATCTTCATTACTAGAGGCTGCTAATCCTTGAATATTTAAAATTTGATCGCCAGCTTCTCGATCACGGTCAAAAATAATGGCAGGGTATCTTCTACTTGTTCGTCTTATATCGCCAATATTCAACTTTTCTATCATTTTCTTTCTACTTGTAGCTTGCTTACTTTTTGCTACGTTAGCAGAAAAACGACGAATAAATTCTTCTAATTCTTTTTTCTTTTCTTCAGCTTTTTTATTTTGTTGGGCATGCTGGCGTGCTGCTAATTGAGACGATTCATACCAAAAAGTATAATTTCCAGAATAATGATTAATTTTTCCAAAATCGATATCTGAAATATGGGTACAAACGGCATCTAAAAAGTGACGGTCGTGAGATACCACAATCACGCAGCTTTCATAATTTGCTAAAAAGTTTTCGAGCCATGCGATGGTTTCGTAATCTAAATCGTTGGTAGGCTCATCCATAATGAGTACATCTGGATTTCCAAAAAGCGTTTGTGCTAAAAGCACACGTACTTTTTGTTTTCCGTCTAAATCGCCCATTAATGTATAATGAAACTCTTCTTTAATACCTAAATTAGATAACATGGCAGCCGCATCACTATCGGCATTCCATCCATTCATTTCTTCAAAAAGCACTTGAAGTTCACCTATTCTATCGGCATTTTCATCTGAATAATCAGCATAAAGCGCATCCATTTCCGTCTTAATTTTATACAATGGTTTGTTTCCCATTAATATGGTTTCCAAAACAGTGTGCGCATCATATAAATTGTGGTCTTGTTCTAAAACAGACATGCGTTTACCTGGTTCTAAATGTACATGACCAGACGTTGGGTCTTGCTTCCCAGAAATTATTTTTAAAAACGTCGATTTTCCAGCGCCATTAGCTCCAATGATTCCGTAGCAATTTCCTGTATTAAAGGTTGTGTTTACTTCATCAAAAAGAATACGTTTACCAAATTGAACTGAAAGGTTTGATACTGATAACATAGCGGGTGTTTTATTTTTGCTGCAAAAGTAAAAAAATCAAACCGTAAGTCGAAACTTAGTAGCTTAATTTTTGATTTAGAATTGACGATTGATAATTGTTTATTTACTGCGAACTCTATACTATGAATCTACTTTTAGATTTCAACTTTTAACCTCTAATTTTAAACTTGTAACATTTAACAACGCATTAACAGCAGTTTATAAAAACAACACATATTTTTGTACACATAATAGTGTTTACTTAACACACTTTTATAAGGGATTACGAAATTGCGACTACAGAAGTTTTAACGAATACGAATAAAGATTAAGCGATAGCGTATGACCTTAAAAAAACAAATGAATATTTTCATATGAAATTATACTTTTTAGGTTTATTAATTGTTTTGACACTGTTTAATTGCAAAAAGAATGGCAATAATTCAGAAGATAATTATGCTTATTTAGGAGGTGAAATTATGAATCCGAATAGTGATTTTGTTATTATATCAAAATCAGATGTGGTTATAGATACCATAAAACTAGATAGCAAAAATAGGTTTCTTTATAAAGTTACTAACCTAAAAGAAGGTTTGTATACATTTTATCATGGGGGCGAAATACAAATGGTTTTATTGGAATCTACTGATAGTTTACATTTTAGATTAAATACCCTTGAGTTTGATGAGTCCTTGGTTTTTACAGGAAAAGGCGATAAAAAAAATAATTATTTAATTAATGAATTTCTTGAAAATGAAATTCAAGAAAAAAAGATTTTTAAATTTTGTCAATTAAAACCACAGGTTTACGAAAACAGAGTAGATTCTTTAAAAGCATTCAAATCAAATAAATTGAAGGCGTTTAAAACTAAATACAGTCCATCTCCTTTATTTGATAAAATAGCTCAAGCCAATATAGATTACAATTATTATTCTAGTAAAGAAGTCTACCCGTTCGTGCATCATGGTCATAATAAAGCGGAAATTTTAAAATCGCTTCCTAGCAATTTTTATGATTATAGAAAAACGATTAATTATAATGATGGTTTTTTTAAAGAGCATAACCATTACAACTCCTTTTTAAGATATAGTGTTAATAATTTAGCTTTAAAAGAACATTTAGATCACAGTAATGATGATGTATTCAAAAGAAATTCTTTATGCTATAACTTAGATAGACTTAAGCTTATTGATAGCTTAATTAGCAACAAAACAATTAAAAACGAACTTCTTTATTATTTTACAGCAAATTTTTTAACAAAAAGCACTAATACTGAAAATAATGACGCCATTTTAAGTGTTTATTTAAGTAAAAGTAGTGACGAGACTGCTAAAAATGAAATAAAACGTTTTGCTACCTCTTTAAATAATTTAAAGGAAGGCGGTCAATTTCCCGAAATTAAAATTGTTGATTATAAAAATACTGAATTTGATATTAATTCATTAATTAAAACGCCTACCGTTATATGTTTTTGGTCGAATACCTATTATAATCATTTTAAAGAAAGTCATTATAAACTTAACGAACTCAAAATGAAATACCCCGAGGTTAAGTTTATTGTTATTAATATTGACGATTTTGGATTAGATAGACCAAAAGCCTCTTTAAAAGAAAATAGGTTTAAATTTAAGGATGAATATCAGTTTAAAAATCCAAAGGAATCTATAGAAGCTTTAGCTATTCAGCCTATGACAAAAACAATTGTTATAGATAAGCATCAAAAAATAGTATATAGCAATACCAATATTTTTTCAATAAATTTTGAAGAGCAACTTTTAGGAGCTATTAATAGATAATAAATAGCCTATAATTTATAATGCTTCATCAGTATTTTTTCATAAACCTTGTCTGGTAAAATACGTTTTAGAACAATAGAAAATTTCTGCATAAATTCCCCTACTTTATAATGAGCTTTTGGTTTTTTAGTATTTATAACCTTTAAAACGGCTTGTGCCATCATATTTGGGTCGCTACCATTATCTACATGAGCGTTCATTAAATTTAAGGTGTCTCCATAAGGTTTTTTGTATGGCGAATCGTTTAATAGAGGAGCATGATATCTACCAGCAGCGATATTGGTCGCAAAATCTCCAGGAGCTATATTGGTCATTTGTATGTTAAAACCTTTTAATTCCATTCTAAATGATTCTGTTAAAAGTTCTAAAGCACCTTTACTAGCACTGTAAATACCTCTATATGGTAAGCCCATATACCCTGCAATGGAGGTAATGTTTATAATTAAGCCTGAATGTTGTTTGCGCATTTGCGGAAGCACTGCTTTAATAACATTAATAGGTCCAAAAAAATTAGTATCAAAATTTGCCCTAATCTCGGTTTCAGGTATTTCTTCAATCGCACCCGTAATACCCGCTCCGGCATTGTTAATTATAACATCTATCCTGCCTTCTTTATCAATAATCGTTTTTACCGTTTGATGAATGGTCTCAACCTTTTTGACATCTAACTCTAAAATAGGAAACTTACTTTCTTTATAATTTTCTGGGTTTCTACTTGTACCATATACTATAAATCCGTTTGAGCTAAGGTATTCACCAACCGATTTTCCTATACCAGAAGAACCACCTGTAATTAAAACAATTTGTGACATGAATTATAATTGATAATTAATAATGTAAAATTAACAATGAATTTGACAATAGGGTAGAAAATTAAAATTTTTGGAGTAAAAAAGAAGAGATTGCTCTTTCAAAGGAAAAAAAAAGGCAAGCTACCTACATCACACCGCTACGACCATTTACCTTTGCTGCGTTCCCGCCCTGGAGGATTCAACAGGAGCTGGTTGTGTAGGACTTGCCGTTGCAAATATACAACCTTTTAAAATTTTCACAATCATTTTTTAAACTGATTTTAAATAAATATCTTGCTTTAAATTTAATTTTCAAGATGAATACATTTAAACACTTATTAATCATTTCGTTAAGTACCCTAATTATTTCTTGTGGGTCCAATACAGGTCAAAATAAAAGTGATTTTACCATAAAAACGAATGCCATAAAAGGTAATATTTCTAATAATGAGACTTTAAATCTTTCGGTAGAAAATAAAAAAAACCATATTATAGACTCTATAAGCTATACTTTGAATGGTAAAAAAATGAGTGAAACATCTAATTTAAATACGTTTAAATTAGGAAAACACACTATTGAGGCTGTTGTTTATTTTAATAATGAAAAACAAATGGCCAGTACACCAATTACTATTTTAAATAGTGAAGCTCCTAAAGTCTATACCTATAAAATTATTAACGAGTACCCACATGATATTACCTCTTATACGCAAGGGCTTGAGTTTTATAAGGGTAATTTATATGAAAGTACTGGGCAACTTAAAGAGTCGAAATTAAGACAAGTAAATTATAAAACGGGTGAAATTATAAAAAGCATCCATTTAGCCGATGCTTATTTTGGAGAAGGGTTAACCGTGCTTAACGATAAAATTTATCAACTTACATGGCAAGGAGGCACTGGCTTTGTGTACGATGTGAATACCTTTGAAAAACTAAACAGTTTTAAATACGGAAGTAGTAAAGAAGGTTGGGGCTTCTGCAACGATTCTAACAAACTTTATAAAAGTGACGGTACGGAGAACATTTGGATTCTAAACCCAGAGACTTTGGTAGAAGAAGACCATATTCAAGTATATACCAACAAAGGTAAAATTGTTGAGATTAATGAAATGGAATGGATAGACGGTCTTATTTATGCTAATCGTTACCAAAAAGATGGTGTTGCTATTATTAACCCAAAAAACGGCGCTGTTATGGGTGTGATTGATTTTTCGCCATTAAAAAAGTTAGTAACGCAACATGAAGGTTTAGATGTTTTGAACGGCATTGCTTATAATCCAGAAACAGAGACTATTTTTGTAACAGGAAAACGTTGGGATAAGTTATTTGAGGTGGAAATCGTAAAATAATAGTTTTTTGATTTAGAATTATGAAAAAACGGCTTCTAGTGTATCATTTAATTTTAATGCATCTAAGGGTTTAATCAAATATTTTTTAACATAAGGATTTTCATTGGCTTTTTCAACATCACTCATATTGTGTGATGAAGTAAGCATAATTATATGAATGTTTCTTTTTTTATCATCTTCAAATTCATCATAAGCTTTTAAAAAATCGAAACCATCCATTTCTGGCATTTTTATATCTAAAAAAATAAATTCAGGAAAATCACCCTTCACATTTTTTAAATAATTCAATGCTTCTACAGGAGAGGTTTGTACTATAATGGTGTTGGTGATATTAGCTTTTTCAATTATTAATTTATTAATATAATTATCTGTAGAGTTATCGTCTATTAATAAAATTTTATTCAAATACATGATGATTACAAATTAGTTATAATTTGGTAGTGATATGGTGAATTTAGAACCTTCATTTAATTGAGATTCAACGGTTACACATCCTTTTAGTTTATTTATGGTTTCCTTTACTATATATAGACCCATTCCGGAGCCTTTAGAAAGTTTGGTGGCTCTATAAAACATATTAAATATTCTATCTAAATGTTTATTATCAATACCAACACCATTATCTTCTATTATAATTTTAGCTTCTTTTGAATCTGAATTAACAGTTATATTTATATAATTTTTGTCTTTATTTTTATCAGAATATTTAATAGCATTTGAAATGATATTGTTTAAAATAATTGCTATTCTTTTTTTATCTGAAAAAAAAGGTACGAGTTGATTAATTTTAACCGAAATTTTATGATGCTCATTAACATCCACATATTTTAAGTTCTCCCAAATTGATTCTATCGATTTATTAAAATCAATTTTTTCTTTACTAACTTCTGTCTTAGAATTTCTAGAATAGTCCAATATATCACCAATGAATATATCCATTTTATCAATGGTTTTAGACATCATTTGTAATTGAAGTTTCTGTTCTTCTTGATCAGGGTTTAAACTTGGTTCTGTAAGGTTAATTAAGCCCCTCAAAGATGTTAGAGGCGCTCTTAAATCATGAGATGCACTGTAAACGAACCTGTCTAGTTCTTCATTCTTTTTAATTAATTCTTGATTTTTTTCTTCTAAAATAATTTCGATTTTTTTACGCTCGGTAATATCACGAACAATACCAAGTATTTTTCCATCTGTTTGTCGTTTTGTTGAAATTTCGGCATCAATTAAAGTTCCATCTTTGCGTATTAATTGTCTATAAACAATAACGCCAATACCTTTCTGTATTTTTTCATAATTTTTTTTGCTTTCTAAAAGTTTTCCAACAATAATATCTTTTATATGTAGCTTTTCAAATTCCACTCTTGTGTACCCTAAAGTATCTGAAGCCGATTGATTAAAACTATGAATTTCACCATCAAATGTAAATGTAATTATAGCATCACTTGCTTGCTCGAATAAGGATTTATAAGACTCGTCTCTTTTTTTAATTTCATTAATAATATTCTTTTTTTCTATAGCAATATTGGCTAAATTAACAGCGAAGCTTAAATCTTTAATATCGTCTAAAGAAGGCGTTTGAATGATATGACTATATATAGCGAAAGTGCCTAAAACCATATTTTTTTTTGTAAGTATAGGAATAGACCAACAAGAATTTAAATTATACTTCGAAGCTACTTGTTTGTAATCTTCCCATAATGGATCTGAACTAATATTTGAAACAATAACAGCTTTTTTTAAAAATGCGGCTGTACCACAAGATCCTACATAATCGTTAATTGGTATTTTGCTTAAAGCTGAAATATATGCTTTAGGCATATTGGGAGCTGAAACTGGTTCTAAATAATCACCGTCAGAATGTACTAAATTAACAGAACCGAAATACCCTGGGTGCGTCGCTTCAAAATTTAGTATTATATGTTCTAAAATTTTATTTAAAGGTGTATTTAAGTTAATTAAATCCATGACTTGAATTTCATTAATTAAAATTTGTTCAACTTTTTTTCTTTCTAAAATTTCATTATTAAGTTTTACAGTTTTTTCTTCTAATTTATTAATCAAACGTTCACTATAAAGTTTTAAAACTTCTTCGTCATTAATTCTTACTCTTTTAACAGAGGCTTTTTTGGTTTGTGTTTTTTCAAAAATATCATTAATTATAGAAATAAGCTTTACATGATCTATAGATGATTTTCTTATAAATTTTGCTGAACCTAATTTTAAAGCAAATTCTTCATCTGTTTGTTCAGTATAAGTAGAGGTATAAAAAATAAATGGAATTTTTCTGAAAAGTTTTTCTTTTTTACAATTTTGACAAAATACATATCCATCCATTACTGGCATTAAAATATCAGAAATAATCATATCTGTTTTTGAATGATGTAGTTTTACTAAACCTTCTTTACCATTTTTAGCTTCTATAACAGAATAACCTGCTTCTTCAAGGATGATTCTTAGTAAATATAGGTTTTCAACATTATCATCAACAATAAGAATCGTCTTCATTAATTTTAATTTTTAAGATTGTATATAGTTTTCATTTGTTTTACAAAAGTGTCAGGATCTATAGGTTTTTCAATATATCCATCTGCACCAGCTTCAATAGATTTTTCTTTATCGCCTCCCATAGCATAAGAAGTAACCGTTATATAAACAGTGTTTTTTGGCAAACCATTAAAAGCCAATTTATTACATATTTCATAGCCATCCATGTCAGGCAATTGAATATCAATTAAAATGATATCGGGTTTATGTTCATGTGCTAATTTTAAACCGTCGCTACCATTGTATGCTTTAAGAACATTATAATTACTCTTTTCTAGAAGATAAGATAGCATATACATATTTTGTTCGTTGTCTTCAATAATTAAAATTGATAATTTCATTTTTTTTGAGAGCATTTAATTCACACTTGTTTTTACTGGTTATAAATATAACTAATTGATTTTAAAATAATTTGTAATTTATTTTAAAGGTAATTTAAATGTGAAATTACTGCCTTTACCTAATTTACTAGTTACATGAATAGTCCCACCTAATTTTTCTATTAAACTTTTACTTATAGATAAACCGAGACCTGTTCCTTCATGACTTCTGCTTAATCCAGCATCGAGCTGCGTAAAAGGTATAAATAGCTTGTTTAAGTTTTCTTCACTTATCCCTATGCCTTCATCTATAATTTGTGTAACAAGTATATGGTTTTCTATGTCTACTTTAATAGTTATTGCTCCTTTATTAGAAAATTTAATAGCATTCGAAACTAAATTTAATAAAATTTGCTCCATTCGTCTCTTATCACTTACGAGCATAATATTTCTTTCAGAAATTTCTAAATTAATATTAATCTCTTTTTTTAAAGCTTGTGGTGTGATAAAAGTAATAGTACTTTCCAACAAACTTAAGTAATCAAAAGTATTATATGAAACAATCAATTTACCTGCTTCTATTTTCGAGATGTCTAAAATATCATTAATTAAACTTAGTAAATGTTGTCCACTTTTTTTAACCATTCCTAATTGCTTTGCCTGTTCTTCATTTAATGGACCAGCAAATTCTTTTAATAAAATACTTGTGAAACCTATAATAGAATTCATAGGAGTTCTTAGTTCGTGTGACATTGTTGCTAGAAAAGCTGATTTCATTAAATCGGCAGATTGTGCTTTTATTTTTTCTTTTTCTAATTGATCTGTTCTTAATGCAACCAGTTCTTCTAGATTATTTCTGTGTTTTTCTAATTCTGCTTCCGCTTTCTTATTTTCCGTTATATTCAAAATAGTTACCAAAACATGATCTTCATTATTCAATTGAAGAGATTTTAAAGAAATTAACAGAAAAAGTTCTCTTCCACCTGGTGTAATATATTTTAATTCTATATTTGATACAGACCCATTTTGATTAAATTGATCCCATAGCACTTTTTCATTTTCTTTATTTTTCTCTTTATCAAAATCTAACAATCCTAATTCTCGCACATTTTTCCATAATACTTGTTCTTTTTTTAATCCAAATATATTTGTAAGCACTTCATTTATTTCAATAATCTTTTTTTCTTTATTGAGTATGGCTTTTCCAATAACATTAGATTCAAAAGCTTTAGAAAATCGTTCTTCACTTTCTTTTATTGACTCTTCGTTTTTCTTTAGTTCGGTAATATCTCTAATAATTCCAATTAAAAACTTATTACCATTCGCATCAAAAAACCTTGATTTTTTTGTTGAAATTATTCGAGTTTCAGCTCCTTTTATTGTAAGTGTTTCTTCGTTAATATTCTCAACACCAGTGGACAGTACTAGTTTGTCAATCCTTAAAAATACCTCTCTTTCTTTTGGAGTTACATCCTCAGCTAATGTTTTACCTATTATATCTCCCTTTTTGAGGTTGAATACTTGACAAAAAGCATCATTTACTAAAAGTAAACGACTATGCTTATCTTTAATAAATATAGGATCACTAATATTATTAATAATACTGTTGAGATATCGCTCACTTTTAACAATAAGTTCTTCTGCTTTTTTACTTTCTGTTATATCTGTGAAGTAAACAGTTATTCCTTCATGAGATGGGTAAATTCTATTTTCAATCCATCTATCTAGCGGTTCAAAATATTCTTTAAAGTATTGTGTTTTTTGAGTTTTAACTACTTCATAAAAGACTTTATAAAGTGGTAGACCTACCATTTCGGGAAATTCGGTCCAAATATGTTTTCCTAATAAACTATTTGGTGTTCTTCCAAAAATTTCGCCTGCTGTTTTATTTACAAACGTATAACGCCAATTAGTATCCAAAGAAACAAAACCATCAGAAATATTGTTTAATGTAGTTTCTAATTGAGATGTTAATTTTTGTTCAATTACATTTTTCTCGACTTTTAGATTTAAATATTTTTTTCGATACATTAAAATTGAAAAGACATCACGTTCTTGATTTGCTATAAAAGTTGCTTTATTTTCCTCTTTATCAAAAAACACGATATAGACATATAGTATAATAGAAAAAATAAAAGCTGAAAATGATTTACCAATAAGATGGCTTATTAATGAATTTTCAAAATACTCTGTACCATAAAACATAGCCAGATTAAAAATAAGAGTATCAAAAATTAAAACTGAAAAGAGAGATATAAAGAGAATTAAAAAGAATTTTAGTTTTTTAAATTTTGAAATTAAAAATTGGTACAAAATTATAAGTAGAAAAAAGTCCAACAACAATATAACGGTCCCTATAATAAAATGCTTATGGTCTATTTTGAAAGAAGAATTTAAATTTAAATCAACACCTTCAATTTTTCTTATAAAAAGCTCTTGTATATAGGTAATATCAAATAAAACTGTTAGTATAAAATTTGATATAAGAACACCAATAATAAGTGCTCTCGCACTTGAAACACCTTCTTTTATATAAATTAATAATACAGCGAATAAAATAACACAGAATAAAATAACAGAGCCTGGATATAGATCAAATTCTCCAAAAATTCTAAAACTAACCGTAGTTCCTAAAGTAGCTTGTAAATATTGAATAGCACCCAAAAGCAGGTAAAGTGGTGCCAAGCCTAATTGAGATCTTAGCCTAAATAATAAAAGTATGCATGTAGAAATAAACAGAAACTCTACAAGTATCGTAGTATAAATATTCATAAAAGTAGGATTAATCCTCTTTACAATTTAAGGAGAAGTTATTTATTTAACAAGTTATTTTCAGTCAAATATTAAAACATACCATTAAAACCATTTTTATTATGAGAAACGTTGGAATAATTATTTGAGATTAGAAATTTTGGAAAAATAAATTTCGCTCCATAAAACGACTTATTTATTAATAATTCTATATCCGTATAACCCGAATGTCTAAAATAGCACCATAAAAAAAGCCCAACTTTGAAGTTGGGCTTTCTTATTGATTTTGAAATCTAATTATTTTTGAACAGAAAGATTTTTCATTTCTTTTTCAACCATATCATAGAATTGGTCAATTTTAGGAAGTACTACAATACGAGTACGTCTGTTTTTAGATCTATTTTCTGCAGTATTGTTATCTACTAACGGCACATAATCAGCACGTCCAGCAGCAATTAACTGAGCAGGGTTTACACCAAGTGTTTGTAATACTCTAATAATAGATGTAGAACGTTTAACACTTAAATCCCAGTTGTCTATTAACACACCACTACCATTGTAAGGTACGTTATCAGTATGACCTTCAACCATACATTCGAAATCTGGTTTGCTGTTTACTACTTTTGCAACTTTAGCAAGTACTTCTTTAGCTTTAGAAGTTACGTTGTAGCTACCACTTTGGAATAATAATTTATCAGCAATAGAAATAAATACAACTCCTTTTTCAACGTTGATTTCGATATCTGGATCGTTGATACCTACTTCACGTTTTAAACTAGTTACAACAGCTAATGTAAGACTGTCTTTTTTAGTTAAAGCATCTTGTAGACGTGTAATTTTCATGTCTTTTTCTTTGATACTTTCTAGCGTTTTTTCTATGTTGCTAGCACCTTTTGAAGACAAAACTTGTAAATTGTCGTTACTTTTTCTTAAATCAGCTACTTGCTCTTCTAAGGTTTTTGCTCTAGCAGTTGCAGAAGCTCTATCTTCTATGCAAGTGTTCAATTTCACGGTTGCAGAATTCAATAGATCTTGAGACTCTTTGTATTTAGTTTCAAGGTCTGTAAATTGTTTTTTAGAGACACACGAGCTTAATAAAAGCATTGCAGATACACTAAGTAAAAAAATTTTTTTCATAATTATTTAAGGGATTTATATTTCTTGTTTATTATAGCAAAAGTATGTAAAAATATAATGCTTGTTAAATTTTAACAAAACTTTTACTAAAAACTTACAAACTTTTAAAAAATCTGCGTTTATATAGGAAATAGCCTAAAACAATAGATGTATTCTGATAATATACTATTTTGTTTTTTGTTAATTTCCGTTGACTTAGGAGTAGTTTTAAATGTAGGTAAAAACTAAAGTGTGCTTTTAAAATGGCTAAGGTATGTTTTGGTTTTATTTCTACTAAAAATTTAATCGCTGCAACGCCATCTAAAACTAAACGCATTAAAATAATAAGCAAAATATTACCTTTTGCATTTTTGGTTAATGTATATAAACTATTTCTAAAATTAAGGAAGGTTTTTTGTGGATTGGAATTACTAAGAGTCGCACCACCCACATGGTAAATGGTAGATTGTCCAACATATTTAATAGAGTAACCTAGGTTTTTTGCACGCCAGCATAAATCTATTTCTTCCATGTGTGCAAAAAAAGCTTCATCCAAGCCGTTTATCTCGTTAAATACCTGCTTTCTAATAAATAAACATGCACCCGATGCCCAAAATATTTCAGAAGTATCATTATACTGTCCGTTATCTTTTTCAATGGTATTAAAAATGCGACCTCTGCAATAAGGGTAACCATATTTATCGATAAATCCGCCTGCTGCACCTGCGTATTCAAAATAATCACGCTTATTAAAATCTAATAACTTTGGTTGAATAATGGCGGTATTAAATTCGTTCGTAAACGTTTCAATAATAGGAGGGAGCCAATTTTTGGTAACTTCAACATCGCTATTCAATAAACAAAAAATGTCAGCTTCAATATCTTTTAAAGCATCGTTGTAACCTTTTGCATATCCACCATTTGTTGTATTTTGAATAATATCTATTAATGGATATGTTGTTTTAAGAAAACTCACAGAATCATCGGTAGAAGCATTATCAGCGACATAAACAGTAGCTTCCTTTGAATGTTTTATTACCGAAGGTAAAAACTGTTCTAATAGTTTTTTTCCGTTCCAGTTTAGTATAACGATGGCAATTTTTAATTCTGCCACAGCATCCTTATTCATTGTTACTTTTTTATTATCCATTATAATTTGGAATGTCTTTTAAAAAATCATAGCGTTCGTTTTCGAAGTCCATTTGGCAATAATAATGATTTAAACCGTTTGTAACCATTAAATAGTTAGCGTTTAATACGCGGTTATATTGTGCAATTTGGTCGAATGTTTGCTGACTTATTGTGATTGATGGCGCTTTACATTCTACAATTAAATAAATGCTTCCGTCGTTGCTAAAAACAACAATGTCATAACGTTTTTTTAAATCATTAACAATCAGTTCTTTTTCAATATTTATTAAAGATTTTGGGTATCCTTTTTCTTCCATTAAATATAGAATACAATGTTGGCGCACCCATTCTTCTGGTTGTAAAATCACAAACTTTTTGCGTATACAATCGAAAATAGAAATTTTATTTTCGCTATTTTTGAATCGAAACGGAAACTTTGGAAAATTAAGCGCTTGCAATATGGTTGTGTTTAGTTTTCAAAGTTAAGATTCAAAAATTAAAACTCACAATATTCAAATACCAAATGCCAATTATTTTTAAGATGGGCATTTGGTGCTTGTCTTTTTGAAAATTTGTAGAATTTGGACGAAGTAAAACAATTAGTTACCGACATAAAAAACGGAAAGTTAAAACCCATTTATTTCTTAATGGGTGAAGAGTCTTATTACATTGATAAAATTTCAGATTTTATTGAAGATACTGTTTTATCGGAAGAAGAGCGTGGATTTAACCAAATGGTATTGTATGGGCGCGATGTAACGGTTGAAGATGTGGTTAGTAATGCAAAGCGTTATCCGATGATGGCAGAATACCAAGTGATAATTGTTAAAGAAGCTCAAGATTTGTCCCGAACTATCGAGAAGTTGGTAGATTACGCCAAACAGCCACAACCAACGACCATTTTAGTTTTTAACTATAAATATAAAACACTTGATAAGCGTAAATCTCTTTATAAAACACTTCAAAAAAGTGGAATAGTTTATGAAAGTAAAAAACTGTATGAAAATCAGGTAGCCGATTGGATTCGACGTATTTTATCATCTAAAAATTATACTATTGCACCTAAAGCAGCACAAATGTTGGTAGAGTTTTTAGGCACCGATTTAAGTAAAATTAGTAACGAATTAGATAAGCTTCAAATAATTTTACCCAAAGGCACTCAAATTACGCCAGAGCATATTGAGGAAAACATTGGCATCAGTAAAGATTTTAATAATTTTGAATTACGCCATGCTATTGGTGAAAAAAACAAACTTAAAGCCTATAGAATTATTAATTATTTTGCTGAAAACCCTAAAGATAACCCCATGGTTGTTACCGTGTCTTTATTATTTAGTTACTTTTCACAATTACTTCATTTTCATGGGTTGAGTGACAAATCGCCTCGAAACGTTGCTTCAGCATTAAAAGTGAATCCATATTTTGTTAACGATTACGTAACAGCTGCAAGAAATTATCCTATGAGGAAAGTAAGCGAAGTTGTTTCAATTCTTAGAGAGTTTGATGTAAAAAGCAAAGGTGTTGGTTCTAATGCAGTTCCACAAGGCGATTTATTAAAGGAATTATTGGTAAAAATATTATCTTAGTAGTTATATAACTCATTATTAATTGTTTAAAAATGAAATATTCTACACTTTTATTAGCCATAATTATGGTGTTTGTAACTTCTTGTAAGCAAGTTAAAAAGGATACGATCGCCCAAGCATTTATCAAAACAGAGATAGTTCTAACGAAACTGTGGGAAACAGATACTTTACTTAAAACTTGTGAGGGCGTAAGGTATGATTCTAAAACAGCAACAATTTATGTTTCAAATATTGGAGGTGTACCTCCAGACGCAAAAGATGGTGACGGGAGTATATCAATACTTAATAAAGATGGGGGAATTTTAAATCAAAATTGGGCTACTGGTATGAATGCTCCTAAAGGTATTAGTTATTATAATGGTAAACTCTATGTAACGGATATTGATGTAATTATTAAAATTGATTTGAAAACAGGAATAATAGAAAAAAAGTTTAGTGTTAGAGACGCTGTTTTTTTGAATGATCTGGATATTGATACCAATGGCGATGTTTATGTAACAGATTCTAAAGGAGATAAAATTTATAAACTTGTTAATAACGAAGTCAATGTATGGTTAGATTTAGTTGGGGAGAGCCCAAACGGTATACTTGTAGAAGACAATCGTATTTTAGTGGTTTCTTCAAGTCAGGGTGATTTTATTTCTATTGATAAAAAAACAAAACAACGAAAAGTATTAGCAACAGGAATTGTAAGAGGAGATGGAATAGTTCCAATAAACGAGGGTTATATTGTTTCTACATGGCCAGGAGAAATATATTTTGTTGATGAAAATTCTTCAAATATTAAAGCTGTAAAAATTTTAGATACAAAAGATGAAAAACTAAACACGGCAGATATTGGAATTATTCCCGAGGAAAATATTCTTTTAGTTCCGACTTTTTTTGGAAATAAGGTGGTTGCTTATAAAATTGATTACAAGTAAACTGAAATAGTCATCACAATCATTGTGAAAATCAATAAAATGATTACCAGAGGCATGACAAATTTAAGCCATTTATCATAACCTACTTTTACAATAGCTAAGGAAGCTAAAATCAATCCTGTTGGGTTAATAAAAGCAAATAAACCCATCCCGTATTGATACGCATTAACAATAAGTTCTCGACCAATTCCAACACCATCAGCTAATGGAGACATAATAGGCATGGTTAAAACTGCCATACCAGAAGATGAAGGAATAAAAAACGACAAACCACCATAAATATAAAGCATGGCGTTAATAAATATGCCTTTATTCATGCCGCTTGTGGCATTGCTTGCATAATATAATATAGTATCACTAATTTGGCCATCATTCATTAATACAGTAATGCCTCTCGCAATGCCTATTATAAGCGCCACACCCAGTAAATCGCTAGCACCTTTAATAAAAACATCAACAAAGGTATATTCATTAATTTTTGCTAAAAAACCAATAATTACGGCACCAACTAAGAACACGACGGTCATCTCTAAAAACCACCATTCTAGTTGAGATACACCATAAATCATAGCAATAAAGCACATGACAAATACAAAAAGAATAAATCGTAAACGGGTAGATAATTTGACTGTAGAATTTGTTGAATTTCCAAACATAGCTTCTATATCTTTTTTTTGACTAAAAAGAATAGACTTTGATGGATCTTTTTTTACACGTTGTGCATACCTAAGTGTGTAAAGAACACAAATAAGTGTCCCTAAAACTAACATGATAAAGCGTCCTGTTAATCCCGTAGTCCAATTAATACCGGCAGCATCTGAAGCTATAATAGCACTAAATGGATTGGAAGTAGAGCACATCGTGCCAATAGATGATCCTAAATAAATGCAAGCCAAAGCTACCATGGCGTCATATTTTGCTGCTAAAAAGATAGGTATAAGTATGGGGTAAAAAGCAATGGTTTCTTCAGCGAGTCCAAAAGTGGTACCTCCAAGGGCAATTAATAGAGTAACTAATATAATTAAAACAAACTCTTTACCTTTTAACGTTTCGGCAAGCCAAGAAATACCAGCATCAAAAGCACCTGTGTAATTCATGATTCCAATTAATCCACCTATAAATAATACTAAAAAAATGATATCGGCAGCCTCAATAATACCTTTTATGGGCGATTGAATAAAAGCTATTAACCCTTGAGGTTTTGCCTCCACTTTATGATAAGTATTAGGGATACTAATGGGTTTCCAAATATCTCCAGAGGTAAATTTTTCGATGGGAATTTTAATTTTTAAATTATCTAAGGTTTCTTGTGTAGCTTTTAAAATTTCCTTTTTTTCTAAACTGGTTCTAGTAAAAGTGTTTTCAACTTTGTTATAGGCTAAAGAATCAAATTTTCCCGAAGGAATGATCCATGTTAGTAGTGCAACCAACCCAGCTATAATTATTAGTATGGTTTGAGCTGTGGGGAATTTTAATTTTTTCAATCGTAAATTATTTTAATAAGACTAAAGATAGTATTATTTTAGTTTCATTTTAAATTTGTATTTATGAATGTTAATATACACGAAAGTTGGAAACCCTATTTAGAAACAGAGTTTGATAAACCTTATTTTAAGGATTTAATAAGTTTTGTAAAAGCGGAATATAGAAGTCATACTTGTTTTCCACCAGGGAATCAAATATTCAATGCATTTAATCATTGCCATTTTGATGATGTAAAAGTTGTTATTATTGGTCAAGATCCTTATCACGATGTTGGTCAAGCTAATGGTTTGTGTTTTTCTGTAAATGATGATATTAAACATCCTCCTTCTTTAGTTAATATTTTTAAAGAAATTGAAACAGATTTGAAAATCCCTTACCCTAAAAGTGGCAATTTAATGCGATGGGCCGATCAAGGTGTTTTACTGTTAAATGCAACACTAACAGTAAGAGCACATCAAGCAGGAAGCCATCAAAAAAAAGGTTGGGAATTATTTACAGATGCCGTTATAAAGGCCATTAGCGATAATAAAGAAAACACAGTATTTTTACTTTGGGGAGGCTATGCAAAACAAAAACAAAAATTAATTAACATAAAAAAACATAATATATTAACGTCTGGGCATCCTTCTCCTTTAAGTGCTAATAGAGGGTATTGGTTTGGAAATAAGCACTTTAATAAGGCTAACTCCCTGTTGGAGCAAGTGTTTCTGACACCTGTACAGTGGTGATTTCAGTTTTAAGTACTATAGGCATTTTTTGAACTTTAGTCTGTTTTACCGTTTTATTAGTGCTAAATTTCAATAACAAAAAATTGAAAACTACTAAAGAAAAAATTAAAATACTGATGTTAACTAACATAAGATTAGGGGATTAATTAATCGGCAATGTACGAAAAATAAGGGTTAAAATGTAATTTTTTTTTAAAAAAATTAATTCCGCTACAATATTAATAAAAAAAAGACTACATACAAGCTAGATGCTTGTACTAATTTATAAAACTTAATATATCCAAGTAAATTTTAAGTTTTCAATTATTTTTTATACTGTTTTTTTGTTTTTTTTAAACAGTCACGATTAAAAAACATGAGTAATTGTTATTTTTTAATTTGAAGTAAGTGTTTTAATGAAATAAAAATTATTTTTGAACAAAATAATATAAATGGAGCAAGTAAATTGGAAAACTGTAAAGGAGTATGAAGACATCACATATAAAAAATGTAATGGTGTGGCTCGTATTGCTTTTAACAGACCAAATGTGCGTAATGCCTTTAGACCAAAAACAACGAGTGAATTGTATGACGCATTTTATAATGCCAATGAAGATGTAAATATAGGTGTGGTATTATTATCAGCTGAAGGACCATCAACTAAAGACGGTGTTTGGAGTTTCTGTTCAGGTGGCGATCAAAAAGCCAGAGGAAAACAGGGTTATGTAGGGGATGATGGTTACCACCGATTAAACATATTAGAAGTGCAACGATTAATCCGTTTTATGCCAAAAGCAGTCATTGCAGTGGTGCCAGGGTGGGCAGTAGGTGGAGGACACAGTTTACATGTAATTTGCGATTTAACTTTAGCAAGTAAAGAGCATGCTATTTTTAAACAAACCGATGCCGATGTAACTAGTTTTGACGGGGGTTACGGCTCAGCATATTTAGCTAAAATGGTGGGACAGAAAAGAGCCCGTGAGATTTTTTTCTTAGGAAGAAATTACTCAGCACAAGAAGCTTTTGATATGGGTATGGTAAACGCTGTTGTTCCTCATGACGCATTAGAAGTTACCGCATATAAGTGGGCTCAAGAAATATTGGAAAAATCGCCAACCTCTATAAAAATGTTAAAATTCGCTATGAATTTAACAGATGATGGTATGGTAGGTCAACAAGTGTTTGCAGGTGAAGCAACCCGTTTAGCTTACATGACAGATGAAGCTGTAGAAGGTAGAAATGCTTTTCTTGAAAAACGCAAACCAAATTTTGTAAAAAAATGGATTCCATAATATGAAAAAAATTTCTATTTGGATTTCAACCATGCGTTTACGAACGCTACCCTTATCCATTTCTGGTATTATTTTGGCTTCTTGTTTTGCAGCATATAATGGTTGTTTTGATTGGTTGATATGTGTTTTGGCTATTTTAACGACTTTAAGTTTTCAAATACTATCTAATCTCGCAAACGATTATGGAGATGGAATTAAAGGGACTGATAATAATGACCGCATAGGACCAGAACGAGCCATTCAGACTGGGAAAATTTCTCCAGAAGATATGTTCAATGCCATAAAAATTAATGTATTAATATCAATAGGTTTAGCATTTTATCTAATTTTCACAGCATTTGGTGTTAAACATTTTTTCTTAACATTTACTTTCTTTTTACTTGGTATAGCATCCGTTGCAGCAGCTATTAAATACACTGTAGGTAATAATGCTTACGGTTACAAGGGGTTGGGAGATATTTATGTATTTGTGTTTTTTGGTTTAGTAAGTGTTATAGGTTGCTATGTTTTGTATGCAAAAACGATAGATCATGTGGTGTTTTTACCAGCAATAACCATTGGTTTATTAAGTGCAGCGGTTTTAAACCTAAACAATATGCGTGACATTGAATCCGACAAGAAATCAAATAAAATAACATTGGCTGTTAGAATGGGTATTGAGAATTCTAAAAAGTATCATGTTATAATTATTAGTTTAGCAATAGTCTTATCGGGATTATTTGGCATATTATATTTCACATCGCTTTACAATTTAATTTTTGTTATAGCTTACATTCCTTTAATCATACATATTAAAAAAGTATTAAAAAATACCGAACCTAAATTGTTAGATCCCGAATTAAAAAAAGTGGCATTAACTACAGTAGCTTTAGCTGTATTAATGGGAGTAGGACATTTATTATAAAATTTAAAGTTAAGTCATGAAAAGATTATCAGTTTTGCTAGCACTTGTTGTTTTTTCATTAGGCTATTCTCAAAATAAAACAACGCTTAAAATTTTAGAAAGTCCGGAATTTCATGATGAAGTAAAATCATGCGAAGTACTGGCTATGCAAACCTCAGAACAAGGTTTAATAGGTGTTGTTAGACATAGTAGAAGTCATTTATTGTTTGATATTTTCAACGAATCTTTAGGAAGAGTTAAAAATGTTCAAATTGAAGCAGACAGAAATGAAAATTATTGTGGCAATTTGTCTTTTGATAATATTATAAAAATTTTTACTGTTTTTTCACCATCAAAAAAAGAACGCGCTTTGTATTGTCATGAATTTAATATTTCTGATGGCAGTCACAAAAAAACGGAACTTTTTAAAACTGAAGTTGAAAAAAATCAACCTATATTCTCTGGTAGTAATAAACGTCAAACAGGATTCGCCATGTCTCCAAATGGAGCCTTTTTTGTTGTTTCAACAGATGATATAAAGAAAAATTCAAATTCATATACCGTTCGTGTGTATAATACTAAAGATTTAAATCTGGTTTATACAAAAACATATCAAGAAAATATTGAAAAGTTTTATGAACCCAATGATTTATCTATAGATGATTCAGGGAATGTTTATGCACTTGGGAAATTATTTTTAGAAGGCAGATCTCAAAAAAAAGGAGGCAAAGCGAATTACGATTTTGTTTTAAATAAATTAACAGCTTCTACGTATAAAACCACAAAAGTTGAGTTTAGTAAAAACCAACATATCAGTTCTTTAATTATAACAAATCAAAATAATCAAATACGTTTGATTGGCTTTTATTCTGAAGAAAACGTTAGAGGTATTAAAGGTGCATTATTTTTTAATGTAGATTCTGAGAGTATGGTTATTTCTGAAAGCAAATCATTCAATTTACCCGAGTCGGTTTATAAAGATTTATATACTGAAGCCAAAGCCGATAGAAAAAAGGATGATGAATTATCTAATTTCTATGTAGATTATATCATTAAAGATAAACTAGGAAACACTTATATTTTAGCAGAAGAATTTTTTGTAACTCAAGTTTATGTTTCCAATGGAATGGGTGGTGGATACATGCAAACCGTTTATCATTACAACACTGTTTTAGTTTTGAAACTCAATTCTAATGGCGATTTAGAATGGGGCAGAAGCATCTTCAAACGAGATGTATTTCCTTCTTACAATGCCTTCTTAAAAGATGGTGAATTGCACGTTATTTTAAATTCTGGAAAAAAATTAACAGATAAAGAAGACGGACGCATTAAAGTTTCAAAAGGGTGGTTTGAATCTACTTCACTATATGACATTGTATATAATGCCAATGGAGATGTAACTTATAATAAGATTCAAGAGAATAAAAATAATACGTATTATTTACCTTTTTATGGTATCTTTAGTGACGAACGTTTTATTACCATTAGTAGTGGAGCAGGAAAAAAGCAATTCTTAATTTTAGAATAACTAATTACTATGAAAATTACATTTTACGGTCACGCTAGTTTAGGCATACAAGTTAACGACGTAAATATTCTTGTAGACCCTTTTATTTCGGAAAACCCTAAGGCATCTCATATAGATATAAATGCACTTAAAGCCGATTATATTTTATTAACACACGCACATCAAGATCACATTGTAGACGTAGAGGCTATTGCGAAACGCACCAATGCTATAGTGGTTTCTAATTTTGAAATCGTATCACATTTTGAAGCTTTGGGTATTGAAGGACACCCAATGAACCACGGCGGTAGTTGGGATTTTGAATTTGGAACCGTAAAATATGTAAATGCCATTCATACGTCATCGTTTCCCGATGGAAAATATGGAGGACAACCTGGTGGTTTTGTGATTGAAGGTGAGCATAAAAATATTTACATAGCAGGAGATACCGCTTTAACCTTCGATATGAAGCTCATTCCGATGAGAACAGATTTAGATTTAGCCATTTTACCTATTGGCGATAATTTTACCATGGGAATTGAAGATGCCATTATAGCAAGCGATTTTGTAAAATGCGATAAAGTTTTAGGATATCATTTTGATACCTTTGGTTATATTGAAATAAACCACGAAGAAGCTAAACGCCAATTTTTTGATAAAGGCAAAGACTTGATGCTTTTAGAAATTGGTGAAAGTATAGAGTTGTAAATGATAAGAGCATTCTACAAAAAATACATTTTAAACTTTAAACAAGCCAGTGGCACCTCTCGAGGTGTTTTAAAAACTAAGGAAACTTGGTTTATTATTTTAAATTCTGAAGAAAAACAGGGTATTGGTGAATGTGGTGTTTTTAGAGGATTGTCTATAGATGATACACCTGATTATGAAGAAAAACTACAGTGGGTTTGTAAAAACATATATTTAGGTTTAGAAACTTTATTGATTGAATTAATTGAATTTCCAAGCATTCAATTTGGTTTAGAAATGGCTTTTAAATCTTTAGAAAGCCATAATCCGTTTGAATTGTTTCCTTCAAAATTTACACAAAGTGAAGATTCTATTACCATAAACGGATTGATTTGGATGGGTTCTGAAACGTTCATGAAACAACAAATTCAAGATAAAATTGAAGCAGGTTTCCATTGTATCAAAATGAAAATTGGAGCCATCGATTTTCAAACCGAAATAAATCTTTTAAAATCAATTAGAAAAGAATTCACTTCTAAAGATATTGAACTTCGTGTGGATGCTAACGGTGCTTTTTCTCCTTCTGAAGCATTAGAAAAGCTAAAAATACTGTCAGATTTAGACCTCCATTCCATAGAACAACCTATAAAACAAGGTCTAGTAGATGTTATGGCTAAACTTTGTTCAGAAACGCCACTTCCTATTGCTTTAGATGAAGAATTAATCAGAGTGTTTTCTGTAACAGAAAAGCAAAAGTTACTACAAACCATTAAGCCACAATACATAATTTTAAAACCGAGTTTAGTTGGTGGTTTTAAAGGCAGTGACGAGTGGATTGAAATAGCGAAGCAAAACGAAATAGGCTGGTGGATAACAAGTGCTTTGGAAAGTAATGTGGGCTTAAACGCCATTGCTCAATACACTTATACCAAACAAAGCAAATTGCCACAAGGTTTGGGTACGGGCGGTTTATTTACCAACAATTTTGATTGCCCATTAGAAGTAAAAAACGGTACTTTGCAGTACAATAATAAAATAGATTGGAACTTTAATTTAGTATAATATGAATTACATACAACAGGCATATAAAGGTAAAAATGAACTTTGGATGTTTATTATAACGGCATGTGTTATTTCAGGAATATTTATTTTGAATTTTATAGCTTATTTATTTACTTCAGCTGAAGATTTAGATAAAGCTTATGCTTTAATGAACAGTATACCACCAAATATATCATTAGTAGTAAACTTGTTGCCATTTGCATTTTTATTAGGTTTGCTTTTTGTGTTTGTTAAATATATACATCAAAGAAGTATTTTGTCGTTATCAACAACAAGGTTAAAACTAGATGTTAATAGAGTTTTATTTTCTTTTTTGTTGATTGTGGTCATTACATTAGTGACTTTTGGGATTTCTTATTATTCTGATCCATCACAAATAGAATTACAATTCAACCCAGCAAAGTTTGCTGTTTTGTTTTTCATAAGTATATTACTATTTCCTTTTCAGATAGGTTTAGAAGAGTATTTATTTAGAGGTTATTTTATGCAGCAAATTGGAATAATGGTAAAAAATAAATGGATACCGTTATTAATTACATCTGTTTTTTTCGGTATTGCACATAGTGCTAACCCAGAAGTAGCAGAAATGGGATTAATTGTAATGGTATTTTATATTGGTACAGGGTTACTTTTAGGGGTTATGACATTGATGGATGAAGGGTTAGAATTGGCTTTGGGTTTCCATTTTGGAAACAACCTACTTGCAGCTTTGTTAATTACCTCTGACTGGTCAGCATTACAAACGGATGCTGTTTTTAGATATACTGCTGAAGAAGCAAATAATACAGCTTTAGATATAATAATGCCAGTATTTATAATATATCCAATTATCTTATTTGTGCTTTCTAAAATATACAAATGGACCGATTGGAAAGAAAAACTATTTGGAAAAGTTGTTGAGCCTCCAAAAGAAGAGATTTTAGTTATAGAAGATATACATTCTAGTGACATCTAATTTTAGCTTTATTCATAAACAATTCAAAATAAATGGATTTCATTATTCAAATGAAGACCTATTACAATTTGCGTCTCATTTTGTAAAAGAAGGTGAGCCATATCAGCATGAAATTGGTGATTTTTTACATCATTGGCTAAATGATGATGATTTTGTTGAAGTAAAAACATCTGGTTCTACAGGAATTCCAAAAAACTTAAAAATAAAAAAGGAAGCTATGGTAAATTCAGCCTTGGCTACTGGTGATTTTTTTAATTTAAAGTCAGGCGATACGGCATTACATTGTTTGCCAACACAGTTTATTGCAGGTAAAATGATGTTGGTAAGGGCTATGATTTTAGGTTTAGAAATTGATATTATAGCCCCTACATCTAAACCCATTTTCGATTATAACAAGATGTATCATTTTTGCGCCATGATACCACTACAGGTTGAAAACTGCCTAGAAAATTGCAGCAATATTAAAACTATTATTGTTGGTGGTGCATCCGTTTCAAATACATTAAATGATAAAATTCAAAGTATCGATTCTGATGTTTACGAAACTTACGGTATGACCGAAACCGTAACACACATCGCACTTAAAAAACTCAATAATTTACTGTCATTGCGAGAAGGAACGACGAAGCAATCTGCCAAACCTTACTTCAAATTACTTCCTAACATTTCAATTTCTCAAGATGAACGTGATTGTTTAGTAATTGAAGCACCTAATCTTTCAGAAGAAAAAATAATTACAAACGATATTGTGAAAATTCATTCTGAAACGGAATTTGAATGGTTAGGTCGTTTTGATAATGTTATAAACTCGGGTGGGTTGAAATTGTTCCCAGAACAAATAGAAGCCAAACTTAAGAAACATATTTCAGAACGTTTTTTTATTGCTTCAAAACCTCACAAAACCTTAGGAGAACAACTTATTCTAGTTGTAGAAGGGAATATAGATACTGTTGATATTTCCGCTTTTTCAGAATTAAAAAAACACGAAAAGCCAAAACATATTTTTACTGTGAAGCAATTTGTTGAAACTACTTCAGGAAAAATTCAACGTAAAAAAACGTTAGAGTTAATAAGTCTTAGTTAACTCATTCAAAAGAACACTTCACTCATTAGTGGTTTTATTTTGCAGTGGTTGGGTTTAGTTTTATGCTAAACTTAAAAATCACTACAATGAAAATATTATTAAAAATCCTATTTGTATTGACAGTTTCAATACAAATACACGCACAGGAACGATTAATTAATGGTAAAGTTTCAGACGAAACAGGATTGCCTATTCCAGGAGTTAATGTCGTTATTAAAGGAACTTCAACTGGAATCTCAACAAATTTTGACGGGTTATACCAAATAAAAGCAAAAGACACAGATGTTTTAGTGTTTTCATACATTGGATTTATAGAAGAAGAGCGTGTTGTTGGGAAATTAAATACTATTTCAATAACGTTAAAAGCTGATAAAGCCACTTTGGATGAAGTTGTAATAATGGGATATGGTACAAGTGAAAGAAAATCTATAACAAGTAGCATTTCAACAGTGTCTTCAGAATCTGTTTCAAGAACTTTATCTGGAAAAGTTGGCGGTGTCTCCATCACACATAGTGAACCACAATCAGGTCAATTAACAGCTTCCGAAATAAATGATTTAGAGAAATGGCAAGGTTGGAAAAATGTGTTCAAAAATAAAGATTACAAAACAACTCGTAATGATTGGGGATTTTATTTAGAAAACAAAGTAAAAGTTGTTATAAGAGACAAAAATGGAAACCCATGTAACAATATTATAACAACACTTTATAATGATTTAAATGTGCCCATAATGACTTCTAGAACCGATATTTATGGTGAAGTTTATTTGTTTAAAGGATATGAGAATAACAGTCATAACGAGTATTATAGAATTCAAATTAATGAAGGCAATTCTATAATGGGGAAAAAAATAACCAATACAACGGAATCTGTAAGTTTTGAAATGGGTAACACCAACACCTCAAATGATATTGACGTTATGTTTACTATTGATGCAACGGGATCCATGGGTGATGAAATAGCCTATTTAAAATCGGAATTAAAAAATATTATAAATAGATTGGATGCGCGTATTAATGAAAAAAGAGTGGCTTTAACTTTTTATAGAGATAAAACGGATGCCTACCTTGTTAGAGATTTTGACTTCAACTCAAATATAGATGAAGTTAAAAATGTGTTGTCGGATCAAAGTGCAGATGGTGGTGGCGATTACGAAGAAGCGGTGCATGAAGCCTTAATAGCATCCATGAATAAGTCTTGGAATATGAATGCAAAATCTAAATTGTTATTTCTGGTTTTGGATGCGCCACCACATTTAACGCAAGAAAATGTAATGATTATTAAAGAACAAATTAAAATAGCTCAAGAAAAAGGAATTAAAATAATACCTATTGTAGCTAGTGGCGCCAATAAAACAGTGGAGTTTTTAATGCGATTTTTTAGTGTGTCAACAAATGGAACTTATGTGTTTCTTACGGATGATAGTGGTATAGGTAATGCGCATTTAAAACCAACAGCGGAAGATTATAAAATAGAAAAATTGAATGATTTAATTGTTCGGTTGATTGAGAAATACTCTGGAGTCATTGGATAAAATAACCTAAAACTAAAAACAGTTACTCTATTTTTATCAAAAATAAGGAGTAGCTGTTTTTTATGTTTTTAATATACTATTTAAACCTGTAAAATTCCCAAATTAAAAGGCTTTTCAATAGGAGCGTGGTTTGCTGCTTCAATTCCCATACTTAACCATCCTCGAGTATCTAAAGGATCTATAATAGCATCCGTCCAAATACGTGAAGCAGCATAGTATGGTGAAACTTGTGCATCGTATCGATCTTTTATTTTATTATAAAGTTCGTCTTCTTTTTCTTTAGTTATTTTTTCACCTTTCTTTTCTAAAGATGCTTTTTCTATTTGAAGCAGTACTTTTGCAGCCGAATTGCCACTCATTACTGCGAGTTCTGCACTTGGCCATGCTACAATCAATCGAGGGTCGTATGCTTTTCCACACATAGCATAATTACCAGCTCCGTAGCTATTACCTATAATAACGGTGAATTTTGGAACCACAGAATTACTAACAGCATTCACCATTTTAGCACCATCTTTTATAATACCACCATGTTCGCTTTTGCTGCCTACCATAAAACCAGTAACATCTTGTAAAAAGACTAAGGGAATTTTTTTCTGATTGCAATTTGCTATAAAACGGGTGGCTTTATCGGCGCTATCATTATAAATAACACCTCCAAATTGCATTTCTCCACTTGCTGTTTTAACTAACTTGCGTTGGTTGGCAACAATACCTACTGCCCAACCATCTATTCGGGCATAACAGGTAATAATGGTTTTACCATAACCAGCTTTATATTCATCAAATTCTGAATGATCAACCAAACGCTTAATAATTTCATACATATCGTACTGGTCTGCTCTCGATTTTGGTAGTATACCATAAATATCTTCAGGGGTTTCTTTTGGTTTAGAAGCGTCTATTCGGTTATAACCTGCTTTATCGTAATCGCCAATTTTATCAATAATGTTTCTTATAGTGTTCAACGCATCTTTATCATCTTTCGCTTTATAATCGGTAACGCCACTAATTTCACAATGTGTAGTGGCACCGCCAAGTGTTTCATTGTCAATAGTTTCACCAATAGCGGCTTTTACTAAATAACTTCCTGCTAAAAAGATGCTTCCCGTTTTATCAACAATTAAAGCTTCGTCGCTCATAATAGGCAAATAAGCACCTCCAGCAACGCAACTACCCATAACTGCAGCAATTTGAGTAATACCCATACTACTCATAATGGCGTTATTTCTAAAAATGCGACCAAAGTGTTCTTTATCTGGAAATATCTCGTCTTGCAATGGTAAATAAACCCCAGCACTATCAACTAAATATATAATTGGCAGTTTATTTTCAATGGCAATTTCTTGGGCTCTTAAATTCTTTTTTGCGGTAATAGGGAACCAAGCACCTGCTTTCACAGTGGCATCATTAGCAACCACTATACATTGTTTACCTTTTACATAACCTATTTTAACCACAACACCTGCTGAAGGACAGCCGCCATGAGATTCGTACATACCTTCTCCTGCAAAAGTGGCTATTTCAATAGACTTAGAATTAGCATCCAATAAATAATTAACACGCTCATGAGCAGTCATTTTACCCTTTGCGTGCTGTTTTTCAATACTCTTTTTCCCCCCGCCTAAGCGTACTTTAGCAAGACGTTTATTAAGTTCTGATACTAAAAGTTTATTATAATCTTCGTTTTTGTTGAAGTTTAAATCCATTGATAATTTGTTTGAAGCTAAAATACAAAAGTTTCAATTACACTATTATGTATTGTTAATGTTTTATTAATTAATATTACATGGAGATATTTTCCTTGGAAACTAAATTATTTTATATTATATTTGTATTATTAAAAAAGATAATTACATGAAAAATATAATAGCCTTTGCAGGTTCAAATAGTAAAAACTCAATCAATAAAGAATTAGCAATATATGCTTCTAGTTTAGTTGCAGATGTAAATGTTAACATTTTAGATTTAAATGATTTTGAATTGCCATTATATGGAATTGATTTAGAAAAAGAGACGGGGATTCCAGATAATGCACATAAGTTTTTAGATATTTTAAAAAATACAGATGGCATTATTTTATCTTTAGCTGAGCATAATGGAGCATATTCTACCGCTTTTAAAAATCTTTTTGATTGGCTAACAAGAATAGAAGGCAAAATGTTTTTTAATAAGCCAATGTTGCTAATGGCTACTTCGCCAGGTGGTAGAGGAGGTTTATCAGTATTAGAAATAGCTCAAGGTAGATTTGCTTTTCACGATGCAACTATCATAGAAGCATTTTCTTTACCCTTTTTTGGTAATAATTTTTCTGATGGAAAAATTACTAATGAAGATTTTGATAATCAATTAATAAATTCGGTAAAACAATTTCAAAAGCAGTTATAAAATGGAAGTTAAGCATAATGATAATGGTAAAAAGGGCATGTTTTATGTCGAAATTGATGGTAAACGAGAAGCAGAAATGACTTATTCGCATGCAAATCCAGATAAGATTATTATAGATCATACCGAAGTAAGTGAAGTACTAAAAGGACAAGGTGTGGGATATAAATTGGTTGACGCAGCCGTTGAATATTTACGCGTTAATAACTTAAAAGTAATTCCGTTATGCACATTTGCACATGCGGTTTTTAAGAAGAAACACGATGAATATGCAGATGTTTTAGCCTAAACAAATATAAAATGGGAGACATTAGTAAAGATATCAATTCAAAATTTTCTAACAACAGAGTTAAGGCACTGTTAAATATTTTATATACAGCAAACTGGATTTCTGGTTTTCAAAATGAGTTTTTTAAACCTTTTGGAATCTCGCCCCAGCAATATAATATTCTTAGAATATTAAAAGGTGCGGGAGAGCCTATAAATGTTCAAGTTATAAAAGAAAGAATGATAGATCGTGCTCCAAACACTACCCGCTTAATGGATAAGCTGTGCGCCAAAAACTATATTGAACGCCTACCGTGTGATAGTGATAGGCGCGTAGTTAAAATAGCTATTACAAAAGAAGGAAATGCTCTTTTAGAAGCAATTCCAGATAATTTAAACAAAGAATTATTGAAAAATTTAAATGAAGCAGAAGCAGAACAATTAAGTAATCTGCTTGATAAAATGAGATAGATTTCTGCAGAACAGAAATCTTAAAGTGTAATAATTAATAAAAAACACTCCTTAGTTGAGGAGATAAAATATTTAAAACGATGAAAACTATAATTCATAAAGCCGATAGTAGAGGAGTTGCCAACCATGGTTGGTTGCAGGCAAATCATTCATTTAGTTTTGCTAGTTATAATAATCCCGAAAAAGTACATTTTGGTGCTTTAAGGGTTTTGAATGATGATATTGTGGCCCCAAAAATGGGATTTGGAACTCATCCACACGATAATATGGAAATCATTACGATTCCATTGAAAGGGGTGTTAAAACACAAAGATAACATGAGCGACACATGGTTATCAGTATTGCCAGGAGAGGTGCAAGTGATGAGTGCAGGTACTGGTGTACAACATTCTGAAATTAATGGCTCTAACGAAAAGCATTTAAGCCTGTTTCAAATTTGGATATTTCCGAATAAGCAAAATGTAGTACCAAGATATGATCAAAAGACATTTGACGCTGATGAAAGGAAAAATAAACTTCAAACCTTAGTTAGTTCTATAGATGAAAACCATGAGGGAAGTTTGAAGATTCATCAAGATGCTGTAATTTCTCGGATTGATTTAGATAAAAGTACCGCATTTGAATATAAACTTAAAAGTAAAAATCATGGGGTATATGTAATGATGATTAGTGGTAAAGTATTGATTGATAACACAATTTTGGAAAATCGAGATGCTGCGGGTATTTCAGCAACGGAAATTTTTACAATTAAAGCAGAAGTTGATTCTAGTATATTGTTTATTGAAGTGCCTATGGAATTTTAATTTCCAGAGACTACATTTTAAAATTTTATAAGTTAAAAGCACCTTGGGTTAGATTTTTAAAGTTTAACCCTTTTTTATATCTCAACAGCGCATCTAAATTGATTTTTTATTATATAAGTCAGGCACTACTATATTTATTGGGTTAACATTTGGTACGGGGTTAATTACTAACTCATTTACTTTTGTGTGTACAAGCCCTAATTTATTAGTTTCAGTAAAATCGCCAGCTTCGTTATTGTTTTTATCTAAAGATGTAACTACAAAAACTTTAGTATTCATTTGTGTTTGGGTTAATGCAAATTCGTTTCCCGAAACTATATCAAGTATTTTAGAACTATCATTCATTTTAGAAATTGCTTCGGTAGGATTATCAAAGGCATAAACAACATATTTCACAGGTAAATCACCGTCTGAAGCTGCTTCTGGGGTGTCCCATAAAATTTTGAAGGGTTCAAATCTAATATTGGCGGGCTTTATAGGGCAGATATTATCTTTGCCTAATCCTAAAATAGGCGGTGCAAAAGATTTGTATTTAAATTGAGTACTATTTAAAGTTCCATTTAGTCCTTTTAAATTGTTTTTTATAACGGTATAACTATAAGCAATTTGACCAAAAGTAGCATCCATATGAGGCTGCCTATTATGATTTATTTGGTTTTGAATTTCTGAAATTTCCCAAGGGTTCGTATAATCCATTCTATAATAACCCTGACTTACATAAAGCTGTTTAGAATATAATTTTGCTTGATCATTCCACCATTTCGAGAGGGCAATATAATCTTGCGCTTTTGTGATTTTCCAATATAATTGTGGTGCTAAGTAGTCTACTTTACCTGAATTTAACCAAGCAATTGGGTCGCAAAATAAAGCGTTGAATGAAGAGGTTCCACTAATATTAGATGGAGTTCCTGATTTCCATATTCCAAATGGACTTACACCAAATACGATATTTTTATTTTTAGAAATATTAATGGTTTGTAGTGTGTCATAAACCATTCCAATCATTAGGTTTACATTGTTTCTGCGCCAATCTTCTATAGTAGCGATACAGGTTGGATTGTTATCGATATAGGTTTGTGCATCTTGCGGAGTCGTTTCCATACCAGAATAAGGATAGAAATAGTCGTCAAAGTGGATACCATCAATATCATATCTATTTGCAATATCTTGAATAACACTTACAATGTAATCTCTAACGGCAGGTAGCCCTGGATTTAACATTTTCAAAGTTAACGCTTTATCAGTATGATCTAATTTAGCTTGAAAAGTCCATGTTGGATGTAATTTTGCTACATTATTTGGTGCTAATTCCATTGCAGAGGTTTGTTTAACTCTATAAGGATTTAGCCAAGCGTGCAAATCTAGACCCCTTACATGTGCCTCTGTAACTGCAAATTCTAAAGGATCCCATAATGGAGAAGGCGCTTTCCCTTGTGTTCCTGTAAGCCAGTAAGACCAAGGGTCGATTTCAGATGCATACAAAGCATCACATTCAGGACGTACCTGCAAAAAAACGGTATTGTAACCATTTGCCTTAAGATTATCTAAAATGGTTATGAGTTCTGCTTGTTGCTCAGCGGGAGTTGCTTTACGATTAGTTGGCCAAGACAGACTGGATATTGAAGGTAAAAAGACACCTCTTAATTCTCCTTTTGCAGTTGCCTTGCTAATATGGGTGGCTACGGTATTTATGTATAAACTAGCTTTTGGAGTTGTAATACTTGTACCTACTTGTGCTTGAGTGGTAATAAAAAAAAACAGAAAATAAGGGGCAAATATTTTCATATTATTTGATCTATAATGTATTTATTTTTTAAATCTAATAGTTTCTAAGTTCAGACATTAAATTATTAAAATTTAATTATGCTTTTTCAATTAATTATTTATAATTAATAAGCGGTTAAAATTAATTAATTTATCAACAATAATAGACAATAGTATGAAAAAAACATAGACGAAATGCGTATTTTTCAGATTAAAAGTGATTCAGTCATCATGTTAAGTTCTTTTTATATGTCAAAATAGTTTTCTGTCAAGATGAAATTAATCCTTCAAAAGAAAGCTTCTTATTATTATATTCTAATTATATGATTATATGATTAGGAATAACAGGGTTTGGTTGTCTCTTTTTGTGAGATACGACGTTTTCTTAATAAAATAATAAAGAAAGCAATTAATATGCCAAATCCTGCCATAGCTGCTCCAACCCAATCGGCTGCAGTGTATCCATAGCCCATGGCAATAGGCAAACCTGCAAAATAAGCTCCCGAAGCATTCCCAATATTGAAAGCGCTTTGGTTAAGAGAAGACCCTAAAGTTTCAGAACCTTTTGATGCATTAATAATGGCTACTTGTATGGGAGTAGATAGACTGAAGGTAACCATCCCTATTATAAAAGTCATCACTAACACTAAAATTTTATCTGTTGCTAGAAAAGTATTTAATACCAAACATATCACCATAAAAATGAGTGTTATAATTATGGCATGTATGGGTAAAAACTTTTCGGCAAGCTTAGCACCAATAAAATTTCCTATCACCATACCCAATCCTGCCAATATCATAGCTATTGATACCATTTCATTTGGAAGTCCTGCAACATCTGTAATTAAGGGTGCAATATAACTGTACCAAGCAAAGAAGCCTCCAGTTCCAATGGTGGTTAATAAAATAATTAACCAAAGTTCTAACCGCTTAAAAATTTTGAACTCACTCACAAAATTAGATTCTGAAGATTGTTTTAATAGAGGCATCCATAATTTAACACTTAATACTGCCAATGCACCCACAATTCCAACCATTAAAAAAGAGATGTTCCAACTAAAATGTTTGCCTAAATAAGTTCCAAAGGGAACACCTAAAAGATTGGCGAAAGTTAAACCACTAAACATAATAGCTATACCTTGTGCTTCTTTACCTTGTTTAGAGAGTTTACCTGCTACCACAGCACCTATACCAAAAAAGGCTCCGTGAGGTAAACCAGACAGAAATCTTAAAACCATAAAAGAAGTATAGTTTGTAGCCAAAGCCGATAGGGTATTGAATACTGTAAACCAAAGCATAAGTGCTATTAAAACTTTGTTTGCAGGCCACTTGCTTCCTAAACCAGTGAGTAGTGGAGCACCTATAACTACTCCAAGCGCATAAGCCGCTATAAAATGTCCAGCTTGAGGGATGCTTATATTAAAGGCGGTAGCAACATCCGGCAAAATGCCCATGATAACAAATTCGGTTAATCCGATACCAAATCCTCCAATAGCTAAAGATAATAGGGCTTTGTTCATAATAAAGTTTAATTTGAGACTATTTTTAAACCGCAAAAGTAGGGGTTATATAAGAGTATAATTGTTAAACGATTTGATAAATAAACGTTAATTGAGAAGTTTCAAAAATATATTCATTTATATAGCCACATTCAATTATTTAGGGGATTAATTTTGATGAAATGACAGTATACTGCAAATAAAAGCATGAAATAATTAAAACCCAAAAAAGGAACACACATGGTGGTTATAAAGGCTTATAAACGAACCTGTGAGCTTATTTAAAATTTATTATAGAATAATATTATTTATAAACTTTAGATTTATTACTAAAAGTACGATATTTGTAGAGTGAATCTGCGCAAGGGATTGCAGCGGCATCCTTTTTTATGTGCTCTCGATATATCTCGATGGTATTATAATACTTAAACACAAAAAAAAGATACAGCGGAAAGCCCGACCTTATTTTCAAGGATGCGCCCAAAAATTAAATAACTAACTATGGCAATGAATAAAAACACAGTATTGGCTTGGGCCACAACAATTATGATAATAGTAGGCGTCGCATTAATTTTAATGGGTGCTTTTAAATACGATGATGTAGCGGGTTGGGGTTTTGCAGCTGTAGGTATTGGTTTTTTTGCCATTGCTTGGGTCTTTAATGCTTTAAAGGGGCGTGTATAATATAGTTTGCTGTATTCGTTGTATTTTGCAATGTTTTCAATAATACAAACGGATATTTTTTTCAAATAGTAAATCTAAAATCATAATTAATTATGTCTGACGATAAAAAAGTTATCTTCTCAATGTCTGGTTTAACCAAGACATTTACTGGTGCAAATACGCCAGTATTAAAAAATATTTATTTAAGTTTTTTTTACGGTGCTAAAATTGGAATTTTAGGTTTAAATGGATCGGGTAAGTCTACCTTGCTTAAAATTATTGCGGGGGTTGAAAAGAATTATCAAGGAGATGTTACTTTTTTGCAAGATTACTCGGTTGGGTATTTAGAGCAAGAGCCACAGCTTGATGAAAGCAAAACCGTTTTAGAAATTGTAAAAGAAGGTGCAGCTGAAACTGTTGCTATTCTTGATGAATACAATAAAATAAACGATATGTTTGGTTTAGAAGAAGTGTATTCTAACCCAGATAAAATGGACAAACTCATGGCTAGACAAGCTGAGCTTCAAGATAAAATTGATGCTTCGAATGCTTGGGAATTAGATACCAAATTAGAAATTGCTATGGATGCACTTAGAACACCAGATGGCGATAAAAAAATAGGTGTATTATCAGGTGGAGAACGTCGTCGTGTAGCATTATGCCGATTGCTGTTACAAGAGCCAGATGTGTTGTTATTGGATGAGCCAACCAACCACTTAGATGCAGAATCGGTACATTGGTTAGAGCATCATTTAGCACAATATAAAGGAACTGTTATTGCAGTAACTCACGATAGATACTTTTTAGATAACGTTGCTGGGTGGATATTAGAATTAGATAGAGGAGAGGGTATTCCTTGGAAAGGTAATTATTCTTCTTGGTTAGATCAAAAATCAAAGCGTTTAGCTCAAGAAAGTAAGACAGCTTCGAAGCGCCAAAAAACATTGGAGCGTGAGTTAGAGTGGGTTCGTCAAGGTGCCAAAGGACGTCAAACCAAACAAAAAGCACGTTTAAACAATTATGATAAATTATTAAGTCAAGACCAAAAACAACTTGACGAAAAATTAGAGATTTATATTCCTAATGGGCCACGTTTAGGCACGAATGTTATAGAAGCGGTTGGTGTAAGTAAAGGTTTTGATGATAAATTGTTGTACGAAGATTTAAACTTCAAACTACCACAAGCAGGTATTGTTGGTGTTATTGGCCCGAATGGTGCTGGTAAAACAACTATTTTTAGAATGATTATGGGTGAACAAACACCAGATAAAGGTGAGTTTCTAGTAGGTGAAACAGCTAAAATAGCGTACGTAGATCAGGCACATTCTAACATTGACCCCGAAAAAACAATTTGGCAAAATTTTAGCGATGAACAAGAGCTTGTTTTAATGGGAGGTAAAGAGGTGAATTCTAGAGCTTATTTAAGTCGTTTTAATTTTTCAGGAGGAGAACAAAATAAAAAAGTGAAATTACTTTCTGGAGGTGAGAGAAACCGTCTTCATTTAGCCATGACACTTAAAGAGGAAGGCAACGTACTACTTTTGGATGAGCCAACCAATGATCTTGATGTGAATACTTTACGCGCTTTAGAAGAAGGTTTAGAAAACTTTGCAGGTTGTGCCGTCGTGATATCGCATGATAGATGGTTTTTAGATAGAATCTGTACCCATATTTTGGCTTTCGAAGGCGATTCGCAAGTGTATTTCTTTGAAGGTAGTTTTAGCGAGTACGAAGAAAGTAAAAAGAAACGTTTGGGAGGTGATTTAACACCTAAACGTATTAAGTATAAGAAGTTAGTGCGTTAATCATGTACTGATTACATACATAAAAAGCCTGCTTTAGCAGGCTTTTTATGTATGTAATGTTTTTTAATTACCACCATACATATGCCCATCTGTAAAATCTTTATATTTTTCTTCTGGTTTTTCTATTTCTTCACTAAGCCTGTCTAAACGTTCATTTTCTTTTTTAAGTTTATAAGATTTTCTAATCCCCAAAATTAATAAACAAGCAAAGAAAATAACAACAATAGTTAAGATGGTTAGAATATTCGATTGGCTTATTAAAAGAGCTGTATGATGAAAAGAATTTATTAAATTTGTTAGCATAGTCAGTGCAAAAATTTGATTTAAAAGCAAGTCAAATATAATGTATTTTATTCATTAAGCAATTATAAATGAAATTACCAACTTCATTTAATAAGATATATATTACATTTTTAAATTGCTGTTTCACTCAGTTTTAAATGCATTATATTTTCAAATAAAGTAAGTAAAGTAAAAATTACTTTAATTTTATTAATCTTAATTAGATACTTTTAACGAAATTGCTTCTCATATTTTAATAAGCTTAATTTACTATTAATGATATCATCTGATAAATTAAAGAACATAAAAACAGAATTACTTTCTAATAATTATTATACCTTAAATAAGGTAACCTTCGATTATAAATTAAGTAACGGAAATTGGGTAACACAAGTGCGGGAATGTTACGATAGGGGTGACGGTGCGGGTATTTTGCTCTATAATAAAGAAAAAGGCAGTATTATTTTAACGCGTCAATTTAGAATGCCTACATTTTTAAATGATAATAAGGATGGCTTATTGATTGAAATTTGCGCAGGCATGTTAGATAAAGATAACCCTGAAGCTTGTATTATAAGAGAAACAGAAGAAGAAGTAGGATATAGGTTGAAGGAAGTGAAAAAAGTATTTGAAGCGTATTCTTCGCCCGGGGTTATGACTGAAAAAATGCATTTTTTTATAGCGGAATACACCGATGCAATGAAGGTAAGTGGAGGTGGAGGTCTAGAAAGTGAGCATGAAGATATTGAAGTTTTAGAATTACCATTTACTGAAGCTATTATCATGCTTAATAACGGAGAGATACACGATACCAGAACGATTGTTTTGTTGCAATATGCTTTAATACATAAATTGTTGTAACTAAGCGAAGGGGGCATTTATAAAATCAACAATCAAATCAGTTATTAATATCCCAACTTGTATTTCTGTTTTTTTTGTAACAGCAGCTTCACATATATGTAAATAATAAGCGTTTTTTTGTTTACCAAAGTATGTAACAAAACTTCTAGTTTTATTTGCACTAAATCCCCTAGGGGTTATGGAACTACTTGAGATATTATCTATGGCATGACAATCTATTTCGACCCCAAAAGGTTTATCGGCAACATGATTTGCTGCACGTTTCAGTCCTTCTGTATACTTTAATCCTTTGCTAAGAACCAAATCTTCAAACATGTTATATTTGATTTTTTTTAATGATATAAATAATCTATCTGAAATATAGCTTCTTTGCAATCCGAAAATAAAATAATTATTTAAAAATCCTTCAGCGTAAGCATAACTAAAGCCATTTCCACTATGACGACCTTCTTCGGGTTCAAAATCGGAATGCGTATCAAAGTTTATAACATTTATAGGCTTCTTTAAAGCTAAGCTTGTGCCTTTTATATTGCCATAAGCATTGTTATGACCACCACCAATAATAATAGGCTTTTTTCCTGCCGAAACAATTAATTGAACAATGTGAGTAACGTATGTATCTATTTTGCTCACAATTTTTCTAGCTTTCATAATACTTTTCTTTTTAGTAGCATCTAGCTTAGAAACTTTTAATAATTCTTTAGTAAAATCAAGATGCCCTAAAATTAAAATCTTATTAGCTTTTGTAATCTCATTACTTTGTATGTTTAATAAATTTTTTAATGTAACTTCCCATGCTTTAGAGGTACTGGTTTTTCTGTAGTTTGCATAACCCCCAACATTTTCGGGTAAGCCAATAATTACATGGGTAACATCTAAATTTATAAGTTGGTCGTATATATTTGAAATACTGGTTAATATTTGAATATGTTCACCAAATTTGGATTCACCATGGCGTTTGTTTAGTAATTCATCTAGAATATTATTGTTAAATAAAACCAGTTTATCCATAAAAGAGCAATTAAATTTTGAAATAAAAATACATTATTATTTATTTACATCATTAAAAAGGAAAAGTATTATAATTAAAGAACATTTGAAATTAAAAACATTAAAAACAAGTAATTATGGAAAACAATAAAAGTAGCATGGGGCTTAAAGTAGCATTGGGTATTGCATTAGTTTTATTTTTAGGAACTGCATTCTACACAATGAATTTATATCAAACTAGCTCAAAAGTTCAAAAAGATTTAACCGAGCAAAAACAATTGGTGATGAATGATTTGAACGCTATGGCTAAACAATATGATGAAGCTATTGGCGAAAATGAAATTGCCAATAACGATTTAGTTGAAGCTAGATCTCGTATTCAAGGATTAATCGATTCGTTAAAAATTTCTGAAACTAATATAAAAAGCTTGTGGAGTTACAAACAAAAATATGCTTCATTACAAAAAGAAATGGACGTTTTATTAGCTGAAAATGATAAATTAAAAATTCAAAATTCATATTTAGCAACTTCTTTAGACAGTACACGTGTGCGATTAGAAGAGCGTACTATATTTACCGATTCTTTATTAATTCAAAACAATGCTTTAGCTGAGGTAGTTTCAAACGCAGCTGTATTAGGAGCTGTAAACATGAAAGGCTTTGGAGTTATTGAAAGAACTTCGGGGAAATTAATACCAACAGAAAGAGCTAGTCGTGCCGATAAAATTAGAGTATGTTTTACAGTGCCTAAGAATAAATTAGTTCAATCTGGGAATCAAGAATTATATGTTCAGGTTATAGATCCAAAAAATAACACATTAGGTTTAAATGAACAAGTAGCATTCGGGTATAAGTCTTTAAATTACAGTATAATAAGTAAATTTAATTATGAAAACTCAAGTTTAGACATATGCGAGTTTGTTGCAACAAAAGGAAAAGAAGAATTTCAAAAAGGACGCTACACTATAAATGTTTTTAATGAGAAAGATTTAGTAGCTACATCAGAGTTTACTTTAAAGTAAACCGTATATAATACACACTTATTAAAAAGCCTTAGGTTAATCCCTAAGGCTTTTTGTTTTTTTATAAGGTCTAGTATTTAGTTTCATGCATCTAAACAAATTTATATGCCAATTGTAGAGAAATTAATTAAAGAAGGATGAGAAGCTGTAATTTTAAACCATATATAGTTTTAGATAAATATTTATCCAAAGTTCTATATGCGTAAAGTGCTATTAAAAATTCAATCTCTCTTTTTACTGTATGAATCAAACCGACTCTCACACAAATTTTTTAAACTCTTTTAGTAATATTTCAGAAGACATTATTGAAGAACTTTTAAAAATATCCGAATTTAAAACTCTCAAAGCAGGTAAGCAAATAGTTAAATTAAACGAAGCACCTTCCAAAATATATATGCTTGTTTCTGGAATAGTAAGGTGTTATTTAAGTACAGAATCTGGTAAAGAATTTAATAAAAATTTTTATATGCCACTAAGTTTTTTGGGACCTTTAACGGCTTTAATTCAAAAGAAACCATCTTTATTTATGTTTGAAACACTTGAAGATTCTGAAATGTATGAGGTGGATTATTATAAACTTATGAAGTTATGTGAAAAACACAAATCACTTAACATGTTGTATTCAAAAGTTTTAGAGTCTATTTATGTTTTATATGAAAAACGACTTGTAGAATTAATTTCGTTAGATGCTAAACAGCGATATACAGAATTGCAAAAACAAATCCCCAATGTAGATGCGCTAATGCCTCAGTATCATATAGCGTCTTATTTAGGAATAACAGCGGTTCAATTGAGTCGAATTAGAAAGAAAATTGATAAAAATTAACATTTGTTAACAGTAAAGAACATGTTAAATTATATATTTGGATGGATTTCCTGATTTAAACCAAATAAGGATTAATAGCTAACCAACCAAAAAAAAACAGGTAATTTCGATTACCTGTTTTTTATTTTGCAGTAATTAGATATTTATTTTAAGCCACCTACCATATCTTCAGGTTTTACCCAAGCATCATAATCTTCAGCTGTAACATAACCTAAATTAATAGCTTCTTCTTTTAAAGTTGTTCCATTAGTATGAGCCGTATTTGCGATTTCAGCAGCTTTATAATAGCCAATTTTAGTATTTAATGCTGTAACCAGCATTAATGAATTGTTTAATAATTTTTTAATGACTTCGTGGTTTGGTTCAATACCAACAGCACAATGCTCATTAAAACTAGCGCAAGCATCCCCTATTAATTGAGCAGATTGTATGGCATTTGCGGCCATGACAGGTTTAAATACATTCAATTCATAATGGCCTTGTAAACCACCCACAGAAATAGCCACATCATTACCAATAACTTGAGCACAAACCATGGTTAATGCTTCACATTGTGTTGGGTTAACTTTTCCAGGCATAATAGAACTACCTGGTTCGTTTGCTGGAATAATAATTTCACCAATACCACTTCGTGGTCCAGATGCCATCATTCTAACATCATTAGCAATTTTATTTAAAGAAACCGCTAATTGTTTAAGCGCTCCGTGTGTTTCAACCAGGGCATCGTGTGCAGCAAGCGCCTCAAATTTATTAGGAGCAGTAATAAATGGAAGTCCTGTAAATTCTGCAATGTATTCTGCAACACGTTTGCTATATCCTTTTGGCGTGTTTAAACCTGTTCCTACAGCAGTACCTCCTAATGCTAGTTCGCTTAAATGTGGCAAGGTATTTTCTAAGGCTTTTAAACCGTGATCTAGCTGTGCAACATACCCAGAAATTTCTTGACCTAAAGTTAGTGGCGTAGCATCCATTAAATGGGTACGACCAATTTTTACAACATTTTTAAATGCTTCGGATTTTTTCTTGAGCGTGTCGCGAAGTTGTTTAACCCCCGGAATAGTAACTTCTACTACTTTTTTATAAATAGCAATATGCATACCAGTAGGGAAGGTGTCGTTCGATGATTGCGATTTGTTCACATCATCATTAGGTTGAATTGCTTTCTCTCCCTCACCAATAATTTTTCCTGCCAATTGTTGTGCTCTATTTGCAATAACTTCATTAGCATTCATATTGCTTTGTGTTCCAGAACCTGTTTGCCAAATAACAAGCGGGAATTGGTCATCGTGTTTGCCAGCTAAAATTTCATCACAAACGGCAGCAATTAAATCGCGTTTTTCAATTGGTAAAACTCCTAATTCGCAATTGGTATAGGCAGCTGCTTTTTTTAGATAGGCAAATCCGTAAATTATTTCTAATGGCATAGACGCCGAAGCCCCTATTTTAAAATTATTTCTAGAGCGTTCTGTTTGTGCTCCCCAAAGTTTATCGGCAGGCACTTTTACCTCGCCCATGGTGTCTTTTTCTATTCTAAAACTCATTATAAAATGATTTAATTTTAAGAAGCAAAGTTAACTGATTTATGGTTTTTATTAGTAAGAAAGTGATTAGTTTTTTTAACAGATATATAACGAGTTGATTTTTATCAATTGAAGAAAAATGGTTATATTAGCTAGTATAGAATTCATTTATTAATTTCAATAAAACATTATATATTATGGCAACAATTAGATTAGGTGACATTGCACCAAATTTTACTGCAAAGTCAACTGAAGGAAATATTAATTTTCATGAATGGCTAGGTGATAGTTGGGGAATATTATTTTCACATCCAGCTGATTACACTCCTGTTTGTACAACTGAGTTAGGTACCGTAGCTAAATATAAACCAGAGTTTGATAAGCGTAACGTAAAAGTTGTTGCGTTAAGTGTTGATGGCTTAGAATCTCATAAAGGTTGGGTTAACGATATTAATGAAACCCAAAACACCACAGTAAACTTTCCTATTATTGCAGATGAAGACAAAAAGGTGTCTGAACTATACGATATGATTCATCCAAATGCAAATGATAAACTTACAGTACGTTCTGTATTTGTAATTGGAGATGATAAAAAAGTGAAGTTAATTATAACTTATCCAGCATCTACAGGTAGAAATTTTGATGAACTTTTAAGAGTTATCGATAGTTTACAATTAACAGCGTATCATAAAGTAGCTACTCCAGCCAACTGGAAAAACGGTGAAGATGTTGTTATCTCTCCTGCAATTACAAATGAACAGATCCCAAGTATGTTTCCAAAAGGGCATAAAGAAATAAAACCTTATTTAAGAATGACGCCACAACCTAATTTAGATTAACAACACCTGTTAATATTTTTTTAGTTTAGCTATTGTTTAACAAAAACAGTTGCATTATCTTTGCGTAATATTTTTTAATAGATACATACAATTATGTTTGATTTTGACCAATATTTAGGATTTTTAGCATTTTTATCCATATTAACATTAGGCTTCTGGTTAATGATTTTCTTATTAACTTTTGTGATTCCTTATTGGATAGGTGGTGCTTTAATTGAAAGATTAAAAGAAATAAGAGAAGAGAAAAAGGCTAAACGTCAAAATTCATAAACACAATATAATTTTTATAAACAAAAAAGGGAAGCTAATTAATTAGCTTCCCTTTTTTATTTTTAGTTGTTGTATTATCCTTCCATATCAAAACCTGATCCACCCCCATTGTTTTGACGTTCTGGTTTCTTTTTTTGATTAAATCTATAGGTAAATGATAAGTTGAAATTTTGTCCTCCGCGAAATTGCATATCTCTTGTGCTGAAAAAAGTAGGAGTGTCTATTTCTCCTTTAAATCTTCTACTATTTAATAAATCACTTATATTAAACGCGATAGAAGCCTTTTCTTTAAATAAATCTTTGCTAAAAGCAAGATTTATAGAAAATATCCCTTCTCTCGTATTTTGAGCGTCTTTGCTAGGACCTCTATAATCCATATTCGTTTGCCAATCAATATTTGCTGGAAGCGTGTATTTGTTGCTTAATCTAATATTCCAGCTTAAGTTTTCTGCATCATAGTTTACTCCATTAAAATCACCTCTGGTAATGTTTTTAAATAGGTTAAAATCTGTATTTATACGCCACTTTCTTGTGGGTGTATAGTTAACGTTAAATTCGTAACCATAACGATCTTCTGTAGCCATGTTAACAGGAGTTCTTTGTACCACAGGAATGTCTTGCCCATTTATTTGAACAGTGTCTCCTGTTTCAAAACTCACCCAATTACTATCATCTTTTTCGTGCTGAAAATATATAGAGGTACTTAATGTTACTTTATTAAATCTATTTAAATATCCTAAATCGTATAATCCAGAATAACTAGGGTCTAGGTCTGGATTGCCTTGAAATATATTGGTAAGACTGGTTCTTGACGGGAATGGATTCAAATGGAAACCACGAGGTCTTTGCAGTCTTCTACTATAGCCTAAGGTTAAACTTTCTCTTTCACTTAATTCATAACTAAAATTAATTGTTGGAAATAAGCCCGTAATGTTTTTCTTTTTAAAATCGCCACTTGTTGGTTGATCTATAGTGGTTTGTGTATTTTCCATACGCAAGCCTAATAAATAAGAAAACTTATTTATTTTACTTCCAAATTGTGTGTAAAACGCATTTACATATACTTTAAAATTGAAAGTATTTGATAAGTTATTGTCGATTTCAAAATTGTTTGTTGTCGTGTTAAAAAGTTCTACAGTATAGTCAGTTGATTTTGTGCTAAAATCACCTCTATATCCAAGTTCAAACTGGCTATTTTCTCCAATAGGTAAAACATAATCAGATTGAAGAAGAATATTTTGTTGGTTATCTAAAGTTTCAACTTTATCGGTTTCTATACCATTATTAACAATTAAAGACTCTTCATTATCCTTATTATCTTCATATTGAAAATCGAATGTAAATTTATGTCCGCTTGTTTTAAAATTTTTGGTGAAATTAGTCGCATATTGAATGGTTTTATTACCACCAAATTCGGGGTCTAAACGAATACTTTGTCCTGTGAAATTTAGATTTTCATCATACTGCACTATTTTGTTTGTAGAATTTGATTCATTATCTGAATCTCTATAAACTAATGAAGTGGTTAATGATGCCGAATCGTTAATATACCATTCAAGTCCAATATTAGAAGTAATTCCCTTACTTTGGTTATCGGTATCTGATTTTTCATCTAAATAATTCCCAGTTGTTTTATATCTAGTGTTCGTGTATGCGTGCCCTATAGACTCTCTGTAATTATAACTGGTGGTATTAAAAAAATTAACATCACCCGTTCTGTAATTTATATTTCCAGAAAGACCAGCTGATTTTGGATAGCCGGCGTTTGCTGTAATGGCACCATTAAAACCTTGCAGCTTACTTCTTCGTAAAATAATATTTAAAATACCTGCAGTTCCTTCAGATTGGTAGCGAGCTGATGGAGAAGTAATTACTTCTACTTTTTCAATAGCATCAGCAGGAAGTTGGCGTAGAGCCTCGGTAGAATTTAAACCAACGAGTCCAGATGGTTTTCCATTAATAAGAATCGTAACATTTTCATTTCCTCTAAGAGCAACATTTCCTTCAACTCCTACAGACACAGAAGGAATGTTGTCTAAAACATCACTCACATTACCGCCGCTTACCGTAAGATCTTTACCTACATTATATATTTTTTTGTCGAGTTTAATTTCAACCGTTGTGCGTTCAGCAATAATTTCTACTTCACCTAATGAAGCAAAATCAATTTCTAAAGCAATTGTGCCTAAATTTTGGTCTGATACTAATTTTTTATTAGAAAGCGTTATTTTTTTATAAGAGATATACTCTATTGTAACATCGTAAAGGCCTTCAGCAACTTTGATACTGAAATTTCCATTGGCATCGGTTATGCCTCCATCAACTATTTTATTTTCTTTTTTACTAAAAAAAGCGACTGTAGCATATTCTAAAGGATCTTTGGTGTCTTTATCTATAACTTTACCAGTAATAGTAATGTTTTTATCTAAAAAATCATGTTTATTTTTTGGTGACGCATGTGCATGTATAATAAATGAAAAGAATACAAATAAAGATATAAAAGTTTTTATCATGATTAATTTTTGCGAATTAGACTCGCAAAAATAGTCATGGTTTAACGTGTTTTTGTTAAATAAAAGTTAATTAACTTAAGTTGATTTATGCCTCTATATTATATGATTTCAGAGATTTTTTGGGTAGGTCTACCTATTACAGCTTTGTTCCCATTAATAACTATGGGGCGCTCTATAAGTTTAGGATTTTTAACCATAGCATCAATAATTTGGTCATCAGTTAAGTTTTTATTTTTAAACTCGGTTTTCCAAGTAGCTTCATTTTTTCTAACTAAATCAATTGGTTTAATATTTAAAAGTTTAATAATACCTTTTAATTCTTGAGTAGATAAGGTGTCTTCAAGATATTTAATAACTTCAAAGGGTTTGCCTGATTCTTCTAATAATTCTAATCCGCAACGTGATTTACTACATCTATTATTGTGAAGGATTTTTATCATGATAATTGGATATTATAATTTTTTAACTGTTGAATGAGTTTTTCTGAATTTTTGAAATGTATACCATTAATACCTAAGGTATTTGCCGCTTCAATATTTCTTAGATTATCATCAATAAATAATGATTTTTCTGGAGTTATATTAAATCTATTTAAACATATTTCATAAATGTCTTTAAACGGTTTTCTTGTTTTTTCATCCCCTGAAACCACAATACCTTCAAACCATCCTAAAAATTCGAAACGTTTTTGGGCTATAGGAAAGGTTTCATGACTCCAATTAGTTAAAGCAACTACTTTGTATTTTTTAGATTGAATTAAATCTTGTAGAATTTTAACAGTACCATCAATAGTACCCCCTAGCATCTTTTCCCAGTCGCCATAAAATAGTTTTATATGTTGTTCGTGTTCAGGGAACTTATTTATTAAATCTAGAGTTGCTTGTGCTAGCGGGTAACCTGCATCTTGGTTTTCGTTCCAATCACTGGTACAAATAGTATCAAGAAACCATTGCATTTTTTCTTTATCGCCATCAAATGCATCAAAAAAAACGTATTCAGGGTTCCAATCGATTAAAACGCCTCCTAGGTCAAAAATTATGGTGTCTATTTGTTTCATAAAGTATTGTTATCTTCTACTTTTTGCCCCATCATCATTAAGTATGCTTTTAAAAATGAACTAATATTTCCATCCATAACGCCATCTACATTACTAGTTTCATGACCAGTTCTAACATCTTTTACTAGTTTATAAGGTTGCATGACGTAATTACGGATTTGACTTCCCCATTCAATTTTCATTTTACCAGCTTCAATATCTTCACGTTGTGCCATTTGCTTTTGCAACTCAATTTCATATAACTGAGATTTAAGCATTTGCATGGCTCTGGAACGGTTATCGTGTTGGGAGCGTGTTTCTGAACATTGTATTTGAATCCCTGTTGGTTTATGTGTTAATTGTACCTTGGTTTCTACTTTATTGACGTTTTGTCCGCCAGCGCCACTGGAGCGCGCAGTGGTGATTTCAATATCGGCAGGATTTATTTCTATTTCAATCGTATCATCAACCAATGGATATACATAAACAGATGCAAAACTGGTGTGACGTTTCGCATTACTATCAAAAGGGGAAATACGCACCAAACGATGCACGCCATTTTCGCCTTTTAACCAACCGAAAGCGAAATCGCCTTCTAATTCTAATGTCACTGTTTTTATACCAGCGACATCACCTTCTTGAAAGTTGAGTTCTTTTACTTTAAATCCGCTTTTTTCAGCATACATTAAGTACATACGCATAAGCATGCTGGCCCAATCACAACTTTCGGTACCACCAGCACCAGCAGTTATTTGTAAAACTGCGCTTAAACTATCGCCTTCATCTGAAAGCATGTTTTTAAACTCGATATCTTCTAGTAATGTAAACGCTTTTTGATATTGTTCCTCAACATCTTCGGCAGTAGATTCTCCTTCTTTATAAAACTCATAAAGAACTTCTAAATCTTCGGTAAGTGTTTTGGCAGTGTTATAATCTTCAACCCATTTTTTAGTTACACGAAGCGATTTCATTGTAGCTTCGGCAGCTTTGGCATCATTCCAGAAATTAGGGTCGAAGGTTTTTTCTTCTTCGTTTTGTATTTCAATAAGTTTTCTATCTACGTCAAAGATAGTGCCTAAGTTTGTCAAGGCGGGTATTAAGATTTTTAATCTGATCTGAAGTTATCATTATTAATTTTGTTTTGAACAAAAATAGGATTTATAGTAGGAGCAGAAAACAATTCTTAATATAATTTTATAGCTTTACCTATATTTTTTGATATGACTATAGACCTAAGAAGCGATACCGTTACAAAACCATCAAAAGCCATGTTGGAAACCATGATGCAGGCCAAAGTGGGTGACGATGTATTTAGAGAAGATGAAACAGTAAACCAATTAGAAACACGCATTGCAAAGATGTTTGGTAAATCAAGTGCGTTGTTTTTTCCTAGCGGTACTATGGCAAACCAAACCGCATTAAAACTTCATACAAGTCCAGGAGATCAAATTATTTGTGATAAATACGCCCATATATATAATTATGAATCTGGTGGAGCATCTTTTAATAGTGGGGTGTCTTGTAAGTTGATAGATGGTAATCGCGGCATGTTTACTGCAGAACAAGTAATAGATGCGATAAATCCGGATGCTTATTATTACAGTTCGACGCGATTGGTTGAGATTGAAAATACAGCCAATAGAGGCGGAGGTTCTTGTTGGGATTTTAATGAAATTTTAAAAATTAGAAAGGTTTGCGATGAAAACAATTTAGGATATCATTTAGATGGCGCTCGTTTATGGAATGCTTTGGTTGAAAAGAAACAAACCACTGAGCAATATGGTGAAGTATTCGATACCATTTCGGTGTGTTTAAGTAAAGGTTTGGGATGTCCTGTAGGTTCTGTTTTAGTAGGTGATGAAGCCATTATGAAAAACGCTCTTAGAATTAGAAAAGTGTTTGGTGGTAATATGCGACAAGCTGGGTTTTTAGCCGCCGCAGGACTCTATGCCTTAGATCATAATATACATAGATTGGTAGACGACCATAAAAAAGCCAAAGAAATAGGCGAGGTGTTGGCTAAGTTAGCCTTTATAAAAATTGTAGAACCTATTGAAACCAATATTGTAATTTTCGAACTAAATAATGATGTGAATGAAAAAGAATTCATTCAACAGCTAACAAACAAAAACATACATATTATAAGTATGGGAACTAATAAACTACGTATTGTAACTCATTTAGATTATACTATTACCATGCATGATAAGTTAATTAAGGTTTTACAAACTCTGTAATATAGCCAATGAGTCTAAAAATCTGACTATCTAATTAATCTATTTAAACATATCCAATCCCGGAATATTCGGCATACCTTCTTTAGCAACTGCAGCAAGTTCAGCTTCGTTTATACTTGTGGCTTTTTCAATGGCTTTATTCAAAGTAAGAATTAAATAATCTTCAAGTTGTTCTTTATCTTCAAGCAAACTTTCATCAATATCAATAGATTTAATGGTTCTATTGGCTGTTAAAGAAACTTGAATTTTATTGTCGCTACTTTTTTCGTCAATTAAAACGGTATCTAAACGTTTTTTAGTTTCTTCTACCTTTTTTTGGGTTTCTTTCAGTTTACCCATCATATTCATCATATCTCCAAACATAATTTTATAATTTTTAAATGAACACAAAGCTATTTAATTTTTCTATTTTTGCGCCCTAAATTTAGGAATAAATATGTCTTTACCAGAAATAATTCAAACACCTCAAGCAAGTAAGCAACCAAAAGAACTCAAAATTCATGATGATGTTCGTATTGATAATTATTATTGGTTGAATGATAGAGAAAATCCAGAAGTGATTAATTATTTAAATGCTGAAAACACCTACACTAAAGAGGTTATGAAGCATACTGAAGCGTTTCAAAAGGATTTGTTTGAAGAAATGAAAGGAAGAATTAAGGAAGATGATGCTTCGGTGCCTTACAAGTTAAACGGCTATTGGTATATTACGCGTTACGAAAAAGGGCAAGATTATCCCATATATCTTCGTAAAAAAGAGTCTTTAGAAGCTCCAGATGAAATACTGTTCGATTGTAACGAGATGGCAAAAGGTTTTGCTTTTTTTAATTTAGGGAGCATCTCTATTAGTCCTGATAACAAGTTGGTAAGTTTTTCAACAGATATTGTTGGAAGAAGGCAGTACACCATTCAAATTAAAAATTTAGTTACAGGAGAAATCTATTCAGACAAAATTTTGAATAGTACAAGCAGTTCTACTTGGGCAAATGATAACAAAACTTTGTTTTATTGCAGAAAAAATGAAGTCACTTTGCGTTCGGATAAAGTTTTTAAACATAAATTAAATACAGAGAGCATAGAAGACGTAGAGGTTTTTCATGAAGCGGATGAAACGTTTAACACGTTTGTCTATAAAACAAAATCAAAAAAATATTTAATTATTGGTTCGTCAAGTACAGTCTCATCAGAGTACCGTTATGTAAATGCCGATACACCCGATGGTGAATTTAAAGTATTTCAAAAGCGACAACGCGATTTTGAATACAGCATTGCACATTATATGGATAGTTTTTATATCATTTCAAATTGTGATGGTGCTACCAATTTTAAATTACTTAAAACCAGTGAACTTCATACAGAAAAAGCCTATTGGGAGGATGTAATTCCGCACAGAAAAGAAGTGCTTTTAGAGGATATTGAAATTTTTAAAGACTATTTGGTTCTTAACGAACGCGAAAACGGACTTAATAAATTACGGATCATCAGTTGGGATGGAAATGAAGATTATTTTCTGCCTTTTGAAAGTGAAACCTACACAGCATATATGGGTAACAATCCTGATTTTGATAGTGAGGTACTACGATATGCATACAATTCATTAACCTCACCAAGTTCAGTTATCGATTATAATTTTAAAACTAAAACGAGTGAAGTTAAAAAAGAGCAGGAAGTTTTAGGCGGCACATTTAAAAAAGAAAATTACGAATCGAAACGTATATGGGCAACCGCACGTGACGGGGTAAAAGTACCTATGTCATTGGTTTATAAAAAAGGCATAGCTTTAGATGGTACAAGTCCGTTGTTGCAATACGCTTACGGCTCTTACGGTTCAACAATCGATCCTTCTTTTTCTTCAGTACGACTAAGCTTGCTCGATCGTGGGTTTATTTACGTCATAGCACACATTCGTGGTGGTGAGTATTTAGGTAGAGATTGGTATGAAAATGGAAAGCTATTAAATAAACTAAACACATTTTATGATTTTATTGATTGCTCAAAGTATTTAATAGAACAAAATTATACTTCAGCTAAACATTTATATGCTTATGGCGGATCTGCTGGTGGGTTACTTATGGGAGCTGTTATTAACATGAATCCAGAATTATATCATGGAGTTCTTGCTGCTGTCCCGTTTGTAGATGTGGTAACAACAATGTTGGATGATACTATTCCTTTAACAACAGGAGAGTATGATGAATGGGGAAATCCTAACAAATTGGAGTATTATAATTATATGAAATTATATTCACCTTACGATAACGTAGATTCAAAAAAATATCCTAATATATTGGTTACAACAGGATTGCATGATTCTCAAGTACAATATTGGGAACCTGCAAAATGGGTAGCTAAATTAAGAGAATTAAAAATTGATACTAATAAATTATTGCTTTATACTGATATGGATGCTGGTCATGGTGGGGCATCAGGGCGTTTTGAAAGCTTAAAAGAAGTTGCTTTAGAATATGCCTTTTTATTAGATTTAGAAGGAATTCATGGTTAATAAAAAAAAAAGTTTTACTTTTGTCAGGTTTTAAGTTACAAATATTTTTAGTAAAAATATAGTAACTTTCCTAAAAGGTATTTATGAAACACAGAAATCAAGTTTTTGATAATGTATTAGACTTAGTAGGCAATACACCGCTTATTAAACTTAATAAAGTAGCTTCAAAATTCAAAGGTCAATTTTACGCAAAAGTAGAATCTTTTAATCCAGGACAATCTTCAAAGGATAGAATAGCAACTTATATTATTGAAGAAGCAGAACGAAAGGGTATTTTAACCCCTGGATCTACCATCATAGAAACTACTTCTGGCAATACAGGTTTTAGTATTGCTATGGTAAGCATTATCAAAGGATATGATTGTGTTTTAGCAGTGAGTTCAAAATCTTCAGCAGATAAGATTGATATGCTAAAAACCATGGGAGCTAAAGTTTATGTATGTCCCGCGCATGTGAGTGCAGATGATCCTAGGTCTTATTATGAAGTTGCTAAAAGATTGCATAGTGAAATGAAAGGTTCTGTGTATATCAATCAATATTTTAACCAACTTAATATTGATGCACATTATAAATCTACGGGTCCAGAAATTTGGAAACAAACTGAAGGTAAAATTACACACCTTGTAGCTTGTAGTGGTACAGGTGGTACCATTTCTGGAACAGCAAAATATTTAAAAGAACAAAACCCAAATATAAAAGTTATTGGAGTCGATGCATTTGGTTCGGTACTTAAAAAATATCACGAAACAAAAGAGTTCGATGAAAAAGAAATTTATCCTTATAGGATTGAAGGTTTGGGAAAAAATTTAATTCCTGGAGCTACGGATTTTGATATTATTGATGAATTTGTAAAAGTAACAGATGAAGAAAGTGCTCATACAGCAAGAGAATTAGCAAGAACCGAAGGTCTTTTTGTAGGGTATACGTCGGGTGCTGCGACTCAGGCACTTAAGCAATTAGGAGAACAAGGTATGTTTAAAAAAGATGATAATGTAGTGGTAATTTTTCCAGACCATGGTTCACGTTACATGAGTAAAGTTTATAGTGATAAATGGATGCAAGAGCAAGGTTTCTTTGATAGTATAAATGAAGCCACAGTGAAAAACATAGAATATATAAAATAGTGTTAATAAGTACATAATAAAGGAGGTAGCATTTGTTTTAGTAGCAAAAAGTTATCTCTTTTTTTATTTTATAAATAATTGAACACAAAAAATTATGTACAAAGAATATAAATATTTAATTTTGCACGAACTAACTAAGAACTAAAAAAGCTTAATAAATATAATGAAACACTTAGCAAGGTGTTTTTAATTTTTAATAAGCCACTTCAAGTTAATAGTTGATTCTTAATTTTAATAGCAATTTGATTTAAAATAAATGAAAGATTTATTCGAGAAGATTTATAAAGACAAAGGTCCGTTAGGAAAATGGGCGTCTCAAGCTGAAGGGTATTTTGTATTTCCTAAATTAGAAGGACAGATATCAAACAGAATGAAATTTCAAGGAAAAGACGTTATTACTTGGAGTATAAATGATTATTTAGGATTAGCAAATCATCCTGAAGTACGTAAGGTAGATGGAGAAGCAGGACTAGCTTATGGCTCTGCATATCCTATGGGAGCTCGAATGATGTCTGGTCACACAGATCTTCATGAAACACTTCAAAAAGAGTTAGCTGAGTTTGTTGAAAAGGAAGCTGCCTATTTATTGAATTTTGGATATCAAGGGATGGTATCTACCATTGATGCTTTAGTGTCTAAAGATGATATTATTGTATATGACGTAGATGCACATGCTTGTATTATTGATGGTGTACGTCTTCATATGGGTAAGCGTTTTACTTACAAACATAATGATATTGTAAGTTTAGAAAAGAATCTTGATCGAGCTACTAAAATGGCTGAACAAACTGGAGGAGGTATTTTAGTTATCACTGAAGGTGTTTTTGGTATGCGTGGAGAACAAGGAAGGCTTAAAGAAATTGCTGCGCTTAAAAAGAAATATAATTTCAGGTTTTTAGTAGATGATGCTCACGGTTTTGGTACACAAGGTGAAACAGGTGCAGGTACAGGTGAAGAGCAAGGTGTTCAAGATGATATAGATGTTTATTTTGCTACGTTTGCAAAATCTATGGCAGGTACTGGAGCTTTTATAGCTGCGGATAAAGAGATTATAGATTATCTTAAGTATAATTTACGTTCTCAAATGTTTGCTAAATCGTTACAAATGCAATTAGTGGTTGGTGCAAGAAAGCGTTTAGAAATGCTTAAAACCATGCCAGAACTAAAAAATAAACTTTGGGAAAATACCAATGCGTTACAATCTGGACTTAAAGAAAGAGGTTTTGATATTGGAACAACGCAAAGTTGTGTAACGCCTGTATATTTAAAAGGAAGTATTCCTGAAGCCATGGCCTTAGTAAAAGATTTACGTGAGAATTTCGGCGTATTTTGTTCTATAGTGGTTTACCCGGTAATACCTAAAGGATTAATTTTATTAAGATTAATACCAACCGCAACCCATGTATTAGAAGATATTCAAATTACTTTAGATGCTTTTGATGCTATTCGAGCACGTTTGGAAAATGGGACTTACCAACGTTTATCTGCCTCAGTAGTAGCAGCTATGGGCGAATAATAAGTTTACATATATTTTATTATATAAAAAAGAGCTTCAATTTGAAGCTCTTTTTTAGTTATAAATCTTTTCTAAATGTTTTTCGACGTTTATAAACCACAGGATCAAAATGTTTCCATATTTGATGTATGGCATAATTATCTTCTAACTCAGGAGTTCTAAAGCAGGTTTCAATTCCTTTTTCGGTAAACGTATTATAATATTCATTAAAAATAACAGCGTGTACCCCTTTGTTTTGGTAATCGGGATGAATTCCTATTAAATAAAAAATAACATCTTTACTGTGTTTTTTCGCATGCAAAATATGTCGAAATCCAAAAGGGAAAAGTTTTCCATTCATTTTTTGTAAAGCTTTGGCAAAAGCAGGCATTACAATAGCAAAACCAACAAGTTTATCTTCTTTATCGACTACAAACTTAATGTATTCTGGATTTACAAAACTGATGAATTTCTTTTTGAAATATTCTTTTTGAATGTCTGTAATAGCTACAAAAGAAGCTAGTGACGCATAACTTTCATTAAATAAGTCGAACATTTTATCTGCATAAGGCATAACCTCTTCAGTTTTTGTAAATTTCAACGCTTTAAGTTGATAGCGTTTCTTTATAAGTTCTTGTGCCTTTAAAAAGAATTCAGGTTTTACATTTTTAAAAGGAAATTTACTTTCGGAATATGATTTTTCAACAGCATATCCTGCGTGCTCATAATGTTTTATGTAATATGGATGATTGTACCAGGTAATCATAGTAGAGATGGTTTCAAACCCTTCGGTCATAACACCAACCTTATCTAAATTTGAAAATCCAACAGGTCCTTCAGTGTATTTTAAACCATGCGATTTCCCGATGCTTTCAACTTGATTAAATAACGCTTGGGAAACTTCTAAATCATCAATAAAGTCAAACCAGCCAAACCGCATTTTTTTTAGTGTTTGGTCCTTAACTTCCAACCAATTAATAATGGCGGCAACCCGACCTACAATCTCATTGTTTTTATAAGCTAAAAACAATCTAGCTTCAGCATCATTAAATACCGGGTTTTCTTCTTTGTTGAAAGTTTTTATTTCTTCACTAATAATAGGAGGTACCCAGTATTTTGAGTTTTTATATAGTTTGAAAGGGAATTTTACAAAAGCTTTTAAATCACTTTTGGTGTTTACTTCTTTTATTGAAATCATTTATAAGTGGCGTAAATTTTTTAATTAAAATCTTGTTCTTTTCTTTTTTGTTTTTTATTATAATCTTCTATAACATCAGTCGTTCCCTTGGATTTATTTTTTCTAGATTGTCTTTCAGCTTCATCTTTGGCTGAAGTACCATTGTCTGTTTTTTTCTCTTTCTCTTTTTCTTTATCCTTATGAAAATCTAAACGGTAAGACATGCCTAAATTAACACCAAATACAGACGGCGTATTTTTTGTATTGAAAGTTACGGCTGTATCTAATTGAAAATTTTTGCTCCATAAATAACCACCACCTAACCTCAATAAGTTGTCGGCATAAAAATCACTTTTTATACCTTGGGTTTCACCAAATATGACCCATTTAGGATTAAGTGAATGGGTTAAGGTTAATATATATTGAAAATCAGATTGTTCTGTTCCGATTCTATCTTTAATTAAATTCATAACAAATACCCAGCCACCTGAAAAGTTATGTTGTGTTGCAATCATAATTTTAGGACTAAACCCTTCAATATTAGAAGCCGTATAAGGATTGTTTTCTATGTCATAATTAGCACCAGCATAAATAGATACAGCAGGAATTAAAGAACGCCACTTAAAACGATGGTTTGCTTTCCAGCTGTATAAATTTGGTTTTTCGTTTTCTGAATTTTTATAGGGATCGTACACTAAATACTTTGCGCCAACAGTTAAAAATTTAAAATTAGAACGCTTGTCTTCTGATAAAATAGTAGAGGTATTGGTTTTGGTGTCACTCTGGAAAGTGCCTTCAATATTCAGTTCTAATTCTTCCCATAATAAGCCATAACGAACTGCAAAATCGACACCGAAGCCATCAACTTCATAACTGGCAGCAGGGGTTCTTTCTTCTTTTACCATATAAGGACCAACTTCAAACTGGACAACATTGGTACCAACAGAAAAAGCACTTCTAGATACGCCAGGTCGATTGGAATTTATAACATCGGTATATTGTGAAAAGGCTTGTGTGGTTATTAAACTTACTAGAAAAAATAGGGTAGATTTGATTAGATTCATAAGGGTGTTTTTAGTTATCGTAAATTATTTTATTTACTGATGCTTAAAAAATACTAGTTTAAGGCTTTTCAAATATAGATATTTTATACTTTTTTTATCATTTTTGAACGTTTTTTCAGCAGATAGAATTGTATTTTTGTTAAAAATTATTTTTTATGTTACAACAAGCATCTGTAACCGGTTTTATTAGAACAATTTTAATTATTATCCTTATTTATTATGGGTTGAAGGTTCTATCAAGACTGTTTGCGCCTTTATTACTTAAATATATAGCTAAAAAAGCGGAACAAAAGTTTGGGGGACAATTTCAACAAGGACCTCAACAACCACAGCCAAAAAAGAAAGGTGAAGTAACCATTGATAAAATACCAAACACAAAAACTTCAAATAAAGATGTTGGTGAATATGTGGATTACGAAGAAATTGACTAAATTCACATCCATTCTTTTTTAATATATTTTCATGCAGTTTTCAATAAAAAAGCTTCTTCCGCACATTCTAGTCATTCTAGGGTTTGTTATTATTTCATTAGCCTATTTTAATCCAGTTTTACAAGGAAAGCAAATTTTTCAAAGCGATATCATGCAATATATTGGCATGAGTAAGCAGCAAAAAGATTTTAAAGCAGAAACTGGCGAAGAAACTTATTGGACAAATAGTGCCTTTGCGGGTATGCCAACCTATCAATTAGGTGCAAAATATCCACATAATTATATTAAAAAATTAGATTTAACGCTTCGTTTTTTACCACGACCTGCCGATTATTTGTTCCTATATTTATTAGGTTTTTATGTGTTATTATTGGTATTGAAAGTCGATTTTAAATTAGCAACCATTGGTGCACTTGCATTTGGTTTTTCAACCTATTTAATCATAATTTTAGGTGTAGGTCATAACAGTAAAGCACATGCCATAGCCTACATGCCATTAGTTCTAAGCGGTATTTTATTGACTTTTCAAAAGCGTTATGTCGCAGGTTTCTTGCTTACAACTGTAGCAATGGGGCTAGAAATGGTGGCAAACCATTTTCAAATGACTTATTACTTAATGCTATTAGTACTTGTTTTAGGTGTTGCTTATTTAATTGACGCTTATAAAAAGAAAGAATTGCCTCATTTCTTTAAAACCGTTGGTATTTTATTAGTTGCCGTTATTTTATCCATTGCATTAAACGCAACTAACGTATTGGCAACTCAGGAGTATGTTAAAGAAAGTACTCGTGGAAAAAGTGAATTAACAATTAATCCAGATGGTTCGCCAAAAGAAGTTAGTTCTGGGTTAGATAGAGATTATATTACACAATTTAGTTATGGTTTCGCGGAAACATTTAATCTGTTCATCCCTCGATTTATGGGAGGCGGTAACGGTGAAGATGTTGGTAAAGATTCTGCTACTTATGAAGCTTTTAGAAAACTAGGAGCTACTACAACACAAGCAGCGCAAGAAGCAAAACGTGCACCTATGTATTGGGGAGATCAACCTATTGTAGAAGCACCAGCTTATATTGGTGCGGTGGTACTCTTCTTATTTGTTTTTGCATTATTTTTAGTTAAAGGACGTTTAAAATGGTGGCTCGTTGGCGGGTCTATTATGGCATTATTATTATCCTATGGAAAAAATTTAAGTTTTTTAACCGATTTCTTTATTGATTATGTACCTATGTACAATAAATTTAGAGCAGTTACTTCCATACAAGTTATTTTAGAATTGTGTATTCCCGTATTGGCAATTTTTGGCTTGGTAAAATTATTTAATGCATTTGAAAAGAAAGAAGAAAAAGAAAAAGCTTTAAAGTATTCAGCAATAATTACGGGTGGTTTGGCACTTGTTTTCTTGTTATTTAAATTATCTTTATTTGATTTTGTAGGCGTGAATGATGGTTACTATCGTCAGAATTATGGACAAGCATTTGTGGACGCTTTAAAAATGGATAGAAAAACTATTTTCACAAATGATACCATTAGAACTTTAATCTTGGTATTACTTTCGGCGGGTGCTATTTATATGTATTTAAAAAATAAACTCAAAGAAAAATGGGTTATTGTAGCATTTGGTGCTCTTATTTTATTTGATTTGGTTGGAGTAGATAGACGCTATGTAAATAATGATGACTTTGTATCGGCTATTCAAGTTAACAAGCCCTTTGAAGCTACAGAGGTTGATAATCACATTTTAAAAGACACCAGTTATTACCGTGTATTCGATTTGGTTGGAGGTGCAGCAAAACCATCTTATTTTCATAATTCGCTTAATGGTTATAATGCTGCGGAATTAAAACGTTACAGTGAGTTATTCGATTTTTATGTAGAAAAAAATAATATCAACGTGCTTAGTATGCTGAATACTAAGTATCTTATAGCGCAAGATAAAGAAGGGAATTTATTTCCTTATGAAAATGATGAAGCTAACGGACATGCATGGTTTATAAAAGAGCTAATACCTGTTACTTCAGCAAATGAAGAAATAAAAACACTCGATAGCTTAGATAATAAAAACAAAGCGGTTTATAATTCTGAAATTTATAAAAAATTAGAAAATAATTACAAGGTTGATTCTTTAGCTACTATAAAATTGGTGTCGTATAAACCAAATAATTTAAAATATCACTCGGATAATATAAACAGAGGATTTGCTGTCTTTTCTGAAATTTATTATGGTAACGGTTGGAAAACCTTTATTGATGGTAAAGAAACAACGCATATGCGTGTAAATTACACGTTGCGGGGTATGGAAATACCAGCAGGAAAACACACTATTGAATTTAAGTTCGACCCAGATGTGGTAAAAACTGGCAGTCGTATTGCATTAGCAAGTTCTATTTTGTTGGGCTTGTTATTGCTTGGTGGTTTATTCTACGAGTTTAAAATGAAAAAGGAAAGTGCGTAAAAAAGCACTCATAATAACTTATTATTGGCCGCCTGCAGGTGGTCCTGGAGTGCAGCGTTGGTTAAAGTTTGTAAAGTATTTGCCAGATTTTGATATCGAACCTATTATTTATATTCCAGAAAACCCAAATTATCCTTTAATAGATGACAGTTTGAAATCAGAGGTTTCAGATAAACTTACAATTTTAAAGCAGCCTATTAATGAACCTTACAAATTGGCTGGATTATTTTCAAAAAAAACATCAAAAACTATAAGTAAAGGAATTATTTCCGAAAATACCACTCAAAGTTTTATTGAGAAAGTATTACTATTTGTAAGAGGAAATTTTTTTATACCTGATGCGCGTAAAGGTTGGGTAAAACCTTCGGTAGCATTTCTTTTAGAATATATTTCAAAAGAAAATATTGGAACTATTATCACTACAGGACCGCCACATAGTTTACATTTAATTGGTTTGCAGTTAAAAGAACAGCTAGGAGTGAAGTGGATTGCAGATTTTAGAGATCCTTGGACAACCATCGGGTATCACAAACAATTAAGATTAACGGCATCTTCAAAAGCAAAACATAAAACACTTGAAAAACAAGTTTTAACGACTGCAAATCAAATAATTGTTACGAGTTTCACAACAAAAAAGGAGTTTCAGCAAATAACCAATCAACCTATCGAAGTTATTACCAATGGTTATGATAATGAATCGGTTGTGGGATTTGAAATGGATTCAAAATTCACATTAGCACATATTGGATCGTTATTATCAAAACGAAATCCAGAAGTTTTATGGCGTGTTTTAAGTGATTTAATTTCAGAAAACATATCCTTTTCAAAAGACTTTCAACTAAACTTTACAGGTTTTGTGAGTGATGATGTACTTCATTCTATTGAAAAATATGATTTAGGTAATTATGTAAATAACATAGGTTATGTTTCACATAAAGAAGCTATTGTGTTTCAAAAAAAATCACAAATTTTATTGTTAATTGAAATAGATTCAGACGATACGAAATGTATCATTCCAGGGAAATTATTTGAGTACATGGTTTCCTATAGACCTATCATTGCATTAGGTCCAAAAGAATCAGACGTTAAAAAAATCATTAAAGAAACCAATACGGGGAACTATTTCAATTATGGTGATTATGATTTGTTGAAATCAACTATCTTAGAGCATCATAAAGCATATAAAAATAATTCACTGCAAGTACATCCCATAGGCTTGCAAAAATACAGCCGAAAATCGCTAACCGAAGTATTATCGAAATTACTATAAATGGGCATTGTAACATCACAATCGTTTAAAAATACCATTTCCACCTATTTGGGTTTTGGAATTGGAGCCCTTAATACCTTGTTTTTATACACCTATTTTATTTCTGATGTGTATTACGGTTTGGTGGCCTTTATATTGAGTACTGCTAATATTGTGATGCCTTTAATGGCTTTTGGAGCCCATAATACGATTATAAAGTTTTATTCTTCGTTTAGAACAAAAAGATCATTAAACAGCTTTTTAACACTTATGCTGTTTTTACCATTAGCAATGATTATCCCTATTGGGTTAATAGGTTGTTTTACTTATGAAGCTATTGGAGAATTGATATCGCAAAAAAACGAGATTGTTAAAGATTATGTGTGGTATATTTTTGTGTCGGCTGTAGCTATGGCTTATTTTGAGGTGTTTTTTGCTTGGTCTAAAGTACAAATGCAAACTGTTTTTGGGAACTTCATGAAAGAAGTATTTCACAGAGTAGGTGTGATGCTTTTGTTGTTTGCTGTCTATTTTAAATGGCTGGATGTAGAGCAGTTTGTTATTGGTGTTGTTTGGGTTTATATTATTAGAATGATTATCATGAAATTGTACGCCTTTACTATAAAATTTCCAGTAATTAAGTTTTATAGAATTGAAGGATTGAGTGCTATTTTAAAATATGCTTCATTAATTATTATAGCAGGTTCTATTGCTACCATAATTTTAGATATAGATTCTTTTATGTTAGGTATGTATATTCCTATTCAAGAGGTTGCATATTATGGAGTGGCTATTTATATTGCTACGGTTATAGTAGTACCATCACGCTCTATGCAGCAAATTCTTCAACCGTTAACGGCACAATATTTAAATGATAAAAATAAAGTAGCTCTTAAAGATTTGTACATAAGAAGTTCTCAAACCTTATTTATTATTGGTGGATTTATATTTCTTATCATCATAATAAATATAAACACCTTATATCTTTTAATTCCTGAAGAATTTAGTGGTGGACTTGTTGTTGTTTTTTTAGTAAGTATCGCTAAATTATACGATTGTTTAATGGGGTGTAATAATGTAGTATTGTTTAATAGTGACTATTACAGAGTGGTATTGCTTTTTGGTGTAATACTAACTGTTTTGACGGTATTTCTAAATATATTATTTATACCCATGTTTGGAATTAATGGTTCGGCATTTGCTACGTTCTTAGCAGTTTTGGTATATAATTCTATTAAAATTTATTTTGTGAAAATCAAGTTTAATATGATGCCATTTAATACTGATACTGCCAAAGTTTTATTATTGATTGTATTAAGTGTATTGATCTTTTACTTTTGGGAATTTCCTTTTCATCCAATTTTAAATATTGCTTTGAAATCGTTATTAGCAACAGTTATATATATATTGGTCATTTTGAAACTAAATGTTTCTGAAGATATTTCGGGAGTCATCAAAAAGTATTTAAGAATTAAATAGAAAGGTTATAAAACAGAAATCCCAACGATGTTGCTTTGAGGCAAACTTATCGTAGGGATTTCCAAACTAACCAACCAAAATTGTTATGATCGTCTTCTTGATGGAGCTTCCGATCTTGTATTGTTATTACCAGAATTACTTCTTGATTGCGACGCTACTGGTTTACTTTGTGTAGACCTTGTTACAGTTCTTTGAACTGTTGCTCTTGGTTTACTTTGTGTAGTACGTTGCGCCACTTTCGGTGTACTTCTTGTATTTGTATTACTTTTAGTATATGTACGAGTATTAGTGTTGTTTGGTTTTTGAACAACTGTATTTTGTCTTGTACGTTTTACTTCATTCGTTCTTGTCTTATTTTGTATTACTGTTCTATTAACGTTTTCTTTTGTTCTTTTAGTATCATTATTTTGATAATTATTACTTCGAGACACTCTATTGTTATCTGACCTATTATCAATTCTATTTACTGTTTGAGAACTTCTATTATTATCAGAACGTCTAGAATTGTTGTTGTTAGAAGCTTGATATCTAGAAGTTGCTTTTCTGTTTACTTGAGTAACATTTCTAGAACTTCTATTTACAGTAGCATAATCTCTGTTTCTAGAAATAGATTCTCCACGTCTGCTATATACAGCAGTTTTAGGTCTGTAATTATTATAAAATGGTCTTGAGTAAGTATAACGTACAGGATTGTAATGTTGTCTATATGGTCTGTTGTAAACTACACAATAATTGCGTGCAGGAATACTATAATAACGGTGCCAAGGTCTATACACATACTGTCTGTTATATACGTTTATATAACCTGTATAGTGCGAAAACACATTATAATTGTTGTAATGCACATATAAGCCACCTACACGGGTAACATACCCACGGTTATTGTAATTGATATTTACATTACCTACTTGTGTAACACGCCCATAATAGTCGTAATAAATAGGTGTGTTTTCTACTTGGATAATAGCACCATATTCATCGTACTGCACATAGGCATTATAATCATAACCCGAGTTAAAACTGATATTAACATGTGGAGACCCAATAGAGACATTTAAATTAGAATTACCACGTAAAATATTAAAATCAAATTGGCCGTCGGGAAATACTGAAAATTCTATACCATCTTCAATAAAAATGAAAGAGTTACCATAACCTCTGTTATTAATAGTATTTGTATTGTCAGTAATATTTGTGGCTGCACTAACGGTAAACCCTGTAAGGATGATACCAGCTAATAAAAGGATAAGTTTTTTCATAATTGTGAGTATTAATTGTGATACGTTTAGATAATTACAAACAACGTGCCAAAAATGCGAGGTGATGTTTAATGGGTTTAAAATCAGTCAGATAAAATAAAAATCGAATATGAGGTTTAGAGTTTTTAACGTTTATAAATATATAAATCATTAAAAAATATTTGTTAATCTACCAGATAAGAGGTTAAATAAAACATAAAACATTCGGGTCGGTATCTTTTTTAAATATCTTTACAGCATGCAACAAGAGTTAAAGTCTGAACTTACAAAACAAATCATTATTGAAGAGTCTTTTAAGTTGTTTTATGAACATGGGTTTAAAACAACGAGCATTGATAAAATAATGACAGCCACTAAACTTACCAAAGGCGCTTTTTACCATCATTATAAAAGTAAAAAGGAATTAGGTTTGGAAGTTATTGGTATAAAATTGCAAAAAAGAGTTTATCAAGCCATGATAAAACCTTTAAGTAGTGATGGAGATGCATTTAAAATATTAGAAAACACTTTTTTAGACCGTTTAAAGTCGCTCCCATTATTTGATAAACAACATGGATGCCCCATAAACAACTTTATTAATGAAATCGGTGATTTTGAAGCAGCCTATCAAACCGCTTTAAAAAATATTATAGAGCAATGGAAATTGGCATTAGTAGAATTGATTGAAAGGGGACAAAAGGAAAACTCAATTAATAAAAGTATTTCTAGTCACGCAGTGGCCGTATATTTAATTAGTGCATTTGAAGGTATTCGTGGCATAAGAAAATTATATAATAACGATTTGATTCTTGATGAATACATTTCGGGGCTATCACTTTACTTAAAACACTTAAAAAGCATTAAATAATTCTCTAAAATTAATATCATGAAATTAGAAAATAAAGTAATCATTGTAACAGGTGCATCAAGAGGCATTGGCAAAGAAATTGCATTGCTTTTAGCTGAAAACGGAGCAAAAGTAATTATCAACCATTCCAACAGTAAAGAAGAAGCGCAAGCTACTGCAGATACCATAATAAAGAATGGAGGAGAGGCCCTAGTGGTAAAAGCCGATGTAAGCCAAAGAAATGAAGTAACACAATTGTTTGATAAAGCTATTGAAGTTTATGGAAAAATAGATGTTTTGGTAAATAATGCAGGTATTATGGTTTGTAAAAAAATAAAAGACAATACTCAAGAAGATTTCAGCAGGCAATTTGATGTGAATGTTAGAGGAATTTTTAATACCTTACAAGAAGCCGATAGCAAATTAGCTGATAATGGGAATATCATCAATTTCTCATCGAGTACGGTAAAATTGATGTTTCCAACCTATGCGTTATATTCAGCTTCAAAAGCAGCGGTTGAACAAATGACACGTGTGTTTTCAAAGGAAATTGGTAGAGGTATTTCAGTAAATGCGCTTGCGCCTGGTGCTACAGAAACCGAATTGTTTTTAACAGGAAAATCAAAAGAAACCATTGATAGACTTAGTGCCATGAATGCTTTTAATAGATTGGCAAAACCCATTGATATAGCACGTGTAGTGCTGTTTTTAGCTAGTGATGATTCTAAATGGATTTCGGGACAAGTAATAGGGGCAAATGGAGCCTTGGTGTAATATTAAAATCTAAAAATTATATAAAATGAAATTTTCTCTATTAACAACTATTGTTTTAAGTGTGTTCCTTATGTCTTGTAAGGATAAAAAGCAACCTGACGTGGTTCAAGAAAAGACGTCTACTTTTGAAAATAAGGGACATGAACTGGTTAGTAACATGGTAGAAAAAGTAGGTAATTACCATACGCTGCTTAAAAAAAAGAATGTGGTATATACCTATACATACCAAACTCCTGATGGTAAAGCCGATGTATCGACAGAAAAATACCTGTTTAATGGTGAACTATCTTATGGGGCTTACCAGAAACATGAACGGACTTTCCCAGACCTTGAAGGACTCATGGAGCAAGGTTATGATGGGAGTAATTATTGGCTCAAGCATAATGGAGAAATTGTAAATGATTCCATTCGATTGAAAAGAGTCGCTTTCAATAGACCCACTAATTTTTATTGGTTCACTATGTTTCAAAAATTATTGGATCCGGGTTTAAACTATGAATATATTGGTGAAAAAGCAGTAAATAATACGACTTATAATGTTGTTAAAATCACCTTTCAGTCAAACGATGAAAAGCCTACAGATACTTATCAACTTTATATAAATAAAAATACTTTATTAGTTGACCAATTTCTTTTTACTGTAGCCGATTTTGGAGTAATGGAAACACCTTTCTTAATGAAACTTCAATACGAGGAAATTGATGGTATGTCAATTCCAACAAAACGACAATACAAAAAATCTACTTGGAATGCCGATGTAAGCGAAGAACCTTGGATACATGTAACTTGGTCTAATATTAAATTCAATAATGGATTAACTCAAGATGATTTTAAAAAATAAATAACATCTCTTTTTTGTGTTTTTTAAGTTCTGTAAAAAGTTTATATCCCGTAAAATTAAAAACCATAATATTTATTCTATTTTTGACACAGAATTTAAAAATGATGAAAATAATTTCAATGATACCAGCACGTTATAGTGCATCCCGCTTTCCTGGAAAACTAATGCAAGACCTTAGCGGAAAAACGGTTATTCTTCGTACTTACGAAGCTACCGTAAACACCAATTTGTTTGATGATGTTTTAGTGGTTACCGATAGTGATATTATTTATAATGAAATTATAAGTAATGGCGGAAAAGCCATGATGAGTAAAAAAGAACATGAATGTGGTAGTGATAGAATAGCCGAAGCTGTTGAGTTTTTAGATATTGATATTGTGATTAATGTACAAGGTGATGAACCTTTCACTGATAAAGAATCTTTGGAAAAACTAATTGCCGTATTTAAAGATGATCATAATAAAAACATTGATTTAGCATCATTAATGGTACATATTACGGACGAAGATGAGATAAACAACCCTAATACGGTAAAGGTAATTGTAGACCAATCAAAATTTGCGTTGTATTTTTCCAGAAGTCCCATCCCGTATCCAAGAGATAAAAATGCAGGCGTTAAATATTATAAACATAAAGGAGTGTATGCTTTTAGAAAGGAAGCTATTTTGGATTTTTACCGATTGCCCATGCTGCCTTTAGAAGCTTCAGAAAAAATTGAGTGCATTCGTTACTTAGAATATGGTAAACGCATTAAAATGGTAGAAACGACCACAGAAGGTGTTGAAATTGATACTCCAGAAGATTTAGAACGCGCTAAAAAAGCATGGAAATAAATTATAAAAACATAAAAGTTATAGGTTTTGATGCCGATGATACGCTTTGGGTAAATGAAACCTATTTTCGTGATGCCGAAGTTGAATTTGGTAAATTATTATCGGAATATGAAACCTTAAACAAATTAGATCAAGAGCTTTTTAAAAAAGAAATTGACAATTTACCTATGTACGGTTATGGTGTGAAAGCCTTTACATTATCAATGGTAGAAAGTGCTTTAGAACAATCCAATTATAATATTTCAACGAAAAGTATTGAAGCTATTTTAAATATTGGTAAAGATATGCTTAATAAACCAGTGGAACTGCTGGAGGGCGTTGAAGAAGTTTTAGAGAATTTATCAAAAAAATACCGCATCATTTTAGCTACTAAAGGTGATTTGTTAGACCAGGAACGCAAACTTGAAAAATCGGGATTGACAAAATATTTTCATCATATTGAAGTTTTGAGTGATAAGCAAGAAGCAAATTATTCTAAATTATTAAATCACCTCGACATAAAACCATCAGAGTTTTTAATGATTGGTAATTCGTTAAAATCGGATGTTTTGCCTTTAGTGAACATTAAAGCGAACGCAATACATGTTCCTTTTCACACCACTTGGGCGCATGAACAGGTTACAGAACAAGAGACTAATGGCAAAGCTTATAAAACTATAAAAAGTTTAAGAGAATTATTGAATTTATTAAATTAATAACTTATTAAATTAAAATATTAGTATTTTTACTTTTGAAAAAGAAAAAATATTAAATGAGTTATAAAAACTTTCCAATGGTGTCAAAAGTTGTTTTTGGCAGAGGTAGTTTCAACCAATTAAATGAAATTTTAGCTCCAAAACGCTTAAGTATGAATGCTCCATTTATTTATTTAATAGATGATGTGTTTAAAAATAATCAATGGTTAACATCACGAATTCCGTTAGCCTACGACGATAAAATAGTATTTATTTCGACTAAGGAAGAACCAAAAACATCACAAGTAGACGAATTGGTTGAAGGCATTATTTTAACTACAAAAGAATTGCCTTCAGGTATTATTGGGATAGGTGGAGGATCTGTTTTAGATTTAGCCAAAGCCGTATCAATTATGCTTACAAATGAAGGGGAAGCTAAAGATTATCAAGGCTGGGATTTAGTAAAAAATGCCGCTGTATACCATGTTGGTATTCCAACTATATCGGGTACAGGTGCTGAAGTATCTAGAACGACGGTTTTGCTAGGACCAGACAAAAAATTAGGTATCAATTCTGATTTCACACCTTTTGATCAAGTTATTTTAGACTCCGAACTTACAAAAGGCGTACCAACAGATCAATGGTTTTACACAGGTATGGATTGTTATATTCATTGCATAGAATCTTTAAAAGGTACGTACTTAAACACTTTTAGTGAAACCTATGGTACAATGGCTTTAGAGTTGTGTAAAGAAATATTCTTAGACAATAATTTAACAGCTATTGAATCGGAAGAAAAACTTATGATGGCCTCATGGCATGGAGGTATGAGTATTGCCTATTCCCAGGTGGGGGTAGCACATGCTATGAGTTATCCATTAGCCTATTTATTAGGCATCAAACATGGCGTTGGAAACTGTATTGTTTTTGATCATTTAGAAGAGTTTTATCCAGAAGGTGTTAAGCTTTTTAAAACCATGAAAAAAAAGCACAATATCACAATCCCACAAGGTATTTGTGCCGATTTAAGCGATGAAGATTTTGATAAAATGATAAATATAGCATTAAACTTAGTACCTCTTTGGGAAAATGCTTTAGGTAAAAATTGGAAACAAATAATAACACCAAAAAAGTTAAAAGAACTTTATCAAAAAATGTAATATGCAATGGTTGGCCAAACTTATTTATTTTAAAGTTTTAGGATGGAAAGTTGTTGGCAATACCAGTATATCTAAAAATTCTATTAAAAAAGCTATTATTATAGCATCACCACATACCAGTTGGCATGACTTTTATATGGGTGTTTTATTACGATCGGTATTACAAGTTAAAACAAATTTTGTTGGTAAAAAAGAACTTTTCATATTCCCTTTTGGGTGGTTTTTTAAAGCATTAGGAGGGGCACCCATTAACAGGAGCTCTAATGAAAATAAAGTGGATGCTATTGCTAAACTCTTTAATGAAAAGGAAGAGTTTAGAATGACTATGGCGCCAGAAGGGACTAGAAAAAAAGTAAAAGAATGGCGCACGGGTTTTTACTACATAGCAAAAAAAGCAAAGGTTCCTATCATTATGTTTACGCTCGATTTTGAAAACAAACAAAATAAAATTTCAGAGCCTTTTTACCCAACGAATGATATTAAAGCAGATTTTGAATTTATGCATCGTTTTTTTAGAGACGTAAAAGGGAAAATACCTAAATATTCATAATATGGCACAGAAATTGAATTATATTTACCGTGTTAGAAAATGAAACATAAAGTAAACAATTTTTTGTTCCTAAAAAGAAACATTACTAGCTCACAAAAACAAAGAGGCTGTCTGAAAAGACAGTCTTTTTTTTGCAATTTTTTGAAGAAATACTTAACTTTAATAATGAGCAAAAAAGTCATTTTTAAGACTTATGATCAAGGTCAGTTAAGTCTATTACCATCAAGTTATGATGATTTAGTTCCAATTAATCATCCCGCTCGTATTGTAAATACGATTATAGATCATTTAAATACCAGTGCTTTAGAAGATAGTTACAAAGGAGGTGGCACAAAAGAAAACAACCTTGCTGTGAGGTTGGAAGCTGTTTTTGGAAATATTAAGCAAAAAAAGAACTTTAAACGCTTTATGTTAAGGGGCATCGATAAAGTAAATGTAAATGTAGAAATAGGCTTAATTGCAATGGCACACAACCTTAAAAGTATAGTCTAGCTATATAAGATAACTTTGCCGTTTTGTGTTTATGCTATTTAAAACTGTTCTTTCAATAATTTAATAGAAAATCTAAATTTGAGTAAAAAAAAATCGTCTAAAATTACTTTTTAGACGACCTCTTTATTTATAAACCTTTTATTTATTTTGCCACTGCTCTATAATCGTTTGTGATTGTTCCATGATGGCATCCCACCCAACTGTAGATATTGTGTAAATAGTTTTTACTAGATATAAAATATTTATAATTAGAATTACCAAAGCAATAATTTTAGCTGTGTTCATTGATTTTACACTTGCAGGATCATAATTTTCTGGGTTCGCTTTAACAGCATTCAATTTACTGTTTGCCATTATAAAAGCAATTCCCGCAAGAATAAATCCAAGGCCGCCAAAGCAGCAGCATAATAAACCTAAAATAGCTAAAACATAAACGATAGTAGGATTGAGTTTTTGTATTTCCATATTAATTTTGATTAGTTAATTTTCTTAATTATAAAACTAACAATAATTATAATAACAGAAGCTATTGCTAGTGTATTAATAATTTTATTAGAATATTTAAACTTGAAAAATAAGGAGGCTGTGGTGAACACAACCAATGGGATAAGTGCGTAAATAGCAGGGTACATATTAAATGCTGCCGTAAAATCACCTTGAATTATTAAGAGAAAAGACCGTTGTAAACCACAGCCCATACATTCAAAACCAAATAGTTTTTTGTTTAAGCAAGGTAGCATATAGTCTTCCATACATTAAAATAATAGAGATTATATGCTAAAATACTAAAAAGCGATTTAAAAAATAAAACAAGAAATTCAATTATTTTTATTTATTACTAATCACTACTTTTTTGCTAAAAACTTGTTTATTTAAAGATTCAATTTTAACAATATAAACACCATCACTAAGCGATTTTGTAGAGTATTTATATTCGTTTTTTGCCGAATTGATAAGGTCTACTAAAACTTGTTTTCCAGAAACATCAAAAACTTTAATAGAAGTGATTGATAAGCTGTTGGGGTTTAAAAGTTTCAATTGTGAGATATTGTTATTTTGAAATACATTAAAATCAGTAAATGTATTATCAGCAACATCTAACGTGTTCTTTGCAAATGTAATTTCAAAACGGTTGTTGTGTGTTCCTTTATCTAAGGTTACTTCAAAAGCACCATTTTTAACATCGGTATACGTGTTATTTAGATTATCAAAAAGAAAAACATTTACATCATTTGGAACATTGTTTAGTTTATGAATTTTAATGCTAAATAAAGTACTGTTTTTTGAAGCTTTAAAACCTATGGGTAATCTTGTGGCTTCACTATAATTAATAGACTTAATAGCCAATTTTTTATCACTTGAAATTAAATAAGCATCAGAACTTAACTCATTTATACTTGTGGCATCATAAAAACGATTATAGGTATCATTATTTGGGGTGCTTTCTCTAAATGCTATAACATTTTCTTTGTAAAATGTGTTGTCAATACGTGTATGGAGTCGTATTTCAGGGACAATAGTTGGGTTTTTAAAAAGGGCATCATAGTCTACACCATTTTGAGACATAGCAATAACCGCTTTTTTTGAGTTATTTGTTTTAGACGTTTTTGAGTTTCCATTTCTAGCAAAAATAGAGCCATCGCCACCAGGGGTTGAATCTTCAGCTAAGTATACTCGCATGGAATTCTCAAAAAAGGCATTTCCACCATTAACATTGCTCATTATTACAAATCCTTGACCAACGGCAGCAAACCTTCTTGAGTTATTAGCACTAAAATCAGTAGTGTTTCCTGAAGTATCACCAATAGTCCCCCCGTCACTATTGTAGTTTTCGAAAGTGGCATTTGTATATGTTCCGTTGTCTAATAGGTCACCGAGATTGCCAGGTGCATACGTACCATAGCCACCTTCATAATCTACTAAATAATGGGAATTGTTTTGTTTTTGTTCCCAGAAAAATATTTGAGGCATTAAATCGGCTTGATTATTTGGAGAGTTAACAAAAAATAATTTTAAATCTAAAGCTGAAGGGTAAGGATTCCCTGTTAAAGTTTCGGCATAATTGGGTGTCCCTGAATTTGGTTGATTATCAACACCATCAAAAGAGCAGCTAACCTCTATAGTACCATTATTAGGCCTGCCTCTAAAATCTAAAACATTATTTGTATTTGGGCTTCCTTTTAATGTATAGCCATAGCCTGTACCAGCATTTCCTGTATTTAAAATTTGATTCCAACTATTGTATCCTTCACCATCTCTTAGGGTGTACATCCAATAATTAGAGAGTGCTGTAGCTGTTCCGTTGTATGCTGAGGTATATAAATAAGCCGTTGAGTTTACATTGGAAATATCTGCATCATCTACAGGATCATGAATATTAGAACCATTAAAAGGAACGTTGGCCTTTGCTGTTCCTTCTACACTAACCCCTACTGGAGAACACCAATAGTTATACTCATATATGTTGGTTGTTTGATTTTGATATATGGAGAGTTTACCTGCATCAGAGTTTTTTATATCTGCCACTTGGTAAAGTTGTGCATCACCTCTAAAATATAAGTTAGAAGTTGGTGTGTCTAATCGAATGTCATTAGTAACAGTTACTACAACATCTTTAGCGTACAAATAAGTATCATTACCTACAAATAGATCTTGAGAAAAGCCATTGCTTTTAAATAACAAGAACACAACCAACCATACAAGAGGTTTGAAGGTGCTTTTAAGTTCTCTGCCAGTTAAAGACAAATTTTTGTTTTTGTGCTTCATAAGTATAAGAGCAAAAGTTAGTTTACACCAAATATAATAATTTTTACATTAAAAACAACTCTTTTGTTTGTTTAATCGACGTAAAGTGTCTTTAATCGAGTGATATGGATAATATGTAAGAATATAAATAGATTTATTTCACAATAAATTATTGTAATTTTGAAACTTATAAAATCTATAAATCCAAATGAGGTATATAAATTATTTACTCATCCTCTTAGGAGGTATTATTTCAATATATGCTAAAACGAGTCCAAATGAAGACCAATATATTTTAATTGGAGGCATTGTATTGTTAATGATTGGAATTTATAGAATTTCCAAGACCATCCCTAGCAGAAGTGAGGAAGATAATCATTTAGGCAATAATGAAAATTAAAGATTATGATTTTTGAAATAGGCGATAAAGTTTTGGTTATAGATGAAGCCATGTCTGGTGTGGTAAAAATGATAGTCGGACATACCATTTCTATTGAAACAAGCGATGGCTTTTTGCTTGATTTTGAAAGTAACGAATTGGTTAAAGTAACTTCTAAAGTAAGTCTTAAAAAGGACTTATTTTCACATGATAATGCTAATTCAGTAATAAAAGAAAAGGAACAATATCCTAAAAGAAAACAGCCAAAGGTGAAGCCTAAAGAGCGTTTTGAGCCAACTATGGAAGTCGATTTACATATCAATCAATTGGTGAAATCGGCAAAAGGGATGAGCAATCATGATATGCTATCGCTGCAATTAGAAACAGCCAGACGCCAATTAGATTTTGCCATATCAAAACGGATTCAAAAAATAGTTTTTATACATGGTGTGGGCGAAGGCGTACTTAAAGTAGAATTAGAATACCTTTTTGGGCGCTACGATAATGTTAAATTTTATGATGCCAACTATCAAAAATATGGTGTTGGAGCTACTGAAGTTTATATTTTTCAGAATGCGTCTAACAACTAATTAAAAGGCGGTGTTCGTTTTCTAGAGGTTGATAGAGCACTATCATTTAAAACACCAAACTCAAAAACATCTAACGATATTATTTGTAAATCAAAGTTAGATACTGTAAGCGTCACCACGTAAGTTTGGTGAATAGTATGTTCTCTAAATTTGGTGGCATCTACTTTTGTTGCCACCGCAGGATTTAAATAATTGGGCCCCACTAAACTAATATCATTCGCCGGATTTTGATCTATGGATTCATTTTCTTCATCGCGTGTTAAAACACCATCACCATCATCATCTGTATCCCTATAATTAGGAATGCCATCACCATCAGTATCTAAGGCATCACTTAAATCGCCATCACCATTTGGGTCTGGGTTTTCGTCTTTGGTTAACACATTGTCACCATCATCATCTTCATCTAAATAGTTAGGAATTTTATCACCATCAGTATCATCGTCGGTTAAATCGCCATTACCATTAATATCTTCTAATTCAGCAGGAATACCATCATTGTCGTCTTCAGTAAGTACTGTTTTAATATGCACATTTCCGCTAGTACTTTCAATATCTTTAGTAATTTTAATAGATGATAGAGGTACATTGCTACAAAATAAACCCGATGTTGGTAATGTGGCATTACTATAGGTTCTATAATTAAATACGTTTGTAGTGCTTAAAGAAAAATCGGCTTCAAAGGTGTTATTAATAGTATCAACAACAAGTAAATCACCAATACTATCAAGTTCTGAAATTCTAATAGATAAGGATTCTGATGGGGAGTTTTTTGTTTTATAAAAAACCAAACCATCGGTTCCACAAATTTGAAATGATTCGTCAAAGTCAAAATCAACGGTAATAACATCACCATCATCACAGGTGTAAAAACTTAAAATAGAGAGACTAAGAAAAACAAAAAATAATTGACGCATCAGGTTCGGGTTTTAGGCAAAAATAAAGGAATTGTTAATTATAACGTAGCATATTAATAATAATTTTATTCTGAGTATTTTTACACTCTAAAAAAATAACATGCAACAGGTATATTTTGATAACGCCGCCACTACGCAAATAAGAGACGAAGTAATAACAGCCATGACCCATGTTATGAAAACCAGTTACGGTAATGCCTCGTCATCGCATAGTTTTGGCAGAACTTCCAAAGCATTAATTGAAAAATCAAGAAAAGCAGTTGCTAGTTATTTAAATGTGGTTGCTAGTGAAATAATATTTACATCTGGAGGTACCGAAGCCGATAATTTAATTTTGTTAAGTGCTGTTAGAGATTTAAAAGTAACGCATATTATTACTTCTAGAATTGAACACCATGCCGTTTTACATACTTTAGATCAATTGGTTAAAGACTATAAAGTAGCTGTGAGTTATGTTGATTTAAAACCAAACGGAAAGATTGATTATCTACATTTAGAAACCTTATTGAAAAGTGAAAATAAAACATTGGTAAGCTTGATGCACATTAACAATGAAATTGGTAATATGTTAAATATGACTAAGGTATCTGCCTTATGTAAAGCAAATAACGCGTTGTTTCATAGCGACACGGTGCAGTCGGTTGGACATTATAAAATGGATTTACAGGATATTCAAGTAGATTTTTTAACAGCAGCAGCTCATAAATTTCATGGCCCCAAAGGGGTTGGTTTTGCTTTTATCAGAAAAAATTCAGGGTTAAAACCATTAATTTTTGGTGGCGAACAAGAACGAGGCTTACGTGCTGGTACCGAAAGTGTTCATAATATTGTGGGTTTAGAAGTTGCTTTAAAGAATGCTTATGAAAAGTTAGAGAACGAAACAGCTTATATAAAAGATTTAAAGCAATATTTTATTCATAAAATTGAAAGCGACATACCAAACGCAACTTTTAACGGAAAGTCTGGTAATATGGAAAAAAGTACTTACACCTTAGTAAATGTATGTTTGCCGATACCTCCCAAAAAAGCTGCTATGTTACTATTTCAGTTAGATTTAAAAGGGATAGCATGTTCTAAAGGAAGTGCTTGCCAAAGTGGGAGCAACCAAAACTCGCATGTATTGACTGAAATTTTAAGCGCTGAAGATTTACAAAAACCCTCTATTCGATTTTCATTCAGTATTTATAACACCAAGGAAGAAATTGATTACGTGGTGGGGGTTTTAAAAGCCTTTATAAACTAAATTCTAAAAAAATAAAAGTAGTTTAAAGATAAGACGTGTTTTTAACACTGTCAAAATAGCTTTTAATCGATATTTTTTTTAAATTGCACCATTATTATATATATTAAATAAGTCTCTCTGTATTAAACCCCAATTATTATGAGAAGACTTATAAAAATCACCTTAGGAATTACCTTTTTATTTTTTTTACAACCCAATATTTATGCACAGGTAGGTATAGGAACAACGGTTCCTGATGCTTCTTCTATTTTAGATATTACCTCAGACAGTCAAGGGATGCTAACACCTAGAATGACAACTATTCAACGAACAGGCATAGCTTCTCCAGCGGAAGGTTTGTTGGTTTTTGATATCGATGAAGATGCTTTTTATTATTTTGACAGCAGCATTTGGGTTAAATTAGAAGGTTCTGTAACTAGAGATAATTACAAGCTTGTTAAAAGTATAGCCGATTTATCAGATGAATTAGTAGGCGGTAAATATGTGTTGAATGAAGATTATTTATATGAAATTAATGGTACAATCATTTTTGATTTTCCGATTGATTTAAATGGAGCTTATATAATAGGAGAAGATACTAATGAAGATATATTATTTAAAGCAGGAGGAACTTTGTTTGAAGGAGATTCTGGTGGCTCCATAAGAGGGGTGACTTTAGTAGCATCTGGAGGTACGGTATTTAGTTTAGCAGGAAGTCTACCTATAACAGAAACTCTTATTTTAAGAGATTGTATTATTGCAAACTCGACATCAGTTGGTTCTATATCTTCATTTGATCTCGTTTTTTTAAGCATTGCCCAATTTGCAAACAATGCAGGAGGAATAACATACACAGATATTAACCAACTTTTAATCAATTCAAGTGGATGGCATGGTAATAATGGAGGTGTTTATGAATCATTTTCAGGAACTTTTGATGTTATATCCAGACAAGGTGGTTTCAGTGAAGTTATAGGTGCAACGGCAGCAATGGATGTTACAGGTGTTACTTCTATAAATGGAGATGCTGCCATACGTAATGTCTCTTTTTTCGGGGGAGGAAACTATATTAATGGAAGCTCACCATATTCAGGTTATGATTTTACAAATGATTGGGATGTTAATAGTCCAGGCCTACCAGTTGAAACAGATGGTGTTGCAATTGGCGATATCAATTTTGATTATCCAGTTGGTACAGGTTTTGCTACTGATATATCAGCTGGTGGAGGTACTGGTATTCCAATGAAAATTGGCGGATTAACAACATCAAATAATTTATTTAGATTTGAAAAAGTTGGAAATAATAGGTTGGTATATGATGGGAAAAAAACCAGATATTTTAGCATAAACACATCATTTTCTTTTAGAGGAGATAATAATAATGCCATTTTTATATTTTATATAGCAAAAGGGAATAGTGGGGATACTGTTGCTTCAATAAATCCTGCAACTCGTGTTTATCGAGAAGTAGGGTCAAATAATGACATAGGTGCCGTGGCTATAGTAGGTTCTATAGAATTAAGCCCTGGTGATTTTTTAGAAGTATGGGTGGAACGATTTAGTGGTAGTGGTGATTTGCTTACTGTTTCTCTTAATATGGTTGTAAAATAAACGCAGATATATAAAAAAAACTTACAAAATGGTAGAGTTGTTTTATGCTTCTTTCTAAAACTTCATTGTAGCTCTAACATTAAAAACACGAGGTGTTAAATAATTAGGAATCGCATATTGGCGCTTCGTGTACACATCTCGTACCCAGGTGTTGGTGATGGAATTTTGAACATCGAACATATTGTAAATTTCAAAGCCAAAAGAGAGTTCTTTAAACGCTTTTTTCCAACCGCTGCTAAATTGTTTTTTACCATCCACCAATACAAATTGCAAACCTAAATCGGCTCGTTTATAATCGGGTAAACGGTTTTGATAGTCGTATGGATCGGCATAACTTGGTGAGCCTCCAGGTAAACCAGTATTGTAAACTAAATTCAAATACAGCTTCATGTTAGGTACGTTTGGCACATAATCTTGAAACAGGGCTGCAAATTTTAAACGTTGGTCTGTGGGGCGTGCAATATAGCCTCTGTTGTTAATGTTTTCTTCTGTTTTTAAATATCCAAAACTAAACCACGATTCGGTTCCGGGTACAAACTCACCATTTAAGCGTAAATCCAATCCGTAGGCATAAGCTTCGGCATTATTATTAGCCGCATAACGAATACGCACATTTTCTAAAGTATAGGGGTTTACATCCGATAGTTTTTTATAATAAGCCTCCGAAGTTAGTTTAAAGGGGCGATCCCACATTTTAAAACTATAATCGTTACCTAATACAAAGTGAAACGATTGTTGTGCTTTTACATTGGGTTGCACTACACCATTGGCATCGCGAAGTTCTCTGTAAAATGGCGGTTGGTAATACACGCCCGCGGCAATTCTAAAAAGCATGTCTTTTTCCCAATACGGTTTGAAGGCAAATTGTGCTCTGGGACTAAATACCGTTTGGTTTGATGATGAAATAGCATCACCACTTACTGTCCAATTATGTACCCGAACCCCCGCATTGTACCATACATCGCTCGTACCAATAGTAGCACGTTTACTCCATTGCGCATAAGCTTGTAAACGGTTAATTTGGGTGTAATTGGTTGCTCTTACATTTGTAAACGATTCTAAAGGTCCATTATAGGGTTCGTAAGGTTGCTCGTTTACAGGAATTGTTTTTGGTGGCCTAATTGAAAACCCAGCAGAATCTATAACTTCCCATTCAATTAGGCGGTCGCGAATATCTTCGTTCGTATATTTTAAAGACCATTCAATGCGGTTCTCATTCATATTGAAATCGCCTTTGTGCTCTATATTTGTAATAAGGGCATCTAAATCGTTTCGCCCGTGGTTTAACTGGCTTCCAACACCTCGGCTAAATTCAATGTCACCTAAATTTTCGTCACCTATATTTGTATTTACTTCCCCTAGGCTGTAATAGGCCAAAATATCAAAATGCTCTTCTTCGGTAGTATGATATCTGGATGCTATTAGTTTTAAAGTTAAATCGTCATTCGCAAAATACGTTCCTTTAAAAGCACCAAAATAGGTTTGGTAGCGGTCTTTTTCTTGTCCTTCATAATTCACATAAAGAGCTATTGGATCACTCAAAGTTCCAAAATTGGTTTGTAGGGATTCAGGTTGGTAATTGTATTTGTTAATGGAAGCGTTTCCTAAAAAACTTAAATAAAACTTACTTGTAAATTTGTAAGTAAAATAAGCCTGAGCATCAGCAAACGATGGTTTAAAATTGGTTTCAGTTTCTTTTGCGTTTACAAATAAACTGTTGTTTCTGTAGCGAAGTCCAACAATACTAGAAAATTTAGAATCTTCACTACTATTTTCAATTGAAAAACTGCCTCCTAATAAACTTAAATCGGCATTGACTTCAAATTGATATGGGTTTTTATAAGTAATATCTAAGACAGAAGATAATTTGTCGCCATACTTTGCTTGAAAACCTCCTGCCGAAAAATCGACATTTTGTACCATATCCGTATTTACAAAACTTAAACCTTCTTGTTGGCCAGAGCGCACTAAAAATGGTCTGTATACTTCTATGTCGTTTACATACACTAAGTTTTCGTCGTAATTACCGCCACGTACCGAGTATTGTGTGCTTAATTCATTGTTATTGCTAACTCCAGGAAGTGTTAATAATAAATTTTCTACACCTGCGTTGGCACCTGGTATTTTTCTAATGGTTTCAGGTTTCAGGGTAATAATACCTTCAACTTGGCGTTGGCGTTTATTGGTTACTATTACAGTCGCTATTTGTTCTATAGAAGTACTCATAACGGGATTAAACTCATAATCCTCGTTCTTTTTCAAATTGAAAACACTCACTATTTTTTTATGTGAAAGGTGTGTGAATTCAACAGAAATATTTTTATTAGCCGAAATTTCTAAAATATAAAACCCATTAGCATTGGTAACAGTTCCTTTGGTTTCGGTTTTAATATTTACGTTATCAAGCGGGTTATTATTTTCGTCTAAAATGATGCCTTTTATAGTGGCGGTTTGTGAATAACCAACAATAACAATGGAAAAAAATAATAGAACAGAAACGTACAATTTTGTTTTCAATTGGCTGTTGTTAAGTTTTATTTCCTGTAAAAAGAGGATTCAAAAGTAGTGCTATTTCCAACACTATCGGTTACAATTAGCTTAAAATCATTCTTAGTATCGGTAACCATGTCATCATTAAAATCGTAAGTAAGTGTCTTGGTTTTGTATTCATATTCCATTAATATCCATTTACCATTTACAGTAGCTCGGTAATTAGAAATTCCAGAATGTGCATCATTAATCTTCACTTTTAAAAATCTAAAATTGCTTAACCATTGTCCATTTTTAAAATTTAGAGCAGCTATAGTTGGTTTTACTGTATCGGTTGCAAGCGCATAAGTTCCTAAGGTTTTAGAGCTGGTTGTTAAAATATGACCTTCTCTTTTTGTAAATGAGTATACAGGATACTTTTTAGAACCTACTAATCTTGCGATAAACAATTTATCCTTATCCACATCTTTATAGTTACTAATGTCATAACTTATGGTGAAGTTTTTTCGAGTAGGCATGACGTCTTGGTGTAAGGTCAAGGTGTCGTTATTTACATCAAAGTTTATATAAAAATCTTCATAAAAAGTATTGGGGTAAAAATCGACCGACACATTGCCTGACTTTAAATTAGTAGATTGATTTGCCGTAATATAATAGGGTGTTGTTTTTTCAACCTTTGGGTTTGAAATAGAAGGTTGCTTGCCTTTAATATGAATAGTAACAACAGATGCGTTGTTTTTAAAATCGGAAACACGAATTTTATAGACTGAAGAAGTACTGTCTTTAACTGTTAAAATACCATCGTTTAATGTTGATTTTAAAATACTAAGAGGGTTATTTATTTTGAATAATTTTTGAATGCGTTGTCTATTATGAATATAATGTTCATAATCTATAAACTGATTGATGCACGAGGATTCATCAAAAGAGAACATGCTAAAATCGACTTCGAAATTCTGATTTCCATTTAAAAAGGTTTGAATATTATAAACCCCGTTGGAGTTCGCAGCCAAATCTTGTCTGTCGTTGGTTACAATACCAAAACCAATATTTCCAAAAGCTTCAATACTTTCTGTGGTATAGTCGCCACTTTTTAAAGGTATCAGTCGTAATTTTTGTTTAGAGTTTGATTTGTTAACAGAAGCATTTTCATCTAAAGCATAAGCGTATATAGAACTAACAGTAGGCTTTGAATTGTCTTTTATATCAATTCCAAAAAGCATGGGGTTCATGGGGCGTTCATCTTTATCGCGGATTTCAAAATGCAAATGCGGCCCACCCGAACCACCGGTATTACCACTATAGGCAACCAGACTACCTTTGGTAACAGGTAAGGTTTCAGCACTTGGAAAAAGCTCGATTTCATAAGATTCTTTTTCGTATTGCTGCTTTTTTATATAAGCTTCTATTTCGGGCGAAAACTTTTGTAAATGCCCATAAACTGTGGTGTAACCGTTAGGATGTGTAATATATAAGGCTTTGCCGTAACCAAAATGCGCTAATTTAATTCTGCTAACAAATCCGTCGGCGCATGTTAAAACTTTTAAACCTTCACGTTGTTGTGTTTTGATATCCAAACCAGAATGGAAATGATTGGAACGCAATTCACCAAAGTTGCCCGATAAAATAAGAGGGACTTCTAGAGGTGAGCCAAAATAATCTTGTGGATAATTATTTTGAGCGTTGATAAATAATGAGGAAACTAAAAAAAAATAAAGGATAAATCGCATATAAAAGGAGTTGCTGCTAAAATATTAATTAGTTATTAATGTACAAAAGAATAAAACAAAAATCGAACCGCAGCATAGATTATGAGTAATAACGAAAATTTTAAAATTTTATTAAAAAACAATTGTAATTTATAAGCAGGTATGTTAACTTTGTGAGATAAGTATTGAAATTTGTAAATGAGTAATATTGAAGATATTGTAGATTCTTTAGAAAACAAGATAAGCAAGGTATTACACAAACTAGAGCTTTTGAAACTTGCAAACTTGAAATTGAATGAAGAATTAAAGGTTTCAAAGCAAGAAATTCAAAACCAAAAAACGCATATTGCTAGTTGGGAAGAAAAGTATGAAGCGCTTAAAATGGCAAATACAATACTAGGTAGTGACGACAATAAAAGAGAAACAAAGCTTAAAATAAATGCCCTAATTAGAGATATTGATCATTGTATTGCTCAATTATCTGATTAAGACACATCAAATTAAATGTCAGAAAAGCTTAAAATAAAGCTGTCTATAGCTAATAGAGTATATCCTTTAACTATTGATGCGAGTCAAGAAGAGGGATTACGTAAATCGGCTAAAAAGATTGACGAGATGATTAAACAATTTGAGCAAAGTTATTCAGTTCGAGATAAACAAGATGTATTGGCCATGTGTGCTTTGCAGTTTGCATCTCAAGTAGAACAGAAGTCTATAGATAAAGAGAGTGTAAGTGAGCATGTAGAAGAAAAACTAAATGCATTAAATAACTTATTACAATCCCACTTAGTCTCTTAAATGTTCTTTAAAATAAACTAAAAAGTTACTGCCTACATTAGTTATTTTTTTTGATAAACTCAACGTTAATTCTTTAAAAAGGGTGAGTTTAAGTTGTAAAAGCATGCTGCATCTGCTGAATTTATTTCAGTACCTAGCAGATCCTTGATCAGCTTGTTAGCCCTAAACTTGTTTTTAAGGAGTTTATACAAAACTTTAAGCTAGTGTAGGCTTTTTTATATACAAAAATTAACTAAACACAATAATGGATAACTCAATTATATTGATTGCTGGGAGCGTAATATTAGGACTTGTAATAGGTTTTATTATAGCGAAAACCTTAGAAAAAAGCAACGCTTCTAAACTTGTACATGAGGCAAAAAAAGATGCGACTTTAATACTTAAAGAAGCCAATAGTGAAGGTGAGTCAATTAAAAAAGACAAGATTCTTCAAGCAAAAGAAAAATTTATTGAATTGAAATCGGAGCACGAAAAAGTTATCTTATCGCGCGACAAAAAAATGGCTGAAGCCGAAAAACGTATTCGAGATAAAGAATCTCAAATATCTAGTGAGCTTGCCAAAACTAAAAAGTTAAATGATAATCTTGAAACTAAAGAAGCAGATTATGACCATAGACTTCATGTTTTAGAGAAAAAACAAGAAGAAATTGATAAACTTCATAAAAATCAAGTCAAGCAATTAGAAATAATTTCGAGTCTTTCGGCTGAAGATGCTAAAGAACAATTGGTAGAATCTTTAAAAGGTGAAGCTAAGAATGATGCCATGTCATACATTCAAAGTTCTATGGAAGAAGCTAAATTAACTGCTGAACAAGATGCTAAAAAAATCATTATTAACACCATTCAACGCATAGGTACAGAAGAAGCAGTTGATAATTGCGTATCTGTATTTAACATAGAATCGGATGATGTAAAAGGACGCATTATTGGTCGTGAAGGTCGAAACATTCGTGCCATCGAAGCGGCTACTGGTGTAGAAATTATTGTTGATGATACACCAGAAGCCATTATATTATCTTGTTTTGATTCAGTAAGACGTGAAATTGCTCGTTTATCATTACACAAATTAGTAACGGATGGTAGAATTCACCCCGCAAGAATTGAAGAAGTAGTTGAGAAAACAAAAAAACAAATTGAGCAGGAAATTATAGAAGTAGGTAAGCGTACGGTGATAGATCTAGGAATTCACAACTTACATCCAGAACTTATTAAAATGGTAGGGAGAATGAAGTATCGTTCTTCTTACGGTCAAAACCTATTACAACACTCGCGTGAAGTGGCTAAACTTTGTGGTGTGATGGCTGCAGAATTAGGTTTAAATCCAAAACTTGCAAAACGTGCTGGTTTATTACATGATATTGGTAAAGTGCCAGATGCCGAGGCGGACATGGAAACACCACATGCTATTCTTGGTATGCAATGGGCGGAAAAATACGGAGAAATCCCTGAAGTATGTAATGCTATTGGAGCTCACCATGATGAAGTAGAAATGAAATTTTTAATTTCACCAATTATTCAAGTTTGTGATGCTATTTCTGGAGCACGTCCTGGAGCTCGCAGACAAGTTTTAGATAGTTATATTCAACGTTTAAAAGATTTGGAAGATATTGCTTTTGGTTTTAATGGCGTTAAAAAGGCCTATGCCATTCAAGCAGGTAGAGAATTACGTGTGATTGTTGAAAGTGAAAAAGTAGACGATCAAAAAGCAGCCGATTTATCGTTCAGTATTTCTCAAAAAGTACAAACTGATATGACCTATCCAGGTCAAGTTAAAGTAACAGTTATTAGAGAAACAAGAGCGGTTAATATTGCGAAGTAATTAACTCTAATATTATAAATAAAAAATCCAGCTCAAGCTGGATTTTTTATTTTTGCCTAAAGCCTAACGTCACTTCCTAGGATGGTATTTCTCTACAACTTTAGTTAAATGACTTTTATCGAGATGCACATAAATTTCGGTAGTGGTGATGCTTTCATGCCCTAACATAAGTTGAATAGACCTCAAATCGGCATTATTCTGTAATAAATGTGTAGCAAATGAATGCCTAAAAGTATGAGGTGATATGCTTTTTTTTAATCCGATTTTTTCTGCAAGCTGTTTTATAATAGTAAAAACCATAGCTCGTGTAAGTTGTTTGCCTCTACGATTTAAAAATAAGTTGTCTTCATAGCCATTTTTAATAACCATGTGGTTGCGAATTTCACTTCTATAGATGTTAATATATTTTTGAGTAACCCCTATTATAGGTACAAACCTTTGCTTATCTCCTTTACCAGTTACTTTAATAAAGCCTTCTTCAAAAAATAAATCTGAAATTTTAAGACTAATAAGTTCGCTTACGCGCAACCCACAACCGTATAAGGTTTCTAACATGGCACGATTACGTTCACCTTCGGGTTTACTTAAATCAATAGCGTTTATTAGTTTGTCAATTTCTTCCTCAGAAAGGGTGTCGGGTAATTTGCGGCCTATTTTAGGCGATTCAATAAGTTCTAATGGATTTACTGTAATATAATCTTCAAACACTAAATAACCAAAAAAACTGCGTAAGCCAGAGATTAATCGTGATTGAGACCGTGAGTTCACCGTTTTGGCAGTTTGGTATATAAACTGTTGAATAGTTTCGGCTTTAATTGAAATAGGCGATTCATCCATATGATGATCTTCTAAATAACTAATGAGTTTTTTTACATCAAAACGATAGTTATCAATAGAATTTTTGGATAAGCCACGTTCTATCTTTAAATAGAGTATATAATCATTTAGTGCATTTTCCCATTTCATCTATCCTCTTTAATTTTTTATAAATATCAGATACAATTCGATATCCTAGGTAATTTATATTAACTGAATTTTATACTTTACTCATTAGAGACGTGTAAAAATAGTATAATTTTATGACATACCAACCCAACCGTAACCCGTTGAAATACACATTATTCCGATGAAATGGAAAAAAATTATAAGAATTCATTTGCTAGTGTGAGAAAAAAGAACTTAGTTTGTTCCGAATTAATCAAATTAAATATTTAAAAATTATGAAAAAATTATTATTAGGCGCTGTAATTGCAGTATTTGCAATGAGTAATGTTAATGCTCAAGAAACAACATTTGGACTGAAAGCTGGTGCTGATTTTGCATCAAGCAAATTAAAAATGGAAGGTATTAGTCTTACTGGTTCTGAAACAGGATTTTATATTGGTGCTTTTGCTGAAATAGGTCTTTCTGATTCTTTTACTTTTCAACCAGAAGTTCTGTATGTATCAATAGAAGGTTTTGATCAAGTTAGTATTCCTTTAATGGCTAAAATTGCTCTTTCAGAAAAATTTGACGCATTGGTTGGTCCTAGTTTAGGATTTTTACTTGATTCAGAAGAAGGATATAAATCTTTCAATTACGGAATTGAAGCAGGTGTTGCTTATGATCTTACAGAAGACTTATTTTTAGAAGCTAGATACAACATGGGTTTAGCTAATTTAATTGAAGATGCTCCAAGTGGATATTCTTCTAAAATAAGCGGATTATTTGTTGGTCTTGGATATAGATTTTAATAATACTCAAACTTTATATTAAAAAGGGTGCCAATTGGCATCCTTTTTTTATGCCCAATTTTTAATATATTTACGGTATGAAAAAATTAATGATCATCAACGGTCCTAACTTAAATTTGTTAGGAAAAAGAGAACCGAATATATATGGTAGTTTATCCTTTACTGAGTTTTTAGAGGAAGTAGTTAGTAAATACCCAGATGCAGAGATAGATTATTTTCAATCGAATATAGAAGGAGAACTTATTGATAAATTACACGAAGTAGGATTTAGCTATGATGGTATCATTTTAAACGCTGCTGCTTATACGCACACATCTATTGGGATTGGTGATGCTGTAAAAGCCATTGAAACGCCTGTAGTAGAAGTACACATTTCTAATACATTTAATAGAGAAGAATTTCGGCATCAATCATTTATTTCACCAAATGCCCGAGGTGTCATTCTTGGTTTTGGCTTGCAAAGTTACGAGTTAGCTATTCAAAGTTTTTTATAAATTGAACACATATACTTCTTAAGATATTTCATATGTTATAATTTGACTTTACAATATATTTAAGATTTCTTTGTTAGAATTTTAACAAGACTTCGTGATAGATTTGCTTTATACTAATCAATAAAATTATCTATTATGAAAATTAAAATGATCTTAACACTTATGTTGTTTACTATAAACATGGTGGCACAAGTAGACGCGCAGAAAGATAATTTAAATAACCCAAAAGAAGCTACGGTTGAATCTACAAATTATTTTAATGAGATTAGGATAAACAGTCATTGGGCTTTTAAGCAAGAAAAGCAAATAAGGGTAGGTGGTGAGTTTGCTGTATTTGAATTTCCTTTATTGTTAAAGTATCATATAACAAAAAATACGAGTTTTTTAATCGGTCCAAAATTGGATTTTTACACGAATACTATGGGTATTGAAAGTCCACCCTCAGTATATGGAACTATGGGCATTCAATATGATGTATTTGAGGGGGTTTTGATAGAAGCGAAGTTTAATTACCTGTTAACTGATGACATGCCAATAAATACAGATTATAGTTTTGGATCTAAAAATTCCTTTACATTAGGGTCAAAATTTAGATTCTAAAATTAAAAGAGGCTGTCTGAAAAATGTATTTTATTTACTTTGTCAGGTTGAGCTTGTCGAAACTGATATGGATTATCAATAAGTTTGAATATTTCGACAGGCTCAATATGACTCAGAATAACACTTTTCAGACAACCTCTTTTATATCTAATTAAGTCTAAAATCTAATAATTTAAGAAGTCTACAAATGAATTACTTCATCATAAGCAGCAGCAACAGCTTCCATAACCGCTTCACTCATGGTAGGGTGTGGATGTACTGTTTTTAATACTTCGTGTCCTGTAGTTTCTAATTTTCTACCTAAAACAGCTTCGGCAATCATATCGGTTACACCAGCACCAATCATGTGGCAACCTAACCATTCGCCATATTTAGCATCAAAAATTACTTTTACAAAACCATCTTTGTTACCACTAGCACTTGCTTTACCAGAAGCAGAGAATGGGAATTTTCCAACTTTAATATCCAATCCTTTTTCCTTAGCTTGTTTTTCTGTTAATCCAACACTAGCAATTTCAGGAGTGCAGTAAGTACAACCTGGGATATTTCCATAATCTAAAGCCTCCACATGTTGTCCAGCAATTTTTTCAACACATAAAATCCCTTCAGCCGAAGCAACGTGTGCTAATGCTTGTCCAGGTGTAACATCTCCAATAGCGTAGTATCCAGGAATGTTGGTTTGATAAAAGGTGTTTACTAAAATTTTATCGCGATCCACAACAATTCCAACATCTTCCAAACCAATGTTTTCAATATTTGTTTTTATTCCAACAGCAGATAAAATAATATCGGCTTCTAAAACTTCTTCGCCCTTACTCGTTTTAACGGTAGCTTTAACACCATCACCAGATGTGTCTACTTTAGTAACTTCGGCAGAAGTCATGACATTAATACCACTTTTCTTAAAAGATTTTTCTAATTGTTTAGATACATCTTCATCTTCAACAGGTACTACGTTTGGTAAATATTCTACAACAGTAACTTCTGTACCCATAGAATTATAGAAATAAGCGAATTCCACACCAATCGCTCCAGAACCTACAACAATCATTTTTTTAGGTTGGTTTGGTAAGCTCATCGCTTCTCTATATCCAATCACTTTTTTACCATCTTGTGGTAAGTTAGGCAACTCACGAGAACGGGCTCCAGTAGCTATGATAATGTGATCTGCACTGTATTCAGTACCATCAACATCTATTTTTTTACCTGGTTTAAGTTTTCCATAACCGTTAATAACGTCTATTTTGTTCTTTTTCATTAAGAATTGAACACCTTTACTCATACCATCGGCAACACCTCGGCTCCGATTAACAACAGCATTAAAATCTTTATCATATTCTTTAACAGATAAACCATAGTCATCTGCATGCTTAAGATATTCAAATACTTGAGCAGATTTTAACAATGCTTTAGTTGGGATACATCCCCAATTTAAACATACACCACCAAGGCTTTCTTTTTCAATAACAGCGGTTTTAAAACCTAATTGTGAAGCTCTAATAGCTGCAACATAACCGCCAGGGCCACTTCCAAGAACAATAATATCGTATTTACTCATGAGATTTTTTTAATCGTTATTTCAGCCTACGAATTTACGAAACCTAATTTGAATAAAGAATTTAGAAGTCTATAAATTTATATCTTTTATTACCTTTGTTATAAGTTTAACTTTATGAATATACCAAGAACAAGTTTTCCTCGCATCGTAATTATAGGTGGTGGTTTTGCGGGCGTTGCGTTGGCAAAAAAACTATCGAAGCAAGAAGTACAGGTCGTTTTACTAGACAAACATAACTATCATACATTTCAACCACTTCTTTATCAGGTGTCTACAGGTGGTTTGGAGCCCGATTCTATAGCATATCCCATTCGGAAGATATTAAAAGATTTCCCGAATTTTCATTTTAGATTGGCCAATGTTGAAGAGATAAACACATTAGAAAATAAAGTTTTAACTAATATTGGAGAACTCAAGTTTGATTATTTGGTTGTAGCTTCAGGTGCTGAAACTAATTATTTTGGAAACACCGAAATTGAAAAGAAGAGTATGGCTATGAAAACCATACCTGAATCTTTAAACTTAAGAAGTTTAATATTGGAAAATTTTGAAGATGCTTTATTGACTTCCGATTTAAACGAACGTAACGCATTAATGAATTTTGTTATTGTAGGAGGTGGGCCAACTGGTGTTGAACTTGCAGGTGCTTTGGCTGAAATTAAAAAGGGGATTCTGCCTAAAGATTATCCCGATTTAGATACACGTTTAGCGCAAATTCATATCATTCAATCCAGCGACTGTATTTTAAAGGGAATGAGTGCTCAGGCCTCTGAAAAAGCCGAAGATTTCTTGGAAAAGTTAGGAGTTAATGTTTGGAAGAATGTAAGAGTGACTAACTATGATGGTAAAACCGTTACTACCAATACCGATTTAACCTTTGAAACCGCTACTTTAGTTTGGGCGGCAGGTGTAAAAGGAGCCAACATAAAAGGATTGGATGCTGGCGAATTTGTTACTAAAAGCGACCGATTAATTGTAGATGAATTCAACCAGGTAAAAGGACTAAAAAATATTTTTGCCATTGGTGATATTGCTTGTATGATTACTAATGAATGCCCTCAGGGCTTACCTATGATGGCGCAACCAGCCATTCAACAAGGAAAACAATTGGGTGAAAATATGGTTCGGTTAATTGAAGAGCAACCCATGCAACCATTTGTTTATAATGATAAAGGAGCTATGGCAACTATAGGAAGGAATAAAGCGGTTGTAGATTTACCAAAATTCAAATTTCAAGGTGTTTTTGCCTGGTATGTTTGGATGTTTGTTCACCTGTTTTTTTTAATAGGCTTTAGAAACCGTATGGTGGTTTTTATAAATTGGGTATATAATTATATTCGATTTGATAGAGAAGCTAGATTAATTATACGTCCGTTTAAAAAGAAACTTAAAAGTTAAACTATTTTACTTAGCACCTTTGCACCTTTGCACCTTTGCAACTTTGCACCTTTGCAACTTTGAACCTTTGCACCTCTAAATAATCATCACAAATCATCCGTAAAATGGCGTCGGCCTTTTTCTTTATTAAATTTATCTTCATTGTATTTTGAAGAATTTCCTTTAGGAATTGATAACGATAACCACTGTTCATCTTTTAAAAGCTTTCCTAAAAATACGATTTGTCCAATATGGTAGGGGTAATGTGCTAATTGCCTGTTAATGGCTTCAATAACAGTATGTCCTTCATTTCTAATGTAAATTATGCGCTCTAAATCTTTTTTTTCCAAAGATTTTAAAGCACTAAATAAACAAAACCATCCACTTTCCCATGAAGCTATTAAATCTTCTTTGGAAGTGTAGGTATCTTCAAATTCTGCGTCGCGATTACGCCAAGATTTTTCTCCATCTTCGGTTAAAAAATGAGTCCAACGGCTTGACATGTTACCTATAATATGTTTTACAATAACCGAAATGGAGTTTGAAGCTTCATTACTTTGCCATTGTATTTCTTCAAAAGTTAATTGATTAAAAGTTTTATCGCCTAAACTTTTATAATATTCAAATTGCTTAACAACACTTACTAAATAGCTTTCCATATAGTAAAGGTATTCATTTATTTATTCAGAAATAAATTTAAGTGCGGCACCATTTATACAATGTCTTTTTCCGGTAGTATTTTTAGGACCATCATTAAAAACATGTCCTAAGTGACCGCCACAGGTGGCACAATGCTCTTCATCCCGAGAATAACCTAAATCACTATCTTTGCCAAAAGCAACATTACCCTTTATTTCTCTGTCAAAACTAGGCCATCCCGTACCAGAGTCAAATTTATGTTCACTTTTGAATAGTGGCGTGCCACAAGCAGCACATACATAAGTTCCTTTTTTTGAGTTTTTATTTAGTGGACTAGAAAAAGCACGTTCTGTTCCTGCTTTTCTCAGGACATTATATTCTATTTCCGATAATTCAGCTTTCCATTCAGCATCTGTTTTTGATACTTTAAATGACGTTTTCTTTTCTTTTTGGGCATTACTATTGCAATTAAATAGTACTAAGGTGATGCAGAAAATCATTAATTTCTTCATTGTCTTTTTTTAATAGGTCGAAATTAAATAGGATACATAACATTTTGAAAAAGTAATTATAAAAAATAAAAATAAAATTGTATAAAAACTTAAAGGTGCAATTTTGTACTTTTATTGAATAATTAAAACAATAAAGATGAAACTGAAAAATGCATTTATAATATTAGGAACTATAGTTTTAATAGTTTCGTGTGCAACAAACCCTTTCACAGGGAAAAAAACAATGGCATTGGTGCCAAATTCTCAATTATTTCCAACAGCTTTTGCTCAATATGACCAATTTTTATCTGAGAACAAGGTTGTTACTGGTACTTCAGATGCAAAAATGGTAACCAATGTAGGTCAAAAAATTGCCGTAGCTGCCGAGCGTTGGCTAACTGCCAATGGACATGTAGGTTATTTAAATGATTACAAATGGGAGTATAATTTAGTTAATGATGCGACTGTTAATGCTTGGTGTATGCCAGGTGGAAAAATAGTGGTTTATACGGGTATTTTACCAATTACAAAAAATGAAGCAGGTTTAGCGGCGGTTATGGGGCATGAGGTGGCTCATGCTTTAGCTAATCACGGTCAACAACGTATGAGTGCTGCTTACGTACAGCAAGGCGTTGCTATTGCAGGAAATGTAGCTATTAAAGATGAGCAATCTAGAAATGCTTTTAATCAATATTATGGTGTTGGTTCTGAAGTAGGGTTGATGTTACCTTTCAGTAGAGCTCATGAAACTGAAGCCGATAAAATTGGATTGTATTTAATGGCGATTGCTGGTTATAACCCAGAAGAAGCTGCTGAACTTTGGAAACGTATGAGTGCAAATAGTGGAGGTCAAGCACCACCAGAATTATTAAGTACACACCCGTCAAACGATTCTAGAATAGCTAATCTTACTAATTTAGCACCAGAGGCTAGAAAAGAAGCCGCTAAATTTGGGGTGACTTCATTCAAATAATATTTAGTTAAGACAGAATTAAAAAATTTTTACTTTCTTTGAAGCTGCTCATAAAAGAGCAGCTTTTTATTTATGGCACTATTAGAAAAAGGAAGCAAAAAACTTCTTAATGCATGGGCATTTTATGATTGGGCAAACTCTGTTTATACTTTAACCATTGCCTCCTCTATATTCCCCATATTTTATTCAGCGTTATTTTTAAGTGAAATAAAAGAGGTTCATGCCTTTGGTATGGAGTTTAAAAGTACGGCATTGATAACGTTTGTAACTGCTTTTACTTTTTTGGTAGTAGCTATTACATCACCCATATTATCAGGTATTGCTGATTATGTAGGGAATAAAAAGAACTTTTTGAAATTCTTTTGTTACGTGGGTAGCATAGGTTGTATCGGTTTATATTGGTTTGATATTACACCAGATAGAATTCATATAAGCTTGGTTTTTTATTTTATGGGTTTAATTGGTTACTGGGGGAGTTTGGTTTTTTACAATTCCTATTTGCCTGATATTGCATTTCCAGAGCAACAAGATGAAGTAAGTGCTAAAGGGTTTTCGTTGGGATACGCAGGAAGCGTTATTTTACTTATAGTTAATTTGGCTATGGTGATGACTCAAGATGATGGAGCTGCTAAGATGCAAATGATGCGTTATTCTTTTATCACAGTAGGGGTATGGTGGGCATTGTTTAGTCAGTACTCTTTTTATTTTTTACCTAAAGGCACATCTTCAGGGCATAAAGTAACAACGGCTGTTGTTTTTAACGGACTAAAAGAATTACGACTGGTTTGGTTACAGCTTAAGCAAAATTTGAGATTGAAACGTTATTTGTATGCTTTTTTTGTATTTAGTATGGCGGTTCAAACCATTATGTTGGTTGCTGTTTATTTTGGTGAAGAAGAAATAGCATGGGGGGATAGTGGTGAAAAAACAACAGGACTTATAGTTAGTATATTAATTATACAGTTAGTTGCCATAGTTGGAGCCATTTTAACATCCAAAGCGTCCGATAAATTTGGAAACATAAAAACATTGATTTTTGTTAATTCTATTTGGATGTGTTTGTGTTTCTATGCCTATTTTATGGAAACACCTGTGCAATTTTACATAGCAGCGTCTATGGTTGGTTTAGTTATGGGAGGTATTCAAGCTTTGGCAAGATCGACTTACTCTAAGTTTTTACCAGAAACTGATGATACAACATCGTATTTTAGTTTTTATGACGTTGCTGAAAAAATTGGTATTGTTATAGGGATGGTCATTTTTGCTTCCATTGACCAAATTACTGGTAGTATGCGAAATGGTATTTTATTCCTGTTTGTATTCTTTTTAGCTGGAATTCTTTTGCTATTTCGAGTACCTAAAGAAGAATAAAACCTGAACTCTAATTGAAATTTAAGAGTTCAGGTGTGTATGTTAATTAAGCGAGATTCAATTCTTTTTTTCGCAAATTGGAAGCTGCTTTAACTAAGTTTTTTAATGCTTCTTTTGTTTCTGGCCAATCTCTAGTTTTTAGTCCGCAATCAGGATTTACCCAAATATGTTGGTTGGGTAATACATTGCTAGCTTTCATTAGTAATGCTTCAATTTCTTCTAGAGTAGGTATTCTTGGCGAATGAATGTCATAAACCCCTGGTCCAATTTCATTAGGATATTGGAAGTTTACAAAAGCATCTAATAATTCCATTTCAGAGCGTGAGGTTTCAATGGTTATAACGTCGGCATCCATATCGGCAATATTCGAAATAATATCATTAAATTCAGAATAACACATGTGTGTATGAATTTGGGTTTCATCTTTTACACCACTTGCCGAAATTCTAAATGCCTTTACCGCCCAATTTAAGTAGTGGTTCCAATCTTCTTTTCTTAATGGTAAACCCTCTCGAATGGCTGGTTCATCTATTTGAATTATTTTTAAACCATTTTTTTCAAGATCAACAACTTCATCTCGAATAGCTAAAGCGATTTGGTTACAGGTGGTTGCTCTGGGTTGATCGTTTCTCACAAAAGACCATTGTAATATGGTAACAGGTCCCGTTAACATCCCTTTTACAGGAATATTGGTTAGGCTTTGTGCATAGGTAGACCAAGCCACCGTCATTGGTTTTTCGCGAGATACATCACCAAATAAAATAGGAGGTTTTACACAGCGGCTCCCGTAGCTTTGCACCCAACCATAGGCGCTAAAAGCAAATCCGTTTAGTTTTTCGCCAAAATATTCAACCATGTCATTACGTTCAAATTCACCATGAACCAATACGTCAAGACCAATATCTTCTTGAAAACGAATGGAATCTTCTATTTCTTTAGCAATTAAAGCATTGTATTCTTCTTGGGACAAAATACCTTTTTTATGGTTTAAACGCCAGCTTCGAACTTCTTTGGTTTGTGGAAAAGATCCAATAGTTGTGGTGGGGTATAAAGGTAAGTTTAATGCTGCTTTTTGAGTGGCTTGCCTAATTGAAAAATTGTTTTCTCGACGGCTATCGGCATCTTTAAGATTAGATATACGCTCTTTTACCAGTTGGTTATGAATGAGTTTGGAGTTTTTACGTGTTAGATTGGCTAGTTTGTTTTCTTCAAAAAGCGAAAGATAACTTTCATTGTCAGAAGAAGAAAGCGCTTTTAGTGTGGTTATCTCCTCTAACTTTTGTTTTGCAAAGGCGAGCCATTGTTTTATTTCGTTTGGTAAATTGATTTCTAAATCTAAATCGTACGGGGTATGTAACAGCGAACATGATGCTGAAATCCATAAGTTTTCAGGATTGATTGTATTAGTTACTTTTTTAATGATTTTTAAAGAGGCTTCAAAATCGTTCTTCCAAATGTTTCTGCCATCTATAAGCCCTAGTGCTAATTTTGTTTTAGGATTGTAATGTTTAGATTGTAGAATATCGTCTAGTTGTGATGGACATCTAACTAAATCTAAATGCAATGTGTCTACAGGAAGTTGAAGTGCCATGTCTAAATTTTCGCCGTAACAGTCAAAATAATTGGCTAGATATATTTTTAACTTTGGGAACTTAGTATGAAATGTTTTGTAAGTAGTCGTTATAGCTTCTCTTTCTTTTTGTGAAAGATTAAGTGCCAAACAAGGTTCGTCAAATTGGATGTATTCAACATCTAAATTTGTTAATTCTGTTATAATTTCATAATAAACAGGAAGTAATTTATCTAATAAATCAAGTTTATGAAACCCCGTTTCTTTTTCTTTTCCTAATAGTAAAAACGTTACAGGACCCATTAATACGGGTTTTGTTTTAATACCTAAAGCCAAGGCTTCTTTATATTCTTCTACAACTTTTTTAGAAAAGAATTCAAAGTGTTGGTTTTTTTCAAATTCAGGTACTATATAATGGTAGTTGGTATCAAACCATTTGGTCATTTCCATAGCGGTAACATCTTTGTTGTCTTTTTGATGTCCTCTTGCCATAGCGAAGTATAATTCTAGAAAATTGTTTTTATCAAAATCTTGATAACGTTTGGGAATGCATCCAAAGGTTAATGAGGCATCTAAAACTTGGTCGTAAAACGAAAAATCGTTGGAAGGAATTAAATCAATTCCAAGGTGCTGTTGTTGTTTCCAATTTTGTTTTTTTAATTCTGAAGCTATTTTTAATAACTCATCTTTATCTGTTTTTCCAGACCAAAAGGCTTCACATGCCTTTTTTAATTCGCGTTGGCTTCCAATTCTTGGATACCCTAAAATGGTAGTTTTCATAATATTTTATAGGTTTAATATCTGTTCAAAGTTATATTTAAAGAATAAAATATTATAATATTGCTATTTATTTGGGTCTATTTACTAATTTTGAATATAATTAAAGATTAATAATCTTTTGTAGTGAATAAAATATGAGCTTGTTAGAAAAAAATTCTGTACCACCATTAGATGAAATTGACATACGGATCTTGAAATTGCTACAAGCGAAGTCTAACTTAACAACTAAAGAGTTAGCATCTAAGGTTAATTTATCAACAACACCAGTTTTTGAACGTATAAAGAAGTTAGAAAAAGGAGGCTATATTAAAAATTATATTGCTGTTTTAGATGCAGAAAAGTTAAACAGAGGCTTGATGGTTTTCTGTAATATTCGGTTGAAGGAGCATACGAGAGAGATAGGGAATCAATTTGTAAAAGATATTCTTTTGTTAGAAGAAGTCACCGAATGTTATAATATTTCGGGAGATTATGATTTTTTTCTAAAAATAATGGTGAGTGATATGAAGTCCTATCAGAATTTTGTTTTAAATCATTTAGGAAGCTTGCAAAATATAGGAAGTGCTCATAGCACCTTTGTTATGGGAGAAATTAAAAATTCATATTCCGTGCCTATTTAATAGTTTTATGAAAATTAAGTAATGAACACAGATTACAAATTATCATCAAATGACGAACTGACTAAACTTGCAAAAGGCAACGGAATAAATTCGTGGAATGAATTAACTGAATTCATTAAAAATTTACCATACGGACGGAATAAAAATCGGACTGAACTTGGATTAGTTTTATCCGAAAAGAAAGGAACTTGTAGCTCAAAACACGCTGTCTTAAAAAGGATTGCTGATTTAAATAATATTCCGAATATTGACTTGATTCTCGGAATTTATCGAATGAACGAATTGAATACCCCGGAAATCGGAACTGAATTAACCAATAACTCTATTGATTTTATTCCAGAGGCACATTGTTATTTAAAGATTAATGGCAATCGAATAGATTTAACAACAAAGAAATCCGAATTTCAAAAAATTGAAAAAGATATAATTCAAGAAAAAAAAATTAAACCAGAACAAGTTTCAAAATTTAAAGTTAATTATCACAAGGGGTTTATAAAAAAATGGTTGAAAGAGGGCAACTCGGAAATTGATTTTAATCAAATCTGGCGAATAAGAGAGAAGTGTATAGAAAATTTAACTAAATAAAACCTGGCGTACAATGTGGTATAAAATTAATTGCTAGTTCTAGTCTCCTACGTACCAAAATCCCAAGTATTTTCTGTGCTTTTTGTATTAGCTAATCACAGGTGCCTAAACCTCGCAATTAATCTTAATAAAAAAGTTAAAAAATAAAGGCATAAAAAAACTCGAAAATAACTTTTCGAGTTTTTTTATTTATAAATATCTTGTTTAAGATTCAGCAGGTTTTTCAGCCTTATCAATACTAATATTGAGTTCCTGAGCTGTTTCATCTAAATCAATATTAATACTGTCTCCTTCTTTAACATGAGAAGTAATAATTTCTTCTGCCAGAGCGTCTTCAACGTATTTTTGAATAGCTCGTTTTAAAGGGCGTGCACCATATTGCTTATCAAAACCTTTATCGGCAATATAATCTTTGGCTTTATCACTCAATTTTAAATGATATCCTAAATCTTTAATTCTTAAAAGAAGTTTACCAAGTTCAATATCGATAATTTTATTGATGTCTTCTTTTTCTAAAGGATTAAAAACCACTACATCGTCAATTCTATTTAAAAACTCTGGTGCGAATGATTTTTTCAAAGCATTTTCAATAACGCTTTTGGTATTAGCATCTTCTTGTGCTTTTTGCGAGGCAGTTCCAAAACCAATACCCATTCCAAAATCTTTAAGCTTACGAGCTCCAATATTAGATGTCATGATGATGATGGTGTTTCTAAAGTCTATTTTTCGACCTAAACTATCGGTTAAATAGCCATCGTCCAGCACTTGTAGGAGCATGTTAAATACATCTGGATGTGCTTTTTCAATTTCATCTAAAAGAATAACAGCATAAGGTTTGCGTCTTACTTTTTCGGTTAATTGTCCGCCTTCTTCGTAACCAACGTATCCTGGAGGCGCTCCAACTAATCTAGATATAGCAAATTTCTCCATATATTCACTCATGTCAATTCTTACAAGCGAATCTTCACTATCAAATAATTCACGAGACAATACTTTAGCTAATTGTGTTTTCCCAACACCAGTTTGTCCTAAAAATATAAACGAACCAATGGGTTTATTTGGGTCTTTAAGTCCAGCACGGTTACGTTGTATGGCTTTAACAACCTTGGCAACGGCATCGTCTTGACCAATCACTTTACCTTTTATAAGTTCAGGTAATTCGGCTAATTTATTAATTTCAGTTTGAGCAATTCTGTTTACAGGGATGCCAGTCATCATCGAAACCACATCGGCAACATTATCTTCAGTAACAATTTCACGATGTTGTTTCGTGTCTTCGTCCCATTTTTCTTGAGCAATTGCTAATTCTTTTTCAAGACGTTTTTCGTCATCTCTAAGTTTAGCTGCTTCTTCATATTTTTGCTTTTTAACAACGGAGTTTTTTGATTCTTTTACGATTTCAAGTTGTTTTTCCAGCTCAATAATTTGTTTTGGCACCTCAATATTAGTAATATGAACACGCGATCCCGCTTCATCTAAAGCATCAATAGCCTTGTCAGGTAAAAAACGCTCAGTCATATAACGACTCGTTAATTTTACGCAAGCTTCAATAGCTTGGGGTGTGTATTCCACATTATGGTGTTCTTCGTATTTGGCTTTAATATTGTTAAGAATTTCAATGGTTTCCTCAACCGTAGTTGGTTCCACAATTACTTTTTGGAAACGACGTTCTAGGGCACCATCTTTTTCAATATATTGGCGGTATTCATCTAAGGTTGTAGCACCAATACATTGAATTTCGCCACGAGCCAAAGCGGGTTTAAACATATTGGAAGCATCTAAACTTCCAGTAGCGCCACCAGCTCCAACAATGGTGTGAATTTCGTCAATAAACAAAATAACATCGTCATTTTTTTCAAGTTCATTCATAACCGCTTTCATGCGCTCTTCAAACTGTCCTCTGTATTTAGTTCCAGCTACTAAACTTGCTAAATCTAAAGTAACAACACGTTTTCCGAAAAGAATTCTAGATACTTTTCTTTTTACAATGCGAAGGGCTAAACCCTCGGCAATGGCCGATTTACCAACCCCTGGTTCCCCAATTAATAATGGATTGTTTTTCTTTCTTCTACTTAAAATTTGTGAGACGCGTTCAATTTCTTTTTCTCTACCTACCACAGGGTCTAGTTTGCCTTCTTCTGCCATGGCAGTTAAGTCGCGACCAAAATTATCTAAAACAGGGGTTTTAGATTTTTTGTTTGTTTTACTTGCGGGTGAATTAAAAATATCTTTTGATGCATCGTCTTCAATATGAGAGTCATCATCTTGAAAAGATTCTGCTTTTGGTTCTATATAGTCGCTATCGTTTGTTATCATAAGTTTAAATTGTTCTTTAACATTATCGTAATCAACTTTAAGCTTATTTAAAAGCTTGGTAGTAGGGTCGTTTTCATTCCTTAAAATACAAAGCAATAAGTGAGCTGTATTTATAGAGGTGCTTTGAAATAGCTTTGCTTCTAAAAACGTTGTCTTTAAAGCGCGCTCTGCCTGCCTAGTAAGGTGTAGGTTCATTTTTTTGTTTGAACCTGTCAAAATATTCGGGTTAGCAGGACTTAAGATCTCTACTTTGCGTCTCAGATGATTTAAATCTATATCCAACGCATTTAAAATATTTATCGCCTTACCATCACCATCACGTAAAAGGCCAAGCATTAAGTGTTCCGTCCCAATAAAATCGTGACCTAATCGTAGTGCTTCTTCTTTGCTAAAAGCAATTACATCTTTTACTCTTGGGGAAAAATTATCATCCATAGTTAGTTTCCTTTCTGCATTAAAAATACTAAAACATTTTACTAACGGCAAAAACTATACCTTAAAATGTGTGAAAGTTGCTAATAGACGAAAAAATCTTTATAAAATCAAAATTTTACACTGCATATTTATTAACGAAAAAAGCATGCATAATTGTTAATAAAAAACACGAAAATATGATATATAAGGGGTATCATAACTATTGAAATCCGTATATTAGCATGTTTTGAAAAACTCATAAAACTTAATTAAATTATTTATGGCAGAAGGAGAAAAATTGATCCCTATTAATATTGAAGATGAGATGAAAACAGCTTACATTGATTATTCAATGTCGGTCATTGTGTCACGAGCTTTACCAGATGTAAGAGATGGATTAAAACCAGTTCATAGACGTGTACTTTTTGGCATGCACGAACTAGGTATTAGAGCAACAGGCGCACATAAAAAGTCTGCAAGAATAGTTGGAGAGGTTTTAGGTAAATATCACCCACACGGTGATACATCGGTTTACGATGCCATGGTGCGTATGGCTCAAGAATGGAGTTTACGATATATGCTAGTTGATGGCCAAGGAAACTTTGGTTCTATAGATGGTGATAGTCCGGCAGCAATGCGTTATACCGAGGCGCGTATGCGTAAAATATCGGAGGATATGTTGGCAGATATCGATAAAGAAACTGTTGACCACAAATTGAATTTTGATGATACCTTACAAGAACCAACCGTATTACCAACTCGTATTCCAGGACTTTTAATAAATGGAGCTTCTGGAATAGCAGTAGGTATGGCAACCAATATGCCACCTCACAATTTAACCGAAGTAATTAATGGTACTATTGCTTATATTGAAAATAACGATATAGAAATAGACGAGTTAATTAAACACGTTAAAGCGCCAGATTTTCCAACAGGAGGTACTATATATGGGTACGATGGTGTTAAAGAAGCGTTTCATACAGGTAGAGGTCGTATTGTAATGCGTGCAAAAGCCATTATTGAAGAAGTTCAAGGCCGTGAATGCATTATTGTTACCGAAATACCTTATCAAGTTAATAAGGCAGAAATGATTAAAAAAACTGCTGATTTGGTAAATGAGAAAAAACTGGATGGTATTGCTACTATTAGAGACGAATCAGATAGAAATGGTATGCGTATCGTTTACGTTTTAAAACGTGATGCCATACCAAACATCATACTTAATAAACTATACAAATACACGGCATTACAATCGTCGTTTAGTGTTAATAATATTGCACTAGTAAAGGGGCGTCCGCAACTTTTAAACTTGAAAGAGTTAATTCACTATTTTGTTGAACACAGACATGAAGTGGTTGTAAGACGTACTACATACGAATTACGTAAAGCTGAAGAACGTGCTCATATATTAGAAGGACTAATTATTGCTTCTGATAATATTGATGAAGTTATCAAAATAATTAGAGCATCTTCAAATGCAGATGAGGCTAGAGAAAACTTAATAACCCGTTTCAAACTTTCAGAAATTCAGGCTAGAGCTATTGTAGAGATGCGTTTGCGTCAACTTACAGGTTTAGAGCAAGATAAATTGCGTTCTGAATATGAAGAAATTATGAAAACCATCATCGACTTAAAAGATATCTTAGAAAAGAAAGAGCGTCGAATGGAAATTATTAAAGACGAATTAGCTGTTGTAAGAGATAAATATGGCGATGAGCGTCGTTCAATTATTGAATATGCAGGTGGTGATTTAAGTATTGAAGACATGATTCCTGATGAAAAAGTAGTGATTACTATTTCTCATGCGGGTTATATTAAACGTACATCTTTATCTGAATACAAAACACAAAATAGGGGAGGTGTTGGTCAAAAAGCATCAACAACACGAAATGAAGATTTCTTAGAGCATTTATTTGTAGGGACTAATCACCAATACATGTTATTCTTCACCCAAAAAGGAAAATGTTTCTGGATGCGTGTTTATGAAATTCCTGAAGGTAGTAAAACGTCTAAAGGTCGCGCTATTCAAAATTTAATAAATATTGAACAAGACGATACGGTTAAAGCATTTATTTGTACCCAAGATCTTAAAGATGAAGACTATATAAATAGTCATTATGTTATTATGGCTACTAAAAAAGGACAGGTTAAAAAGACATCTTTAGAGCAATATTCACGTCCAAGAACTAATGGTATCAACGCTATTACCATTAAAGAAGATGATATTTTATTAGAAGCACGTTTAACAACTGGCAATAGCCAAGTGATGTTAGCTCTTAAATCAGGTAAAGCCATTCGTTTTGAAGAAGCTAAAACTCGCCCAATGGGTCGCGGTGCTTCAGGTGTTAGAGGTATTACTCTTGCCGATAAGAATGATGAGGTCATTGGTATGGTTACTATTGAGAATTCTCAAGAAGAATCGGTACTAGTAGTCTCTGAAAATGGTTATGGAAAACGTACCTATATTGATGATCCAGAAGATGGCGAGCCAGTATATAGAGTTACTAACCGCGGAGGAAAAGGAGTCAAAACCATTTCTATTACCGAAAAAACAGGTAAATTAGTGTCTATTAAAAGCGTTACTGATAGTGATGATTTGATGATTATTAACAAATCGGGGATAGCTATTAGATTAGGAGTTAAAAATTTAAGAGTTATGGGGAGAGCGACCCAAGGTGTTAAATTAATCAATCTAAAGAATAACGATTCTATTGCTGCTGTTGCTAAGGTAATGCACGATGAAGATGAAATAGATGAATCTGAAGAAGGTCTTGAAAACACTGGAATTTCAGAGGATGGCACAGCTATTGATACTGACTTAGACGAAAATATCACAGAAAATTAAATTAAATATTATTAAAATGAAGAAACAGATTATCATAGCTTTAGCATTTTCAGTTAGTGCATTTTCATTTGCACAAAAAAAAGAACTGAGATCTGCCGATAAAGCTATATCAGGAAAAAACTATGCTGAAGCTAAAGCAGCTTTAAAACAAGCAGAGGCTTTAATGTCTTCTATGGACGATAAACTTAAAGCGCAATATTATTATTTAAATGCCCAGGCTTTATATGCTGGCGGAGCTGGTTCCATGGACGATCTTGATGCCGCTTTAGAAAGTTTAGGAAATGTAAAAACAGGATATAATTCAGAGGTTTCAGAATTAAAGCAAACGATGGTTAATGGTATATTAACAAAAGGAAATAAATCTTACGAGGGTAAAGATTATTCAATAGCCTCTAAATATTTTGAAAAAGCCTATAGATTAAGTACAAAAGACACTTTATTTCTTTATTACGCAGCATCAACCGCTGTGAATGTTCAAGAATTTGATAGAGCTTTAAGCTTATATGAAGAACTTAAGCAGTTAGGGTATACAGGTATCGAAAAACAGTATTTTGCAACAAATGTTGAAACAGGTGATGAAGAAATTTTAGACAAAAACACGCGCGATCTTTATGTTAAAGCGAAGAGCCATACCAATCCAGGAGAGCGAATTACCGAGTCTAAAAAGCCAGAAATCGTAAAAAATGTAGCTCTTATTTATGTTAACAAAGGTGATGATGAAAAGGCTATAGCAGCTATGAAGGAAGCAAGAGCAGAAAGCCCAAATGATGTTAATTTAATTTTATCGGAAGCGAATGTTCATTATAAAATGGGTAATACGGATAAATTTAAGGGTTTATTAGAGAAAGCAACTCAAATGGAACCTAACAATCCCGAGTTACAATATAATTTGGGTGTTATTGCAGCAGAATCTGGTCAACCAGAAGAAGCTAAAGCGTATTATGAAAAAACGATAGCATTAAACCCAGAGTACATTAATGCTTACATAAATTTGGCAGCTTTAATTTTATCAAAGGAAGAAGGCATCATTAAAGAAATGAATGGTTTGGGAAGTTCTAAAAAAGACGATTTACGTTATGATGAACTAAGAGGCCAACGTCAAGATTTATATAAAAGTGCGATCCCGTATTTAACTAAAGCATTAGAAATTGATTCTAAAAACATTAGCGCAGCTAAAACATTAATGAATATTTATAGTATTCTTGGTGATACTGTTAAGCAAAAACAAATGAAAGAAAAAGTTGATGCTTTAGAAGCTCAATAGATTGAACGATAGATGTTTAAAAAAGCCGCAATTTGCGGCTTTTTTTATGAGGTAATTATATAAACTAGTATTGTATTTATATGGAAAGCTCATATATTTTATTCTAATAACATCTACATGCATATCAATTAACGGAGGAATAGTAGGATACCACTAAATACGAAATATACTCTTTTAATTTCTTGATTGTTAAATAGTAGTTAAATCTGACGTTAAAAATCGTTAAAGTTGAATTCTTGATTCAATAAATATTTAATTTTAATCGTTATTAAATTAAAACTTAAACTGAAAATTTATGAAGAAGATATTATCATTAGTACTGGTTTCGGCATTAGGTGGCGCTTTAACACTGGGTGCTTATAAAATTTTTGTAGAACCAAAAAGTGAATTTGTTGTAACAACCTCAAATACAGCCCCTGCATTTTTACCCACCAGTAACGTGAATAATTTGGCTTACGAAACACCCGATTTTACAGTGGCTGCTGAAAATGCAGTGAATGCGGTGGTACACGTTAAAAATGTTTCTATAAGTAGCGGACAATTAACTTTACAAGATCTATTTTCGGGCAGAAGTACACCTCGTGCTCAAATGGGAACGGGTTCGGGCGTCATTATAAATGCCGATGGTTATATTATTACGAATAATCATGTTATTAATAATTCAGATGAATTATCCGTTACTCTAAACAATAACAAAACTTATAAAGCTGAAATTGTAGGTACAGATCCTAAAACGGATATTGCTCTACTAAAAATTAAAGCTGATGAAGATTTACCATTTGTAACATTTGCAGATTCTGATCAAGCAAAAATTGGCGAATGGGTGTTAGCTGTGGGCAATCCATTTAACTTAACATCTACCGTTACCGCTGGTATCATTAGTGCAAAAGCTAGAGATTTATCTGGCACAAGTTCACAATCTTTTATACAAACGGACGCAGCGGTAAACCCAGGTAATTCGGGTGGAGCACTGGTTAACACACAAGGAGAACTTATTGGTATTAATACTGCTATTTCATCACAAACAGGTTCTTATATCGGATATTCTTTTGCTGTACCAAGTAATATTGCACGCCGTGTTATAGAAGATATTATGGAATTTGGCAATGTGCAAAATGGTATTCTAGGTATTAGTGGGGGCTCGTTAAATAGTGCATTTTCAGAAAAATTAGGAGTTAATGATACTGAAGGTATTTATGTAGATAGTGTCGTTGAGGAGTCAGGAGCAGATAATGCAGGTGTTAAAAGAGGAGATATTATTAAAGAAATTGACAACGTTAAAGTTTCTAAGTTTGCCGATTTAACAGGACATATTGGAGCTAAACGTATTGGTGATAGAGTATCTTTAAAGGTGTCGAGAGACGGTTCAATAAAAACTATCGATGTTATTTTAACGAAAAATGAAACATTAACGATGCCTTTAGTTGGTCTTGTTAAAAATGCAAAACAAGAAGATTTAAAAAAGCTAAAAGCATCTAACGGTTTAAAAATTATTGAATTAGATGAAAAATATGCCGATTATTGGAAAAACAATGGCATACAAAAAGGTGCTATCATCACATCTATTAACGATATTAAAATTAACTCAATCGAAGATGCACAAGAAGCCCTTAAAAATAAATCACCTTACGAACCTCTGCGTATAGAACTTATAAATTCCAAAGGAGAAAAAGAACGTTATAATTTTAGATAAATATTAGTTAGGTATATGAATATAATAAGTTAAAGTACCTCCTTTATAATAAAAAAACCTGTTAATTAGATTCTTAACAGGTTTTTTATTATAGTTGTGGGGGTGGCAGATAGTACCCTTTCATTGGATTTTTATACTGTCTTGTCCTAAAATAGGGCTACAGGTTAAAATTGAATTTCCGCTGTTAATTGATATACTATATTTGGTGTTTTAAAGTATGAAGATATGTGTGATTTTTTTGTATAAATTTTAACTTGTTATAAGCTAACAAACGAACAACTTATATTAATTAAGCACAAAATACTATGTTGTAGCCAGTTTTTATTATTTTTCTATTCCGAAATTTGCCCAATTCAGAGTGTTGAAATTTTCATTCCGATAATTAGCTAATTCCGATTTATTAAACATTAATTCCACTTCATTTTCGGTTCGGTCAAAATTCATAATCCAAGGCGAACAAATTCTGTCAGTCAATTCAATTGATTCCGAAATCGAATTATTTTGGTCAGCTATTTTTCCAATAATTCCTATTCGGTAAGAGTTTTTTAGTTTCTCATATTTAGAGATTTCAAATCCGTTTTCACAATTCAGAGTTTCGCATATCAAATTCGCAAACTTTTTCCCTTTTTCAAGAGAATTTTGGTTTTCAGTAATTAAAGTTAGTCGAAAGTTCTTCATTTTCTCAAATGCACATAACGTGTTTGTGTATGGTTAGTTGCGTGTTTGAGCAACTAATTTAGTAAACAAAACGAACGCGAGAAAATTCCGAAGGAATTTTCCAAATAAGCATTTGCCAAAGCAATTAATTATACACGGCTTGTAGGTAGTTATTCTTCCGTTTCTGTTTTTTGTTTTGAATCGATTAACTCAATTAATTTTGTTAATGATGTTTTAATTTTGTCCGACTCACTCTTTTTAAGCATCAATTCCGCTTTCTTTTTCATTCCGCTATAATTTGCGTCAGGATAAAGTTCAATAAGTTGAGTAAAGTACTTATCTATCCCGTCAGCAAGTTTAGCTTTTCCTTTTTCTGAAAACGCCTTTTCTTCGTTTATCTCATCCAAGTAGATAACATAATTGTCAATTAAAGTTCTAATGTTCGAATTAATAACATTCTTGACTCTTGTAGAATTTGGGTCGTCTGCACTTTCTAATATTTCCTCATTTCCTAATTTAAAATAGTCAAGTTGCAAACTCAAACCATATTGCCAAACAGCCAACATTTCTATGTCATAAACATACATATCCTTTCGGTCAGTTGCTTGGTAAATTTGATGCATATCCTTCCAACGCTCAAAGAATTCGGTTGCAACTGCATTCCGATGTTTTATACCTAATTCTTTGTCTTTAAGTACTACTTTGAAATTTTGTTCGTCTGTTAGTTTTTCAACTATTATTCTTTGCTCAGGATTATCAAAAGTCGGTTTCTTTTCATCATCTTCATAACCAAATCTCAAATTAAGGATTACATCTTTATAGTCTGTCGTATCCCAATATCTTTTATCTAAAGGGTATTCATTTTTCTCTGTTTTGCAATTAGTTAATGTTAGGAATACTAATGCTACAAGGATAAATTTAATTTTTGTCATCAATTATAATTTTTGGATTTTCATATTGGTTTAGCGAAGTTAATAAACTATCAACTTCTTTCTCGTATCTTTTTTGTTCACTTAATACATAACTGTGAAAAGTATTGTAATCATACTCTTTTTGAAAAGCTCTTTCTTTTGTTTTTACATCTTTAATTATTCCCTCGATTTTGTTTTCATCGAAAGTTTTTAAATCAGATATCTCTTGTTTTGCTTTTCGAGCAAACAATTCTGTAATTTTGATGTGATACTTTTCGTGGGTTAAGAGTTCTGTACTATTCGTATTTTTTTTATAAACGAAAGAACGCGAAGGATAGAATAATGATTCTACAGTTACAGAATTATCATCAATATCACTATCTATTGAAGTAACAACATATGCAAATCGCTCGTTACCATAAAGTGACTTTTTGAAAAATTCTAATCCCCTAAAATTCTCAAATGTGATTTGGTCGTACTTGTCAAAAGTTATAGGTTTTTCGTAATTCAAGTAGTTTGTATGACTCAAAACTCCAAACGTAATTGAAGTTAAAATTAGAATTAAAAAACTGTATTTCGTAAAGCGTAATAATCTTTTTAAAAGTTTCTTATTCTCCTCTTTTCGTTCTTTTAATAATAAATATAATTGATAAAATACCGGCGAAAAGTAAAGCAGTACAATCAGTATAATTATCAATTTTTCATTCATTCGTAAATGTTGGTTTTAATTACCTACAACGTGATTGTGTAAGGAAATTTGCGCTTAAATAATCACAAACTTTCAGACAGAAACAAATATAATTAAAAAAGACAAAACAATGATAATTACAGAAATAAGCAATTTTTTTTACACGGTGTGCCTGTTGCACAAGCCTAAGATATTAATAAATTTCCTATCTTTATTTATGCAAGGCAAAAAAGACTATCAAGAAAAGCTCTTCGCTCAGTTTCAGTTAAGCGAACGGGTTCCCGATCACAATTTTTACAGACGCTTAAAAGGGGTTCTAGATCTAGAATTTTTATATAAACTCACGCGTCCATATTATGGTGATAGCGGACAAAAAAGTATTGACCCGGTGGTGTTCTTTAAACTGTGCTTGGTAGGTTATTTAGAGAATCTGATCAGCGATAGAGATTTAATCCAACATAGCAGCATGCGATTGGATATTCTCTATTTCTTGGGTTATGATATCGATGAACCGCTCCCATGGCATAGCACTATAAGTAGAACCCGTCAATTATATCCAGAAGCAGTATTTGAATCCGTTTTCACACAAGTATTCGGTATGTGTGTAGCAAAAGGGATGGTAAGTGGCCATACCCAAGCCATAGATTCCGCCCCTGTAAAAGCAAATGCCTCGATGGACACTTTAGAACTGAAGGTTCCTAAAGAAGATTTAGAGCAGCATTTACAGCGTATTAGGCATATAAGTGCTATGGATAAAGATGTTGCACCAATAAGACAAAGCAAAGCTAATAAAGCCCCCAAATCGCAACAAGAAATAAGTGCCAGTGCTGGTGAATTACAAGCTATAAAAAGTAGAAATAAAAAATGGCGTAAAGATCAAGACCAGCGCCAGGTGCGGGTAACAAAGGCTCCAAGTACACTTCCAATAAAACCCATTACAGTCCCACAGATCCCGATGCCCGAATTAGTGTAAAACCTGGTAAAGCCAGAAAGCTAAATTATATGAGTCAGTTAAGTGTGGATACAGGACATCATGTGATAACCGATATCAAGGCGTATCATGCAGACGCAAAAGATAGTCAGTATTTACCAGATATTTGTGATCGCTTAGAAAAACGTCTTCATAAACACGGTTTATTATGGCATCATTGTATAGCCGACACGGGCTATAGTAGTGGCGAGAACTATGCTTATTTAGAAGCCAAGGGGTTACAGAGTTATATTCCACCTCATGGCACTTACAAAGGCGGTACAGAAGGTTTAAATATGACAAGGCGCAGGATCATTATGTATGTCCACAGGGTCAAATCATCCCTTTTAAAAAGATTTTTTATGAAGGGGTAAATAATAATAAAAAGAAAGAATATCGAGCCTCAAAGAAAGTTTGCATTGACTGTCCCTTAAGAAGTGCCTGTTTAAAAAAGAGTCAAGAAAAGCGTATTACAATTACCTATTATGTAGAAGAGTACGAACGGAATAACCTCCGCGTAAACAGTGCCAGAGGTCGCTACATGAAAGGCAAACGGCAAAGTACGGTAGAACCGGTATTTGGAACGCTCACCCAGTTTCTGGGACTTAGAAAAATTAATACTATAGGAATTAAGCAAGCAAATAAGGTTATGCACATGGCGGCTATGGCTTATAACCTTAAAAAGTATCTGAAATTCACCCAAAAAAGAGTGAAAAGTGGCGCAGGAATGCTTGCTTTATTATTTTGCTTAAAAAAGAGAGTATACGAGCTCGAAAAATTGTTTTTAAGGAACTTTAAAATAGCTAACTATAAAGTGACGTAAAAAAACAAACTGCCTTAAAAGGCAGTTATAGAAGTCTATTTTTATAAATTATTGGCTTGTGCAACGGTTACCTTTGTTGTAGATAGTTTTTACTTAATTAACTTATTAATATCCTTCAAGTCAGATTTTTCGATAAGATTACTAGAGTTATCAACTATTGAATAAATTATTTCACCTGTCAGACTGTTAATAATTGATATGACTTTTTCTCCATTATATGTAGTGTGCATTAAATAGTAGAATTCATCTTTGTTTAAAATTTTTGAATTTAATTCTTCATTTGAAAGAACTTTAAATTCAAATTTATAATCTTCGAATAATTCTTCAGGTTTTAGGACTTTAGTTACTTTTAATTTAAATGTACTATAATCTTTTAATAACCAATTTGGGACATAAAGTGTTTTTGATTTTAGCTCTTTTAACTTGTCTTTCTTTTTAATTTCATCTCTTATTTTTAAACTTTCATTGTCGGTTAATTTATTATTCAAAGTTTGAAAGTAATTTTTAATATAACCTAAGTGAAAATTATATGATTCTGGGGTTTTAAGATATTTGTAACTATTGCCATCATCTTTAGTTTTAACGGTAAATTCATTTGTCCCTGATTTAAACAAACTAGGTTTTCCTACATAACCTATTTCAAAGTCGCCAGTATAACCAGTCTCTTTTCCTAAAAATCTATAATAGTTATCAGGAGTGAATATTATCTCAGCAATTTGCCCTATCTCTTTTTTGATTTTCCCGTTATTCTTTTTTGAAACTTCTTCATAATAAAACATTTGAAATTTGTATAAATCAATTGTTCCAACGATTCTCTCATCATTTCTTCCTATTGTTTCTTTAGTTTTGATGTAATTCTTGTCCTGAAACTTGATTATAGAATTGTCTGTTGAAATTAATTCGCCTTTTTGATAATCAACTTCGGATATAAACTTAATACTATTAAATGTCCAAATTTCTTCAATGGTTTTTTTTGTCTCATTGAAATCTAAACTATCCGGTACAACAAAGTAAGTCGTCGTTTTTTTTATAATATCATATAGTTTGTCATTATGTTCAACAACGTATAAATTTCCAAGTCCTCTTTTTCTTCCAATATTGACTTGGGAATAAATACTAAAAATTGATAGTAGGCAAGTGATGAGTAAAATTGTTTTTTTCATAAGTATATTGGTTTGTTTTAATTAAGCACAACGTCAGTTTGTCTAAAAACTATCGGTTTTTTATTTTTTTAATTTAAAATTAAGTAAAAATAGGTGGTTTAAGCTACCATATAATATTTTTTGTGGTAAATATTTTGGTTTTTGGAATTGATATAGGTTTGGCAAAAGGCTTTAAAAACAGTCCTATAGGTGTAAAAAATCAAAAACAGCCTTTTTAGGTACTCTTTTAGAGAATTGTGGTCAATTAAGTTGAATATTCTACGCAGGTTATATGCAGAAAATATAAGGCCCACATCTGCCGAGGCATGTTCAATGGTCTTCTTGGTCATGATATAATAAAATCCCCATTGTCTTTTTATTACGCCATAAGGATGCTCTACGATAGCCTGTCTTTTTTTGTAAGCCTTTGGATCTTGTTTCATTCTTATGGCATTCTGCTCAATGTAATGTTGGTATTCACTGCGCTGTATTACTTTTCCATTGGCTTTGGCAGTGGTGCACAGGTCTCTAACGGGACAGTTTTTACATTTTTTGGTCTTGTACTGCTTGAATGTGTAATTATTGCCTTTATAGGTGCTGCCATTGCTTTTTAGGATGTTTCCCTGTGGACATGTGTAGGTGTCGTTTTCCTTGCAATAGGCAAAGTGTTCGGAGTTGTAGTTTGTGTCCGGAGCTTGTGAAGCCCTGCCTATACTAGGTATGGCTACGAGTGTTTTAATACCTAATTGATCAGCTGCTTTAAATTCACTTCCAGTGTGATATCCTTTATCAAAAAGAGCCGTAAAATTGTTTGTTCTTAAAATGGTCTTTGTTCTGCGCAGCATGCCTCCCATGGCCTTGGAATCGTTTTGGTTGGTCACTTTAAAATCAATCGGGATGTTATGGCGGGCATCAACAATTGTTTGCACGGTATAGGCTACTTCCGAGATGTTGTTTCGGGTCATGATTTGACGACTATCAGGATCGGAAGTCGATATTTGGGTTACTCCAGTGGAGTCTATGGTATTTTGATATGCGATGTATTTTTGTTTTTGTAAACGGTGTTTGCTAATCTTTTTAGTTATGACTTTTTTGTTATTAGTATCTCCATCTTGTTTAGACAAAGCCAAGGCGTATTCTTCTAATCGCGCATCAATGTATGCAATGTGACGATCTATTTTTGCAGGGTTAAAGTTGTTTTTCTTGGAATTTTGTGCTCTAAGTTTTGTGCTGTCTCCAGCGACCCATGTGCCACCAATAAGCTCAAAGTGCGAGGCCATTTTTACTGTGGCACGAAAAACCTTAGCAATGGGCTTAGTATTGTCCTTGCGAAAATTAGCAATAGTATTATGATCAGGGACAAGTCTTTTTAAGAGCCACATAAGCTCAATATTGCGTTGACATTCTTTCTCGAGGACTCGTGAGGAGCGAATGCGATTAAGGTATCCGTAAATGAATAGTTTGAGCAGATCCGAAGGATGGTAAGCTGGTCTTCCATTTTCGACAAAATCGAAATCGAATCCAAAATCAGCGAGTTTAAGGCTGTCTACAAAAAGGTCTATGAGCCTAACCTCATTGTTTTGGGCAATGGCATCATCTATTGAAGAAGCAAAAAGTGGGAGTTGGTTTCTGTTAGAGCCGTTGATGAATTTCATATATAAAAATATGAAAAACAAAGGATATACGCAATTTTAATGAGCGATTTTTAAGGCAAATTGTGAGTTGTTGAAAAATAGGTTTTTAGACAGTTTGACGTTGTTGTATATGGTTTGTTGCGTGGTTTAGCACGTAATTTAGCAAATAAAAACCGAATAGAAAATCCGCAAGGATTTTCGTAAGTAGGCTAGAACTTAATGTCATTAAGTTAAGGGTTTTTCAAATACTATCTTTCTGGTTTTTAGTTATTTTGGGCTTGGTTCGAGATCTGTATTTGCCCATATCTCGTTTAAAAGAACGATAGGGTCTTATAGGTACCATATTTTCCATAAACAATTGTTTGAGTTCATTGAGTGGTTGTTCTATTTGGTTTTCTGTAAAAAATAATTCTATCACTCTATTTTTTAAAAAGCCATAAGAGAGGTTAGTGTTAACTTTATAGTTTAATTTTCTTTGTTTGTTCTTTTCTGCTATTTCATCTTCGAGTTCACTGACAATTAAGGTCTGTATGTTGCCGATGAATAGAGCGGCGTAAAAATCCTGTAGGATACTTTGTCTGGAGTACCCAGAGAAATGTTCGACCATCAACTTGTTCTTCAGCTCGTCATAAAACGTTTCCACACGCCATCGTTTATAATAAAGAGATTTGAACATGTTGTTGGGGTAGTTTTTGATATCCAATAAAGAGGTCATTAATATTTCAACTTGTCCCTTTGGTAGTTCTACCCTTATGAGTCTTACTTTTATAGGTGCTGTTTTATCTGAGGCTTTATCTGATAGTTTTATGTATCTACCAGAGGTAATGATAACTATTTGAGATTTCTTTTTGCTTTTTTCAAAATCGAGAATAAGTTTGCTAAAGCTGATCTTTACGCGGATTACATAATCCAAATTATTGGTAATGTGGTACTTTATAAAATCATACGAGGGATAGCCTCTGTCATAAAGTATTAGATCACCTTGTTTGCAATAAATCAGGTGCGAGAGCGCCATAGCACGTTCTCCTTGGCTTATTGGTGCCAGTTCCCCATCGATGATGTAATTGTTTTCCAGGTCATATAGAACGGAGCACTTTGCCTGTACGATACTTGTGGTGGTATGGTTTTTCGTTTCTCCAAAATATGCCTTTAGGTCTTTTGTCAGTGGTAGGGTAATTCGGGATCCATCTACTGCCAATAGCCTAAAACCTTTCCAGGTTTTAATACCTGGCTCATTATCTGTATAAAACTCCTTAATCAAGGTCTGTGAGAGATGTTTGAAGACTTTAGGGCTTATTTTTTTACGTGCCTGTACAAAAGCACTTTTGGTAAACTTTCGGGTTGTACCTATTTTTAAAAAACTTAGAAAGTTCTCTAACTCCAAGGACAGACTTTTACGGAGCATATTCAACATAAGCAATAAGATAGTAGAAAATTGTTGTTTTCGTTTACGGGTAAAGTACTTTTCTGAAATTCTAAATTCGTTTTTTAATGCGTCGCTGAACAATTCCGCTTTCAATCTCTCGAAAATTAAAATTGCTGTTTTTTTTCATCTTTATATTGAGTTGATAATCAAATAAATATACGAATAAAATCACTTAAAAACAATATTAATTCGTTGAAAATCAAATGATTATATCCTTAACTTAATGACATTAGGCTAGAACTAGCAATAAATTATAGGATACGTTGTTGGCATTAGTTTTTTGCAAATTCAATTAACTGTTTGAAATTTCCTTTATCAGCTTCTCTCAAAGCTTTTATATATTGATTTCTTGTTTCGTTAGCTTTAACCATATTTGATTGATGCCAAGAAAATATTTCATTGCCAAATATTGATTCCATAATTATATCAGCCACCATCCTTGAGTGTCTTCCATTTCCGTTTGGAAAGCAATGAATGGATACTATGCGATGTTTAAATCTTATAGCTATTTCTTCAGGTGGAAAAGTGTTGTTATCTATCCAATATTTAGTGTCGTCCAATAAATTTTTTAATTCAATTCCAATTTGTGTCCACGGAATTCCAATGTTCTTTTCAGTCTTTCTAAATTCTCCTGCCCATTTCCATACATCACCATACATTTTTTTGTGTAAGTCTTTCATAAACTTTTCAGTTAAAATTTTTTCAAGTTTGAATTTTGAATGAATAGTCCATTCAACTGCTTTTTCAATGTTCAATTGCTCAAATTCATCTAGTTCTCCTTGAGTAGTGATAGACTTTATTTTAAGACCTTCCTTTTCTTCTTCGTCTAAAGGTGTTTGTCCATCTTTATAATCGAATTCTAATCCCATAATGATTTTTTCATCTCTCGTTTTATTTCGCTAGCAAGCTCCTTTATGGTTTTGGCTATCTTTTCATCTCCAATTCCTTGGTCCTCTAATTTCATATTTTGGTTAGTTCTTAAAACTATTTTTCGGGCCAGCTTTTTTGCTTTTATTTGAATTAAATCGTTTATGGTCCCATTTAGTGGGACCAGTGCATATACTAATTTCAAGTCAATTGCATTGGCTACATCTTTTAAAGAATTGAGCGTTATCGTACCATTAGCTTCACTTTCCTCTATTCTTTTTACTCCTTGTCTTGTTATATTTAATTTGGCACCAAGTTGTGCCATTGTCATATTAAGTGATGTCCGAATTGTATTTATCCATCCACGTTCTGGGACCAGGACCTTTCTGGTTTCAGAGAATGGTTGAAGTTTTTGGTCCAATTGCTCAATTAAAAGTTTTTGCTTATTTCTCATTTTTGTAACTCTTTAAGTTTACAAAATAATATAATTGTAAACATATGAATTTACAAATATATAAAAAAGTAACCGTATATGTTTACAAAAAATAAAAAAAGTAAACAATTAAGTTTACTTTGAGTTGTTCTGTTAAATATTGTGGGTAACGTTAATGTGTATGGAAAGTTGCGTGTTTGCGTGCGAGGATTTTCCGAAGGAAAATCAGAAGCTAGTAAACAAGCAACAAACATTGGTTAAGCTAAAAATAGCCATTAATTATACACGGTGTGTGTGCCCAGCATGGGCATCTTTTCTTTACCGAAAGGTAAATAATTAATCTATAGGGTGCAAGTCCCTTATGCGCAGGAGTAACGTCCTGAAGCATTAGTAAGTCGCAAGCTCGTGTGTCGTGAGACATGGAGTGAAGGAAGCGAAACTACAAAACTCGGTACTGACGAACAGAAACCGTATACAGAGGCATATTTACTTGGGTAAGCAAGCACATCATTGTAACGCCCTAAGATTAACAAAAGGGTAAATATGTAGATACGGCAGGGATTGAGAGAAAGAAGATGCCATTACCTGGGGAGATCTCTACAACTACGAGTTGGTTAAGTAGAGAAGTCAGCAGAAGTCATAGTACTTACAGGAAACGAGGTGCAACAAGAATTGTACAGGTCTCACGGGTAAGGAAGGACTAAACATTAAATTACGTTGGAATTCGATTAGGATGCTTAGCTAGCCTAGTTTTAAACCAACAGGAGTACACGAATTATTGAATCTATGATTGAACAGGTATTATCAGCAACAAACCTTTATAAAGCAACACGCCAAGTGGAGCGCAATAAAGGAGCGAACGGCGTAGATGGTATGAAAACAACGGCACTTTCGGCATACATATTGGAAAACCGTTCGCTTATATTATCTACAATTCGCACAAATAGCTATGTGCCAAATTCAATTTTAGGAGTAACCATTCCAAAAGGACCGGGTAAAACCCGATTATTAGGAATACCAACAGTAGTAGATAGGTGGCTACAACAGGCGGTAAGTCAACAATTAATGGTTCATTTTGAATATGATTTTGAACCTGTTAGTTATGGATTTCGCCCACAAAAGAACATCCAAAAAGCAGTATTACAAGCACAAGGCTACATCAATGATGGTTACCAAGATATTGTAGATATTGATTTACAAGGGTTCTTTGATGAAGTAGACCACTGTATCTTACTTCAACTTATTTACCGCAAAGTAAAATGTCCAACCACCTTGCGATTAATCCGAAAATGGTTAAGAGCGCCCATCTTAATAGATGGAACACTCAAAAAGCGCAGAAAAGGGATCCCTCAAGGTAGTCCCATTAGTCCCTTATTATCTAACATTATGTTAGATGTTTTGGACAAAGAAATGAAAAGCATGGGCTTGCGCTATGTTCGCTACGCAGACGACTTTAGTGTTTACGCAAAAAGTAAAAGCGAGGCAAAAACTATAGGAAATAAACTGTTTATCTTTTTAAGAGATAGACTTAAACTACCTATAAATAAAGCCAAAAGCGGCATTCGCAGACCTGTAAACTTTGAGTTACTTGGGCATGGATTTGTACCCGTTTATAAAAAGGGTATAAAAGGACAATATGCACTAGTGGTAACCAAGAAAGGTTGGGCAAAGTTTAAACGTAACTTGAAAAGTATCACCAAGAAAACCAAACCCATGTCGTTATTCGAACGTCTGGATCGGCTTAATCAAGTCTGTCGAGGCTGGATGAATAATTACCGCTTAACTAACATCTATGCAAAAGTTAAAAAGCTAGATGAATGGTTAAGAAATCGGTTACGCTATTGTATTTGGCACGATTGGAAAAAGCTAGAGAGGAAACGTAAAAATCTCATTCGATTAGGTATAGAAATCGGACAAGCCTATGCTTGGAGTCGCACCAGAATGGGAGGTTGGGCAGTCGCTCAAAGTCCTATTTTAAAGACGACTATTACAGTTTCTAGGCTTAAACGAAAAGGGTATAAACCTTTGTTAGATTACATTAATAATACGCAAACTTCAATTTGGTGAACCGCCGTATACGAGACCCGTACGTACGGTGGTGTGAGAGGCGCAGTGACGACTTTTAAGTCGTCACCCGTCTACTCGATTAGCTGTAGTTTATAAATATTTATTTATTCCTTTTAAATTTTGATTAAATACAATGTAAGGTTTTGCCTTTTGTTCTAATTCACAAAACTCTTTCCAAATCACTTCATGATTTGGTATTATTAAATTTACATTTTTCTCTTTTAAAGAAAATTTAGCCAATTTATACAGACCAATTGGAAAATTTCCAATATGCTTCAATATAGGCGTTTTATATTCGTGTATCCATTTACTCTTTTTGTAATTACTAATAATATTATCAAGTTGTTTATTTAAGTTCACTTCGTTTTCATCAATTAATGCAATTAAAAATTCAATCGTATTATTCTGTAATTTCGGATTCTTTTTTTGTAAAAATTTTTCAGCGTCCTTTAAGGCAAGATCAATTAATTTTTTATCGGAATGGAGTATAGATTGTAGTAAATTAAATATACATATTGCAAATCGATGACCTTTTTTAGAATTACCAAAAAGTGGACTGCACAATTCTTTTGCTCTTTCGTATTCATTACAAGCTAAATAATCTATTATATTTTTGAACATTATAGAGTTATCTCCTCCAAAACTCAAAAGTTTCGTTCTCTCAGTATTTAATGTTGCAAAAGTATATAAAGCATCATTATATTCATTAGGGTTATTCGCTTTATAAGAAAAGTAATAACCAATTTCAAGAATATTAGCCAAACCTGAATAACTTAGTATTCTTAAGAATGCTTCTTCTTCATTTAAGCCTTGTAAATGAGCAGGTCTTGGATCTCTATTTAGGGCCTCATAAACTTTTTTCTTTCTATTTTCATAATAGCTTATCAAAGAATCTTTGTCTTTGTAAGAAACATTATCAAAGGTTTTTTCTAAATCGATGTGCATTAAGGTTTCAATTACAGCTAACGTTTATGTATATGGAAAGTTGCGTGTTTGAGTGCGAGGATTTTCCGAAGGAAAATCAGAAGCTAGCAAACAAAGCAACTAACATTGGTTAAAGATAAAACTAGCAATTTTTTATATACTGTGTTGTACACTGGCTTTTCTTTTATCCGAAATATCATCTTTTTTCTTTTGGTTTTCCGCGAATTCCTTTTCGTAGCTTTCTCGATTTTCAAGTCTATCAATACTTTCAAGCAAAGCAAAAAATTTAAAACCGTTTTCTGATGTTACTATGTCAAAAGTGTTTATGTTGCCTGGTGTATTATTATCTAAAGAAGGTTTTTTTTCGCATAGTTCGTACGCTATTAGGTCAGGCCCAAGTTGATAATGTAAAAAATCACTATATTCTGCTTGGTCGTTCCAACCAACACCAAAACTGAATTGAGGCATAAAAAGCTTAAATAGTGTTAATAAGTCTAATTCCTTCAATCCAATTTTAAATTGTAAATGGTTAGGTATTTCTTTATAGGTCGTTAGAAGTATATTATTTAAGTCTCCAAATCGATAATTCCCGATTTTTTGGGATAAAAATTCCTTTTGATAGTCATTTTTCTTTTTAAAGAATTTTAGGTAAACAAAATAGCCTAATATCAGTAATAGTGACAGTAAAAGTAAGATGTAAAGCTTAATTTCATAGTGGAATATATCTTTTAAAAACTCCTTCACAGATTTCCCTTCCAATAGTTTATATACTAAAGCTGAAAAAAAGGGAAGTAGAAATATAATACCAGTAGCAATTAGCTTACTAAACACAGAATCACTCCAAATTTTTTGGAATGTATTTTTAGACTTTAATTCAGCCGTATCTTCTTTCGTTATGTTTTTTTCTTTATCCGTGCTCATTTTTTTAGCTTGTGTACAACGTTTACGTATAAGATTAGTGGCGTGTTTAAGCAACTAATTTATTAAACAAATACTTGGCAGTGGAAAATTCCGCAGGAATTTTCCAAGTAGGCTAGAACCAGCCATTAATTTTATACTTTGTTAGGCTTTGTTTTTGTATTCATTTATTATTTCATCATCCCATATTTGGACTTCAATATATTTATCATATTTAAATCTTTCTTCTGCTTTACATTTTTCATCCGATGGGACTCCGTAATTATTTATTAGGTCATTCATTTCGTCCAACAAGAAAACTTGTCCGTTACAATCTTTTCTATAAGTTGCGAGTTTTGGCTCATCGTAAAACTGAAATGAGACCATACTATCTGGATAAGTAAAACTTATATGTTCAGGTTTAAAGTCGGTTAAAGGAATTTTTATGACACCAGGATTCACATACCAAGATTTTGCCCAGTTACATTCTCCCAATGTAAAATAGAAAGGGTCATTTCGATTAGGTTTTCCACCTTTTGAGATTAATTGTTCTTTAATTCTCTTTTCTAATGCTAACCTTAATTCAATATAATTTTCAGGTCTTTTGCTATTCCAACCTTTCGAGATTTGATTTTGAATTTTTTCAGCTTTTTCATAACCATATTCGGTAATATTTCGGAATGGTCCGTTGTCGAGTTCGTAATAATGAAATAAGAATTTCGGTATAATCATATTTTTTTCTCAAATAAAGCCTAACGTGATTGTATATGGAAAGTTGCGGTTTTGTGTGCGAGGATTTTCCGAAGGAAAATCAGACGTAACAAAACAAGCAACGACCTTTAAATTTAGCCAAAACCAGCAATTTTTTATATACGGTGTTGGCAGTAGTTTTTATTTTTCAATTTTTAAATCTGCTTTCATTTCTTTCAATATTTTCTCTTCTATATATTTAAAAGGTTCATTCCGTTTTATTTTATTTCCAGCGTCAATATATTTTTTAGTGTTTTCATTGTACGCTTCTTTACTTAATCCCGGATTATTCTGTGAAACTTTATAAAGTGAAAAAGCCTCAAAACACTCCTGTAGTTCAGAAGTCATTTGTTTTAATTCTTTTATTATCTCCTCTTTTATGAAAGGTTGATTTACTAAATAATATTCAATATAGTTATTAAAATCTGTTCGTATTTTATTAAAAGATTCGTCGTTGTCAAAATATTGATATTGTTGAACATCTCTTTTCAGGTTAAAAATCATTTTCAGAAGATTTTTATGGATTTCAATTTTTTCTTTAAATACTCCTGAATATGAAATTTTATAATTTTCAATTTGTTTATCAACTCTATTTTTAATCAGCAGGTAGAATATGTAGTTTCCTATAATTGCGACTAATCCAGGTATAATAAAGGATAGAATTTTAATTTCGTTTTCTGTCATAAATTCACTTGAAAATGTTATTATTTGGGTTGTCGTTCAAATTACTGCCAACGTTGTTGTGTATGGTTAGTTGCGTGTTTTAAGCACTAAAGTTAGCAAATAAATCACAGATAGAAAGTCCGCAAGGACTTTCGTAAATTGGCTAAAACCAAGCAATTAATTATACACGGTGTTGTAGCCAGTTTTTATTTATTCAAGGTTTTTTTTGTTCTTTCTCTGATTATTAAAAAACTCATAATTATAATAATACTTATTCCGATTAATAATAATCCGTATTTGAATAATCCTGTTAGAAAAAATGTCGGGAATCCGCCATAACGACCTTTTTCAGATAATTGAACGAGTTCAGAAATGATGTTAGAATTTTCTAATAGGAAATAACAGATAATACAGAATAAACTAATTATGTATAATCTTATGATTTTTAAATTCTTTTTAGTCATTTTCAATTTCAAATTGCGCCCAGTTTAGCACATTAAATTCATTACTCCGAAAATTGGATAAGTCCGATTTATCAAATATCAATTCCACGCTATTTTTGGGTCGCTCATAAGTCACAATCCAAGGCGAGCAAATTCGGTCAGTTAATTCGATTGATTCTGCAACCGAGTTTTTGTCCGTTATTTGTCCAATAATTTCTATTCGATATGAGTTTTCAAATTTCTCATATTTTGAAATTTCATATCCGCTTTTACAATTCAGAGTTCCGCAAATCAGTTCCGCAAACTTCTTTCCTTTTTCAAGAGATTTTTGGTTTTTAGTCACTAAAGTCAGTCGGAATTTTGTCATTTCTCAAATTGGCTACAACACTTGTATAACTACAATAAATAGCATTAGAATTGTAGTTATATCGTTTATAGATGCAATATATTACTTTTTAATAACGTATCCAATGGGCTTATAATAGTCTTATTATTAATTTCAATAGTTTTAGTATAAATTTCGGTTGTTTTTGGGGAACTATGACCTAACATATTCTGTAAATGCCGAATATTGATGTTGTTTTCAATACAATGTGTGGCAAATGAATGGCGCAAGGTATGTACGGTTGCCCATGGGTTAGAATTTGTATCGTTAACCGCTTTTCTAAATATAGCTCGTATGCTTGCGGTACTGTATTTGCAACCCGATTGGCCTTCAAAAAGCCAGTACGATGGCTTATAGGCTTTATAGTAAGTTCTTAATAATACTAATAACTGTTCAGGTAATATGGTTTTCCTGTCTTTTTTACCTTTACTATCTTTTATAAATAAATAACCATCATTAGAATGAATATCTGTAATTCGTAAATTCAAAAGCTCCGATATACGTAATCCACTGCCATAAATGGTATGCAAAATGGCTTTGTGTTTGATGTTTTGTGGAGATTGGATGATGTTTAATACCTCCGTTTTACTCAATACATTTGGTATGGATACTGCCTTTTTTGGACGTTGAATATCATAATATTCTCTGGGTGTTTTTAGAGCGTGTTCATAATAGGCTTTAATGGCATTGATCAATTGATTTTGGTAACTTTCACTAATCTTACTCTTGGTAATAAGTTCATACACAAAACCTTCAATGTCTTCTTTTGTAACTTCTTTTAGGTTTCTATGCATAAATTTGCCCAAAAACACACTAAACATTTTTTTGTAAACTTGAATGCTTGAATGGCTGTACTGCTTTAAAACCAGTGCTTTTTCAAGTTCATAAAGCGCTTCCAGTGCATTTTCAGTCAGTGGCACACTAGGTATGGGTGTAAAACGGATATCTTTTTCAATGTTATAATTTCCACCACAAATCTTTTTTAAATGTTCAAAATTTTGGGCTGTATTAATAACAGACCAGAGTTTTTGATGTGGATGCCAAAAACTGCTATCCATTTTTTTTAAAGCCTCCCTAACCACAATCATGTCATAGGGTATAAAAACCTTAATACGCTTCGCTTCTTTAAGTGGTTGATATATAGTAGGTTGCATGCTATTGATTTTTAAATTTTATTTGTCCTACTTAAAAGTACTTAAAAAGACTATAAGCTAGGATGGTTTGTAATAAATAGTAGTATTTTAACCGTTAAAAACGACTAGGTATAAGGGTTTAATAATCAGTATTTTAAATTTATATTTTTACAATAATGAACGAAATAAAGTGTAAAATATGCAGTAAACTTCTTGTAGGAAGAAATGATAAGTTATTTTGTTCTGTAAAATGTAAAAATTATTATCATGTTAATTTAAGAAAAGTTACGGATAAGGAGGTTAAAGAATTAGATACCATTCTACACAGAAACAGAAGTATTCTTTTAGAAGTTTTAGGTAAAAGAAAAGGACAGATAACAGTAGAGCGCGTGGTGCTTGAAAAGAAGAGATTTTCTTTTAAGTACCATACGCATTTGTATGTAAATAGTAAAGGTAAGACCTATTATTATGTTTATGATTTTGCGTGGATGGAATTTTCAAATGACGCTATTTTAATCATTAGAAAAGAAAAATAGCATTATCAAATTCACCTGTTGGATTTCCTTTGAATGGTTTATCAGTAAAGGAATCAACGATATAAAAATGTTTTACAACATAGCAAAACATTTAATTCAAAAAACAATACGGTTTCTTTTAAGTTTGGTCTGGTTCAGCCTTTGTTCAGCCAAACCCCATCTAAAAAAAATACAGCCGAGTGGTAGACGAACAAGACCCGAACAAGACTCGAACAAAACCCCCATTTTTTTGGCGCTTGTCCCAAATCGTCTCAAATCGTCTCAAATTGTGTCAAATTGTGTCAAATCGTCTCAATATGTGTCATGTGGTTGGAAATGAGGTAAAAGCGTTTTAGTTTCACGGCATATTAACCCCTAATTCTATAACATCATGGGAACATTTAGTAAAGGCATCCTTGGAGGTTTCTCCGGAAAAGTTGGCAACGTTGTGGGTGCACGTTGGCGCGGTAAAGATATTATGCGCAGTTTACCGGCACGAGGTAATTATAGACCTACACAAGCGCAAATGGATCAACGTAACCGCTTTACAACGGTTATAAAGTTTTTAACGCCTATAAAGGACATCCTTTCGGCGTATTTTGGTAAACAGCAAGGCGACAAGTCTAGCTTTAATTTAGCAACGGGCTACCACATTAAATACGCCCTTTTGCCAGACCCTTTAGAGGGGTATACCATTGATTACCCCAAAGTACTTGTTGGCAAGGGCGATTTACGGGGCCTCTCCAATGGGGCGGTAGCGCTCGATGCAAACCAAACCCTTACAATTACCTGGAACGACAATAGCGGACAAGGTAATGCCTCGGCTACCGATGGCTTGGTTGTGGTGGTGTATTGCAAAGCACTCGATTTGTTTGAAACGGCTAACCCTGCGGGCACCCGTGAATTAACAACGCTGCAAATACCCTTACCGGCCTATTGGACAGCACAGCAAGTAGATGTGTGGGCAACCTTTGTAACGGCCGATGCAAAACTGGCGGCTACTAGTACCTATTTGGGAACGGTAACGCTAGCTTAAAACTTGTTTACTAGGTACATAGCAGAGGCGCCACACAGGAGGCCTCTGCTATCATTTTTTAAAAAGACGAGGCATCAGGATTGTTGTTTAGACGCTGCTCTATCAGGGGATAGGGCAGGAGTTTGGTTTTGCACCAATGGTATAAGGTGCTTCGGCTTAGTTTAAAGAAGTGTTGTGCCTCATTGGTGGTTTTCAAGCTTCCTCTTTAAAGCGTTGGTGATTAAAAATTCAGACAGACTGCTTGGGGCTTACATACCATAACCCCGTTTTTTGATTGAAAATTTGAACCCTGTTATTCCGTATTGTCGCTGTTGGGATACTACTTTATGTTTTTTTGGGACGTTTTTATCAAGCAGTTAAAATAGGGTTCTGTACAAATTACATGCTAAAAACACTGAAGGATTTGGATTGTTTTAAAACGAATATTTTAACAAATGTTGTTGAAAAACAAGAAAAAATTACAGAGCAAATTAACAAAATTGAAAGAGATGTATTTAAATACACATTTCTTTCGATTTTGTTAATTTTTTGTAAATTGGGGATCAAATAACTAAAATATTATTTATTATGGCAAAATTTGAAATATACAAAGACAAAAAAAGTGAATTTAGATTTAGACTTAAAGCAGGTAATGGACAAAATATTCTCGCTAGCGAAGGGTATACTGCTAAATCTGGATGTACAAATGGTATTGAATCTGTAAAAAAGAATTCAACTGATGATTCAAGATACGAAAGATTACAATCCAAAAGCGGTAGTCCTTATTTTAACTTGAAAGCAGCTAATAATCAAGTTATAGGAACTAGTGAAATGTATTCATCTAACAGTGCTATGGAAAACGGTATTAGTTCTGTAAAAAATAATGCACCTACAGCAAGTATTGAAGACTTAACTTAATAAAATAAACGAGTAGTTATAGGAGTGATGATTTTATAAAATAAACAAAGGAAGCAGAAGCTTCCTTTGTTTTGTAAATTGCTATTAATTCTCTTAACTGCCGTTAATTTTTCCCTCTCACCTGAAAAATTAACCGCTTTGTGAGTACAATATTAATTCAAATTTTATTTTTATTAAACTCCCAAGTAATAAGTGGGAATATTTCGGAATAAGCGTTATAATTATTTGAATAGGTTGCAAAAATGAATCAACCTTAGATTATGCTTGTGGATAAAAATCATTCTAATTTGGAAACTAATAGAGCTAAAAGGATATAGATAATATCATGAAAACTAATGGTCAAAAAAGCACTTTATCTAACAACTTGTTTTCATGCGCAAAAATTTTCTTTAGAAGCCTCCATTTTTGATAGCAAAACCATAAGAAATAAAAAAGTGCTCGCCTTTTATTGCGAGCACTTTTTAATATCAATTTATAAGATTTTAAAATTCTGTTTTTATTTAATTTCTTTTACAACAATTTTACCAATCAAATTCACGTCCGTACCTTGAGTCTTCTCAAGTTCCAAAATCACATCTGTAGTTGGTTTGAAAAGGAAGTTTGTCATAGACATATTATAAGATACGTCTGATCCACCTTGTCCGAAGTAGATTTCAGTTCCAAGGTATTGGCTGTTAGTAGCATCTTTCATTTTAAAGGTATGTCCTCCAGTTGCATTGTAAATATAGAAAGCAACGGTTACTTCGTACATTTTGTTTGCATGCAAAGTGATGGATGAACCGTTAATTACAATTCCGTTTATATACGTCGCCGATGGGGGCATAGTAGTGAACGTTTGTGCGCCTAACGTACTTGAATTTGCAATGTAAGCATAAGCATACTCTGGCATTGTAGATGTGCCTGTAGAACTAATTACACCAGACGTGATATCAATACCTGTACCTGCTGTATACGAACCTGCTGGCCCTGTAGCACCTGTTGGTCCTTGTGCTCCTGTAATACCGTCTGCACCATCCAAACCTGCGGGTCCTTGAGGTCCCATGGGCCCTGTTGCACCATCTAAACCATCAATACCGTCGATTCCATTTGCTCCAGTTGCTCCTGTAACACCTATTGCTCCTTGTGGACCTGTTGCACCGTCAATTCCGTCAACTCCATCCAAACCTGCTGGTCCTTGAGGCCCCATGGGCCCTGTTGCTCCGTCTAAACCATCAATACCGTCGATTCCATTTGCTCCGGTTGCTCCTGTAACACCTATTGCTCCTTGTGGCCCTGTTGCACCGTCAATTCCATCAACTCCATCCAAACCTGCGGGTCCTTGAGGTCCTGTAGCACCATCCAAGCCATCAATTCCATCGATTCCGTCGATGCCATCTGCACCTGCTGGTCCTGGTGTAGAACTACCACTTGTTTTTGCATAGAGGGCATAAGGCACACTAAGTAATTGACTGGTTCCAGTTATAGTATAATTAGTTCCTCCATTTATATCAAATTCAGTTTTAATAAAATAGGTATTATTTCCCCAGTCTATGCTAGTGAAATCACCAGAGATAACAGATCCCATCCCAATTTCAAGACTAATTAATCCATTTATATTTGTTGTTGGAGATTGTGTTTCAACATAAACAGCGTTTCCATTGGCATCATCTTCTAGTATACTTAATTGCATACCAATACTTTGTGATGACAGGATATTGTCGCTATTGTCTCTAACAACAGCTTGATAACTTAATTTTTCGGGGGTCTGAGCAAATATATTTATTGTAAATAAAATGCTTAATGTTAATAGTAGGTAGTTTTTTTTCATTTGGGTTAATTTTTAATTATTTTAAAAGATTTAATAAGGTTTTTATTGTTTGAAAAAACATTTAATTGATAAACAGCATTTTGTAAATTTTCTATGTTAATTTTTGTTTTTTCTGCAGAAATGGAACTTGATTTAACAAGGCGTCCTAGTAAATCGTACATTTCGTAACTAAGGTCATTGTTGTTTATTTTGCTTACCTGTAAATTAAGTTCGGAAGAACTTGGATTAGGAAAAGCCATAATACTAAGTTCAAATTCATACGAATTTGTATCAAGGCTTATAAGGTCTACTGCATATTGAACTCCTTGGTACATAATTTGGTTAGAATCCCCTACAGGATTATTGAACATTTGTCCAATTGACTGGTTTATGGAACCATCTGAGCCAGAAACGATTCCTCCAGATGTATTTAGGGATTCTTGAGCATTGGTATTGATTGTTCCTAAACCTAAAAAGATTAAGGTCAATAACCCACAGTTTTTTATTTTTTGCTGTAGGATTTTGTGATTTTTAAAGTAGGTTTGTTTCATAGTTTATGATTTTAGGGCTTTTTGTGAAAATCAATAAAAAGCGATCTTATTTATCAAACATATAAACAAACATCACAGAAAAAGGAGGCTTATTAATAACTGTTCATTACAGGGGATAACTGGTAAATTATTTTATATTTTAAATAATATTGCTGGTATTTCTTTTAAATACAAACTCATTATATTAAAAAAGGTTTTAATAGTAACTATTATCGCTAGTCTTAATTCTATCAATAATCTGCGTAATTATGCTTATTATTCATTTAGAACTAGTAGCGTGAACACTTTTATGATTTAAAGGAATTTCTTTTCTTATCCTTAAATTTTATTACTTTAAGAATAACTTTTTAGATACTAAATCGATCTTCATTAAAGATGTTTTATTTATTTAACTTTGTAGATTTAACATTAGATTCTACAAAAAATGAGTGATAAGGAAGATTTATTAAGAACTAATGCTTTGCAGGAATTAAATAGTATGTATACACCTCCTGAAAAAATGTTCGATGATATTACAAGTCTTGCTGCCTTTATTTGCGATACCCCAATTGCATTAATTAGTTTGGTTGATGATAAAAATCAGTTTTTTATATCTCATTATGGTCTAGATGTTAACAAAACAGCTATTAAAGAGGTTTTTTGTACTCATGCCATTAAGGCTGATGAAGCTGTTTTTATAGTTGAAGACGCCACAATAGATAAAAGGTTTAAAGACCATCCCTTGCTGCTTTCAAACCCAAACATTGTATATTATGCAGGAGTTCCTTTGGTTAATGAAGAAGGACTAAAAATAGGAACTTTGTGTGTTATTGATAAATTTAAAAGGTTATTAGATAAAAATCAGATAAAGGCTCTTAAGAATCTTTCTAATCAGGTAATTTATCTTCTTAAACTAAGAGAAAGTAACAATGCGCTAAAATCTTATAAATTGAAGCTAGAAGATTCATATAAACGTAGTTCAGAATTCTCAACAATGGCTGCGCATGATTTAAAATCACCTATGAATGGGATTAAATCTTTTATAGACATAATTAATAGTAAGTACAAAAATGTATGGGATGATAAAGATGAACAGTATTTGAAATTTATTTTTGAGAATATTCAACGAATGAATAGTTTGATAATTGGTTTATTAGAGTATTCAAAAAGCGATATTGATGTTATTAATAAGGAACGTATTGATTTAGAAAAATTAGTTAAAAAAGTTTATGATTTAATAATACAGGATTTAAGTATTACAAATGCAAAACTTATAACCTCAAACTTGCCAATTATCATTTCCTCAGAAATAGCTATAACTACATTATTTCAAAATTTGATGGTGAACGCTCTCAAGTTTCAAAACAAAGGAGCCAATCCAGAAATACAAGTAACATGCGAGGAATCTGAATTTAAATGGATTTTTTCAATTGAAGATAATGGAATAGGGATTGATGCGGAACATTTTAATATCATATTTAATCCTTTTAAACGGTTGCACAACCAAAGCCAATTTTCTGGTAGTGGGTTAGGGTTATCTACTTGTAAAAAAATTGTAGAGAGTCTTAAAGGAGAATTAAGGGTGAGCTCTTTAAAGAATAAAGGTTCCATATTTGTGATTGATCTTCCAAAAAATTAAATTCATAAACAGGGTTAATTTAATTTACTTAACATAGCTTTTGATTGAAATCAATATTGTTAATGGTACAATAAAAGTCCAATTTCCTTAATTATTTAACTACATAGAGCTTAATTGTTATTATAATTTGGTCTTTTTGTAACTTTTATAAATGATTTAATGAATCTTATTATATATATTTAGCTTCGATACTAATATAAAAGCCCCAAGTTCATATTTAGGTAAGATTAATAAAAACATATACTAATGAAATTAATAAAGGCGATAATTATTGATGAAGATGTGAGTACAATTGCTTCATTAAATCAATTTGCCTTAGAAAATCATTTAATCATCTCTATATCTGGTTCTTCAGAAAATATTATAAGCGGATTAGAATTAATAAAAACACATAAGCCTGAATTAATTTTCTTAAATCCTACAGAAAAAAATCTATCAGATATAAATTATATTAACGAATTGGCTTTTCATAAACCAAAATTTGTATTTGTTTCTTCTGAAAAAGAGAGGGCATTCGAGGCCTTTAAACATAAAGCTATAGATTTTTTATTAAAACCATTACCTAGTAATGATATCATTTTATCTATTTATAAGGTGAGTAATTATATTGAGATGGAAATGACATTTCAAAATCAAAAAATCAAAGATTTGAATTCATTAAATTCTCTGTATTTAAATAGTGATTACTTATCGGTTGCTTTTATAGATAAAATAGAGCTTATTAAAAAAGAGGATATTATTTTTTGTAAAGCAGAAGGCAAGTATACAGAATTTCATTTGGTTAATGGTTTTAGAATTTTATCAAGCAAAAATTTAGGTGAATATCAAGATGTTTTAGGTGATAAGAATTTTTACAGAATACACCATTCTTACATCATAAATATTAAACACATTATAAAAATAACAAAAAAAGATGGCTACTATTGTGAATTTTCAAACAACGTAAAGCTTCCCATAGCTAAAAGAAGGCAAGAGGGTTTTTCGAAGTTTATAAATCTATAAAAATTTAGAATTAAAAAGATGAGTTTAAAAAATAATATAATCATGATAATTGATGATAATGAGTTTGATATGTATATCACCTCACGCTTGATTCTAAGTAATCATTTGGCAGATGATGTTTTAGAATTTGACTCAGGTCAGTTAGCAATAAATTATTTAGAATTGAATAAAGATAATGTATCGCAATTACCTCGTTTGATCTTTTTAGATATTTATATGCCTTTAATGAATGGTTTTCAGTTTATTGAACAATTTAAACGCTTACCAGCCATAGTTAAAGAGTATTGTAAAATTTGTATTGTTTCATCCACTGTTGATGATCAATATATTTATAAAGCTAAAATTGAAGAAGGCATTAATCTTTTTACTAGCAAGCCTATAACTGTTGATTATATTAAAAGTATTTTTTAGTAGCTTCTTATAAAAAAAGTAAGCTTCCTCTTTTTGGTGAAGCCTAAATTTTTTATGAAATAGCTTAATGTTATTTTACAGAAATATAAAAATATTTATTTTCTTATTTTCCTTCATTGAAGTCCAATAATATTGTTTTTCGCTTTTAGCTCATCTTTAGTTGTTTACATTTTTATGTATTTCACCTAAATATATCATATTGAAAATTATGAGAACTTATAGAAGTTGATAATACTTTTGTTTTTGTTAATTTCAAATAAAGTATTTGCCAGAGAATAGTTTTGCTAAATATTTTTTACCTTCGAGGAACTCACCATAATATAAGAAATGCAGAAGATAACCTTAGTATATATTTTAAAATTGTCTATTATAGTAGGTTTAATTTTTGTTTCTGGATGTTCCAATATTTCAGAAACAAAAACATATACCATAGGGTTTTCTCAAACAGGGATTAATGATGAATGGAGAAAGTCTATGAATCAAGCCATGGAAATTCAAGCAGGTTTTTATCCGGAATTAGAACTTAAAATTCTCGATAGCAAAGACAATATAGACAATCAAATAAAAGACATAGAGCAATTAATTTCTGAAAAGATTGACATGTTAATTGTATCACCTATAAAATCTAAACCAATTACTCCCATTGTTGAAAGCGCTTTTAAAAGTGGTATTCCCGTTTTAATTGTTGACAGAAAAACGGATGGTGATAATTATACAGCTTATTTAGGAGGTGATAATTATGAGGTTGGAACCAATGCAGCCAACTATTTAGCTTCTCTAACAAATGAAAACAAAAACATAATTGAAGTTAAAGGGCTTGCGGGATCTTCGCCAGCCTTAGAGCGTAGTTTAGGTTTCAATGATGTAATTAATTCAACTAAAAATTTAGAAGTTGTTAAAACCATTGAAGGAAATTGGGAAAGTTATTCTATAAAGGATCCTTTAAGAGACATCTTAGAGAGTATAAAAGACATTGATTACATATTTGTACATAACGATAGAATGGCTTTGGGCGCTTGGGAAGTTGTTAAAGAGAAAAAGCTTCAAAAACGTATAAAAATATTAGGTGTAGATGGTTTAAATGGTCCTAATGGCGGTATACAATTGGTTAAAGAAAACAAATTGTTAGCGACTATTCTATACCCCACTGGTGGAGATGAAGCGATTCAGCTAGCTTTAAAAATATTGAATGGCGAACGGGTAGCAAAGAACAATATTTTAAACACAACAGTTATAGATGCTCGTAATGCGGATATTATGAGTAAGCAATTTGATAAAATAGACCAACAACAGCAAGATATAGATTATCAACGTATTAAAATAGATAAACAAGAAAAAAAGTACACTACACAAAAACACACTTTGCAGTTACTTTTAGCGCTATTAATTATTAGTATTGTTTTAGGAGGGTATAGTATTTATTCTGGATATAATAACAGGAAGAAAAAAAGAGAGTTAGAATTACGGAACAGTAAAATTACCATTCAACGAAATCAAATTAAAAAGATAGCAGACGAAGTTAAAATTAGTAACGAGGCAAGAGTTAATTTTTTTACAGGCCTGTCCCATGAGTTTAAAACACCTATTACGCTTATTTTATCTTCAACAGAATCTTTAACAGAAAGTAAAGTAATAAGAGATAACAAGCTTTTAAGCGAGGTGGGTTTAATATATAATAATTCGAAACGCTTGCTAAGATTAATTAATCAACTACTTGATTTTAGAAAAATTGAAGACAGGAAGTTTGTTTTAAAAGCGTCTAACACAAATTTATATAAATTTTCGAATTTAATATTTAAAGATTTTGAACGCGAAGCCCAGAAGCGAAACATTAATTTTACTATAACGACTAATAATGAAGATTTATCTGTTTTTATTGACAGAAATTTAATGGATAAAGTATATTTTAATTTACTATCGAATGCTTTTAAATTCACACCTAATAATGGTGTGGTTTCTATTAATATTGAAGATGATTTTAATAGCAATTTTGTAAAAATACACTTTGTAGATTCTGGAATAGGAATACCCAAAAAGGAAATGAATAAGGTGTTTCAAGCCTTTTTTCAAGGCTCAAATAATAATAAAACAAGTTCGGGTATAGGTTTGCATTTGTCTAAAGAATTTATTGAACTTCATAAAGGCACCATAGAAGTTATTTCTAAACATGGAACCGAATTTATAATTACACTTTATAAAGATAATGTGCATTTAGATTCTGATGAAATTATTCATGAGGTAGATGTTATTGATAGCATGCTTTTATGTCCTGATTTAGATTATGAAGAGGACGATTTTACAGAACAATTAGTTTTGAACAATGAAGATAAGTATTCCATTTTAATTATTGAGGATAACCTTGATTTGATAAAATATTTGAGCGGAAAATTATCTATAGATTATAATGTACAGGTGTCTGATGGTGCCGACGGTATAGAAAAAGCTTTAGAACATATTCCAGATATTATTATATGTGATGTGAGTTTACCTGACAAAAGTGGTTTCGATATCTGTGAAATTTTAAAGAAGGATTTAAGAACGTCACATATTCCTATTATCCTTTTAACAGCATTTAATAATAAAGAATCTTATATTAAAGGGTTAGAGTCTGGAGCAGATTTATATCTTACTAAACCATTTAGTTTTTCAATTTTATCGCAATCTATAAAAACACTTATTTATAACCGCGAGAAGCTCAGGTATTATTTTGTTAATAATGTTCATAATATAAGTTCTTCTAATAATTTTGGATCTATAGAGCAAGAATTTATTTCGATGTTGAATAAAATAATAAATAATAATATGGACAATTCTAAATTTTCTGTTGAAAATTTAGCTCAAGATCTAAATATATCTCGAATTCAGCTGTATAGAAAAATGAAGGCTATTATGGGGGTAAATGTGAGCGATTATATTCAAAATATACGATTGGAAAAAGCAAAAAAGATGCTAAAAGAGACCTCATTAACCATCTCTGAAATAGCCTATGCTACTGGGTTTTCTTCACCCAATTATTTTTCTACAAGCTTCAAAAATAAATTTAATAACTCTCCTAAAGCTTTTAGAGAGTAATAAGTAGTGTGTTTTCTCCTTCTTTTATGTTATTTCTGTAATAATACACTTGTTTTATTATGATTTCTTTATTTATTAAAGCAAAATATATCTAATTGTGAATTATTGTAGTGTTTTATTAAGAAATCGACACCTGTTTTAATTGGTTATAGGTAACAATTTTAAACTAAACAGGTAACAATTTTAAACTTCTATATTTTATTCAAAAAATAAATTCAATTCAAATACCTGTAAACCAGCACGTTAATAATTGTTTAACGTTTGGTTAACAATTTTGTAATGTTTTGATACATATCTAAAGTACAACAACAGTCCTTAAAAGTACCTTGTGAATACTAAACTAAATACATCACCACATGAACAGAAAGATATTAATCTGGTCTATTACTGCAGCATTAGCTGGTTTCTTATTTGGCTTTGATACGGTAGTCATATCAGGTGCAGAAAAAAAATTACAATTATTATGGGGTTCCTCCGATATGTTTCATGGCGTAGTTGTTATAGGCATGGCATTATGGGGAACAGTAGTGGGTGCTTTTTTTGGAGGCATTCCTACCAATAAAATTGGACGCAAAAACACGTTAATATGGATAGGTGTTTTATATACCATATCTGCCATTGGTTCGGGTGTGGCAAACGATCCTTGGGTGTTTGCGGCTTTTAGATTTATAGGTGGCTTAGGTGTGGGAGCATCTACCGTTGCAGCACCTGCTTATATATCAGAAATTGCACCAGCTAAAGATAGAGGGAAGCTAGTGGGTTTATACCAATTCAACATTGTATTTGGTATTCTTGTTGCATTTTTATCAAATTACTTACTAAATGATATAGGTGAAAATGCCTGGCGTTGGATGGTAGGTATAGAAGCGTTTCCTGCTATAATTTACACCACATTCGCATTTACAATTCCAAAAAGCCCCAGATGGTTGCTTACTAAATTTAGAAATAGCGAAGCCATTGGCGTTCTTAAAATTATTAATCCAAATCAAGACCCAGAGAAACTTATGCTGGAAATAAGGGATGAGATGGAAAACACGGTTCCTAATGAAAACATATTCTTAAAAAAATATAGGTTTCCGTTAACTCTAGCTTTTTTAATAGCTTTTTTTAATCAACTATCGGGAATCAACGCACTACTTTATTATGCCCCTAGAATTTTAACAGAAGCTGGCCTAGCAGAAAGTTCAGCCCTATTAAGTAGCATTGGTGTTGGAGTAACAAACTTGCTTTTTACACTTTTAGGTATTTTTCTAATCGATAAATTAGGAAGAAAGCAACTCATGTACATTTGTTCTTTTGGATATATTATATCACTATCTCTAGTATCGGCTGCATTCTTCTTAAATTGGGAAGGTAGTTTTATGCCAATCTTCTTATTCATGTTCATTGCTGCACATGCTATTGGACAAGGCACCGTAATTTGGGTGTTTATTTCTGAAATTTTCCCTAATCATTTAAGAGGCTCGGGGCAATCATTTGGCAGTTCAGTACATTGGGTACTTGCGGCGATTGTGCCTTCTTTAGTTCCTGTATTATTTTCTACAATCGGTGCCGGTATGGTATTCTTATTCTTTGCCATTATGATGGGCTTTCAGTTGCTTTTTGTAATGTTTATGATGCCAGAAACAAAAGGTATACCCTTAGAGGAATTAAGTAAAAAACTAACTAAATAAATTAAAATAACATGAAAAGCTTTAGAAAAACAAATCTAGTTTTAATGCTTTTGGTATTATCATTCCTAATAGGGTGTAAAGATAAAAACCAAAGTATACAAACTTTAGATGAAGTGGTAAATGTACTTTCTTCAGAAGAAGATTTATATCGTCCAAACTTTCATTTTACACCAAAAAAAGCTTGGATGAACGATCCTAATGGTATGTTTTATTACAACGGATATTATCATCTATACTTTCAATATCATCCCGATAGTAATGTTTGGGGGCCCATGCATTGGGGGCATGCTATCAGCACAGACATGATTACTTGGGTTGAGCAACCTATAGCTTTATATCCAGATGAATTAGGTACTATTTTTTCAGGAAGTGCAGTAGTTGATATAGGTAATACTTCTGGTTTTGGAAAAGCAAGCGAAGCGTCACCTATTGTTGCGATGTATACGAGTTCAAAAAAATTAGAAGGTGATGATAACTGGAAGCAAACGCAAAGTATTGCGTATAGTAATGATGAAGGAAAAACGTTTACGAAATACGAAAATAACCCAGCAATAGACAATAATGAAATTAAAGATTTTAGAGACCCTAAAGTAACATGGGATGAAGATCGTAAAAAATGGGTAATGGTACTTGCTGCAGGAGACAAAATCATGTTTTACGATTCCAAAGACTTGAAAAAATGGCATTTACTTTCAGATTTCGGACAAGGTATTGGCGGTCATGGTGGTGTTTGGGAATGCCCAGATTTATTTCAATTGCCGGTATTAGGAACAGATGAATCTAAATGGGTGCTTTTTGTAAGTATCAATCCTGGGGGTCCAAATGGGGGTAGTGCTACCCAATATTTTGTGGGAGATTTTGATGGAACTACGTTTAAAATGGACAAAGATTTTGAAACCGCATTAAATAAAGAACATAATTACTGGATAGATTTTGGAAGAGATAACTATGCAGGCGTTTCATGGTCTAATGCTACAAAAAAAGATGGTAGCAAGCTAATACTAGGTTGGATGTCTAATTGGGATTATGCTCAAGTAGTTCCTACCGAAACTTGGAGAAGTGCTATGACTATTGCCAGAAAAGTACAGCTTCAAAAAAATAATAATGGGTATAGATTATTGATTAATCCTGTAAATGAACTAACTAATTACAGAAGCACAAAATATAAAAAGGAAAGCATAACTATTAAGGGTGATACAAAAATTATAGACTCTAATGCTATGGATTTAGCCAGCACCGAAATTCAATTTAACATTTCAAATTTAAAACACGAAGGTTTCACTTTTAATCTTACTAATAAACAAGGTGACACTTTAGCTTTTGGATACAACCACAGCGATAAAAACTTTTTTATAGATAGAAGAAAATCTGGAAAACGAGATTTTTCAGAAAAGTTTGCAGATCGTGTTTCTATGGCCAAAAGAACGTCTCTTAATACAGGTTTAACAGGAACAATCATTCTCGATAAAACCTCTATAGAATTATTTTTCGATAATGGAGAAACAGTAATGACAGAAATATTTTTTCCAAATGCACCATATGACAAACTAAGTATTGAACCAAATAATCAAGAATTTGTTCTTGATGATATTGAAGCACACAAACTAAATTTTAACTAAAACTAAATTATTATGAAATGTAAAAAAATCTTATTGTTAACGCTGTTTGCGTTTCTGAGCATAGTTGTGCAAGGGCAAATTAGTGGTACTGTTACGGATAAGGCAGATGGTATGCCACTTCCTGGTGTATCGGTAATAATACCTGGAACCACTCAAGGAGCTGCAACAGATTTTGATGGAAATTATACACTGGAAAATGTAAGTGGTGATGCCACATTGGTTTTTAGCTATATAGGTTATAAAAGCCATGAAGTAAAAATAAGCAATCGTTCTATTGTAAACGTGGAGCTGGTTGCAGATGCTGCACAACTTGACGAAATTATTGTTACGGGTTATGCTAGAGAAAGAAAGGTGGACGTAACAGGAGCAATTACCGTAGTAGAACTAGGGCCTACTGAAGGTGTTAGTATGAGTTCAGGTAGTGCTATTCAAGGATTGCAGGGGCGAGTACCAGGCGTTTTTATTGAAAAATCCGGAGATCCAACAGGAGCCAGTAGTAATATTTTAATTCGTGGTGCTACCACATTAGGAAATAATGCCCCCTTGTTTGTTATAGATGGTGTTCCAACAGTAAGACAGGACGTGTTCTCTAGTATCAACCCAAGTGCTATCGAATCAGTTCAAGTGCTTAAAGATGCATCGGCTTCTTCTCTTTATGGAGCTCGGGCAGGAAACGGGGTAATAATTGTTACCACTAAAAACAGTGCTAAAGCTGCTGGTGGTGAAAAATTTAAAGTGAGCATAAATTCAAATATATCGGTACTTTCAGAAAAGAAACAACGTTATGATATGCTTAATGCTCAACAAAGAGGTGAAGTATTATGGCAAGCTTCAGTAAATGACAATTCTGATCCTAATTCAGGATATGGTGAGATATATGATTTTGATTGGAACGGAGACTTTAATAATCCTGTTTTAAATAGTGTTACTATACAGCCATTTGTGGGAGGCGATACTAATGTTCCTGTTGGTGATACAGATTGGCAAGATGAAACCTATCAAACAGGTTATGTATATAACAACGAAATATCTGTTTCTGGAGGTACTGATAATTCTTTCCATTTACTTAACGTTGGGCATTTAAGAAATACAGGTATTTTAAAACACACGGGGTATGAAAGAATTTCTGCAAAATTAAATTCAAATTTTAATTTATTTAATAATAGATTAAGAGTTGGGGTTAATACACAAATGTTCACATCCGATGAAACCTTGGCTTCACCAGATGTTGGTAGTGCACCTACGCCTGGTTTGGCAATTTCTTTAGCACCAACCTTACCGGTTTATGATGCTGATGGCAATTTTGCTGGTCCTTTAGGTTCGGGCTATTCTGATAGAAACAACCCTGTTTTAATGCAGTATATAAACCGTTGGGATAACACCGATAGAACAACCATATTTGGAAATATATGGGGTGAATTCGATATTATTGAAAATTTAACTTTTAGAACAAGTTTAGGTTTAGACTATAACGATTATCATAGAAAAGATATTGAAACTAAAGTTAGTAATGGATTTATTACAAGAAGCAATAATAGGCTGATACATGATACTAGTAAATTTACCAGTTTAGTTTTTACAAATACGTTAAATTATCAACTAGAACTTAATGACAAACATAAAATTGGTGTTTTACTGGGAACAGAATCTATACAAGATGATTTTCAGAGTGTTAGTGCGCAAGCAGATGGTTTTGCGGTTGAGACTGAATCATTCTTTCAGCTAGATGCTGCAACTGGCGCTAGAACCAATTCAGGTTCTTCAACAGGAAGTCGTTTATTGTCGCAATTTGGTAAAATTAATTACGGCTATGAAGACAGATATTTGGCTTCTTTCACATTGCGTCGCGATGGGTCTTCAAGATTTGGACCAGATAACAGATATGGTGTTTTTCCAGCAGCAACTGTTGGTTGGAGAATTAGTAACGAAGAATTTTGGAAAGACAATGATATTGTAAATTCATTAAAATTTAGAGCTGGTTATGGTGAAGTAGGTAACCAAACCATAGGCGATGTAGCGCGTTTCGGTTTGTTTGAATCTAGATATGGAGCAAATCAGAGACAGGCAGCCGGAGGTGATTTCTTCTTTGATACTTTTTATAATGTTGGTACTGCTTACGATTTAAACGGAAATAACACAGGTAATTTACCTTCTGGCTTTGTGTCTATTCAAGCGGCAAATTCTGGTTTAAAATGGGAAACTACCAAAGAGATTAACCTTGGTATTGATTTTACATTGTTTAATAATAATGTAGTTGGGTCTTTTGACTATTTTACAAGAGAAACATCAGATATTTTAACAATACCTCCAATTGCATCGGCAATAGGCGAAGGTCAATTACGAACATTAAATGGAGCTACAACCGAAGTAAAAGGTTGGGAGTTGGCTTTAGGTTATTCAAAAACATTTGACAATGGTTTATCTTTTACCGTAGCAACCAATTTTGGTTCCTTTAAAGATGAGATTACCGAATTGCCTGCTGAAGTTGTTTCTGCTTTTCCAGGAACTGTTGATAATTCTATTATTGGTCACTCCCAGTTTTCAATTTTCGGTTATAAATCAGATGGCTTGTTTCAAAGTCAAGCTGAAGTAGATTCTAGCCCAACACAAGTTCCAGCGGGAAGACCAGGTGGAATTAAATATAAAGATATAAGTGGTAATGGAAGTATAGGTGTTGAAGATAGAGATTTCCTTGGAACAACCTTGCCAGACCTTGAGTATGGTATTAGAATTGATTTAGCGTACAAAAATTTCGACTTGTCGTTATTTGGATCTGGTGTAACAGGAAGAATAGGGCAAGATCCTTATATCTTTTGGAACAATTTTGTACAAGGTAGAGAAAATGCCGGACTTGGTGTATTGGGTGCTTGGACCCCAACAAATACAGATTCCAATATTCCATCATTAACACTTGCTAATAATGATAATAGGATTTCAGATTATTTGTTTAGAAATAACTCTTATTTCAAATTAAGAAACCTTCAATTAGGGTATTCACTTCCAGAAGACTTAATAGAAAATTGGGCAGGTATGTCAAGCTGTAGAATTTATTTTCAAGGAGAAAATCTATTCTGGTTTACACCAAGCGATTATATAGGTGCAGATCCTGAGCGTACAGATGTAAATAGAATTCCGGTACCTACAACGCTGTCTTTAGGACTTAACATTAACTTTTAAAAATGGTAAACATGAAAAAATATATAAAAACAGTATTAACAGGAATTATGGCAGCATCTGTATTGTTTGCTTGTTCCAAAGACTTTTTAGATTACGAACCGGAAGGCGTATTATCTAACGAAAACGTAGCAACTGCTGAAAATGCAGAAGCTTTAGTAGTTGCAGCTTATGCTGGAATTGCCAATGATGATATGGTTGGGCCTTTAACCAGTATGTGGGTGTATGGTAGTGTACGTTCTGATGACGCCTATAAAGGAGGCGGCGGACGTGGCGATGTTGATGTTGTAGATAGATACGAACAATACAACTTAACTATTGCTGATGATCCATTAGATTGGATGGCACCAAGAACTTGGACAAACTATTACGCAGCGATTTCAAGAGCAAACTTTGCCTTAGATGTAATTAACCAAATTCCAGATGCAGATTATGCAGATAAAACAACAAGACAAGCAGAACTTAGGTTTTTAAGAGCGCATTCTCATTTTGTTCTAAAATTATTATTTAAAAAGATTCCTTATATCACAGAAGGTTTAACACAGGAAGAAATCTTAGAAATTGACAATCGTTTAGATAATGATGATTTATGGAACACTATAGCAGACGATTTTTTGTTTGCATATAACAATTTACCACCATCACAAGATCAAGTTGGTAGAGCCGATAGAAATGCGGCGGCGGCTTATTTAGCGAAGCTACGTTTGTATCAAGCATATGAACAAAACGATACACATCAAGTAACCAATATTAATCTGTCTCGTTTGCAGGAGGTAATAGATTTTGCAGATGAAGTAACTGGTGGATTGGAACCAGATTACGGTAATAATTATTTGGATGGTTTTGATAATGGTCCTGAGTCCATTTGGGCAGCACAATTCTCTATTAATGATGGAACCACCGTTGGAAGAGTTAGTTTTGTAACGGGTTTAAATTCACCACATGGTACTGGGTTATATGGTTGTTGTGGTTTCCACTTAGCAAGTCAAAATATGGTAAATGCCTTTAAAACCGATCTTGTTACTGGGCTACCGTTATTAGATACATTTAATAATACTAATATTTTTAATGTAGTAGATGGTAATGGAGAAACTCCTTTGGCGGTAGGTATCACTTTAGATCCACGTATTGATCATACCGTTGGAATCCCTGGGCGTCCATTCAAATATCGCAATACAGTAAAAGAAGCTGGAGATATGATATATAACTTTAGTTGGGCAAGAGACCCGGGTGTATATGGTTACTTTGGAAATATGAAAGAACAACAAGCACCAGATTGTTCATGTTATGTAAAAGAAGGTCCGTTTGTAGGGACCTCAAAAAATATAGAATTTATTAGATATGCCGATGTGCTTTTATTTAAAGCCGAAGCTTTAATTCAATTAAATCAAGTAGATGATGGCATAACAATTATTAATGAAATTAGAACACGTGCAGCAGCTAGTACCCAAAGACAAATAAATGCTGGGGCATCAAACGTTTACAACGTTGGCATGTACCCCATGGGAATGCTTAAGGCAGATGCTATTAAAGCATTAATGTTTGAAAGACGTTTAGAGTTTGGTATGGAAGGTCCAAGATTTTTTGATTTAGTAAGATGGGGAATGGCTGAACCAGTACTTAATGCATACTTAGCTATTGAAAAAACAAGAAAAGATTTCCTTACAAATGCTCAGTTTACGGCTGGTAGAGATGAATATTATCCTATTCCACAAAGAGAAATTGATTTTACAGGAGGTTTGTATGATCAAAACCCTGGGTATTAAAAGTTAATTATTATTTATTTTGTTTAGTTTTTTTAATTCCAGAAGTTTTTATAAATTAAAGACTTCTGGATTAATATTTATAAATATAAGATGATGTCAAAGATTACATGTTTTGGAGAAGTATTATGGGATGTGTTTCCAACACATAAAAAAATAGGAGGTGCCCCCTTAAATGTAGCAAACAGATTGCAGGCATTTGGCAATGATGTAACCATGATTAGTGCTATTGGACAAGGTGAAAATGGTGCTAAAATACTTAAATACCTAAAAGAGAGTGGTATTAATACCGGCTGTATTCAAGTACATAATGAATACAAAACAGGAAAAGTAAAAGTGATGTTGAATGAAAAAGGATCGGCATCTTATGACATAAAATATCCAAGAGCCTGGGATAAAATAAGATTAACAGAAATAAACAAAGGAGCAGTTAAAAACTCTGATGCATTTGTTTTTGGGAGTTTAGCAGCAAGAGATGATAGTTCTAGAAATACGCTGCTTAAGCTCATAGAACTTGCAAAATATAAAGTTTTTGATCTTAATTTAAGACCGCCATATTATACCAAAGAACTTTTAATTCAATTAATGAATGAAGCCGACTTTATTAAATTTAATGATGATGAATTGTATGAAGTAAGTGGCTATTTAAACTCTAAGTATCGCTCTATGGAGCAGAATATCCGGTATATTTCTAAAAAAACAAACACCAAACACATATGCGTTACAAAAGGACATCATGGTGCTGTTTTATTTTATAATGATAAGTTTTATTATAATAGCGGTTATTTAATAAAAGTGATTGATACCGTTGGTGCAGGCGATTCATTTTTAGGTTCGTTAATAAGTCAACTATTAAACAAAGTTAACCCACAAGAAGCGGTGGATTTTGCATGTGCCGTTGGTGCGATGGTAGCGCAAAGTGAAGGAGCTAACCCCCAAATAACACAATCTGAAATAGAAACTTTTATAAATCCGTATTAATTAAAAAAAGGAAAAATAATTTTTGATTAAAAAGAGTAGATATAGAACATGTTTTTAGGTTTATTGTATTGAAAACGACCATTACTGTTATCAAACAGCTTGATGTATCGGTAAATAATTTTTGTACGGACTATTACATTAAATAATTTATATATTTGTATTAATTATGAAATTAATTACATCTATATCTCTGTCAATATTATTTATGTTTCAGGCTATAATGCCTAACATAGACATGGGATGTGAGTTTCAAAAAATTGCAGCAATTTATTCGCATTATCAAGAGCATAAAACCTTTGATGGAGATACCTTCTTAGATTTTGTTTTGGAAGATTATATACTTAATGATGGAAGCTCAAAAGAGCACCATGAAAATTCAAATCATCATGAAGCGCCATTGCATAATTCGCATCAATGTTGTAGCCATGTGACATTCTTTTTTCCACAACAATCCCAATTCATTTTAGAACCTTTTAGACATAAAGAGAATTTAAAATTCGATTATTATAAAGTATTCCTTTCTTCTACATATTTAGACACTTTATTTCAACCACCTCGGGTTTAAAAATGGTAGTTCCTGAAAAGCGGGAACAGTAGGTATTATAGTCTTGATATTTCAAGAAACTAGATTATTTCACAAACATTTTTAAACTTTTTTTTATGCTTAATAAAATTATTAGGTATTCCATAACCCATAAATTGGTTATTGGATTACTCACATTGGCTTTAATTATTACGGGGGTGTATTCGCTTCGTCAGCTCCCAGTGGATGCTGTGCCAGATATTACCAACAATCAAGTTCAGGTAATTACGTCTTCACCAACACTTGCTGCCCAAGAGGTGGAGCGTTTAATAACGTTTCCCATAGAAATCACCATGGCAACCATACCACAAATTGATGAAATCCGTTCCTTTTCACGGTTCGGCTTATCAGTGGTTACTATTGTTTTTGAAGAAAATGTTGATGTTTATTGGGCTCGACAACAAGTTAACGAACGTCTGGCAGAAGCGCAATCTGAAATTCCAAAAGGTATAGGAAAACCAGGAATAGCCCCTCTAACTACCGGTCTTGGGGAAATTTATCAATATGTGGTTACCACTAAGCCAGGTTATGAAGACCGTTATGATGCTGTTCAATTGAGAAGTATTCAAGATTGGATTATTAAAAGACAACTTTTAGGTACAAAAGGTGTTGCCGACGTTAGTAGTTTCGGGGGCTATTTAAAACAATATGAAATAGCGGTGCGCCCCGAGCGGTTAAATGCAATGAATATTTCTATTTCTGAAATTTTTAAGGCTTTAGAAACTAACAATCAAAATACAGGAGGTGCATACATTGAAAAAAATGATAAAGCCTTATTTATTAGAAGCGAAGGATTAGTTGGTTCTATAGAAGACATTGAAAATATCCTAGTAAAATCAACTGAAGATGGGATTCCCATTTTAATAAGTGATGTGGCAAAAGTTCAAACAGGAACAGCCATTCGGTATGGTGCAACTACTCGTAATGGAGAAGGAGAGGTTGTAAGTGCTATTGTTATGATGTTAAAGGGAGCAAATTCAGCACAGGTTATTACAGACGTTAAAGCTAAAATTGAAATTATTAGCAAAACATTACCCGAAGGCGTTGTTATTGAACCGTTTTTGGATAGAACAAAATTAGTTGATAATGCCATCGGAACAGTAACCACAAATCTTGTTGAAGGAGCACTTATTGTTATTTTTATTTTACTCTTACTATTGGGTAATTGGAGAGCAGGATTAATTACAGCTTCGGTCATACCATTAGCCTTATTATTTGCGTTTTCTATGATGCATGTTTTTGGGGTTTCAGCAAATTTAATGAGCCTCGGTGCCATTGATTTTGGATTGATTGTAGATGGTGCAGTCATTATTGTTGAAGCTACTTTATTTCATTTAGCAGCATTACAGTTGAATCGGAAACTTACACAAAATGAGATGGACGAAGAAGTCTATCAATCTGCCAGCAAAATTAGAACCTCGGCAGCATTTGGAGAAATCATCATTTTAATTGTGTATTTACCCATATTGGTTTTGGTAGGAACAGAAGGTAAAATGTTTGGACCCATGGCACAAACAGTGAGTTTTGCCATTTTGGGAGCTTTTATACTTTCCCTAACTTATATTCCTATGATGTCTTCGCTTGTTTTAAGTAAAAGAACAGCACATAAAAAGAATATTTCCGATAAAATAATGAATTTCTTTTATCGTATTTATGAGCCCATTTTGAAAAGAGCCATGAAAACACGCGCTTTAGTAGTTTCAGTAACTATCATACTATTTATCATCGCTTTTATGGTCTTTACACAATTAGGTGGTGAGTTTATTCCAACACTCGAAGAAGGTGATTTTGCAGTTGAAACAAGAGTTATTACAGGGAGTTCCCTTTCTAATACCATAAAGGCAACTACTAAAGCCGAAAAAATACTTTTAGATAATTTCCCTGAAGTGGAGCAAGTGGTTGCTAAAATTGGCTCTGGTGAAATTCCAACAGACCCGATGCCTGTTGAAGCAGCCGATTTAATGATTATTCTAAAAGATAAATCAGAGTGGGTTTCAGCTTCCAGTAGAGAAGCATTGGCCAATAAAATGGCTAAAGCTTTGGAGGTTATTCCAGGAGTTACTTTTGGTTTTCAGCAACCCATTCAGATGCGTTTTAATGAGTTAATGACGGGCGTACGTCAAGACGTGGCTGTGAAAATTTATGGCGAAGATTTAGAACAATTATCAACGTATGCAAATCAAATTGGCAAAATTGCTACTACCGTGGATGGTGCTGTAGATGTTTATATAGAAGAAGTGACTGGTGTACCTCAAATTGTTATTGATTATCATAGAGCACAATTAGCCAAATACGGTTTAGACATACAATCGGTTAATAATACCATTCAAGCAGCCTTTGCAGGAGCATCGGCAGGATTGGTATATGAAGGTGAAAAGCAATTTGATTTAGTTGTGCGTTTGGAAGGCGATCACAGAACAAGTCTTGCCGATGTTCAAAATCTCTACATTAATGGAAAGCATGGTCAACAAATACCACTGCAACAGGTTGCAACAGTTTCCATTATTGATGGGCCTTATCAAATACAGCGTGATAACACTCAAAGGCGCATTATTACAGCATTTAATGTACGTAATCGAGATGTGGAAAGTGTGGTTGAAGAAATAAGGAATAAAATTAATACCCAAGTAAATTTAGCTCCTGGTTATAGTATTAGTTATGGAGGTCAATTTGAAAATCTGGTTGAAGCAAAACAGCGTTTATCTATTGTAGTTCCTATGGCATTGTTGCTTATTTTTATCTTACTGTATTTTACTTTTGGGTCTATAAAACAAGGTGTTTTGATTTTTACAGCCATTCCGTTATCTGCTATTGGTGGCGTTTTTGCACTTTGGCTTCGCAATTTACCATTTAGTATTTCAGCAGGGGTAGGGTTTATTGCGCTTTTTGGAGTAGCAGTTTTAAATGGAATTGTATTAATTGCGGAATTTAACCGTCTTAAAAAAGATGGAGTTTCAGATGTTTTTGAACGTATTTATCAAGGTACCAAAACACGCTTAAGGCCGGTGATAATGACGGCAACAGTGGCTTCTCTAGGGTTTTTGCCGATGGCACTTTCTCAGACTTCAGGAGCCGAAGTACAACGCCCTTTGGCTACGGTAGTAATTGGCGGCTTAGTGACCGCCACTTTTTTAACTCTTATAGTCTTGCCAATTCTTTATTATTATTCAGAAAAAAAATTAAAAATGAAGTTAAATAAAACCGGGTTAATACTGTGTGTAATCTTGTCTGGAAGTGTATATTCAATGAAGGCACAAATAAATCCAAAAATAAAGGTATACAACAATTTGGACGCTGTTATAAATGTGGCATTAAAGAATAATCCAAACATTGAAATATCCAAATTACAAACAGACCAAGAACGCGCTATGAAAGGTGCAAGTTTCAATGTACCAAAAACAGAGTTTAGTTTAGAATATGGTCAAACCAATAGTGCTATTGATAATGATACCCGATTTAGTGTGAATCAAACCTTTGCATTTCCTACGTTATACGTCAATCAGAATAAGCTTTCAAAAGCAAAAATAGCATCAAGTATACGTAATCAAGAAGTTGTTGAAAATGAGTTGGTTGCACAAATAAAATCGGTTTATTATGAACTCTGGTATCTTAAAAGCAAACAAAGCGTTTTAGAGCAACAAGATAGTATTTACAAAAAATTTCAGCTTGCAGCAAGCCTGCGCTTCAAAACAGGAGAAAGCAATGCTTTGGAAAAAGCGACCGCCCATGCAGAATTAGCTGATATTGAAATGGCAAAGCAAAACAATATGTCTACTATAAAAACCTATCAATTTAGGCTACAAAATCTGTTAAATTCAGACAGTTTGGTTGATATTAATGTTGGTGATTTAAAAGTAACACCAACATTCCTATCAGAGCAGCTAATAGATACTGTATCTGTTACTAAAAACCCTTTGGTATCCTTTTATAAATCAAAAATAGACGTAGCTGAAAAAGAGCGTTCGGTGGAATCATCAAAAATGCTTCCCCATATTACTTTGGGTTATTTTAATCAATCCTTTATAGGTAATGGCGAAACAGTCAATGGTACGTCAACTGTATTTGATTCAGGAGACCGTTTTACAGGTGTACAATTGGGTTTAAGTATCCCCATTTTTTTTAAGGCGCATACATCAAAAATTAAAACGGCAAAAATTCATAAAATGGAAATTGAATCCCAATTAGAAGCCGTTACAAACCACACCCAATCACAGTTACAAACCGCTTTTGAATCCTTAAAAAAAGATAAAGAAAATTTAGAGTTTTACAGCCTTAACGCTTTGCCCCAAGCCGAATTATTATTAAAAAGTTCACAACGTGGTTTTCAGGAAGGAGAAATTGAATATGTAGAATATGTACAAGGACTTAATAGAGCTTTAGCTATACAACTTAAATATTTAGATTATATCAATCAATATAATCAAACCTTAATTACCATTGAAAAACTGACATCAAATAACTAAGAATATGAAAAACATAATATATAAAATAATGCTATCTATAGTACTAGTTTTAGCAATAGGATGTAAAGAGAAACCAACGAATGAGGTTGAAGGTACTCATAAAACCAAAAATGAAAATATCGTTGAATTAACAGAAGCACAATTAGCACAAACAGAAATTAGTATTGGAAAAGTTAAAAAACGTAAAATTGGTCATGAAATTACTGTAAACGGGGTCATAGATGTGCCGCCTCAAAATAACATTTCGGTAACAGTGCCTTATGGCGGCTTTTTAAAGCAAACAACGATGCTTTCAGGAACTAGATTAAAAAAAGGACAAATTATTGCATCCGTTGAAAACCCTGAGTTTATAGAGTTTCAAAGAGCCTATTTAGAAGCATTGGCAAATAATGAATATTTAAAAGCAGATTTTGAAAGACAAGAAACTTTAAATAAAGAAGAGGTTACTTCTACCAAAGTATTTCAAAAAGCAAAAAGTAGCTATTTAACCAATAAGGCAAACATTCAAGCATTAGAGAGTAAATTACGTTTGATTGGTATTAATCCGTTAAGCGTAAAAAACGGCAAGATTGCTTCAGTTATAAATGTGTATTCTCCAATTAATGGCATTGTTAGAGAAGTTTATATTAATAGAGGTAAGTATTTTAATCCACAAGATGTATTAATGGATATTACAAATGCTTCTGATTTACATGTAGAGCTTAAAGTATATGAAAATGATATTCACTTAATTAGAGTTGGTCAGCGCATTCGTTTTAGACTCGCTAACGCCCCTGATACATGGATGGAAGCTAAAGTATTTCTTATTGGTAACAATGTTCGTAACGATAGGTCCATCACAATTCATGGTCATTTGAAAGAGGAAAACGAAGCATTGTTACCAGGTATGTTTATCAATGCTAATATTGAAGTGGAAGCTGTTGAACAATATGCTATCCCTGAAGAAGCCATTGTTAGGTTTGAAGGCAAACATTATATTTTTACATCCTTAGGTAAAAGAAAAGAAGGGGTACAGATGATGCATGATTACGAAATGCTTGAAATTATAAAAGGGAATGAAGAAGAAAACTTTGTTGCATTTACTTTTGAAGATCCTTCTCAGAACGTTTCAAAAATGGATGTTGTTTTAAAAGATGCTTTTACTCTTTTGGCAAAAGCTAAAAACAGCGAAGAAGAAGGACATGGACATTAATAAATACCTAGAGATGGTCTTGAAAATTTATTTGTGATAGATACTAGCATAAATTGAATGAGTTGACTTTGTCATTTATTATTATTATTTCTAATCATATTTCATTTGAACATCGTAATTTATTTCTACTTTAAGTATTTACAATTTACGCATACTTTATATTCGCTTCATGCAATCAAAAAAAAAATTAATCTCAGGTGTCTTAATTGGAATTTTAGGAATTGTCCTATTTTCATCCAAAGCGGTAATGGTAAAATTGGCATATCAATACGAAGTGGATGCGTTGAGTCTTTTGTTGTTGCGTATGGTGTTTTCATTTCCATTTTATTTGGTAATAGCCATTATATATAGCAGAAAAGAAAATCTGAGCGTTATTGTTAAAACCGATTATTATTGGGTGGTGTTTTTTGGGGTGGTAGGTTACTATTTGTCTAGTTATTTTGATTTTGTAGGGTTACAATATATTAAGGCAAGTTTAGAACGTATTATATTGTTTTTGTACCCAACAATGATCATTATTTTTAATAAATTATTTCTTAAAAAGCCAATAAATTCAACACAAGCACTGGCTATATTTCTAACCTATATTGGTATTGTTATTACGTTTTGGGGTGAAGTGGCTATTTCTGGTGCCGATACATATATAGGAGGTTTTTTTATCTTGCTTTGTGCCATTACTTATGCTACTTATTTAGTAGGGAGTGGCTGGTTAATACCAAAGTTTGGAGTAGTAAAATTTACGGCATATGTTATGGTAGTTTCCTGCTTTTGTGTATTCATTCATTTTGGGTTATTTTCTAAAGTTGATGTTTTTGGTTTGCAATGGGAGGTGTATTTGTTAGGTTTCTTAATAGCCATTTTCGCTACTGTTATTCCATCTTTTTTGGTGTCTGAATCAATTAATCGTATCAATTCTTCAAATTTTGCAGTTATTGCAGGGTTCGGACCTATTTCAACCATTATACTAGCGGGCATTTTTTTAAATGAAGTACTTACATTATTACAATTGTTTGGTGCTTTGGTCGTTATTTTTGGTATTTTATTAGTGTCTTTAAAAAAGGGAAACACCAGTAAATAGGGGTTCTCAACAAAATGTATGTTATATTGTTAATTACTTTGTGTAATCGTAGTTTCTTTTTTTCTAGGGTTGTATTATATTAGCGTCCAATCATGAAATCCTACTCAAATCTATGGCTGAATTAACCGATTATACCGAAGATAATATACGTTCATTAGACTGGAAAGAGCATATTCGTATGCGACCAGGGATGTATATTGGGAAACTTGGTGATGGGTCTTCACCAGATGATGGTATTTACATTTTACTTAAAGAGGTTTTAGACAATTCCATTGATGAGTACGTCATGGGGGCAGGTAAAACTATCGAAATCACTATTCAAGGTAGCAAGGTATCCGTTAGAGATTACGGACGTGGTATTCCCTTGGGAAAAGTGGTAGATGTGGTTTCCAAAATGAATACAGGTGGAAAGTACGATTCGAAAGCTTTTAAAAAATCGGTAGGTTTAAATGGGGTTGGTACAAAAGCTGTGAACGCTTTATCATCATTTTTCAGAGTAGAATCCAATCGTGATAATAAATCTGCTTCTGCAGAATTTGAGCAGGGTAATTTAATTAATCAAGATTTATTAGAAGATATAACTCGCCGAAAAGGAACCAAAGTATCGTTTGTTCCCGATGAAACCATTTTTAAAAATTATAAATACAGAAATGAGTATATTGTTAAAATGCTTAAAAATTATGTATACCTAAATCCAGGGTTGACCATAGTTTTTAATGGCGAAAAGTATTTTAGCGAACATGGTCTTAAAGATTTATTATCTGAAAACATTAACGAATCTGATAGAGCTTATCCTATTATTCACTTACGAGGAGAAGATATTGAAGTTGCGATTACCCATAGTAAAACACAGTATAGTGAGGAGTATCATTCGTTTGTAAACGGTCAAAACACAACTCAAGGAGGTACACATTTAAATGCATTCCGAGAAGCTTTAGTAAAAACCATTCGCGAGTTTTATGGTAAAAACTATGATGCTTCCGATGTTAGAAAATCTGTGGTAAGTGCTGTCGCTATTAAGGTCATGGAACCTGTTTTTGAAAGTCAGACGAAGACAAAATTAGGTTCTACAGATATGGGAGGCGAATTGCCAACCGTAAGAACTTATATAAACGATTTTTTAAAAACGTATTTAGACAACTATTTACATAAAAACCCGGAAACTGCAGAAAAAATTCAACGCAAAATTCTACAAGCAGAACGTGAGCGTAAAGAACTTTCTGGCATTCGTAAATTAGCAAAAGACCGTGCAAAATCAGCCAGTCTTCACAATAAAAAACTACGCGATTGCCGTGTACATTTTGGAGATATTAAAAACCAACGCAATTTAGAATCGACTTTATTTATTACAGAGGGCGATTCGGCTTCTGGAAGTATTACCAAATCACGTGATGTAAATACTCAAGCGGTTTTCAGCTTAAAAGGTAAACCCTTAAACAGTTATGGTTTAAGTAAAAAAATTGTTTACGAAAATGAAGAATTTAATCTATTACAAGCCGCTTTAAATATTGAAGAATCGTTAGAAGATTTACGTTATAATAATGTAGTTATAGCTACTGATGCCGATGTAGATGGGATGCACATTCGGTTGTTGTTAATAACCTTTTTTCTACAATTCTTTCCAGAAGTTATAAAAGAAGGACATTTGTATATTTTACAAACTCCTTTATTTAGGGTGAGAAATAAAAAAGAAACCATTTATTGCTATTCAGAGGATGAAAGAAGAAGTGCGATAGAAAAGTTAAAGCCCAAACCCGAAATAACTCGATTTAAAGGTCTTGGTGAAATCTCACCAGATGAATTTGTTCATTTTATTGGAGAAAATATCCGTTTAGATCCCGTTATGTTAGATGATAATATGTCTATTGAAGATTTATTATCGTTTTATATGGGTAAAAATACACCAACCAGACAAGAATTTATCATAGATAATTTAAAAGTAGAATTAGATATTTTAGAAGATAATTAAATTAAAAATTATGTTATATAGTAAAGAAAAGTTAGAATCGAGAAAAACCATTTACGATTTAGTAAACTTATTTAATAGAAATTTAAGCCATAAAAGAGCGAATGGTTTTAACAGAACCACACTTAGCGGAAAGCCACGAAAATAAGATCAATTAATGATTGAAGAAGATAACGATTTAATTAGCGGACAAGACGAACCAAAAGAAACCATTACGCGTGTTACGGGTATGTTTAAAGATTGGTTTTTAGATTATGCATCGTATGTTATATTAGAACGTGCAGTTCCAGCTATTGAAGACGGTTTTAAACCCGTACAACGACGCATCATGCATTCTATGAAAGATTTAGATGATGGGCGTTATAACAAAGTAGCTAATATTGTCGGTCATACTATGCAATACCATCCACATGGAGATGCGAGTATTGCCGATGCTATGGTTCAAATAGGTCAAAAAGATTTGTTAATAGACACCCAAGGAAACTGGGGAAACATTCTTACTGGCGATAGTGCTGCTGCATCACGTTATATCGAAGCCCGAATTTCTAAATTTGGATTGGATGTTGTTTTTAATCCTAAAATCACCGAATGGCAAGCCAGTTATGACGGGCGTCGTAAAGAACCTGTAAACCTGCCTGTTATGTTTCCTTTGTTGTTGGCACAAGGAGGCGAAGGTATAGCTGTTGGGCTTTCAACCAAAATATTACCGCATAATTTTATCGAACTTATTGATGCTTCTATCAAACATTTACAAGGAAAACGTTTTGTTATTTTACCCGATTTCCCAACAGCTGGAATAGCCGATTTTTCTAATTATAACGATGGTTTAAGAGGTGGGCGTGTACGAGTGCGTGCTAAAATATCGCAATTAGATAAAAACACTTTGGTTATTACCGAAATTCCTTTTGGAACCACGACTTCATCGCTTATAGATTCCATACTAAAAGCGAATGATAAAAGTAAAATCAAGATTAAAAAGATTGAAGATAACACCGCTGCCGAGGTTGAAATTTTAATTCATTTACCTTCTGGTTTATCTCCCGATAAAACCATCGATGCCTTATATGCTTTTACAAGTTGTGAGTCGTCCATTTCGCCTTTGGGCTGTGTTATTGAAGATAATAAGCCCTTATTTGTTGGAGTTACAGAAATGTTACGTCGCTCTACCGATAATACGGTTCAGCTTTTAAAACAAGAATTAGAGATACGCCTTAATGAGTTTGAAGAGCAATGGCATTTTGCATCTTTAGAACGTATTTTTATTGAAAACAGAATTTATCGTGATATAGAAGAAGAAGAAACATGGGAAGGTGTTATTACAGCAATTGATAAAGGTTTAAAACCTCACATAAAGCATTTAAAACGTGCCATTATCGTTGAAGATATAGAGCGTTTAACCGAAATAAGAATCAAGCGAATTTCTAAATTTGATATTGATAAAGCACAACAAAAAATTGAGGCTTTAGAAGAACAAATTGCAGAAGTAAAACATCATTTAGAACATCTTATCGATTATGCCATTACATACTTTAAAAGACTTAAAAAGGAATATGGTGCAGGACGAGAACGTAAGACTCAAATCCACACTTTTGATGATGTAGATGCAACCAAAGTAGTTATTCGCAATACAAAACTGTATGTAAATAGGGAAGAAGGTTTTATTGGAACTTCATTACGAAAAGATGAATACGTTTGCGATTGTAGTGATATAGATGATATCATTGTGTTTACTAAAGAGGGCAAAATGATGGTTACCAAAGTAGATTCTAAAACCTTTATAGGTAAAGATATTATTAATGTAGAAGTTTTTGATAAAAAAGACAGTCGTACTATATACAATATGATTTATCGTGATGGGAAAAGTGGACCATCGTATATAAAACGCTTTTCTGTTACAGGAATTACCCGCGATAAAGAATACGATTTAACTAATGGCAATAAGGGTTCTACCGCTTTGTATTTTTCTGCAAACCCCAATGGAGAAGCTGAGGTTGTTAGTATTTTGCTTCGACAAGCAGGAAGTATTAAAAAATTAAAATGGGATATCGATTTTGCTGATATTATAATAAAAGGTAGAAACTCTAAAGGAAATTTAGTTACAAAATACCCTGTTAAAAAAGTTGAACTAAAAGAGAAAGGCATCTCCACATTAAAACCACGTAAAATTTGGTTTGATGATGCGGTACAACGTTTAAATGTTGATGGAAGGGGTGAGTTGTTAGGAGAGTTTAGAGGTGAAGACCGAATACTTATAATCAACCAAAAAGGAATAGTAAAAACCATCATACCAGAAGTAACCACACATTTTGATAGTAATATGATTTTAATGGAAAAATGGATTCCAAAGAAACCCATCTCAGCTATTTATTTTGATGGTGAAAAGGAACGCTATTTTGTAAAACGTTTTTTAATTGAAAACGAAAATAAAGAAGAAAGTTTTATTACAAGTCATGAGAAATCGCATCTGGAAATAGTTTCAACCGATTGGATTCCTAGGGCTGAAATTGAGTTTACTAAAGAACGTGGTGTAGAACGAAAAGACAATTTGCTTGTTAATTTAGAAGAGTTTATTGCCGTAAAAGGTATCGCCGCTTTAGGAAACCAATTAACTAGAGAGAAAGTAAACCAAATTAGCTTATTAGAACCGCTTCCTTATGAAGCTCCTGAGGAAGTACATGCTAATGATTTGGAAGTGATTGATGAAGAAGATGTTATTTCTTCAGATTCTGATAAAAATAAAGGCGATAAGGATCAAAATAACGATGATTCTGAAAGCGAAGATGATGGTAAAGGACAAACCAAAATGTTTTAATAATTCTATTATATGATTTTCAGACTGGTAATAATTGTGTTGCTTGCTATAATTGCGTATTATTTATATCGTATTTATAAAGGCAATAGAAATTATTAATAACCGTTCTGTATTTTTATTTTATAATTGAATTTTTCACAACAATTGGCGTGTCAGAATGCATCGAAATACTTGGATAAATAGGATACCATGAACCTCCAATATTATTTGTAATTACAGAGTTATTAATACTTATATTTCCTGTATGGTTATTGCTTACAAAAAATATGGATGCGCCATGCGTATTCACTTCATTTTGCTCAATTCGGGTTCCTAGTAGTTTAAGGGTCATGGTGTTTCCGTCATTATAAATAGCTCCTCCACTGCCTCCTCCAGGAGTTCCAGATTGTGAAGGATTACCTCCATTTCCTATCGCTTGGTTATACGAAAATAAGCTGTTAATTATAGTCCAAGATACTCCAATACTGCTAATACCACCACCATTGGAACCTATGTTTCCATATTTTTCGGCACCACCAAACGTACTGTTGGTTATGTAAACAGGCATATTGTTATATTGACTAAACACTCTTATTGCACCACCACCAACATCAGGACCTGTAGAGGCACAGACATTGTTGAAAAATCTTGAATTCACGATTTTAAACCGGCCGCCCCGAACCCAAATAGCTCCGCCACCAGTGTATTCAGTTTCAGATGATGCATTACCATCGGCAAAGGTTATATTTTGAACCGTAAGTCGTGGAGAGTCTTGATTTTGACAATGACTGGTTGTCCATACCTGGTTTTGGTCGCAAGTATTCATATATAAAATACGGTTAGTTCCATTTCCGCTGAGTGTAATTAAACCACCTCCATCAATTATAACGTCTGGATTGGCATTGTTAAAAACTTTAGCAGTTTTATCCATTTTTATGGTTATAGGTCGAGATCCGCAATTAAAAGTTATTTTACCTCCCTTTGCTACAGCATTTACAACGGCATCGCACGTACAGCTTTCTGGCGTACCATTACCAATTATGGTATCTGGATTGGAAACATTTTCTAAACCAGCCTCTGTGGGAATGGGGGAGTTCCCTTCTGGGTTTCCAGCTGGTGGGCCATCTTCAGGGTTTTCTAAAGGATTGTTTATTATAACAGTGTCATTAGCAATACTTTCATTAGAACAATTACATAGGGAGTATAATAAAATAAAACTAAAAGCTAGTTTGATACTTTGGTAAGTTAAATACTTCATAAGTAGGTGTTTGGTTATTTACATATACGAAACAATGCTGCTTTTAGGATGATATGGGTGCTATTCTTTTTTTTTCTTTTTTTCAATTCTAAAACTTAAAAACTCTACAAATAGAGAGAAAGCTATGGCGAAATATAAATAACCTTTAGGGATGGCACCAACTTCGTTACCAAATAGCTTAGTATGCGATAAATGGGCAGCTTCGGTTATTAACATAAACCCAATCAAAATTAAAAAGGCTAAACCTAGCAACTGCATGCTGGGGTGTTCATTAATAAAGCGACGAATGGGGTTTGCAAAACCTATCATCACAAAAATGGAAATAACAACTGCAATTATCATTAAAACAAGGTTGTAATTATGATTTGGATGCAATCCATTAGTCATTCCCACCGCAGTTAATATAGAATCAATAGAAAAAATAAAATCAATAAGTATGATTTGAACAATAGCCTGCGATAAACTTTTTATTTTTTTTCCTTTTAACTCATCTTCATCATGCTTAGGAGATTCTACTTTTTCATGAATTTCAGAGGTGCTTTTATAAATTAAAAACAATCCGCCACCAAATAAAATAATGGCTTGCCAGCTCACAGCTACATGCAGCCACGATAATTCAATAGTATAAAAAGGCTCTTTTAAACCAATTAAAAACGTTACAAAAAATAACAAAATAATACGCTGTACCATAGCTAAAAGTAAGCCAATGGTTGTTGCTTTAGATTGCTGATGTTCGGGTAGCTTATTAGCTGCAATAGAAATAAAAACAATGTTGTCTATACCTAAAATAATCTCTAAAAAGGTAAGTGTTAAGAGCGCCATAATGGCATCACTAGTTAATAAAAAATCTATCACGATATAAAATTTAGTATGTAAAATTACTTAAAAATTATCTGTGTGATTAAAATTTTATACTAAATATTTTAAGTGCGCTTTAATTGTTTTTTAATTTTCTCTATAGCTGCCTCAATAGATTTTTCGGGTTCAATAATGTTGTATTTTCCCCAAAAGGCGGGATCTTTGAACCCAGAAGTTTCATCTGCTAAAATAGTAGTTGGTTTTAGCATGTTTTCTTTTGTTTTAATTAATTTAGGGTCGTTAACACTCCAATCTGTAATAGCCATTTCACTGTTTAGAGTATACACACTATTAAATAGTTTTCCTTCCCAATTTACTTTAAAGGTTAGCAAAATATTGCTATAGGCGTATTGCCACTTTCCGTTTTGGGTACGGTAGTTTACGCGGTAGGTAGCTTCGGTAGGATACACATCTACTTTTCTTGGTTTTTTACGAATATACATTTCGCTAGATAATTCTCTGTTTTCAACATTAAGTCTAAAAACGGCATTGGTTAATGCTAAAGTTTCAGAATCTATATAAAGTTTTCCGTAGTATAGAGGCTCTTTAATATTTGGTTTTTGTTTAAAATTGATCACGTAAACTGGCTTGTTGTTTACTTGGGTAGACTCACTAAAACTAAACTCGTATAAAGCAATGTCTTCTTTTGTAAAAATATATTCTGGATATTTTATAATATCGGTGTATAAATTAGAAAATGGTCCGCCTTGAAGTTTTAAAGCTAATGTGTCTAACTTTTTGTAATTGGTACTTTTTCTTGATTTTATAAGTTCAATAGCATCATTTTTAAAATTGCTATAAGGCTGTTTGTGTATTTGCACTACAGCTTCAGATAACGAGGCATTTTTTCGTCTGTTTTTAATGGTTTCTCTATAAAAAGCAGTCATTAAAGCATTTTCATTATTATAAACGTTACTTCTATTTTTTAAGGTTTCTTGTAAAAGGGTTTCAGCATCTTTAAAAGTTTTAATTTCTACCACATTCAATTCTGTGATTGCAGGAATGAGTTTGATTTTTGAATGAGCATTTAAATCAGAAATTTTCAATTCCCTTTTTTGGTATCCTAAATGAGAAAAGGTTACAGATTTATTGGCAAGCGAATCTGGTATTTTTAAAGCAAACTCACCATCTGAATTGGTAATAGTACTAATATTGGAGTCTTTAATTATGATGTCGGCAAATATTAAGGCATCATTAGAAGTGTCGTCTACAATTTTTCCTTTTATTTCTATATAAGCTGTTGGCGTTTGTGCATACAGATGCTGTAAGCCTATAAAAAAAAGAAGGCATGTGATTAAGGTAAGTGAAAAGCGTTTATTTTTCATGATGTATTGATAACTAATTATTTAGTTAGCATAAAATACAAAAAAAAACGCTTGTTTGTATTGTTTTTGTAATTTTTTTAATTAAACGATTGTTTTTAAAATACTTACCATTTATTCCTTTTTAGAAAGATTACTATCGCTAAGCGTTTTCATAAAAGCAACAATACTTGTTTGTTCTTCGTTGGTAAGGTTTAATTCATCAAAAGGTAAGGTTTGGTGTTCTAAATCGAACCCAAGTCCGCCACCGCCACCTTTATTATAAAAATCGACCACCTCTTCTAGAGTTTGATAAATACCATTATGCATGTAAGGGGCCGTAAGTGCAACATTGCGTATCGTTGGTGTTTTAAACATGCCTTTATGTAATGCTTCTTTATATTTCCAATAAAAGCCTAAATCTTCATCTAATTCTTTATTATCAGATGCATTAGGTACACCAATAACCTCTTTCTCCGTTTCATTAAAAAACGGTGGTACAGTTCCATTTGTTAAAGGAATAAAATGACAGGTGGCACATAATGCTTTTCCCATAAAAAGATTGTATCCTTGTTTTTCTTCATCTGTAAACGTATGTTCTTCGCCTCTAATATTTTTATCAAACTTAGAATTAAAACCATTCAACGTAGAAATATAAGAGGAAATTGCTTTAATAACATCTTTGTTGTTTTTGGAAATTTTGCCATAAGCATCTTTAAAAAGAGTTGTATAGGTGGAATCTTTTAATATGGCATCAGAAAACTCATGCACATTGGTGTTGAATTCTTTGTCGTTTGTAAATACTAACGAAATTTGATCTATTAAACTGCTGGCTCTACCATCTAAAAAGAAACTTTGTTGAAAGGCCGTATTTATAAGTGTAGGCGTATTACGTTGAAGCGGCTTGCCATTGTTGTCTGTATTAACCACCATAGCATCGGCATATCCTTTACTTGGAATATGGCAGGTTATACAAGCCATAGTACCATTAGCAGAAAGTTTGGGATCTGAAAACAATTTTTCGCCCAATGCAATTTGTTTTTCAGAAGGGTTTCTGTTGGTTGCAGGAGTGAAATAATTCAAATTAAAGGAATCATTCTCGAAAAAGGTAGGGGCATCAAAATTAAAAGGTTCTGTATTTATAGATTCCCAAAGTTCACTAGTTTTACGAATATCAACCCAATTTCTGGTGATTGGGTTCATATAATCTCTTGTAAAAGTAAACCGATCAAACGTATCAAAGTGGTTATTTTTATTGATAAATTCTATAGCTTTTGATAGGTTATTTATAAACGCTTTATCTAAAGAATTATTTTTATTTAGAATAATAGACTGAATGGTATTTTGGTAGACTGTTTGTAAACTTTCTAAAGAAATTTTAGTTTCATCAATTCCTAAGTGGCTAACTGGCGTGTCAAAACCAGAAATAGCTAAACTTATAATTCGGAATAATTGTTGGTGTATTGCTATAAAAAAACGTTGCGCGTTTAATTCTCTTTTTTCAATGCCTTTTGTTAGAACAGAAAGCATGCCTTGTGTTATATAAAGTTCTTGTTCAAAATCATTTTTATTGACTTCTTGATTATAAATACTTTCCTCAATTTTTTGAAAACCTACAGGACTTAATATTTTTCCACTATCATCTTTATAAATAGGAAGCGCAGGTCCGTTGGCTCTATGCCCAACTTCTGGGTTTAAATAAGAAGCATAAGGTTCGCCTTTTTTAAAAGCTTCACGCGCAAGTTTAAAATATAGTTTTGATTTTTCACCATCAAACCCTTCCAATTTTAAGCTGTCTAAGTAAACGAGAGACAATTGAATGTTTTCTAAATAATAATTCTGAGCTTTAGACCAATTCACAGCACCTATAGTAGGCTCTTTTTTACAAGAAGCTATTAAAATTAAAAAAAGGAATATGGTTGTAGCTTTAATGATTGTTTTCATTTTGAGAGTTTTATAAATAAAAAGAATCTCCATTTTTTTAATGTAATGGAGATCTTTTTTCTTAAGAAATAATATGTTTTTTATCTAGGTAGGCCTTTTAATATAACAATTTGTCCACCTTCATTATGTGGTAAATTTGTTGATGAAAAATCAGTGCTTTTCCAATAATGTGGTTGTAGTGCTAAAACGAATGTATCTGGCACACCTACTTTATCAGAAATATCTACTAACGATCCGAATTCACCAGAAAGACCTGTACTACCAGTAGGCGATAGGTTACTTTCTATTTTAAGTTCTAAAACAACTTTAGTATTATTACCATTTAGATCCGATTGGTAAATGTATGCTGCATGGCCTCTACTAAAAGAGTTCGGATCTTCTTGGAAATAAATATAGTTTTCAGTCACACAAATATTATCAGGACTTTGAAGAGAAGATAGATTTCCGTCTTTATTATTAGTATCGGTATTACCGCTAATAACTTGAGTTAGTTTTCCAAGTAATGGATTTGTAGCATCTAGCTGTAATTTGTAAACCGTTCCCCAGTCGTTAACATCTCCTGTATTTGGACCAAGGCCAGTTACCGCAAAATAAACGTTTCTTCCATTGGCATCACTTCCTTTTTGATAATCTACATCCTCAACTCTTATAAACTGAGATGCGTTTACAGCGGTGCAAGCGGTTTCCATTTCATTTTTTGTCATGGCAGCACCATTAACAATCTCTACAAACTCTACATCATAGGTTTTTCCGAAATCAAGAGCACCTTCATCATAAGTCGTTGCAGCTGTAACATTCATAGCGCCACCCGTACCGTTTGAAACTTGTTTAAATCTTAAAACATATATTTTACCGTTTTCTAAATCGGCATCACCATTTTCAGATAAATACATAGTTACCTGTCCTTTTGATCCGCTAGAGTCATCATCACCTCCAATAATGACTGTTTTACCAGAGAAAGCACCTTTTGGAAGTGGTACGGCATTTTCCCAAGAAAATTCACCAAGAGCATCCAAACCAAAATCGGCAGTAGGCGTAGGGGTTGTTATCCATGGGTCTATACCTTTAACATCGTAAGCGATACTTTCCGAAGCTGATAAAAAGATGTCTTTGTCACCACCATGAATTGCTTTTTCCCACATGGTTCCAGAACACTGTCTTGCATAATCGGCTACGCCAGCATTTAGTAACCACTCTCCTTTAATAGGAGTTAGGTTTTTATCCAAACGAATGCGAGACACACCATAATCGTCTTCTGCATTAACCACATATATGTATTCATCACCATCTTTTAAAAACCCAGCCCCATCTTGAGCTCCAACTAAACGAAAACCGTTTGAAAGCACATCGGTAGAGCTTATTAAAGAGTAAGCTTCTACAGTACTAAACTGCGAATGCATTTGAACTAATGGCGATAATGATGATTTGTTAGTAAACATCATGGTAGAGGGTGTAGAATCTTCTCCATCTTTACCATCCTGTCCATCAACGCCATCTTTTCCATCACTTCCGTTTATACCATCTTCACCTTCACAGCTTATAAGCACTGTACTTGTTGAAGTTATTACAAAAAGGAATAAAAATAGTTTTAATAATTTGTTCATAATCTAATATTTTTTTTGATTGTTACTTTAGTTTTCAAAGGTATTATTAGAGGTTTTTATAGTTGTTAACTCAATACTGTGGTTTGATTAATTTAGGGTTATTGCAATGTAAACAAGGTTAACAAAACATTAAAAGAAAGAGGTTTTAGCTGTGGCGTGTTATTTTAAAATTTAGGATTGAAAGCCAGCATTTACATTTAAGTATTTAAACTATAATCTTTTGTTTTAATGACTAATCAAAATTCTTAACTTATTTTTTAGATTTCAAAAATTAGAATAACTGTATCTTTACAGTTCAACTTTATGTTTTATATGTTAACGGATACTATTTCATTTAAAAAAACAGGATATTTTTCTTCATTAATTTGTGATTATTTAGATGAAAAACCAGAGTTAAAGCCTTTTTATAATAACTTTCCTAAGCTTGAAAATTTTAAAACGCAAATTGAAGAGAAAGCAGAGTCTTATCTAGCAGAGTCAAGAACTGTTCTAGTAAAAAGGCTAAAAAAGCAATATCAAAATAGTGAAACTTCTGTAACTACCTTAAAAAATATTGAAAGTTTAAATTCTAAAAACACCTTCACTATTACTACAGGGCATCAACTAAACCTCTTTACAGGACCGCTTTATTTTCTATATAAAATTGTATCTACAATTAATCTTTCAAATGAATTAAAGAAAAGCTATCCTGAATATAATTTTGTGCCTATTTATTGGATGGCAACCGAAGATCATGATTTTGAAGAAATAAACTATTTTAACTTCAAAGGAAAAAAAGTACACTGGAATAAAGAAGCTAATGGAGGCGTAGGCGAATTATCTACTGAAGGTTTAGATGCTGTATTAAATTTATTCTCGTTAGAATTAGGAACAAGCAAGCATGCCGAATATTTAAAAACATTATTTGAGGAAGCATACTTAAAACATGAAAATTTAGCAGATGCAACCCGATTTTTAGCAAACGAATTGTTTAAAGATTACGGTTTAGTAATTATGGATGCTAATGATGCTGCATTAAAAAAACAGTTTATCCCTTTTGTAGAAGATGAGTTACTCAATCAAACTTCATTTAAAAAGGTATCGGAAATAAATGAACACATAAACAAATTATCAAATTACGGAATTCAAGTAAACCCACGTGAAATAAATTTATTCTATTTAACCGAAAATTTAAGAGAACGTATCGTTTTTGAAGAGGGCGTTTATAAAGTAAATAATACTCATATATCTTGGAGCAAGAGTGAGATATTAAAACACCTTTATGAGGCGCCAGAACGGTTTTCTCCTAATGTGATTATGCGTCCTTTATATCAAGAAGTTATTCTACCAAACTTATGCTATATAGGTGGTGGTGGCGAGTTGGCGTATTGGTTTCAGCTAAAACAATATTTTAATAAAGTTAATATACCTTTTCCTATATTGCTATTGCGTAATTCAGTATTGATTCAATCTGAAAAGCAATCTGAAAAGCTTAAAAAGCTTCATATTTCAAATGAAGATGTTTTTTTAAAGCGCCATGCATTTATTAACAAAAAGGTAAGAGAAATTTCAAATATTGAGATTGATTTTACTGAACAAAAAAAACATTTACAACAACAGTTTCAGGATTTATATAAATTAGCAGAAGAAACCGATGAATCTTTTTTAGGCGCAGTAAAAGCACAAGAAGTGAAGCAATTGAAAGGATTGGATGCTTTAGAAAAGCGCTTATTAAATGCTCAAAAAACAAAACTGTCTGATCAAGTGTTTAGAATGACCGAGATTCAAAATGAATTATTTCCCAACGGAAGCCTACAAGAACGGAATACCAATTTCTCTGAGTTTTATTTAGAATATGGAACACAGTTAATTCCTGCTTTAATGGCTAGCCTAAATCCGCTTAAACATGAGTTCACCATATTAACACTATAGTATAGCATGCACAAAATAGACATTGAATTGGTAGAGATGACTTTAGATGTCATGAAATATACCATTGATAGAATTTCATCAACAACTAATAAAATAGGAAAGCCTCAAAAAGAAGAGGCGCTAAAAGCATTGGTGGGTGAAACCATTACGACTGAAGGGATAGGAGGTGAAGTAGCGTTTAATTTATGGAAAAAACATTTAATGCATGCTAATGTACCCTTAGACCATCCTAGAAATTTAGCTTTTGTACCAGCTTCTCCAACTAGAGCAGCCATTATGTTCGATTTGGTAACCTCGGCATCGAGTATTCATGGAGCCTATTGGATGGAAGGTGCAGGGGGTATTTTTTGCGAAAACGAAGCCATGCGTTGGATGGTCTCTTTAACAGGCTTGCCAGAAGGTGCTTTTGGTGTATTTACCAGTGGTGGTACGGCTGCGAATCTTTCAGCAATAGTTACAGCAAGAGAATCTTGGAGAAGTTTAAATGAAGAGAATAAAGAGAAAAAAGGACTTATTATTACTTCTATAGGCGCACATTCTTCCATTAAAGCGATGGCAAAAGTAGCGGATATAGATGTCTTGCTTGTAGAGACCGAAGATAGAATGGAAGGAGAAGCGTTGCAAAATACTATTAACAATCTAACAACTCACCAACGTCAGCGATTGTTTGCTGTTGTAGGAACGGGAGGTACCACAAATGCTGGTATTATTGATGATTTGTTTGGTATAGGGAAAATTTGTGAAAAGGAAAAGTTGTGGTTTCATATAGATGCAGCGTATGGTGGAGGTGCTTTGGTTGCCGATTCGGTGAGGCATTTATTTAATGGTATAGAAATGGCCGATAGTATTACTATAGACCCACACAAATGGATGTTTGCACCTTACGATTGTGGTGCTGTTATTTATAAAACACCAGAATTAGCGAAACAAGCCCATTCGCAAGATGGCTCCTATTTAGATATTTTTAAAGATGAAGGAGCTAAGGGTTTTAATCCAAGCGATTATCAAATACAATTAACACGTCGTGTACGCGGCTTACCTTTATGGTTTTCACTGGCAATGCATGGAACTAAAAGGTATAAACAAGCCGTAGAACGTGGTCTAGAATTGGCGCAAATAGCAGGTAAATTAATAGAACAAATGCCACATGTCGAGTTGGTTAGAGCACCGAGTTTATCCTGTGTTCTGTATAGAAGGATAGGGTGGGAGCCAGAAGATTATACGCATTGGACCTATGAAAATCATAAAAAAGGTTTTGCTTTAGTAACACCTACAAAATGGAAAACCGGAGATGGTTTTGAAACCGTATCACGTTTTTGTTTCATAAATCCAGATACCACAAAAAAAGACATTCAGATGATTTTAGAGAGCATGGTTTAAAATTTTAAAAAAAATCATAAATCATAAATCGTAATTATAAAATCCTTGCTATTTTTGCGCATGCAACATGACAAGGTACTTATTTTAGACTTCGGATCGCAATACACACAACTTATTGCCCGTCGAGTTCGAGAACTCAACATTTATTCCGAAATACATCCATTCAACAAAATTCCAAAAAATATTCAAGAGTATAAAGCAGTTATACTTTCTGGTAGCCCTTATTCGGTAAGAGGTGAAAACGCTTTACACCCCGATTTAACGCATATTAGAGGTGAAAAACCTTTACTAGCCGTTTGTTATGGTGCGCAGTATTTAGCACATTTTTCGGGAGGTGAAGTCGCTCCATCTAATACTAGAGAATATGGTCGTGCTAAATTATCGTTCATTAAAGAGCAGGAAGACTTTTTCAAAAATATTAATGTAGGAAGCCAAGTTTGGATGAGCCATAGTGATACTATTAAATCATTGCCCACAAACGGTGTTTTAATAGCAAGTACACACGATGTTGCCAATGCAGCATATAGGATTGAAGACGAAGAAACGTATGCGATTCAATTTCACCCAGAAGTATATCATTCTACCGACGGGAAACAACTGTTAGAAAACTTTTTAGTAAATATTGCAGGTTTAAATCAAGATTGGACTCCCGATTCTTTTGTAGAAGAAACTGTAGCGGCTATTAAAGAAAAAGTTGGAGACGATAAAGTCGTTTTAGGATTATCGGGAGGTGTAGATTCTACCGTCGCAGCAGTTTTGTTAAACAAAGCTATTGGCAAGAATTTATATTGCATTTTTGTTAACAACGGATTGCTTCGTAAAAATGAATATGAGAGTGTATTAAAACAATATGAAGGCATGGGACTTAACGTTAAAGGAGTGGATGCTTCTAAGCGTTTCCTTGATGCTTTGGCAGGAATTGAAGACCCAGAGTTGAAACGAAAAGCAATTGGTAATGCATTTATAGAGGTTTTTGATGATGAAGCACACCAGCTTACAGACGTCAAATGGTTGGCACAGGGTACTATTTATCCTGATGTGATTGAAAGTGTTTCGGCTACTGGCGGACCTTCAGCAACTATAAAAAGTCACCATAATGTAGGTGGCTTACCCGATTTTATGAAACTTAAAATTGTAGAACCATTACGGGCTATTTTTAAAGATGAAGTAAGACGTGTAGGTGCTACTTTAGGGATTGATCCAGAACTTTTAGGACGTCATCCATTTCCTGGACCTGGTTTAGGGATCCGTATTTTAGGTGATATTACTGCCGAAAAAGTACGTATTCTACAAGAAGTTGATGCTATTTTTATTAACGGATTAAAAGAATGGGGACTGTATGATAAAGTGTGGCAAGCAGGCGCTATGTTATTGCCTGTAAATAGTGTAGGCGTTATGGGTGATGAGCGTACCTACGAAAAATGTGTGGCACTTAGAGCGGTTGAAAGTACCGATGGTATGACTGCCGATTGGGTGAACTTACCATACGAGTTCCTTCAAAAAACATCCAACGATATTATAAATAAGGTAAAAGGCGTGAACAGAGTTGTTTATGATATTAGTTCAAAACCACCAGCCACCATCGAATGGGAATAAAGGAGTTTATTAGATAGTAAAAAGTTGGTGGCGTTTATTATATTTATAAGTTATATTTAATGTGTTAAATATCTTATTTATATAGATTGAACGTATATAATAAAGTCGGAATTAAATAAATGCTAGTTATTTGCTTTATTTTTGGCATGCTATATGTATATAGAAAAAGACCGTTTTGTTCTTAACGTAATTAAAAAAAAATAGATTTACATGATTAAATTCTTAACCGCTTTATGTTTTACATTAATTTTTAACATTAATGCTTTAACGGCTCAGAACTTTAGCACCCATCAAGTTAAAAATGGAGAAACTATTCAAGGTATTGCTACTCGTTATGGCGTTACAATTTCCGATATATATTCCTTAAACCCAGATGCTAAAAAAGAATTAAAAGCCAATACTATTTTAATCATTCCTATTTCTAAAGCAAAAAAGCCTACTGTTATTTCTACTAAAGAATTGCAAGGGTTTAAAGAGCATAGAACCAGCAAAAAAGAAACTTTATACAGTATAGCAAAGCGTTATGAAATTACTGAGGATGATATAAAAACCCATAATACTTTTTTGTATGCCAATACCTTACAAAAAGGCGATAAGCTTCAAATACCTGTTTTTAAAATAATAAAAGAAGAACCTAAAGCGACTACTCAACCTTATATAGTAAAAGCTAAAGAAGGTAAATGGCGTATAGCATATCAATTTGGTATTACGGTTGAAGAATTAAATGCTTTAAACCCAGGTATAGGCGAAATATTGCAAGAAGGACAACAAGTGTATGTACCCAATATGGTTAGCGACGATGTTAAAGAAGTAGATGAAAAATACAGTTATTACAATGTATTGCCTAAAGAAGGGTTTTATCGTTTAAAACTTAAATTGGGCTTAGAGCAAGCGACCTTGGAGGCTTTGAATCCAGAGTTAAAAGACACGGGTTTAAAAGAAGGTATGGTTTTAAAAATTCCATATTCTAATAAAATGATTGATACGGGTGGAATAGTTACTAAAAGGACACCTTTAGAAACTAAGATAACTAATTTTGACACCAAACATATTGCGATTATGTTACCTTTTAGGTTGAATCGAGTAGATTTTGATTCTATTTCTGAGATAAAAACCAGCATAAAAAAAGACCCTTACCTAGATGCTTCCCTCGATTTTTATAGTGGTGTTTTAACCGCTTTAGATTCCTTAAAATCATTAGGTATTTCACTTAAAGTAGATGTTTATGATACCAAATATCAAATAAGCGAAGTCATTAAAATAATTAAAAACAATAATTTTGAAGATGTCGATGCGGTTATTGGACCATTAACACCCGAAACCTTTGATAAAGTGGCTACCGAATTACACGCCTATAATATACCTGTAGTATCTCCCATAGGCACTAATTTAAAATTGTACGATAATGTGTTCCAATCGAGACCTTCGGACGACTTGTTAAAAGATAGAATGGTAAATTTTGTAAAAGCAGATTCGTTAGTTAAAAATATTGTTATTGTTTCAGATACAAAAAATGATTCGGTAGCAAACAAGATCAAAACGTCGTTTAGCTATGCTAAATCAGTATATTCAAGAAAAAACAAACAAGATAAGGATGAGAATTTTGTGTATGTAGAAGATATAAGAAGTGCCTTAAAACCAGGTAGAAATATCGTGTTTTTAGAAACACAAAGTGAAGGTTTTGTCTCGAATGTAACAAGTATTTTGGCTTCCTTAAATCAAAGAACAGAAGGCAATCCAAATGCTATTGAAATTATTTTAGTAACAACTAATTTTAATTCAGCTTTTGAAGGTGACCAAGTTTCAAACGACCACTTGTCTAAACTTCAGTTTCATTTTGCTACAGCTTCAAAATCATATAACGACACCGAAAACAATTCTTTTGTTAAACGCTACACAAAAATCTACAATACAACACCAAGTAAACGTGCTGTAAAAGGATTCGATTTAACTATGGATGTTGTTTTACGTTTAGCCACTGCGCAAGATTTGTACATGTCTGTAAACAACGCACCATTAACAGAATATGTAGAAAACAAATTCGCCTATAAAAAGAAATTATTAGGAGGCTATTATAACGATGCGACTTATATAGTAAAGTACAGCGATTTAACTATTATCGAAGTTAAATAACAAGTGTTAGACAAACAATTTTTAATAGATCTGGCTCATACCAAAATGCCCTTTGGCAAGTATAAAGACCGGTATTTAATAGATTTACCCGAATATTATGTGGTTTGGTATAACCAAAAAGGCTTTCCCAAAGGGAAATTAGGCGATATGCTGAAGCAAGTCTATGAACTTAAATTAAACGGATTAGAAGAGTTGATACGGAATATTAAGAAACAGTATCCGAAAGGATAGTGGTTGGAAAAGAGAGCTTCATTTTCTAAATTTAGTTGAATATAGTTTGTATTACTATACTTTTTAGATTGTAATATGCTGCCATGTACATCGCTAATCATAATAGTTACCTCATCAATTATACTATTAAAATTTAAACTAAATAGATCTTTTGACGGGTTGGGGTATATTGTAAAGTTATTTAGCCTAATATCTGCAGTATTTAAAGTAGTGATACTTGTGCAAGCCGATGTTAATACACAATCTCTAGTTGTTGTATTTGTACTGTATAAGCCCCTATGCCCGTAACGTTAAAATTTTTATTGGTTTCACTATCAATAAAAGCATTACTATTATTACAATCTACCCATTGGTAGGTAACATTATTTGTATCTGTAGTTAATGTATTTTCTTCTCTAGTAATAGTTATCTTTAAATTGGTAATATAAGAACTCCATCTTGTCACAAATCTAATATAGTAATTGTTAAAGAAAGTTAGTTTATTTTAAAATCAAATTTTTCAACCAAACTAAAATTAATTTTCCTACCAAACTTCTTGTTTAAAACTCTCATGAAATAACTAAAAACTTATTCGAGAATAACTATTTAAATTTTGTAAATTTGCCTGCGTTTATAAGCGCAACATGACAACTACAGCAAAATACATATTTGTAACCGGTGGGGTTACATCTTCTTTAGGAAAAGGCATCATAGCAGCATCACTTGCTAAGCTATTACAGGCACAGGGTTATAGAGTAACCATTCAAAAATTAGATCCATATATCAATGTCGATCCAGGAACACTAAATCCATACGAACATGGCGAATGCTATGTAACTGAAGATGGAGCAGAAACCGATTTAGATTTAGGACATTACGAACGTTTTTTAAACGTGCCGACCAGTCAAGCAAACAATGTGACTACGGGACGTATTTACCAAAGCGTGATACAAAAAGAGCGTCGTGGTGAGTTTTTAGGTAAAACGGTACAAGTAGTACCTCACATCACCGATGAAATTAAAGAACGTATTCAGATTTTAGGAAAATCGGGCGATTACGATATTGTTCTTACCGAAATAGGAGGAACTGTTGGTGATATTGAGTCGTTGCCATATATAGAAGCCGTACGTCAATTACGTTGGGATTTGGGTGAAAATAACGGTATTGTTATCCATTTAACCTTAGTACCTTATTTAGCAGCTGCAGGTGAATTAAAAACCAAACCCACGCAACACAGTGTAAAAACCTTAATGGAAAGTGGGGTACAAGCCGATATTTTGGTTTGTAGAACCGAGCATGATTTACCATATGACTTACGTCGGAAATTAGCTTTATTCTGTAATGTTAGGGAAGAAGCGGTTATTCAATCTATTGATGCTTCAACCATTTACGATGTTCCAAATCTCATGTTGGAAGAAGGTTTAGATAAGGTGGTACTTAAAAAATTAGGCTTAAATAGTTCTATACCTGATATCACCAAGTGGAATCAATTTTTAACCCGTCATAAAAACCCGAAAACCGAAATTACTATTGGTTTAATTGGGAAGTATGTAGAGTTGCAAGATTCATACAAATCTATTTTAGAAGCATTTATTCATGCAGGGGCTGAAAATGAAGTAAAAGTAAATATTGAATCGGTACATTCTGAATATCTAAATGAAGATAATATTAAACTAAAGCTAGCACATTTGGATGGTGTTTTAGTGGCGCCAGGTTTTGGAGAGCGTGGTATTGAAGGTAAAATTGATGCCGTAAGATTTGTACGTGAAAATAAGGTGCCATTTTTCGGTATTTGTTTAGGGATGCAAATGGCTGTAATAGAATTTGCTAGAAACGTATTAAATCTTAAAGATGCAGATTCTACTGAAATGAGCCCAAAAACAACAAACCCAGTAATAGGATTAATGGAAGACCAAAAAAACATTACCGATAAGGGAGGTACCATGCGTTTAGGTGCTTGGGCTTGTGATTTAAAAATGGGTAGTGCAGTACGCGATATTTATAAAACTGAAAGTATCAAAGAACGTCATAGACATCGTTACGAATTTAATAGTAAATACAAAGAACAAATGGAAGCTGCTGGTTTGGTAGCTACTGGTTTAAATCCTGAAACAGGGTTGGTAGAAATTGTAGAAATACCAAGTCATCCATGGTTTGTTGGAGTGCAATACCATCCAGAATATAAGAGTACCGTTGCTAATCCACACCCCTTGTTTGTGGCATTTGTAAAAGCTGCTTTAAATTATAAAAAGAAAAAGTCAAGTGTCAGAATGGCACAAAATTAATAGTGGTCAGTTTTTTGATTAATAACAATTCTCAGACCTCGCAGGTATAAAAATCTGTGAGGTTTTATATAGAAAAAACATGGAAGAAAAAAAATTAGATGTTAATTCGATTATAGGGTTTTTACTTATTTTCGGAATATTAATGTACATGCTTTGGCAAAATCAACCAACGCCAGAAGAACTTGAAGCACAAGAAAAAGCAAAGCAAGAACAAGTTGAAGCTGAAAATAAAGCTAAAACACAAGAAAAAACCAAGGTAACAACTGCTGAAGATTTTACAGTTGGTACAACTGATTCGCTTCAATTAGTAAATTTAAAAAATAAATTAGGTGCTTTTGCTTATTCTGCAGCAACCGCATCAACAAAAGAGGAAACCGTTGTAGAGAGCGATTTATTAGCTTTAAAATTCAACAATAAAGGTGGATATCTGTCTGAAGTGAAACTTAAAAAACACACCGATTTTAAGGACAGGCCTATTTATCTTATCAAAGATAATAACGCTTCATTAAATATTAATTTTGGAACTACAGATAGTAGAATACTAAATACTAAAGATTTATATTTTCAACCTACGGTTACTAAAAACGGAAATACCACTATAGTTTCCATGAAGCTAAAAGTGTCTGAGAGCAAGTTTTTAGAATACCGATATGAGTTGAAAGATGGTGATTACATGATGGATTTTGCCATCCGTTCACAAGGATTAAGCGATGTTATTAATAGTTCGCAACCTATTAATTTAGATTGGAATTTAAAAACGTATCGTCATGCTAAAAGTATTTCTTATGAAAATAGATATACTGAGGTTGTTTTTGAATATGAAGATGGAAAAGATGATTATTTAGGACAAAGTGAACTATCTGATGATACAGCCGAAGATGTTACCTATGTAGCCTTTAAACAACACTTCTTTACTTCTATATTATTAACCGATACACCTTTTAAAACTGCGGCTTTCGAATCGAAGAACCTAGTTCAAAACGAAGATGTAGATACCGTATATACTAAAGCCTTTTCAGTAAAACTTCCTTTGGAACTGGCTGGAGGTGAGATTAACAAGTCTATGGACTGGTATTATGGACCAAGTGATTATAAAATTCTAAACAAATACGATAGAAATTTAGATGAAGTAGTGCCTTTAGGTTGGGGTATTTTTGGTTGGATAAATAAATATCTTTTTATTCCATTATTTACATTTTTAGGAGACTTTTTACCTTACGGAATTGCCATTATTGTAATGACAATATTAATTAAGTTAATAATGTCTTTTGTTCAATACAAACAGTTTTTATCGCAAGCGAAAATGAAAATTCTAAAACCAGAATTAGATGCCATTCGCGAAAAGCATAAAGACAATAAAATGAAATCGCAACAAGAAACCTTGGCATTACAAAATAAGGCAGGAGCAAGCCCTATGGCAGGGTGTTTACCAGCATTGGTACAATTGCCCGTGTTTTATGCCTTGTTCCAGTTTTTCCCATCAGCGTTTGATTTAAGACAGAAAAGCTTCCTTTGGGTAAAAGATTTATCATCCTATGATACCATTGCAGAATTGCCTTTTAAAATTCCATTTTATGGCGATCACGTGAGTTTGTTCCCCATATTAGCGTCTATAGCTATTTTCTTCTATATGCGTTTAACAACAGGAGACCAAATGGCGTCGCAACCAACACAAGAAGGGATGCCAGATATGGCGAAAATGATGAAATATATGATGTATTTCTCACCAATTATGATGTTGTTTTTCTTTAATAATTATGCGTCAGGATTGAGTTTGTACTATTTTATTTCAAACTTAATTAGTATTGGTATTATTTTAGTGATTAAAAACTATATTCTTGACGAGGATAAAATTCATGCTCAAATTCAAGAAAATAAAAAGAAACCTAAAAAAGAAAGTCGTTTCCAGCAAAAAATGAAACAAATGATGGAACAGGCAGAACAGCAAAAACAAACGCAGCAAAAGCGTAAAAAATAATTTCTAAGCTGCCTTAATTGGCAGCTTTTTTGTTGTACACAATTTCAAAGACATAGTTTCGTTTATAGGTTATTCAAGAATTTAAAAATATTATAAAGTCGTTTTTATGAAAAGAGCTTTTACAATCCTTTTTTTATTTGTTAGTACACTAGTTTTAGCACAGGAAATTAATCAATTGGATACCAATGGAAAGTATCATGGTATTTGGAAAAAGAACTTTGATGGCACTTCTATTTTAAGATATGAAGGAGCCTTTTCTCATGGTAAAGAAATAGGCGTATTTAAGTTTTATAAAAACATTAAGAAAAAGGCAGTTTTAACAGCTACCAAGGAATTTAATGAAACGGATAATAAAGCTTATGTGAAATTTTTTGCTTCAACTGGAAAAGTTATTAGTGAAGGGCAAATGGATGGCAAAAAATATATTGGTGAATGGAAATATTATCAAAAAACCAATAATAAACTTTTAACATTAGAACATTATAACGATTCAGGTAGTTTAAATGGAGAGCGTACCGTGTATTATCCTAGCGGACAACTAGCAGAAAAACAAATTTATAAAAATGGGAAACTTGATGGTGTTTCTGTGATGTATTCAAATAAAAATGTGTTGTTAAGTGAATTAATTTATGTTAATGGTGAACTACATGGTTATTCAAAATATTATTCTCCTAAAGCCGAATTAGTGGCTGAAGGGTTGTATAAAAATGATAAAAAAGATGGTATTTGGAAATATTATAAAGATGGAAAACTTACCGAAGAAAAAAATTTTAGTTACATACCCAAGTATATAAAAAAAACGCCTTAATTTTTTAAAGAGCTTACTTTTAATTGACATTTTAAAGAGAGAGTATGCTTCAGAACAGTAAATAAATAAAACAAAAGTACCTTCCTAACATGTAACACGCTCTTTATTAATTTGTTAATAAAAATTGTTACCACTTCACTATTTAATAATATACTAAAAAGACTTTTCAATTTATCTTTATAAATACGTATGTTAGAATTTATAGTATAATTTTTTAATCAAGTTTTATTTTCATTTTTATTATAATGAATTGTTAATTTTGATTAAAAATGGTAATATTGAATAATAGCAACTTTATTCCCCATCCCTCAAGCTAAATTTTTGTATGATAAAAGATACGAGTGTCATAAAAAAAGAAGAATATTCTTGGTCTAAATTTGTGGAAGGTGATAAAGAATCTTTTGAATCAATTTATAATCTCAATGTCGATGATTTATTTTCTTATGGAATGAAATTATATCCAGATAGAGATTATATAAAAGATACTATTCAAGATGTTTTCTTAGATATTTATGAGCATAGAAAAAATCTTTCTACTCCAAAAGATATAAAATTCTATTTATTTACTGTTTTGAAACATACTCTTTTTAGAAAGTTAAAAGCAGAAAGAAAAAGCAGAAACATAGAAAATATAAATGAATTCTCTTTATTATCAGAATCGAGTATAGAACAAATAACCATTACCGATGAAAGAGAACAACATAAAAGAAAGATCATTTCTAAGCTCATTGCAGAGTTAACACCTAAACAGCAAGAAATACTGTACCTAAGGTTCAATAAAGGTTTTAGTTATATGGAAATCTCCGATATAACTAAAATAAATCATAATTCAGTACGTAAACAAGTGTATAGAGCTATAAAAAAGCTACGTAAAAGCGACATTTACAAAAAAAATAAAAATATTATTACACACTTTTTGTTTTTTTACATAAAAGACTAATATCTAGTTTTTTATCTTCATTTTTTTTCTTTAAAATATTTTGTTTTTTGTATCTAGCTATATTTTTTTAGAAAAAAAAATAAAAAAGTGTCTACAAAAAGTCTTTAAGTGTCACTCTACCTTTATATAGGTTTAGTGATGTCTAGATTTAATATTTTGTTTAGTAAATAAGGGAGCTTTGGTTCCCTTATTTTAACCAAATTTTTAAAAAAAGTAAAAATCTGTCTACAAGATTATAGTTTTTGCCCTTTCTTGTGTTTGCCATTAATTTAATTAGAATGAAAAAAAATTTAGAATATTTAGAAGATAAAACATTTTTAGATTGGATATATGAAACCAATCCAGATAGTATTGTTTTTTGGGAAAACTATATAAAAAGTAATTCCAAGGAGAAGAATAGTATAATGCAATTAAAAGCTATTTTAAAAGTAGTTAAATCTGAAGAAAGTAAGTTGACTCGTGATGAAAAACAAAAAATTATTGAACAGGTTAATTTTAGAATACATAATCTTAAAAAACCTAAAAGTAAATACAGGATTTTAAGATCAGGGCTCAAATATGCAGCATTAATAGTAATTCTTTTAAGTACAACCTTATTTTATTACTTCTATAATTCCACAAATAATATAAAACCTTTTTCAAACATAAATTCTTACGCATTAGATTCCATTGCCGAAACTAAATTAATCGTAGCAAAAGGAGAAGAGTATTTAATAAGTGAAAAGGAGTCTTTGATTGAATATGATGAAGCGGGGGAAGTTATTTTAAATAAAAAAGATACGCTAAATAATACATTAGCTTCAAATAATAAAATAGAAAAAGAAGTTTTAAATACGCTTGTAGTTCCTTATGGAAAAAGAAGTATAGTAAAACTATCAGATGGTTCAATTGTACATTTAAATGCTGGAACACAATTTATTTTTCCTGAAAAGTTTATAGGAAATAAACGCGTAGTTTATTTATTAGGAGAAGCATTTTTTGAAGTTGAAAAAAATAAAGATAAACCATTTATAGTTAAAACTGTTGAAGATGAATTTTCTATAGAAGTTTTAGGAACTAAGTTTAATGTATCAGCATATGATACAGATGCATCTATTTTAACTGTTCTTGCAGAAGGATCGGTTAATATTGTTAAAGATAAATTATTTGGTTCTGAAAAAATAAGAATGGTGCCAGGAGAATTGGCGGCTTGGAATAATAAAAGTAAAGATGTTTTACTTAAAAAAGTGAATACTCATGATTATATATTATGGACCAAAGGAGTTATACAATTTGAAAGCCAATCTTTAATTGACGTCGTGAAAAAAGTGGAGCGATTCTATAATATTAAAATTGAATTTGATAAGACATTAAATTCAAATATAAACATTACAGGAAAGCTTTTTCTAACAGATAGCATTCATAAAACTTTAAAAAATATTGTAACAGCTGCTTCTTGTAAATACGAAAAAAAGAATAGCAATACATACAAAATACTACAAGATATATGATATAAAAAAAACAGGACATGCTACCAACATGTCCTGCCAAAAACCTGTTTTACAACAGGCATTGTTTAATTTAACTAATCCAAAATTATGGAAAAAAACCAACTAAACTATGACTTCTATGTTTTTATTAGGAGCAAAACCCTCCAGATTATGAAATACCTCATAATTTTTTTATTTATTTTCTCATTTTATTCTTTTACAGACAATTCGTATTCTCAAAACGTTAATTTGAAGATAGACTTAGAACAAGCCTCTTTAAGTGATGTATTTAAGAATATTGAGAACCAAAGTGAATTTGTTTTTCTTTTTAATGATGATGTGTTGCCCGAACTTAATAAAGTTATTGGTAAAATTAAATTTAACAAAGAACCCATCAGTAAAGTCTTAAATAAAGTGTTGAAAGGCTCTAATTTGGGGTATGTTGTTGATGAAAGACAAATCATTATCAAAAAAAATGAAATAGTAATACTTCCTGATAAAATTAATTTAAAAGAAGAACCTCAACAACAAGTGACAGGTATCGTTAAAGATGCTTTAGGTATTCCTTTACCTGGTGTTAATATATCTGTAATTGGAACAAAAAAAGGGACGCAAACAGATTTTGACGGAAATTTCCAAATTACAGCCAATAAAGGAGACGTATTACACTTCTCTTATATTGGAATGAAAACATTAGATGTAACGGTAGGAGACTCACCCTCAATTAGTGTAACATTACAAGACGATTTAGCAGCTCTTGGAGAGGTGGTAATTGTAGGTTATGGATCCCAGAAAAAGGAATCGGTAGTTGGAGCCATAAGTACCATAAATCCTAGCGAGCTAAAAATACCATCTAGTAACCTTACAACTGCTTTAGCTGGTAGGCTTTCAGGTGTAATAGCTTTCCAAAATAGTGGAGAGCCAGGTGCAGATAATGCACAATTTTTTGTAAGAGGTGTAGCTTCCTTTAATGGACAAAATGGACCATTAATTTTAATTGATGGTGTTGAGTTAACTGTAGATGATTTGGCTAGATTACAACCAGATGATATTGCAAGTTTTTCAGTTCTTAAAGATCCAACAACAACAGCTATATATGGAGCACGTGGTGCTAACGGTATCATATTGGTAACAACTAAAACAGGTATCAAAGGAAAGCCTGTTTTGAATGTGAGGTACGAATCTTCATTTAGTCAACCTGTGTCATTAATAAAATTAGCAGATCCGTTAACGCATATGAGAATGCAAAATGAAGCAGGTAGAACAAGAGGTGATTTTGCAACATTTACTGAAAGACAAATAGATGGTGTGGAACGTGGTTTAGATCCTAATGTTTTTCCACAAGTAGATTGGTATGATAAATTATTTAACGACTATGCTTTATCTACAAGGTTTAACCTAAACGTTAGAGGTGGTGGTGATAAAGTACGTTATTATGTGGCAGGATCTTACTCATCAGATAGTGGACTTTTAAAGAATGATAACGCTAATGGCTTCAATAATAATATTAAGTTCAATCAATATTTATTGAGATCTAATATTAATATGGATTTGCATCAAAATACCGAAATGATTGTGCGATTACATGCCACCATCGACGATCTTAGAGGGCCTCTTCAAGGAGGAAATGCCATTTATAATGCAGCTGTACGTACAAGTCCAGTACGTTTTCCTGCTGTTTTTGATCCCACTGAAGCCTTAGAAGGGATCCCACATATTCCATTTGGTAATGATCAAGGACCAAGATTGGGAAGCGGTACTCAAACAGGTCCAACATGGTATAATCCTTATGCTGAATTACAAAGAGGCTATAAAGACTATAGAAGACAATTATCTTTGGTTCAGTTAGAATTAAAACAAGATTTAAGTTCAATAACGCCTGGCTTACGTGGTCGTTTTTTAGGAAATATTAATACAACATCTGCTTTCGAAAATCGTAGATCGTATATACCCTATTTCTATAGAGTTACTGAGTATAACCCTGTGTCAGGAGACTATGTGTTATCACCAGTTTCGGATGGTAATGAAGCTTTACAGTTAGAACCGGGGTCTAGAACCAACAACTCTGTTTTTTATACGGAAACAGCATTGGATTACGCAAGAACATTTAATGAAAAGCATAGTGTTACAGGTTTAGCGGTTATGACGGCTAGAGACCTTTTAGATGGGAACGCAAGTACTGTAGAACTATCTTTGCCTAGTAGAAATCTTACATTTGCAGGAAGGTTTAGTTACGGTTATGATGATCGTTATTTTGTCGAGTTCAACTTTGGGTATAATGGTTCAGAGCGATTTGCTAAAAAAAATCGTTTTGGTTTCTTTCCTTCCGCCGGTGCAGGTTGGGTGGTGTCTAACGAAAAGTTTTTCAAATCTAATGTTATAAGTAAACTTAAATTTAGAGCATCTTATGGTATAGTAGGTAATGATCAAATTGGTAATAGTAGACAAGACAGGTTTTTCTATTTATCTAATGTTGATATTAATAATCCTGGTACAGGATATACATTTGGAGAAACATTCAACACTTCTATAAATGGGGTGTCTATTGCTCGTTATGCAAACCCATTAGTAACTTGGGAAACTTCTGAAAAAGTTAATATTGGTTTAGATTTAAATCTATTTGATGATGATATACAGTTTAGAGCCGATATCTTTCAAGATAACAGAAGCAGTATTCTTCAAGTACGACAAGACATTCCTTCTACCTTAGGTTTACAAGCTTTATTACAAACCAATATTGGAGAAGTAAGAGCTTTTGGTGTTGATGCCTCATTAGATATAAACCACACTTTTAATAAAGACTTCTGGATACAAGGTAGAGCTACTTTTGTGTATGCTGATAATGAATTCAAAGTTTTTGAAGAGCCAGACTATTCAGCAATTGGAGCACCTTGGCGTTCAAACATTGGTAATAATACCGGTGTAGCTCAAGGTTTTATTGCAGAGCGATTGTTTGTTGACGATTACGAAGCAAAAAATTCACCTACTCAATTCGGTACACCTGGTGTCGATTATGGAGGTGGTGATATTAAATATAAAGATCTTAATAACGATGGTAAAATTAGTGATTTAGATAAAGCACCAATTGGAAAGCCTCAAGTACCAAAAATAACCTATGGCTTTGGGTTTTCTATGGGATATAAAAAATGGGATTTTAATGCATTTTTTCAAGGTATAGGAGAGCGTTCGTTTTTTATAGATCCAATAAGCACAGGTCCGTTTTTAAACAGTACTACAGGATCTACTTTTGGAGGAAATGGAACATTAGGAGAGAATGGTTTATTACAAGTTTATGCAGATGATCATTGGTCTGAAGAAAATAGAGATGTATATGCGTTATATCCAAGACTATCTACACGTGTAGTTGATAATAATGTTAAAACTAGTACATGGTGGTTGAGAGACGGAACATTTTTGAGATTAAAACAGCTAGAAGTTGGGTTTAACCTTTTGGATGAGAACAGCAAATTAGGGTTACAACGATTAAGACTTTATGCTAATGGTAGCAATTTAGCTGTTTGGAGTAAGTTTAAATTATGGGATCCAGAGTTAGGAGGAAACGGGCTTAATTATCCGCTTCAACGTGTAATAAACGTAGGACTTCAGATAGGCTTTTAATTAAAACTGTTTTAAAATGTATAACGAAATTAATATAAAAAAAATGAAAATAAGATCCATAAAAAATAGTATTGCATTATTCATGGTACTGCTTGGAACTTCTTGTTCAGAATATCTAGATGTAGTTCCAGAAAATGTCGCCGTTATTGAGGATGCTTTTGAGACTAGAGATGGTGCTGAACGTTTTTTAGCAACACTATATAACGCTTTACCAAACTTTTCAGATGCTTCAACAGGTAATCCTGCTTTGATTGCTAGTGATGAAATATTTTTACAAGCTAATGCAATGGGAACTTCAAACTGGCATTCTCATAGAATATCTATTGGAGGACAAAATACCAATAATCCTTTAATTGGATATTGGGGTAATGCTAATTCAAGTGGAAAAAACTTATTTATAGCATTACGTAATTGTAATATATTTTTGGAGAATTTAGACGAACCTTTTGATCTTAAATTGGATGAAAAAGTACGTTGGGAAGCAGAAGCTAAATTTCTTAAAGCGTATTACCATTTTTATTTAATGAGAATGTATGGACCTATTCCAATTATAGATGAGAATATTGAAGTTGGTGCTGGTCTTGATGTTGTTAGAGTAACTCGTAAACCCATTGATGAAGTTGTTACATATATCGTGCAACTTTTAGATGAAGCCATTCCTAATTTACCAAATACAATAATTGATATTACAGAGTATGGTAGAATTTCAGCCCCAATAGCATCTGCTATTAAAGCTAGAGTTATGGTTACTGCTGCAAGTCCTTTTTTTAATGGTAATACCGATTATTCTACTTTTAAAGATAAGGATGGGAATAACTTATTTAATCAAACCTATAGTGAAGAAAAATGGGAGCTTGCAGCTACAGCATGTAAAGAAGCTATAGATATTGCTGAAGAAGCTGGTTTAGAACTTTATAATTATGTGGATGGAATTTCAGGACTTTCAGATAGAACCAAACGAAAATTATCAATAAGAAATAGTTTGGCTATGCCATGGAATGGCGAGGTTATTTGGGGAGCTACAGGAAGTTTAACCGACAACCTACAAGAAAAAGCACAAGGTATTATAGATCCGAATGTAACATCAGATTCAAGAGAAGAATTAGGGAACAGCTATTCTCCTACACTTGCTATCGCAGAAATGTTCTATACAGAAAATGGGGTTCCAATAGATGAAGATGTGAATTTTGATTATGCAAATCGATATGATGTGGTAACTGCTGATGCTTCAGAAGAAAATTATATTGAGTTAGGTTTTCAAACGGCAAAATTGCATATGAATAGAGAGCCGCGTTTTCATGCCTCTCTAGCTTTTGATGGCGGTGTTTGGTTTGGACAAGGAAGAACAAGCGAATCGAATCCTTTTATTTATAGAGGCAAAAAAGGGGAGTTATCTGGAAATATCGATAATAAGTTATTTTCTATATCAGGTTATTTAGCAAAAAAACTAGTAAACTATGAAAATGTATTGAATAATGGTAATAGTATATATTCTATCAAACAGTATCCTTTTCCTGTAATAAGATTAGCAGATATATATTTATTATATGCTGAAGCCTTAAATGAATCAGGAAATACTCCTGAAGCTCAAATATGGATTGATAAAGTGCGTGAGCGTGCAGGTCTCGACGGCGTAGTTGCATCTTGGGCTAGTGCTTCAAACAACCCAACTAAGCCTACAACAAAAGACGGTTTTAGAGAAATCGTGCAACAAGAACGTATGATAGAACTTGTTTTTGAAGGGCAACGTTATTGGGATATCAAGCGCTGGAAAAGAGCTACCGATTTTTTCAATAGAGATGTAAAAGGTTGGAATGTACAAGGGATAAGCACAACAGATTATTATAACATTATTCCAACAGGTACTTTACAATTTTCGTCAAGAGATTATTTGTGGCCAATCTCTGAAACAGATATTATTAACAATAATAAACTGATACAAAATCCAGGTTGGTAATTTATCTACAATAAAATATTTAATATTATGAAAAAACTTAGAATTATTTTTTTGAAAATTCTTACTATTACTGTAGCATGTATGGCACTTAATTCTTGTGAAGAAGAAGCGAGAGGGCCTTTGTATACTGATAGTACAATACCAGAACCTATAACAGAAGCTGTTGTTACTAACTTACCAGGGGGTGCTAAAATTGAATATAAGTTGCCCACTACTGAAAATGCTTTGTTTGTAAAAGCTACTTATAAAAGAAACGGAAAAGCAGTTTCTACAAGTTCATCTGTGTATAACAACTCGGTAATTTTGGAAGGTTTAAGAGATACGAGTACCCAAGAGGTTAAACTTGAGGTAGTAGATAAAAGTAATAACGTGTCTTCAAGTGTTTCTGTAACAGTCAACCCTTTAGCAGCACCAGTTGATATACTATTTAATACAGTAGACTTAGTAGCTGGATTTGGAGGTGTAGGAATTCTTTATGATAACGTAGACAATATAGATGCTGAAATTTTGCTTTATGTAAAAGATCCAGGTACTGGAACCTACGTATACAATCAATCTTTATTTTTATCAGGAGCAACTACAGGAACTTATACATTTAGATCTTTCCCACCGGAAGCAAGAGCTTTTGCAATAGAGATAGTAGACCGTTGGGACAATATTACGGAGCGCTATGAGGAGGTAATCACACCAATTGCAGAAGTAGAGTATGATAGAAGAAACTTTAAAGAAGCAAAATTAGCGGGAGACATTACAACAGGGGCTTTTGGTTGGAAGTTTTCTAATTTATTTAATTTTAGTACAGTAGATGCTGGCATGCATACCGATCAAATAGACCCTGGTCATTTAGTGCCTCCATACAATGATAAGTATCATATATTTACCATCGATTTAGGTGCAAGCCACAAACTAAGTAGAATGAAATGGTGGCAAAGACATGAACGTGGATATGGATATGCCCATGGAAATCCTAAAATATATGACATTTGGGGCATCGATGAACGGCCTTCAGATAATGGTGCATCATTAGAGAATGGCTGGACGTTACTTTATGAAGGTGAAACAATAAAACCATCAGGCACCCCTGCAGGTATCGGTAAAAATACAACAGCAGATAATGAAAGAGCATCACAAGGCGAAGAAGTAGAATTTTCAATACAAGCTCCCAGAATAAGATACATTCGTTTCGTAACTAAACTTAATTGGTCAAGCTCTAAGTTTATACATTTAATGGAAGTTGAAGTTTATGGAAGTCCTGATTAATAATAAAAACTTATTAAAATTATGAAATTATATAAAATAAAAAATTGGTTATATTTATTAATTATACCCTTTTTAGCTATAGCCGCTTGCGAAACAACTCAAGAAACTTATCAAGAATTTATTAAAGATGGAGAAACCTTATACATAGGTGCAGCAGATACTTTAATTGTTAAACATGGTTATAATAAACTACGATTGATTGTAGGACTTAACAGTGATCCTAAAATAAATAAAGGTATCATTACTTCATTAGATGGAAGTGTTAACAAAGAGTTTGATATACAACGAAGAGGTAGTGGTTATGAAGAAGTTTCAGTAGATTTAGAATTAGAAGAAAAGAATTATACTTTTAAAATAATTCTTACTGATAATTCAGGAAATACATCTATACCAAGAGAAATTACTACAAAAGTATATGGCAATAAGTATGAAAGCACCTTGCTTACTAGAAGTGTTAGTTCTGTAGTTGTTTATAAAAATAGAACTAAGTTTACTTGGGGAGGTGCAGCCCAAGGTACTATAGAAACAATGCTTACTTACGTAGATGCTTCAGGTGAAACACAAACGGTTATAGTTGCAAACAATGAAACGGAAACTATTTTGCCTGCTATTCAATTAGGATCAGAGTATAAAGTAGAAAGCACTTTTTATCCAGAGCAAGGAGCGTTTGAAACCTTCAAAGCGATGTCAGAGTTTAATTTTCCATCAAAATTTATTATAGAAAGTTCTACAATCATACCTTTAATATTACCGGGCGATGCTACAACTTGTAGTAGCAGAGGCTCTTATAGCGAGCTTTTTAATGGTATAACTACAGATACCGGTGATTACTGGCATAGTTGTGATATTAAAAGTGATTTATATCCCTTTGTAATGAGTTTTGATATGGGGTTTGAATTTAATTTAACAGAATTTAAACTTTATGAAAGGTATGGCTGTTGTGGAGAAAGAAGTCCAAAAATCATGCAGTTTTGGGGTACTAATGATATTGTATTAGGAGAAACGACTGTTGATGTTAATGATGTTCCTTTAGCAGTATGGGAAGCAGATGCTACAGCAAAAGGTTGGGTAAAACTGGGTGGATTTGAGACTAATGAAGCTTCTACATTTACTACAGTTTTTCAACCTACAGCAGAAAAATATAGATATATAAGACTCGTTTTTGTTGAATCTATAGAAGGTCAAGTAAGTACACCAAGAGGAAACTTTGCGGAATTTAAATTTTGGGGTCTATAAGTTATTTTAATAAAAAAAATCATTATTAATTCTAGAGCATTGTGGTCTTGTAGCTATTAGAAAAACTACAAAACCACAATGCTCTTAATATTTAAAAGCATACTTTATGAAAAATTATTTTTTAATTATTGTAGCAGTCATATTTTCTACTTCTAATTCAAATTCTCAACAACTTGCATTTCCAAGTGCAGAAGGATATGGGAAATATACCACAGGAGGAAGAGGAGGTAAAGTAATAGAAGTAACAAATCTTGAAAGTTCAGGTCCTGGGAGTTTTCTATCAGCTGTTGAAGAAAAAGGAGCACGAACAATTGTTTTTAGAGTTTCAGGAACTATCGAAGCTAATATTACAGTCGCAAATGATAGTATTACCATAGCAGGACAAACAGCTCCCGGAGATGGTATAACACTAAAAGGAATGCTTAAAATAAATGCAAGTAACGTTATAATTCGGTACATTAGAATAAGAGCTGAAGCCAAAGATGATGCCATAGGAGGTCGTTATCAAAAAAATATCATTATCGACCATGTGTCTGCCAGTTGGAGTAAAGATGAAGTAATGACTTTTTACCACGGAGAAAACATAACAATTCAATGGTGTATGATTACTGAAGCCTGTTCAGATACTCATAAGTTTGGAGGTATTTGGGGAAATAATTATGGAACGTATCATCATAATTTATTTGCTCATAATATCTCGCGAAATCCCCGCTTTGCTTCTAGTTGTGGCTATAATGATTTTAGAAATAATGTGATCTATAACTGGCAGCATCAAAGTGTTTACGGAGGTGAAAAACATCAAACAGATAGAGGTTTTCAATTTTCTACAATAAATATGATTGCTAATTATTATAAGTCAGGCCCTGGTACTCATGAAAAAGTGAGAAGTCGCATTCTCGATCCTTCTACACGTAATGGGAAAGAAGATGCAGGTAAGTGGTGGGTTTCAGAAAATTTTGTGGTGGGTTTTCCTGATGTAACAGCAAATAATTGGAAAGGAGTTACTAAGCAAGATGATCATTTTAAGCTGAGTGAACCATGGCTTTCAATGGATATTAACCAAGAAACGGCAGAAGAAGCTTATAAATCTGTACTTAATAGTGCTGGATGTTCTTTGCCAAAAAGAGATATTATAGATCAGCGTATCATAGAAGAAGTTCGTACAGGAACTGCAACCAAAGGTAAAAATGGTTTTGTAGCCAATCCACAAGAAGCAGGAGGTTGGCCAGTGTTAAAAAATAAACCAGCTCATAAAGATACTGATCATGATGGTATGCCAGATTATTGGGAAGAAGAAAATAAGCTAGATAAAAATAATTCAGAAGATAGAAATATAGTTACACTAAAGGGGTATACTATGTTAGAAACATATATTAACGGTATAAAGTAAACCTAAATATAGACATATACTATTTTAAAAAAGAAAAGGGTTTCAGATAGCTAAGTATAAAAAAAGACTCCTTAAGAAATTAAGAAGTCTTTTAATTTTTAGACAATTTTATAAAAAGCTATTAATCATTGTCTAAAAAACCAACCAAACTAACTTTGTAAATTAGGTATAGCCACTTTATTTATCACATGTATTACGCCATTGCCCGCTTGTACATTTACAGCAATTATTCCAATGTCAGAGTTTCCAGAACCATCTGTCACGTTAGCAATATTGGATCCTGTTCCAGGTAAGGTTATTGTTAAGTTATTTCCTTGTAAGCTTGGTGCAACAGTATTTCCGTTTGGAGTTAACGCTCCAGATTGAATATTTCCAGAAACCACATGATGTAATAATACTTGGGTTAAAGTTGACTCTTCAGGAATACTAGATAATGCACTAAAAGCATCGTTTGTAGGTGCAAAAACAGTAAAAGCTTCTTCTGTATCAGATAATATGGATACAAAATCTGTGTTAGGAGTTAGCGTGGTTAATGCGCTTACTAATGTTGTAAAATTAGGATCTGCCGTAGCAAATGTTACCACTGTAGGAATTCCAATTACAGCATCTACAACATGTATAACACCATTTGTTGCCTCAATATTAGCTGTTGTTACATTTGAAACACCATTTAATTTTACACCATTAGTGGTGTTTACAAACATACTCAAGTTTAAATCTGTATCAGAATAAGTTGCTAATGTATTTTTATATCCTGTAGTTAAGCTTGAAGAAGATAATTCTTCAGCAATTACATGATTTAATAATACTTGAGTTAAAACATCCACAGGAACATCGCTAACAGATGCAAAATTATTTGTAGATAAAAAAGTATTAAAAGCTGCGTTTGTTGGAGCAAAAACGGTGTATTGCCCAGAACTATTTAGGACATTTACTAAGCCAGCTCTATCTAATGCAGTTACTAAGCTTTCTAAACCAGGTGTGGCAATGGCTATTTCTGCAATTGTTTCTGGTGTTTTTACAGGGTCATCATCGTCACACGATACAATCATCAATAGTGCAAAAACCATCAATGACATCTTACTAATTAGTTTAAATTTTTTCATGATATAATTTTTTTTGATTTTTATTGTTTAACAAATATAATAAAAGTTTAAACAGAAGTTAAATATTCTGTTTAAATTTTTGTTAAAAACGATAAACAAAACATTAAGCTTAATATTGAAAGGTTATTCTATGTTAACTTTTAGTAGTATATAATTTATATCTTTGCAAAATAATTTTTTAAGTAAATGAAACGAGTAATTATTGGACTTTCTGGTGGTGTAGATTCTAGCGTAGCAGCCTATTTATTAAAGGAGCAAGGATATGAAGTGATTGGTTTGTTTATGAAAAACTGGCATGACGATTCGGTAACAATTTCTAACGAATGTCCTTGGTTGGATGATAGTAACGATGCCATGTTGGTTGCAGAAAAATTGGGTATTCCTTTTCAAACGGTCGATTTAAGCGAGCAGTATAAAGAGCGTATAGTCGATTATATGTTTCATGAATATGAAAAAGGAAGAACACCAAACCCTGATGTGCTTTGTAATAGAGAAATAAAATTTGATGTTTTTATGAATATTGCTTTGGAACTTGGAGCCGATTATGTAGCTACTGGGCATTATTGCAGAAAAGGTGTTATTGAAAAAGATGGAAAAGAAATTTATCAGCTATTAGCGGGTGAAGATGATAATAAAGATCAATCGTATTTTTTATGTCAATTATCACAGCAACAATTAGCAAAATCATTATTTCCCATAGGTGAACTAACCAAACCACAAGTTCGAGAGATAGCCATGGAACTCGATTTAGTTACTGCAGAAAAGAAAGATTCGCAAGGACTTTGTTTCATAGGGAAGGTAAAATTGCCCGATTTTCTTCAACAGCAATTAAAACCGAAAGAAGGTGTTATTGTTGAAATTCCGAAAGAACAATCTATTTTTAATGAAGAGGAACCTGAATTTAATTCAGAAGAAGAAAAATTACAATATCTATCGCGAAAAATTGAATATAAAGTCGATCAAGGAAAAATAGTAGGCAAACACCAAGGAGCTCATTATTTTACAAAAGGTCAGCGTAAAGGTTTGGCGGTTGGTGGTACTATAGAACCTTTATTTGTAATTGATACCGATGTAAATGCTAATGTTATTTATACAGGTCAAGGGAAAGAACACCCTGGTTTGTATAAAAAAGTATTGTTTGTTACCAACGAAGAGTTGCATTGGGTACGTGAAGATTTAGCATTACAAGTAGACGAAACAATGCAAGTATTAGCAAGAATTCGATACAGACAGGCTTTAGAGAAAGCTACGTTGCATAAAGTAGATAGTGGTTTATATGTAGAATTTGAAGGATTCCAATCAGCAATAACCGAAGGCCAATTTGTAGCATGGTATTTAGATGATGAGTTAGTAGGTTCAGGAGTTATTTGTTAACTTGCAATAACTTAAACCTATTCGCAATGAAAAAAAAACGACTTTTTTTGATATTGTTGTGCACCCCATTTATTCTTCTAGCGCAACAAGATGCCTGGGTTTATTTAAAGGATAAGCAAGATGTAACAAATTCAGTTGCGAATCCCATATCTATTTTAACTCAAAAAGCCATCGATAGAAAAAATAGGCACAATATAGTTATTGATACTCGAGATGTTCCTGTAAACGAAACATATATTTCTCAACTTAAAGGAGCGACTGGCATAAGTGTTTTTGCAAAATCTAAATGGTTTAATGCGGTGCATGTAAGAGGCACAGAAACTAACATAAATAATTTGCTTATTAATTTTTCTTTTGTAGACCATATAGAATTTGCCGATAAAAGTTTAAACGTTTTAAAAAAAGTTAAACATAAACAACAATCAAAATTCACAGAAACGTTAATTTCTTATAATTACGGTTCTGCTGCTAACCAAGTTCAGATGATTAAAGGCGACCAACTTCACCTTCTTAATTACACAGGAACAGGTATGACTATGGCGGTTATAGATGCGGGATTCCCGAATGTGAATACCATGTCAGGATTTCAACGACTAAGAAATGCCAATAATATTTTAGGAACTTACGATTTTGTAGGACGAGATAATGATGTTTATACCAACACGACGAGTAATCATGGTACATTGGTATTAAGTACTATTGCTGGTTATGTTGAAAATCAATTTGTAGGTACCGCACCAGATGCTTCGTTTTATTTATTTATAACTGAAGATGGACTTACTGAAAATCCCGTTGAAGAAAGTTATTGGGTAGAAGCCGCCGAGCGTGCCGATAGTTTAGGAGTCGATGTTATAAATTCATCGTTAGGATATACAATGTATGATAATCCTAATTATAGCCATGCCAATGCCGATATGAATGGGAATACGACTTTTATTACAAAAGGTGCTAATATTGCTTTTGAAAAAGGTATGTTGATAGTTAATTCAGCTGGAAACTCTGGTAACGATAGTTGGGGAATAGTTGGCGCACCAGCCGATGCTGTGGGTGTATTCAGTATTGGGGCTGTACGATCCAATGGAACTTATGCTGCTTTTAGTTCACGTGGAAATAATACACAACCTACTCTTAAACCAGATGTGGTGGCACAAGGGCAAGCTAGTGTTGTAATTACAGAAAATGATATAATTACAACCGCAAATGGAACGAGTTTTAGCTCGCCCATTGTGGCAGGTGGCATAATTTGTTTGTGGCAATCTTTACCAAATAAAACAAATGCAGAAATTATGCAGTTGGTTCGAGAATCTGCGTCACAATATAATGCTCCTGATTACTTTTTGGGATATGGTGTCCCAAATTTAGAAATAGCTATGAATAAAGGTTTAGATGTATTAAATGAAGGGACTGATAACCTGAAAATATATCCTAACCCCGTATACAATGAGTTATATTTTACTGTAAGTTCGGGTGAACTCGCATCGCTTTATATTTTTGATGTTCTTGGTAAACTTGTTGTTAAAACCTTGATAACACACTCAAATCGTATTGTGAATGTTTCGTCCCTTTCTAAAGGTATGTACATCGTTAAACTTCAATCTTCAAATGAATTAAAATCAATTAAACTTATTAAGAAATAAATGTCTACCAATAGAATTACTCCATTATTTCAAATAGAACATCCAATCATTCAAGCAGGCATGGTATGGAACAGTGGTTGGAGATTGGCATCGGCAGCAAGTAATTCCGGAATATTAGGTTTAATTGGCGCAGGATCTATGTATCCAGAAGTTTTACGAGAACATATTCAAAAATGTAAAAAAGCGACTGATAAACCTTTTGGAGTGAATGTACCTATGTTATACCCCAATATTCAAGACATTATGGATATTATAGTAGAGGAAGGCGTGAAAATAGTCTTTACTTCAGCAGGAAATCCTAAAACATGGACTTCTTGGTTAAAAGAACGAGGGGTTATAGTTGTACATGTTGTAAGTAGTGTGAAGTTCGCTTTAAAAGCACAAGAAGCAGGTGTGGATGCTGTTGTTGCCGAAGGTTTTGAGGCTGGAGGACATAATGGACGGGATGAAACCACTACTTTAACATTAATTCCCATGGTTAAAGAACATATAAAAATTCCTTTAATAGCAGCAGGAGGGATCGCTACAGGTCGTGCCATGTTAGCAGCAATGATTTTGGGAGCCGATGGGGTACAAGTTGGAAGCCGGTTTGTAGCTAGTACAGAAAGTTCTGCACACGATGCTTATAAACAAGTTGTTATTAATACAAAAGAAGGTGATACGCAATTAACTCTAAAAGAATTAGCACCCGTACGTTTAATAAAAAATAAGTTTTATAACAAAGTACAGGAACTATATAAAACAGCGCCTACGCCAGAGCAATTAAAGGAATTGTTAGGTAGAGCGCGTGCCAAAAAAGGCATGTTTGAAGGCGATTTAGATGAAGGGGAACTAGAAATAGGACAAATTTCTGCGTTAATAAACGACATCAAACCAGTGGCTCAAATAGTTGAAGATATGCTCTACGAATTTAATTTAGCTAAAAAGCAAGTTGAATATTTATAAAATCATACAAATAAAAAAGGGAAAAAATTAATTTTTTCCCTTTTTCGGATATCGAAACGATAAGCCCAAATATTTTAAATCCCTGTAAAACAAAAGCTAGCAGTTTCAATTGCTAAAAATCCTTAAAAGAGAATGCCCTATTCAAGGCTTTGCTAAAGTATGAAAATTCATCGATTAAATTGTTAAAATTAACATAAGTTATTAACATTTGTTAATTTGTCTTTTCGAAAGGATTCTTTTAAAAAATTGGTCTATACTATTCCTATAGCTTACTTTTGCCTCATGCAATTAAAGGATTATACCAAAGAGTTTACATACAATTGGCAATTGGCAGCGCCTGTGATGCTAGGTATGTTAGGACATACCTTCGTTGGATTTGTAGACAATGTTATGGTTGGACAACTAGGAACAGCTGAACTAGCAGCGGTATCTCTAGGTAATAGTTTTATGTTTATAGCTATGTCTTTAGGTATTGGTTTTTCTACAGCAATAACCCCTTTAATCGCTGAAGCTGATGCTGAAAAGGATTTTGAAAAGGGAAAATCGACATTCAAACATGGGTTGTTTTTATGCACCATGATTGGTATTGTACTTTTTCTGCTCGTGCTTTTGGCAAAACCTTTAATGTATTTAATGAAACAGCCTCCAGAGGTAGTTGAGTTGGCAATTCCTTATTTAGATTTGGTGGCCATTTCATTAATTCCTTTAATCATTTTTCAAGGATTTAAACAATTTAGTGACGGCTTATCTATGACACGTCACCCCATGTATGCTACAATTCTAGCCAATATTTTAAATGTGGTTTTTAATTATTTATTAATTTTTGGGAAATTTGGTTTTCCCGAAATGGGTATTGTTGGTGCGGCCTATGGCACATTAATATCTAGAGTTATCATGGTTTGGTATTTGTGGTATTTATTGAAATTAAAAGAAAAGTCGAAAGCATTTGTTACTAATATCAAGTTTTTTGTATTGAATAAATTAATGCTTAAAAAACTACTAAATTTAGGATCGCCAAGTGCGATGCAAATGTTTTTTGAGGTGGGTATTTTTACAGCAGCTATTTGGCTAAGTGGGCTGTTGGGGAAAAATCCACAAGCAGCAAATCAAATTGCATTAAACTTAAGTTCTATGACTTTTATGATTGCTACAGGTTTAAGTGTAGCTGCCATGATACGTGTAGGAAATCAAAAAGGATTGCAAAATTATATCGATTTACGTCGCATAGCCTTCTCTATATTTTTATTGGGTATTATTTTAGCATTTTGCTTTGCCGCCATGTTCTTTTTGTTGCATAACCAGTTACCAAAATTGTATGTAGATTTTGATGATGCAAAGAACTTTATAGATAATACAGAAGTTGTAGAAATAGCCTCAAAACTATTAATAGTAGCAGCTATTTTTCAAATAAGTGATAGTATTCAAGTTATATTTTTAGGTGCATTGCGAGGTTTGCAAGATGTTAAGATACCAACTATTATTACATTTATTTCATATTGGCTCATTGGGTTTCCCATTAGTTGGTTCTTAGGAAAAGAGGAAGCTTATGGAAGTTTTGGGATTTGGTTAGGATTACTTGCAGGATTAACAACTGCTGCTATTTTATTGTATATTCGATTTAATTATTTAACTAAAAAACTTATTAAGGTTGAAATGCCTCAAGTGAGCTAAAGTATGAGAGTTAAAAAAAAGTATAATAATAACTAGTTTGCCCAATAGCTAATAAATTATAACTTTGATTAATTAAATAACTTAAGTGCATTTTAGGCACTTGTAACTTATAACTTTAAAATGAGCCTTCCAAAATTTATACTTGGTGATAACACCGAATTTCCAAACGCTATTTATGTGATTCATACCGAATTCCCTAGATTTATTATTAATCTTGAAGATGATGAGATTGAATGGTTTGAAGATTTTGATGATGAAGATGAAAAGGAACTCTTGGCTGAAACCGAAAACATGGTTAAATTAGCCACCGAGTTTTATGATAATGAAATTTTAAAATACGAAGAGTAGTTGCGTTAAGGATTGAAGCGACATCCTTTTTTACCATTAAAAGTAAAAAAGATATAGCGGAAAGCCTGACTTGAGGTACGAGAGTAACGCCCAAAAAAAATATAATGATTGAAAAACTTTTAGAATACGACACCCAACTATTTTTGTTTTTAAACAATTTGGGATCACCAACTTGGGATCGTTTATGGCTTCTTATAACTCATGAAGTTACTTTTGTACCTTTATATGCCATTTTATTATTTCTTTTACACAAGAAGTATGGACTTAAAGCATTATTGATTTTTGTAATCCTTGTAGCTTTGATGATAACCTTTACAGATCAAATTACCAATGTGTTTAAACGTGGGTTTGTAAGACCAAGACCTTGTGGCGAGGCAAATTTAATTGATCATATGCGTTTTATTGCTGTACGTTGCGGTAAATATGGTTTCTTTTCTGGGCATGCATCGAACTCCATGGCGGCGGCAGTTTTTGCAGGTTTAATGTTACGTCCTTATTATAAAAACCTCATATTTATTTTACTTTTTTGGAGTGCTGTTGTGGCCTATAGTAGAATTTATGTGGGGGTACATTATCCTTTAGATCTCCTTTGTGGAGCAACTTTTGGAGCCTTAGTTGGATTCTTGTTTTATAAGTTAGCCCAATATAATTTAAAGAGATTTGTTACAACTTAAAATCTATCTTGCAATTACATTTAAAGCCTTTTCGAGTATAGAAATCTCTATGCTATGATTTTTTATCATTAAAAATTCACCATCAATTTGAATTTGAAATAAGGGCCTGTTTTTTTGAGTAATTTTGATGTTTTTGCTCTGAAAGGTAGTTACTTCTTTTAAAATATGGTGGCACTTTAAAAACATTAATAGCGTAAATAAAAAGATTTTAAAAGCCCCTATTTTTTTTACAATAAGAATGTCTAATTTGCCATCTTGCAATGATGCTTTTGGGGTTAAACTGACATGATAACCCATTTGATTTGAATTTGAAATAAAAATTAAAAATGGTTTATGTTGAATGGTTTTACCATTTATAGCTGTTTCAACTTCAATTAATTTATTAACCTTCTTTAGTGATTTTAAAGTGGCTTTAATGTAGCTAGATAAAGTTCTTTCGTTTGATGCTTCATACTGTTTTATAACTTGCGCATCAAAACCAATACCGGTGTTACTAAAAAAGTAATGGTTATTTAATAAGCCTACATCAATTTGTTTTACAGCTTGATTTTTAATTAGTGTGAGGGCTTTATTTAAGTTTTTTGGAATATCTAAATTAGACGCTAATCCATTTCCTGAACCAATGGGAATAATGCCTAAAACAATTGGGGAATTAACTAAGCAAGAGGCTACTTCGTGTATTGTTCCATCACCACCACAAGCTACAATTACATCAGCATTTTCTTTTATGGACTCTTGCGTTAATTTTATAGCATGCTTTTTATAATGTGTAGGTTTTACAACTATCGTAAAGTCTTTTTTATTAAAATATTTGTTAAGAAACACTAAATCTAGATTGTTATTCCCTTTCCCAGCTATAGGATTTAGAATAAAATGTATCTGTTTCACTAATTATTTTTTAATTTTAGACCGTTGTTACGGTACAGGTAATCTGCTACTTGATAAAAGGAAATAGTTTCTTCTAACAGCGTCGTATTAATCTCTTTGGGTATTAAATTATCATTATCTGTTTCCCATTCATAATAATTAACAATATGTTGGTCGCTTAAGATCATTAATTTTTGGTCTTTTAAAAGTCCTAAATTTCGGTAGTTGCCTATAAAGGCACGTTCATCTTCTTTTTTCATTTTCATAATATCCAATCCAAATAAATTAGAAGTGTAATCCCAATTTAAAAGTGCAAATAGGGTAGGGAACACATCTATTTGAGAACTTAGTTTTTCTATTTTTTGAGGTGCTATTTTTTCTAGGTTGAAAATCATAGCAGGAATGCGGTATTTATCTATATTTAAATTCCAACGTCCGGCACTACTAGCACAGTGATCAGCCATAATAACAAAGACGGTGTTACTAAACCACGGCTTGGTTTTGGCTTGATTTAAAAAAGAGCCTATAGCATAATCGGTATATTCTATAGCACCTTCTCTACTGGTGCCAGAAGGTATATCAATTTTGTTATCAGGATAAGTAAAGGGTCGGTGGTTAGACGTTGTCATTACAAAATTAAAGAAAGGGGTGTCAGTTAGGTATGCTTCATCAGCTTCTTTTAAAACTTTACTGTAAATATCTTCATCACATACGCCCCAAGCATTTTCAAAAGTTACTTCATCATCATCAATATTAGTCCGTTTTGTTTTTATATCAGAATCTAATAAAAAGCCTCTTCCTCTGTCAATAATGTTAAATTCATTGCCACCAAAATAAGTATTCATATTATCAAAATAGCCATCGCCTCCATAAAAGAAATTACGCTCGTAACCTTGTTGTTTAAAAACTTCTCCAATGGTAAATAAATCGGTGTTATTATCACGCTTAACGATGCTTCTTCCTGGTGTTGGAGGAATGGACAAAGTAATGGCTTCCATACCTCTTACGGTACGTGTGCCTGTTGCGTATAAGTTGGTGAAAAATAAACTTTCATTTGACAGAGAGTCAAGTGTTGGAGTTATTTTTAATTCACTTCCTAAAGAATTGAGATAAGAAGCACTTAAACTTTCAATACAAATAAAAATAACATTGGGTTTTTGTGCAGGATTTATGCTATCAGCATGTGTTACAGTTCTGTAAATTTGTTTTCCTTTTGGCTGTAAAAATTCACTATTAGGAGCCGTTAATTTTTGTTTAACATTCGAAAAAGCTTTATCCTCATCAATGGTTTTATAAAACTCGGTATATGATAATTCGTTGCTTTTAAATGCGGCAAAGAAAGAATAAATACCTGTTTTTGCTAATTCGTTGTTGTATCTGTTCTTGAATTGTTCGGCGTCTTCATTTTTTATAAATAAAACAAATATGCTAGCTATAAAAAAAATTAATAAGGATGGAATTAATTTTTGTTTTAATACCGTATCATTATCAAATGTTTTTTTGAATACGTTTGCTTTTTTAGTAATGAATATAAGTACAAAAAGCACACTTAAAATAGCACTTAATAACAGCGGAATGGGATAAGATTCGTTGATATTTTTAACAACTTCGTACGTGTAAATTAAATAATCTACTGCTATAAAATTAAATCGACGTTCAAATTCTTCCCAAAAGGTGATCTCAGCAAAAAAGGAAAATAGAAAAATAAGGAGTCCAATCGAGTAAGCTATATAGGTAACTACACGATCGAAAATAGAACCGTATAATTTTTTAGGTATAATTAATAAATAAAAAACATAGGGTAATGCAAAAAAAGATATGGTGCCAATATCAAAGCAGAAACCAATTAAAAAGGTTTTAATTAGAATAAATACAGAAGCATCTATTTGCGGATAATACCAAAATGTTAAACAAAATCTTAATATAAATGCGAGTGACATAAATATTAAGATGTATAATTTTAATAATTCAAAACGTTTTGGGAAAATTTTATTCCACATATATCTGCGGGTGTTTAATTAAGAAAATTTTTCAATTATTCTTTAAGAGGAACGGTAACCTTTACATCATCCCAAGCCAAGGTTAAAGCTAAACTATCGGTAGAATTATCAAAAGCGATGGTAAATTGTTCTACTGTTGAATTTAATTTATTAACAGGCACTTCAATATCAACCACATCGTAGTTGGGATCCCACATAGGTTTCATTTCTTTATCAACACCCCATTTGTATTGTTTTGAATTAAAAATAACAGTCCATATACTATCTTTTGGAACAGTCCATAAAGTATATTTTCCAGCAGGTAATTGCATGCCTCTTATAGTTAAATTTTGATTGGTTTCAAAAGTAGTTGCTTCATTGGCACCTGTTCTCCATACCTCATTATAAGGTACCAATGCTCCAAAAACCTCTCTTCCTTTTTTATAAGGACGGTTGTAAAACACTTTAAGTTCTAAATCATTCAATTCAAATTTTACCGTGTCCTTGGGACTTAATCGAGGTTCGAAAATATTTTCGACAAAAATGCAGTATATAAATAAGCCTATAGTAAAAATAGATAATAGTATTAAAATGCGTTTCAAAAAGGTATTCATAAATCGTAAATTATTTGGGATAAAGATACTTTAAAAAGTAATGATTTCTAAAATGCAAACGTAGAATTCTTTAGTTTTGTTTTATTCATGAAAATTTTTTTTTGCAACACTACACTTTTTTTGTCGTCTTTAAAATGAACTAACTAAAACCAAAAGTAAATTAGCATGTTTCAGGTTGACATTATAGAACAATGTAAACAAAACAATCGGAAGGCACAATTGCAGTTATACAACCAGTACTGCGATGGTATGTATAGTGTTGCCAAACGATTTTTGAAAGATACCGATGATGCTGAAGATGTAGTACAAGAGGCTTTTATTAAGGCATTTTCTAAACTTAATCAGTATAAAGCAGAAGTAACTTTTGGGGCTTGGTTAAAACGTATTGTAGTAAATAAAAGTATCGATTTTTTAAAATCTAAAAAACAACGGTTTGTTGAATTAGAAGAGGTGCACCTAAAAGTTGTTGATACTACAGAAGACGACAAATGGTTGGTAGAAGACACAATTACATTAAACGATGTAAAAAAGGCAATTAATAACTTACCCGAAAAGTATCAATACGTGGTAATGCTCTATTTAATTGATGGTTACGACCATCAAGAAATTTCAGAAATTTTAAATATTTCAGAAGTCGCATCGCGAACACAATTATCTAGAGGTAAAGTAAAATTGCAAGAACTGCTAAAACTTAAAAAAAATGGCACAAGATATTAGAGAATTATTTAAAGAAGATGCACAAACGCAGGAGAAAATGCCCATAAAGCACCAAAACAGGTTTCTTAAAAAGTTAGATGCGGCATTACCAATAGAAAGTAAATCTAAGTTTAATTGGTTAAAAATAGCGGCTAGTGTTGTGGTATTTTTAGGTTTAAGTTTTGGAGGTGTTAAGTTTCTAAAGCAAGAGGTAACACTTCCAAAGAATGTAACTCCAAATACTATGGAAACTAAAACCTTGGGTGATGTGTCACCTGGATTAAAAAAAGTTGAAGATTATTATTTGGCAAGTATAAATTTAGAGTTATCTAAAATAAAATACACGCCAGAAACTAAAGATCTTTTTGATGGTTATGTTGTTCAACTAGAAGAACTTGATAAAGAATACAAACGCCTATCCGTTGAGTTAACAGAATCTGGACCTAGTGAGTTAACAGTAAATGCATTAATTGATAATTTAAAATTTCGGTTAAATCTCTTGTATCGTTTAAGAGCACAATTAAAAGAATTAAATATTTCTGAAACAGGAGTTGAAGAAGTGACTAAAATTATCTAAAAAAATCAAAAAATGAACAAATCAATTATAAAAGTAACGCTTTTTGTTTTAAGCTTTTTTGTTGCAGGTTCTTTGTTTTCACAACAAAAACTAACAAAAACAACACAATCTATTGATGTAAATAAAGATGTTACCATTAATTTAAACACAAGTTATACAAATATTGTTTTTGATACTTGGAATAAAAACACAATTGAGATAGAAGCCTATATTGAAGGAGAAAAGTTAAGTGGTGATGCGCTTAAAAAGGCATTGAAAGATTGGAAAATAACGGTTGATGCCTCAAAAAGTATCGTTACTATTTCAACAAAAGGAGGTGATTCTAATGTATGGTCTCATAATTTTACGGGTCATGATAATGATGCGGTACATGCTGTTTTAAAGGAATTAAAGTTTGAATTGGCAGATTTACCCGAATTGCCTGAACTACCAGCAATGCCTGATGTACCCAAAATACCTGAAATGCCAGAATTACCAAATTTACCGGAAGGAATAAGTAAAATGCAATTTAATTATGAAGCTTATCAAAAAGATGGTGAGAAGTATTTAAAAGAGTACTCCAAAAAATTTGAATCTAGTTTTGGTAAAGAGTATGCAAAAAAAATGGAAGCTTGGGGCGAAAAATTTGGAGAAGAATGGGGTGAAAAGTATGGGAAGGAAATGGAAGCTTGGGCTAAAAAGTTTGAAGGTAAGTGGGAAGAGAAATACGGAAAGGAAATGGAGGCTTGGGGTGAAGAATTTGCTAAACGTATGGAACAGCAAACAGAAAGAATTGCTCATCAACAAGAACGTTTAGCCGTTGAGCGTGAAAAACAGGCACAAATAAGAGAAAATCATATGCACGAACGTGAAAAACTAGCCGATGAAAGACGGGTTTTAATTGAAAAAATGGTAAGTGAAAAATCAAACACAAACGTAAAAAAAACGATTAAAATTAAAATGCCAAAAGGAGCAAAGTTGAAAGTAAATGTAAGGCATGGTGAAATTGAGTTTGCTGCTAATATTGATAATTTAAAAGCAGATTTAGCATACACCAAGTTTACAGCACAAAGCATTAATGGAAGTAAAACTTCCATTAATGCTTCATATTCACCAATAAATGTAACCTACTGGAACTTAGGGAAGTTGAATCTTAATTATGCGAAAAATGTAAAATTAAGTAACGTTAAGCAGTTGGTTTTAAATTCAAATTCCTCAAATATCACCATAAAGAATTTATTGGGAAGTGCTGTTATTAACGGAAATATTGGAGATTTGAAAGTTTTAAAAATAGATGATGCGTTTACTAATTTAAATGTTATTCTTCAAAACAGTAACGCAACCATTTCACTTCCTAAAGCAGACTATAATTTACAGTATAATGGAAATCAGAGTCGTTTTAGTCATCCTAAAAAAACTTCAAAAGATACCTCTACAACTTTTTCTATAGGGAGTTTAAGTAGTGGAAAAAGCATTGTTGTAAATGCTAAATATAGTCATGTTATTATGCAATAGAACTACATGTTTTCTATCTGCACTTTGCAAGTGTCAATAATAACATCCGCATCCGCTGAATAATCAAACCACAAAGTTTTTTCACCTTTTTTAAACCAAGTTAGTTGGCGTTTGGCAAAACGTCTACTATTTTTTTTTATTTCAGAAATGGCAAAATCCAGTGTCCATTCACCTTCTAAATAATTAAACAATTCTTTGTAACCTACAGTGTTTAAAGCATTCAAATTCTTAAAAGCAAGTAAATTTTTTACTTCATCTAACAAACCTTGTTGCATCATGATATCAACACGTTGGTTGATGCGGTTGTAGATAGTTTCTCTTTCGGCATTTAAACCAATGGTTATGGTTTTAAAATTTCGATTTATTTTTTTATTGTTTAAAAATGAAGAATAAGGTTTGTTAGTGCCAATACAAATTTCTAAAGCACGAATAACACGTTGGGGATTATCGATAGCAATGGTATTATAAGTAACGGGATCTAACTCCTTAAGTTGATTTTGAAGATAGGGAAGTCCTTTAGTTTCTAGATGGGTGTTTAAAGATTGCCTGATACTGCTATCAACTTCAGGAAAATCATCTAGACCTTTGGTTACGGCGTCAACATATAAACCAGAGCCACCCACCATAATAACGACATTATGAGTTTTAAAAAGACTTTCTAAACAGTTAAGAGCTTCTTTTTCGAAAGCGCCAACACTATAAGTATCTTGAATAGATTTGTGGTGAATAAAATGGTGTTTTGCTGCTGCTAATTCTTTTTTAGATGGAGCAGCGGTGCCTATGCTCATTTCTCTAAAAAACTGACGGGAATCTGCAGAAATAATTTCAGTATTAAAATAATTAGCCAGTTTAATACTTAAGGCTGTTTTGCCAATGGCTGTGGGGCCTATTACAGAAATCAGGTATTTAGGCATCACTGTTTAATTTATTTCCACATTTTCTGCAGTATGATGCATCACTAAGAATAATATCGGCACCACAATTTTTACAAGAACTGTTTGTTAAGTTCGATGTGGAATCTTTAGAAGCAGTATATTCCGCTGAAACGATACCTGTTGGAACAGCGATGATACCATAACCAATGATCATAATAACAGTGGCGAGAATTTGTCCAACAGCGGTTTGTGGTGTTATATCTCCAAAACCTACAGTGGTAAGTGTTACAATACACCAATAAATACTTTGTGGGATACTTTTAAAACCGTTTTCAGGACCTTCAATTAGGTACATAACAGTACCTAAAATTATAGATACAATAAATACAAAAAAGATAAATATAAATATTTTTGAACGGCTATTTTTTAATGCTTTTATAAGTTTGTTTGATTCGCCAACAAATCTAATGAGTTTCAAAATTCTAAAAACTCTTAAAAGGCGTAGAGCTCTAAACACCGATAAAAATTGAGTGTCTAAAATAAAGAACGAAATATATTTGGGTAAAGTTGAAAGTAAATCGACCATTCCGTAAAAACTAAAAATATATTTTTTAGGTTGATTTACACATATAATTCTTAAAATATATTCTATTGAAAATAAAATAGTTATTATCCACTCTGATACATTAAAAAAATCATGATATTTCTTGTCAAACGACTGTATACTTTCCAGCATTACAATAATAATACTGTAAAGAATTGCAATTAATAAAATAATATCAAAAAGTTTTCCTGCAGGAGTGTGCGTGCCGTATATTACTTCATGAAGTTTGTGTTTCCAGTTTGTTTTTTGTTGCATACTCATGGTTTCAAAAGTAATGAAAGATTTATTACTTCTTTTTTAATAATATAATAGAATTGGTTTGTATATCTACTATCTTATTAAAGAATTCTTTTAAATAAGGATAATATTCTGGTGCGTAAATTGCTTCATTAAACGTCACTTTAAATATCATGTTGATAGAATTACCAATTAAATTGGTATAAAAAATTATTTGCCCTTTACCATCTGGTAAATTTAAAGCAATATCTTTTGGTTTTTCTAAAATAGTATACGCATCACTAAAATTTAGTTTAAAAGTATAGTAATAGGTGTCTTTATATCCGAAATCTATAGGGTAGGTTCTTTCTTGAAGTTTAAAAGGATTTCCATTAAAAAACTTTATTATAAAAGGGTTTAAATAAATGTTGTCTCCAGTTAAGTTATTTTCAAATTCAATATTGTAAGTTTCCACAAAATCAGAACTTGTTTCCCCTTCACTTAAAACCTGATGATTTGATATTTCAATATTAGGGGTTTTATCTTGTTTCTTATTTATATAAATCTCTTTATTTGGGTAATATGCTTTTCTTGAGTTTAATGCATGATATCCTGTGTTTTTTCCATATACATTGCCAGATATTTGTTCTTTTTCATCTAAATTTAATTCAACTTTATATTGTATGGTAGATGGTTTCTCAGGCTCAATATCAATCCAATCACTTCCTTTTTTTAAATCTAAAATACGGCCATAACCATTTAAACACTTAAAAGGAATATCTCCAAAGCTTATGTATTTATCGGTGGCATCTAATAAATATGTTTTGTCGTTAATAGTGGCTTGAACTATTAAATAGTTGAATTCTGAAATAACAGGAAATATTTTTGTTGCAAACCCATTGTTTCTGGTGGATAGTAATATGGGTTTTACATCTATCCCTGCATCTTGTAATAAATTGTGAAGTAAAATATTTATTGATGAAACATTTCCAGATTTGTTTTTAATAAGGTCTTTAACAGAAACCTCATGAAATATCCTGTATTCATCATTCCAAGTATAGTTTTGTTGTACATAATTATATATGCTTTGTGCTTTTTTTAAAATATCGGTTTCACTTAATATGTCGTTACTTAGTAAGGTTTCAGTATCAACAGACTTAGTAAGTTGCCTGCCAATATTTATATCTTTTCTTAATTCATTATCAACGGTTTCCCAGGTTTTTGCATAATTGTTTTTTACACCTCGAAAATCTTGAAAAGTTTTTAATTCGTATTCTATACGTGCTAAATAATTACTTTTAGTAGTCATGTAATCTTCTTCTATAAAAGCAGGTATATCTTTCATAACATATATTGAATTACTGCAATCAGCTGCACCACCATTAGAAACAACTAGACAATTCTTTTCTAATTTAGAATCATTTTTATATAATTTTTGGCCACCAATGAGCTTGATACTATAATCCCAGTTAGCAGGAATACTAGTTTTGTATTCGCTATACAATTTTGGAATGGCACCTTGGAAATCCCAACTTTTATAGTTAAACATAAAATGAGAAATAAGTGTATAACTGTAGGTTATTACAGAGCCTTCTTTGATATTAGGTATTGCAAATTTCACAAGTGTATGATTTTCATCATACTTTTCAGTAAAAATGTCTTTTTCGTTTAGATTAGTTTTTACAACAGTACCGTTTTCTAAATTGTAGGTTGTCGCATTAATTTTTTTTACCCTTTCATCGCTGCGGTCACTATTATAGAGGTGAATAACAACATTAGCATTATCAAAGCCTTCGCGCTTTAGTATTTTTATTTTATGCCTTATTTCAGTTCTCAAATTAAATTCTTCTTTATCAACATAGCTATTGCCATCTTCATAAATAACCAAAGCATTGGCCGTAGAATCTTTTACAAACGTTGAAGATTTAATATCATCTAACGTAACAATATAGCTTTCTGAATTGTAGTTTTCTTGTGAAAAACTTAATAAACTATAAAGAATAAGTAGGAAAGTGAGATTTTTTTTCATGCTTTTGTTGGCGTTTATTCTGAAATTTTGTCCTAAATTTCTTAAAGTTTATTAACCAAACAAAATTATTTTCACTCTATTGTTTCTTCGAAGATAACTTTGAATAATATGTTGGGTGTCCCTATTGTTTTGCATTGGGGTAATAATGGATTCTAAAACCTCAATATTGTTTATTTGATAATTTAAATTGAAAAAACCTAAGCCTTTAAAAACGCCGTTTTCTATTAAAATAGCACTGCGTTCATCAATGTCTCTTCCTTTATCAATAATTACCATGTTTTTGTTTTTGTAGCTATTTTTATTGATTAATTCGGTAACGCGTTTGTTGTAAGATTCTGCAGGTTCCTTTCCTATGCAAGCGCCTTCACAAGTTTTAATGTCGTAGTTAAAGCAACTGGTTTTAGTTTTGTATAAACCTGTTAATTTTTGGCACAATTTATAATCTTCAACCACTTTAGTTATGAAACTTTTGCCGCTTTGTTTGTTACTAAAAGTTGTTATGGGGTTTTTACGACCATCGGCCACATCAATTTTTAAATTGATATATCCATTGTCGTCAATAAAACTATAAAGTGCATGGGTGAATGTTGTACGGCGTAAGGCTCTGTTAAAAATAGGTTTGATACGTTTAATTTCTTCGCTTTCTTTTAAAAGTGCCACCAATTCACTGCCAGTAGTTTCATAAGTTACAGCCGTTACTTGGTCTTGTATTTTTTTTGATTTTTGATTGGTGTTTGTAAAGTGTTGATTAATACGTTTTTTAATATTATTACTTTTTCCAATGTAAATGATGCCTCCATCGGCTTTATGAATGTAGTATACACCAGTTATTGATGGCAATTCTGCGATAATATCAAGATGTCTGGGTTCTAATTGAAGTTTTGGATTTAATCGAATGGATTGTTGAATGATACTTTTAGTAGTATCCTTATCCAAAAGCATTTTAAATAATTTGACGGTAGCTAGAGCATCTCCCGAAGCACGGTGTCTATCGGTTACAGGAATACCAAGCGAGCGTACTAACTTCCCTAAACTGTACGATGGTTGCTCTGGTATTAAATCTTTGGCAAGTTCTACAGTACAGAGCGACGGACGGATATACTCAAAACCTAAGCGTCTAAATTCTGTACACAAAATGCGGTAATCGAATTGGGCATTATGAGCTACTAGAATGCAATCTTCGGTAATTTCAACAATGCGTTTGGCTATCTCATAAAATTTAGGGGCATGTCGTAACATACCGCTATTTATACCTGTAAGATTTACTACAAACGGTTGTATCTCACGTTCAGGGTTAACAAGACTTATAAATTGATCGACAACTTGGTGGCCATCAAATTTATAGATAGCTATTTCTGTTATGCCTTCTTCATTATACTTACCACCAGTGGTTTCTATGTCTAATATTGCGTAAATTTGCTTTTCGTTTAGATGTTTGTTGTTAAGGCGTTTACTGTTTTGTTGTTTCAACTTAACAACTCCACAACAACCGACTCAACATTTTTTAATTGTAATTACGTTCACCAAATATACTGCTTCCTACACGAATCATAGTGCTTCCACAACTAATAGCTAAGACATAATCACTACTCATTCCCATACTAATGGTTTCAGGTTTAAAGTTAATCGATTCATACGATTTCAAACTATCAAAAAAGGTTTTTAATAAAGTAAATTCTTTTTTAATTTGATTTTCATTTTCAGTAAATGTTGCCATTCCCATAACTCCAACAACTTGTATGTTTTTTAATTGTAAAAACGCTTCAGATTTTAATACCTCAGAAGCTTCTACAAAGGTCATTCCAAATTTAGAATCTTCTAAAGCTATTTTAATTTGAAGTAAACAATTAATAACTCTATCGTGTTTTTTAGCTTGTTTATTTATTTCTTCCAGCAGTTTAAAATTATCAACCCCATGAATTAAACTCACAAATGATGCCATGTATTTTACTTTATTGCTTTGTACATGTCCTATCATATGCCATTCAATATCTTTTGGCATGATTTCATATTTTTCAGCCATTTCCTGAATTTTGTTTTCCCCAAAAATACGCTGACCCGCATGGTAGGCTTCCATTAAATCGGTTACAGGTTTGGTTTTTGAAACAGCTACTAGAGTAATATGTTTTGGTACCCTAGACTTTATATAATTAAGGTTTTCTTGTATGTTCATTTCTAATGTGTTCAGATCTTTGTCGTTTAATTATAAAAATATTAACAACTAAACTCCTTAATTTTAGTAGGTGCAATACTTTGCGTTAGTAAGCAATTAATCATTTTATAAGCTGTTTCGAAATTTTATCGGCTTTTTTGCTTTCGGAATAATCGTAAAAACCTTCTCCTGATTTAATACCTAATTTGCCTGCATTCACCATATTTACCAATAATGGGCATGGCGCATATTTTGGATTTTTAAAACCATCGTACATTACCCGCAATATGGATAAACAAACATCTAGTCCAATAAAATCGGCTAATTGTAGGGGCCCCATAGGGTGTGCCATTCCTAATGTCATAACGGTATCAATTTCATGTACACCAGCAACACCATGGTATAAGGTTTCGATAGATTCGTTAATCATGGGCATTAAAATACGGTTGGCAACAAACCCAGGGTAATCGTTTACTTGAACAGGAATTTTACCTAATGTTTTAGATAAATCCATAATGGTTTTAGTAACACTGTTACTTGTGTTGTATCCTCGAATTATTTCAACCAATAGCATAATAGGCACTGGATTCATAAAATGCATCCCAATGACTTTATCGGGTCTTGAAGTTACCGATGCGATTTGTGTAATTGAAATAGAAGAGGTGTTGGTTGCTAAAATGCAATCTTTAGAGCAAGCACTATCGAGTTGTTTGAAGATATTTAATTTTAAATCGATATTTTCGGTCGCGGCTTCAACTACTAAATTTGCATTTTTAACCCCTTCAGAAATACTTGTAAAAGTGCTAATATTTTTAAGTGTGTCTTGTTTTTGATTCGCTGTAATGGCTTCTTTAGCCACCATTCTATCTAGATTTTTTGCAATAATTGTTAGACCTTTATTAAGAGATTCTTCACTAATATCAATAAGATTGACCTTAAATCCGCTTTGAGCAAAGGTATGTGCAATACCATTTCCCATAGTACCAGCTCCTATAATAGCTATATTTTTCATAATCCTCTCTTAATCTCTCCAAAGGAGAGAAACTGTTATGTTAAATAGTTTCCTATAATTTAGTTTAATTACAAATTTTACTCATTAGAGTTTCCTTCCTTTTGGGAAGGATTAAGGATGGGATCAAAACAATTAATAATCTGCGTAGCAACACGCAAAGCCTCTGTGCCATCCTGAAGCGTCACTACTGGTGATGTATTTGTATTAATAGCATCAGCAAAAGCTTCTAATTCATCGAGAATGGAGTTGTTATTTGCTACATGTGGATTATCAAAATAAATTTGCTTTTTATCGCCTTCAGCATTTTGAAGCACCATATCAAAATCACCGGGACTTTCAGGAGCATCTTTCATTTTTACTACTTCACATTTTTTATCTAAAAAATCGACTGAAATGTAGGCATCCTTTTGAAAAAAACGTGCTTTACGCATCTTTTTAAGTGAAATTCTACTAGCAGTGAGATTGGCAACACAGCCGTTTTCAAATTCAATACGCGCGTTCGCAATATCGGGCGAGTTACTAATTACTGCCACACCACTAGCGCTAATGTTTTTTACTTTCGATTTTACAACACTTAAAATAATGTCAATGTCATGAATCATTAAATCCAATACCACAGGCACATCGGTACCACGCGGGTTAAATTCCGCTAAGCGGTGTGATTCTATAAACATGGGTGATTTTATCTCATCTTTCACCGCTAAATATGCTGGGTTAAACCGTTCTACATGGCCAACTTGCCCTCTCAGGTTATTTTCAGCAAGAAGTTCTCTAATATGTTCAGCTTCTTCAACGGTATTTGTTATAGGTTTTTCAATAAAAATATGTTTTCCTTTTGCAATAGCTTTTTTGGCACAATCGTAATGCGATAGGGTAGGCGTTACAATATCTACCATATCTACAGCATCAATAAGAGCATCAATAGAATTGAAAAATTTATATCCAAATTCAGCTTCTACTTTTTTGCCGTTGTTTTCATCGGCATCATAAAAACCAACAAGCTCATATTTATCAGATTGTTTAAGAAGTCTTAAATGAATTTTTCCAAGGTGGCCAGCACCAAGTACTCCAGCTTTTAGCATCATATGTTACGTTTTCAACAAAAATAAGATATTTAGAACATGAATTTGACTATTATACACGAAATTTTAGTTAAAAAAATATTAGTGCGTTCCCCTTCGGGTCGGGTTTTCCGCGCTACATGGTAGCTTGCTTCAACCCCTAACGCGGGCCTATTTGCTAAAAGTCTTGTTCATCTCACGTTTAAATACTTTTATGAAAATTGTAGTCATATTTAATTTGTAATTAACAGATTAAAAACAACATAAAATTAATTTCTATTTAAACTTTTTAAGCTTAAAATGTTTGAGTAATTTTAACCTTCAAACCAAACCAACATTGAAAGATACTTTTAAGCATAAAGGATTACGCCAGCAGTTAGTTAATGTATTAGTAAACAAAGGAATAAAAAATGAAGCCGTTTTAAAGGCTATTGGTAATATACCTAGGCATTTGTTTATGGATTCTGGTTTTTTAGATCATGCCTATCAAGATAAAGCATTTCCTATTGCGGCAGACCAAACCATTTCGCAACCTTATACCGTGGCTTTTCAAACCGAATTATTGCAAGTAAAAAAAGAAGATAAAATTCTAGAAATAGGTACAGGAAGCGGTTACCAAACAGCTGTTTTATGCGAATTAGGGGCTAAAGTATATAGTATAGAACGTCAACTTGAGCTGTTTAAAAAAACGAATCATTTCTTACCCAAATTAGGATACCGCGCAAAGAAGCTTATTTTTGGAGATGGTTATAAAGGCCTAAAAGAACAAGCACCTTTTGATAGTATTATAGTAACGGCTGGTGCACCTTTTGTGCCTAAGCCCTTATTAAGTCAGTTAAAAATAGGTGGTAGGTTGGTAATACCTGTTGGAGATGATGTGCAAATTATGACACTTTTTATTAGAAAAGATATCAAAGAATTTGAACAACACGAGTTTGGTGAATTCCGTTTTGTGCCATTGTTAGAGGATAAGAATTAATTGTTAAGTTGTGTGGAGTTGTTTAATCCACACAACTTAATAAAAAACGACTAACCAACTAACGTTTTTATTTCGGTAAATAATTTCTAGGTATTGGGTTTCTTCGGTTTTCGTTATCCCAAAACACATTAATTATCCACCAGCGTTTACCGTCGTTAAGTAATTGGATACTGTTAATACCTCGCATAAAAGGTTCCTCATCAGTTTTACTGTGAAACGATTCAAATGTGCTAAACACATGTGCCATGTTACCAAAAGCATCAACTGTTCTGTGAATTTCTTTTTCAATAAAACCATTATCTACTATCCATTTCCCAGAACTTTTAACATAATCGTCTGGTTTCATATAGCGTATTTGAAATGCTCTTTCATTATTTTTGCCCGAAGTAATTAATTTGCCATCTGGGTGAAATAAAAATTTAAAAAGTGTCCAATCTCTTTTTTTGCCCTTTTCACCCGAAATAACTGCATATAAAGAATTGATAGTACTGTCTATAGTTAATACGTTCTCCGTATAATCTTTGGCCGCATCTTTACCTTTTTCTTGAGATTGTATGTTTACAGATACAAAAGAAATTAAAACCAGTAGGAGCAATTTTTTTATCATTTTTAAACAGATTAGTTACCTATATGTATATTAGTAATTTATTTAAAGTTTTTCTTTATACGGTCTAAATCGCGTTTACTATCGCGGTCTTTTATGGTTTCTCGTTTATCAAAAAGCTTTTTACCTTTAGCTAAAGCAATGTCCATTTTGGCATAACCTTTTTCATTAATAAACAAACGCAGCGGAATAATAGTAAGCCCCGAGTTTTGAACTTCTTTATGTAATTTTTTAAGTTCTCGCTTATTTAGAAGCAATTTCCGTTCCGCTTTTGGACGGTGGTTGTAATAATTACCAAAAGCATATTCTTCAATGGTGGCATTAATTACAAAAAGCTCTCCTTTTTCATTAAACTCACAAAAACTTTCTGCGATTGAGGCTTTACTGCTTCTAATCGATTTTATTTCGGTACCCGTTAGTACAATACCAGCGGTATACTTATCTAAAATTTCATATAGAAAGCGTGCTTTTTTGTTTTGTATGTTTATTTTTTTTTGCATCGACCACAAAACTACATAAATTTATTTTTAGACTCACATTCCTTTTTATTGAAACGTTAAATAAATTTAAATCCTTTTTGGATTGATTAAAATACGAGTAATTTACAAGAGCTTAAAATAGTAGTATAGTGTATGAAAAAACAATTCCTGTTTCTTGTTGTTTTAATGTTTTTCGTGTCTTGCGGAAACATTAAAAAACATAACGAGCAAATTACAAAGTTACACACTGTTGAGAGTTTAAGAAGTGATGTCGATAAGGTTTATAATCAATTAAAAAAACACCATCCCAAATTGTATGAATATACTAGTAAGGAAATTTTAGACTTTAAGTTCGATAGTTTAAAAAAAGCGATAACAATTGCAATACCATCACGCGAGTTTTATAAAAAATTGGCACCTGTGGTGGCTCAAATAAAACAAGGGCATATATCGGTAGGTTCGGTAAGCAAGCGTTTCACAAAAAAAGAGAAAAAAGCATTAATGAAACGAAAATTTGAATTTTATGATTTAGAATTTGAATATCTAGATAACAAACTTTGGGTAGTAGGTACCAAAGGAAACGATTCAACCGTTATTGGAAACGAAGTTTTTAAAATTGAAGGTGATACTGCCACAAACTTAGTTCAACTATACAAAAGTCTATTTTCTTCTGATGGATATAATCAAACCTTGTACAACAGGGCCGTGGGCAATCATTTTTCTACGTATTATTACAAAGACAAAGGTTTTTTAGACAGTCTTGACATTGAGTTTAAACAAAAAGATTCGCTGTTTACAAAAACGTTTAGACGTATTTTAAAAGCTGAAAAATCCAAAAACAACGATTCCATTGCTCCAATAATACCTCTAAAAATGAGTAAGGAAGAAAAGCGTCAAAACCGTTTGGCAGCCAAAAAGAAGCGTAAAGAAAATAGAAAGCGAGGTTTTATAGAAGCCAAAAAAGAGTATACTCGAAATTTTGATTTCATAGGAAAAGATAGTGTAGTTGCATACATGAAAATGAGAAGCTTTACTAATGGTAATTACAAGAAGTTTTATAAAGAAAGTTTCAAGAAACTGGATTCACTAAAAACTGAACATCTTATTTTGGATTTACGTGATAATGGAGGAGGAAGAATCGCAGAAATAGATTATCTCTATTCTTTTTTAACGAACAAGAATTATAAGTTAGTTGAAGAAAGTGAAGTAAACAGCCGTTTGCCTTATTTTAAATCTTTAATGAGCAACACTACGCCGTTTATAGTTAAAGCATCAACTGTTGTCCTTTCTCCGTTTATTATCGCTCAAAACTTGATGAAAACAAATAAAAGTGATGGTAAAATTTATTATAAATTCAGGTTTTCAAAAGAAAAAGAACCTAAAGAATTAAATTATAAGGGATTATTGTATGTCATAACTAATGGGAATTCTTTCTCAGCATCGTCGTTGCTGTCAACTCATTTGAAAGCTAATAAAAGAGCTGTTTTTGTAGGAGAAGAAACTGGTGGCGCTTATAACGGTTGTGTTGCTGGTATTTATAAAATTTACGAAATGCCAAACTCTAAATTAAACATAAGAATAGGATTAATGCAAATTGAAGCGCCTTATAAACAAATTCCAAATGGTTATGGCATCATACCAGATGTTGCTATTGTTCCTACTATTGAAGATCGAAAACAGCATAAAGATCCTGAGTTAGATTGGATACTTAATGATATAAAAACGAATAAATAATTGTTGAAATAAAATGAGTCGGTTTAAAAGATTCTCATCTGTAACGGGTATTATTTTGAATGTAATATAAATAGTAATTACTGTTATTTAAGATTTCTTTTTTATTGTCTTACCGCAAAACATTTGTATTTTTGTATTCAAATTTTTATAAACGAACTTCAATAATATAATATGAATTCATACGATGTAGCCATTATTGGCTCAGGACCTGGAGGCTATGTGGCAGCCATTCGTTGCGCACAATTGGGCATGAAAACAGCCATTATAGAAAAGTACAATTCTCTTGGCGGTACTTGCTTAAACGTAGGTTGTATTCCAAGTAAAGCACTTTTAGACTCTTCTCACCATTATGAAGATGCCATCAAGCATTTTGAAGAACATGGTATCGAAATTCCTGGAGACATTAAAGTGAACCTTGAAAAAATGATTGCCCGTAAACAAGCTGTGGTAGACCAAACAACTGGTGGTATTGATTTTTTAATGAAGAAGAATAACATTGATGTCTATCAAGGTTTAGGAAGCTTTAAAGATGCAACTCATATTACAATTTCTGGTGAAGAAACTATTGAAATTGAAGCTAAAAACACGATTATAGCAACTGGAAGTAAACCTTCAAGTCTGCCCTTTATAAATATTGATAAAGAACGTATCATAACATCTACCGAAGCTTTAAAACTTAAAGAAATACCAAAACATCTAATTGTTATTGGTGGTGGTGTTATTGGTTTAGAATTAGGCCAAGTTTACAAACGTTTAGGTGCTGAAGTATCTGTAGTTGAGTTTATGGATCGTATCATTCCAACGATGGATTCTGGTCTTTCAAAAGAACTTAATAAAGTATTGAAGAAACAAAAATTTAGTATTAACATATCTCATAAAGTGAAATCGGTTGAGCGTGTAGGTGATGAAGTCATTGTGAAAGCCGACAATAAAAAAGGAGAAGAAATTGAGTTTAAAGGTGATTATTGCTTAGTAGCTGTTGGTCGTCGTCCGTATACCGATGGCTTGAATGCTGACGCAGCGGGCGTAAAATTAACTGATAGAGGCCAAATTGAAGTTAACAATCATTTACAAACAAGTGCATCAAACATTTACGCAATAGGAGATGTGGTAAAAGGAGCTATGTTAGCTCACAAAGCAGAGGAAGAAGGCGTGTTTGTTGCTGAAACCTTAGCTGGACAAAAACCACATATCGATTATAACTTAATTCCGGGTGTTGTTTACACTTGGCCAGAAGTTGCTGCTGTAGGTCAAACCGAAGAGCAATTGAAAGATGCTGGAGTAGAATACAAAGTAGGTTCTTTTCCTATGCGTGCTTTAGGTAGAAGTAGAGCAAGTATGGATTTGGATGGTTTCGTTAAAATTTTAGCAGATAAGAAAACAGATGAAATTTTAGGCGTACACATGATTGGTGCACGTGCAGCAGATATGATTGCAGAAGCTGTTGTTGCTATGGAATTTAGAGCATCGGCTGAAGATGTATCGCGCATGAGTCATGCACATCCAACATTTACAGAAGCCATTAAAGAAGCTGCTTTAGCGGCAACAGACGATAGAGCTTTACACATTTAATAAATTTCTGCTAATACAAGAATTTCTATATAAAAAAAGCAAGCCATTTGGTTTGCTTTTTTTTATAGATTTAATTTCATGCTAAATCAATCTTTTTAACCGTACTTTTTCTCAATAAAAGCATAGGTAACGAAATCCCAGCAGTTATTGAAATTAATATAAAAAACATGGTAAATCCATTATAAAAAATAGAATCTATAAGAGCTATTCTTTTAACAATATCTTTTTCTATAAAAATAAAATTCATAACAGATAAAACGGTTTCATAAGCAAAGTAACCTGGAATCATAGGTATTACAGGTGGAATGCAAAAAACCACTGGAGGATGATGTATTTTATGAGAAATGGGCATACTAACTACAGCCACAAAAAGCACGGCAATAAAAGTGGACAATACAATGTTTAGATTAAATTTTAAGAGGGTAAATTTAATTAAGCCAGCAGTAAACCCTAAAATAAAAACAGTAATAATGGTTCCTTTTGGAATGTTAAAAAGTATTCCAAAACCTATAGCAGCCACTCCAGACCAAGCAGCAACTTCTAATAATTTCAAGATTATTTCCATCATATCAGTTTAATTGAAAAATTAGCATGGTTATAAATAAACCTAGCGCAATGGCAAGTACGGTCATAAGTCCTGTTGTAAAACGTACCATACCATTTATTATATTATTATCTAATAAATCGGTGAATGAATTAATGAGTGCAACACCAGGAACTAAGAATAAAATAGATGTAGCTAAAGCTGTTTGAGGGTTCGCACCAATATTATAAATAATGCCAATTCCTGCACATAGCGAGGCTATAAAAGAACTAAAAAATATACGGATATATACATTGAACTTTTCTTTATGGGTTAACTGAAAAACCAGTAGTCCAATAAATGTACTAATAAATGCCACAAGCATGTTTAAATAATCACCTTTAAAAATATTGCAAAAACCAGCACCGGCAAAACTTACAGCTATAAGAACGGTTAGTTTCGAATATCTTTTTTGGGTTCTTATTTTTTCAATTTCATTAGAAATTTGTTTAAGTGTCCAGTTTTCGTTTATGGCACCCCAACTGGCTTTACTAATGGCTGAAATGATAGAAAAATTGATAGCATGTGGTGGAATGTTTTTTACTCTTGTACAGCTTAGAGTAGAATCTTCTTGATATAATGTCATAATAATACTTTTATGACTTATAAAGCATGAGGTTTTAAAATTTAACCCAGCAGCAAATCTATTGATGCTCAAATTGACTCTTATTGTATTGGCTCCAGAAACCATGAGTAGTGATGCTATTTCTAAAAGTAAGTTTGTAGCTTTTATTAATTCTTTTGAAACATCCATTTTTATAAGATTTATAAGTATTAAACTTTAAAATTAGAGTTTAATTGATGACTTTTTATGGCTTTTCTAGATAATAGAACACCAATAAATAGCGAAATAAAGGCTCCTATCCAAACACCAGGAATGAAATCTATAAATAAGAAAAAGTCGTAGGTGCCATGAAATAATATAGCGAGTAATAAGCCTGCTAAATTTAGAATAATTTTATTCTTCGAAAATTTAGCCTTCCCCATAAAGTAACCCATTAATACTCCAAAAGTAGCATGTGCAGGTACTGCTGTTAATGCTCTTAAAAAAGCTGTTGTTATTCCGCCTTCTAGCACATAAAAAATATTTTCGGTTGCAGCAAAACCCATCGATACCATAACAGCGTAAACAATCCCGTCAAAAGGTTCATCAAATTCGTTATGAGTTTGTGAGTAATAAAGAACTATAAGGTATTTACTTAACTCCTCGGTAAAACCAACTACAAAAAATGCTTTTATAAATTGTTGTAAAACACTAGTTTGATCAGTAATAGGGAGGAATATATTAAAACCATAGTACATAATGATTGTAATAAGAATGCTAACGATGGCACCTAATAAAAAATTATATAATAATAAACGTTTAGGCTCTTTCTCATATTTATCTTTTAAATAGATATAGAAGATAACAATAAAAATAGGAGCAATGGCAAAAATGAGTAGATTCATGTGGTTGAATTAAGCTGTTTTTTTTATAATATTTTGCCACACCAACTCGTAATAAGCTTTATTAGAAGGCACAAAGTGATTATCTTCCCCAATATTTTTTATTAGTTTTTTAAAGGCATCTAGCGTAACAAATTTTAAAGCTTCAACCTCTTCTTCTTGGAGTGTTAATTTTGAAAGCGGGACTGAAATTTCGGCAATAAAGGTGTTGTGAAATTCATTATCTACCATACCATTATCATAAGTTTGAAAACATTCGAAAACACCAATAGATTGTAATTTATTTTCTGAAATTATGAGGCCTATTTCTTCCTCAGCTTCTCTAATGGCAGCTTGTTTAGGAGTTTCACCTGCATCTATATGTCCTGCAACTGACACATCCCACATAAGCGGACAAATAGTTTTTTTTGCTGAACGTTGTGATAATAACACCTCTCCATTTTTAGTGTAAAACCAAACATGTGACGTATGGTGGAAATATCCTTTTTGGTGAACTATTGATTTTAGTTCCGATTTTCCTGTGGGGTTTCCTTGCTTATCTACAATGTCTATGTATTCGTCCATAAAGAATTATGAAACGTCATTACGAGCTTTTTTACTAGAAAAAGAGCGAAGCAATCTTATGAAACTTATTCTAAAGTTTAGTATGGAACAAAGAACCAACAGATTGCTTCGTCGTACCTCTTCGCAATGACGTTTAAATTAAAAATTATTTAAAATAACTAAAGGTTTCTCCCTCTTCTATATTAAGTAAACTTTCGTAAATAAGTTTTATAACGTTTTCTACATCTTCTCTATGTACCATTTCTACAGTGGTGTGCATGTAGCGAAGTGGTAATGAAATTAAAGCAGAAGCAACACCGCCATTACTATAAGCAAAAGCATCGGTATCAGTACCTGTTGCACGCGACAAAGCGTTGCGTTGAAATGGTATTTTTTTAGCTTCGGCCGTATCTGTAATTAAATCACGAAGCTTTTGTTGTACCGCGGGTGCATAAGCAATTACTGGGCCTTTACCCATTTCTAAATCGCCTTGTGATTTCTTTTCAATCATGGGTGTAGTGGTATCGTGAGTAACATCGGTAACAATAGCCACATTGGGTTTAATGGTTTGCGTAATCATTTCGGCACCACGTAAACCAATTTCTTCTTGTACAGCATTAACAATGTAAAGTCCGAAAGGCAATGTTTTTTTATTTTCTTTTAATAAACGAGCCACTTCGGCAATCATAAAACCACCCATGCGGTTATCTAATGCACGACATACAAATTTATCACCGTTTAAAATATGGAATTCATCTGGGTAGGTGATAACGCAACCAACATGTACACCTAATGTTTCAACATCTTCTTTGGTTTTACAACCGCAATCGATAAAAATATTATCAGGTTTAGGAGCTTCTTCATTCGATTTGTCTCTTGTGTGGATGGCTGGCCAACCAAAAACACCTTTTACAATGCCATTTTTTGTGTGAATATTTACAACCTTACTCGGCGCTATTTGGTGATCGCTTCCACCATTTCTAATAACATAAATCAATCCGTTATCCGAAATATAATTCACATACCAAGAAATTTCATCTGCATGGCCTTCAATAACAACTTTATATTTTGCTTTCGGGTTTATAATGCCTACAGCTGTACCATAGGTATCTGTAATAAACTCATCAACATAAGGTTTTAAGTAATCCATCCACAGTTTTTGCCCAGTCCATTCATATCCTGTAGGCGCTGCATTGTTTAAATATGATTCTAAAAAGTCCATAGACTTTTTGTTTAAAATGCTCTTCATCGTCTTTTATTAAAGTTTTGCACTAAATTAATAATATTAAATACAAACTAACATAATTAAAATAATTATTGTTTTATATAGTTAATAATTATTTTAATTGTCTTAGGTTGCGTCTGAATTTTTTTTATCAATAAAATAAATAGGTAAAAAAAATGGTTTAATAGTGTAATTTGTTAAATTTGGTAGATTATTGCTCCAATGTTTTTATGAAGAATTTTATAATATATCTATTTTTAGTTTGTCCTATTTTTTTCTTTGCCCAAGCTAAAGATGATGATGAGGATGCTTCGGAATATCAATACATGTTTATTGAGGGCGATTCGGTACCTCAAACTATAGTCAATTTAAATCCTATTTATATACTTGGCGATTTAAAATTTCCTAGTAATGCAGACCGTATTAAGTATTTGATCTTACGCCGGAAAACACTTAAAGTATATCCCTATGCCAAATTAGCTTCTGAAAGGTTGGATTCTTTAAGTACAAGGTTGGAGTCGATGAAAAAAGCAAGTGAGAAGCGACGTTACACTAAAATGATTCAAAAATATATTGAAGGCGAGTTTTCTGATGAATTGAAAAAATTATCACGTACCGAAGGTCAAATTTTAGTAAAGTTAATACATAGGCAAACGGGTAAAACAACGTTTGGACTCGTTAAAGAACTCCGAAGTGGTTGGCGTGCCTTTTGGTACAATACAACCGCCAGTATGTTCGATATTTCCTTAAAAAAACTTTTCGACCCTAAAAATGTATATGAAGATTATCTTATTGAAGATATATTACAACGCAGTTTTAAAGATGGATTATTGGTTAGACAAAAAGCAGCAGAAGAATATAATTTTTACGAATTAACTGAAATTTGGTTAGATAAGCAGAAAAAATAAAAGTTGTCCATTCATAAACAAACACCATTTCAAGAGCTATTAAATGCCATTTCTCATGCCATTGGAGCTGTTTTTGGTGTTTTAGGATTGGTTTCTCTTATTATTTTCAACAGCTATAAAACGGATTGGAGTTTATTTAGTGTTATTGTTTATGGCATTTCTATTATTACTTTGTTTACCGCTTCAACGGTATTTCATTCTGTAAAAGACGAAGTTAAAAAACATTACTTCCGCATTGTAGATCACATTAGTATTTACTTTCTTATTGCGGGAACTTATACACCTATATTATTAATTACGTTACCCCAAAGTTTAGGGTGGACCTTATTTTATATAGTATGGGGTATCGCTTTTTTTGGCGTTATTTTAAAACTGTTCTTTACGGGAAGGTTCGAAATATTTTCAACGTTGTTATATTTAGTAATGGGGTGGCTTATTGTGTTCGATTTCACAAACCTTTCAATACAAATGGAGAGTAATGGTATATTGCTATTATTTGCTGGTGGATTATCGTATACTGTTGGTATTATATTTTATGCGATAAAGAAAATTCCTTATAATCATGTTATTTGGCATTTATTTGTGCTTGCTGGCGCAGTATTTCATTTTTTTATGATATTCTTTTATGTTATTTAATTGATCTTTTTTTCATTCCTTCAAAAGCATGAATCTCATTGTTTTTCATTTTATTATTGATTTTTACGGAATAGTTTATGATTAAAATAAAACCAGCATTAAGTTTAACTGATTTTAAAAGTATTTCAAAGCTGGCTGATATTATTTGGCTTGAGCATTACATATCAATAATTAGTTTAGAACAAATTGAGTATATGCTTATTAAATATAATTCAGTGCAGGCATTAGAAGATCAAGTTAATCAAGGATTTTTGTTTTTTTGTATCACTTATAATAATATTCCTGTAGGCTATCTAGGGGTTAAAAAAGAAATTGATTTTCTATTTCTAAGTAAACTGTATGTGTTAAATGATTATCGTGGAAAGAAAATAGGAAAAGCAGCGATGCAATATGTTACGGAATTGACGAACTCATTCCAACTGAAAAAAGTAATACTGCATGTGAATAAGTTTAATACTTCTTCTATTCTTGCTTATAAAAAAATGGGATTTATTAAAACCAAAGAAATAGTTACAGATATTGGCAATGGCTTTATAATGGACGATTATGAAATGGTAAAAGCGATTGAAAATTAACAATTAACAATTTTGCCTAAAGCTTCAACCCTCAATCACATCTTTATACTCCTCAAAAAAAGCTTCAAATAAGTTCATCTTTTCATTAAAGAATTCCATAACATCACGCCAAGTATTTTTGTTATGAATAGAGACTTTTTGTTCTAAGGGTATGTAAATTCTAGAAATTTCTTTTTCGTTTTCAAGAAAATAAGCTTCTTCAAAAATAGCTTCAGGTAAAAAATCGTCTAAAAGAATTGATTTTAAAGCCAGCAGTTTTTCCCAATACTTTATTCGGAATTCTAAATCGTCCTCCAAGTCAATAGCCACCAATGCTGTTTTTGTATCAAAATGAAATTTAAAACTAAATCCTTTTAATTTCGTGTCGTACAAAATCCATTTTCTAGGAAACGATTTCCCAAAACTTGTCCAAAATTCTTGACGTAATAATCTAGATTCTTCTTTTGAAAACATTTTTAAAAGATTCAAAGTTTCAAAGCTTAGGGCTTCAAAGTTTATAATTTTGTCTAAAGCCTCAAATCAAATATGCCACTCCAACACCTACAACAATAGATATAAATTTAGATAAATTAAATTTATGCCCTTCGCCGCTTTCAAATAAAATGGTGGTAGAAATATGAAAAAAGATACCTATAACAAAAGCATTAATAATTTGTGAATATGCCGCAACAGCTTCCCAAGTATTGCCTATATAAGTGCCTAAAGGCGTCATAAAAGCAAAAACTAATAAAAAGCCGGCTATTTGTGTTTTAGTATAACTAGATTGAAGTAAAAACATGGTGATTAAGGTTGCAATAGGAATTTTATGTACCAAAATACCGTAAACCATATCATTGTGGTCATGAATAGAAAAACCTTCTAAAAAACTATGAATACACAAACTAATAAACAACGACCATGGAAAAACGGTGGCGTGTTTATGGATGTGTACATGCCCATGTTCGGCACCTTTAGAAAACAACTCCAATACAATTTGGAGCATAATACCGCACATAATAAATAGCCCAGAACGTTTGGAGTCTAAGTGCTCGTATACTTCAGGAAGTAATTCAAAAAGAGTTAATGCTAATAAAAACGAGCCACTGAAAGAGAGCAGTAGCTTGTTATTCCAAGATTTTTGATTTTTAGTAACATTCGCTAAAATAAAGCCTAGAATAACAGCCAGAATTGGAAACAGAAATTTGTTCATTTAAAATAAAACCTGCTTAAAATTAAATTAATATTATTTAAAAATCATCACTAAACGCTCGGATGTTTTGGCGTTGTATTTATGCAATTTATAATCGCCAAAAATATCTAACAAAAAAACACCAGCTTGCTCAAAAAACGCTTCAAAGTCGGCTAAAGTAAAAGCCCTAACGCGTTCTTGAAACTCGAAATCTTCACCATCGGCAGTAAAGCTAATGTTTTTTACAATATAGCCATCCTTCACATAACGTTTTAAGTTGAAATTTATACCATCAACCGTTTTTACTTCTTCGGGCACTAAATTGTCTATAACAAATTCACTATTCATAAAATCTATAACGCCAAATCCGGTTTCATTTAAATCGGTTTTAATTGCATTTATGGTATGTAAATTGTATGCATCTTTCTCAAAATACCCAAAACTAGTGAATAAATTAAAAATAGCATCAAAGGGTTTGTTGTAAGGCTTACACATATCGTGCACATCAAAATGTAAGGTGTCATTTTCAAACTGTTTGGCGTAGCTAATGCTATTTTCGCTCAAATCGGCACCTGTAACATCAAAGCCTAGAGAGTTTAAGTACACTGCATGTCTACCACGGCCACAAGCCAAATCCAGTATTTTTCCATTTTCCGGAATGTTCAAATAATCCGTAAGCGTATCCATAAAATGTTGTGCTTCGGTATCATCTCTATCTTTGTATAAAATGTGGTAAAATGGCGTGTCAAACCAAGAAGTAAACCAAGTAGTTGAGTCTTTATTCATATTTTTATTTTGGGGTTACCCCCGAAGAAAAATCGGGGGTCAGGCTTTTCACTATATCTTTTTCCTTCTCTTTTTCGCTAGGTAAATACCTTGGCAATGGCATTCTCTCCTTTAGAGAGAGGTCTCGTAGAGACAGAGAGGAAAAAGGATGCCGTTTCAATCCTTAACCCATTATCAGCAAATGCTGGTTAATTAACCACAAAATTACGTTATTTTTGCAATCTATTCGAGATAAAAAATGGAAGAAAATTTTAATATGTTAGCCAAAACCTTATTTGGTTTTGAAGAATTACTAGCAAACGAACTCACACAACTAGGAGCAAAAGACGTTAAAACAGGAGTGAGAAGTGTGTCTTTTTCGGGTGATAAAGGCTTTATGTATAAAGCCAATTTGGCGTTACGTACCGCTATAAAAATATTAAAACCCATTAATTCATTTACCGTAAATAACGAACAAGATTTATATAACAAACTCTACCAAATGCCTTGGGAGCAGTATGTAAAACCTTCAGGAACCATTGCTGTAGATGCAACCATACACTCTGAGTTGTTTACGAATTCGTTATACATTGCACAAAAAACTAAAGATGCCATAGTAGATAAGTTTCGTGATACTACTGGCGAACGCCCCAATGTCGATTTAAAGTTTCCTGACTTAAAAGTTAATGTACATGTAGACAGGCACCAGTGTACCATTTCATTAGATTCTTCGGGAGATTCTTTACATAAACGTGGTTATAAATTAGCAACCAATATAGCGCCTATAAACGAAGTTTTGGCAGCAGGGTTGATTCTGTTATCGGGTTGGGACGGACAAACCGATTTCATGGACCCTATGTGTGGTAGTGGTACTATGCTTATTGAAGCGGCTATGATAGCTTGCAATATACCTCCAAACCTCATGCGTAAAGAATTTGCCTTCGAGCGTTGGAATGATTGGGATGTAGACCTTTTTGAAAAAATTGAAGCCTCCTTACTTGGTAAAACCCGCGATTTCCATCATAAAATTATAGGCTACGATAAAGCACCCAGTGCCGTAACTAAAGCCATTGAGAATGTTAAAAATGCCCAATTAGACGATTTTATAGAAGTAAAACATGAAGACTTTTTTAAAACCCAAAAAGGTGGCGACGAAAAATTACACATGGTATTTAACCCGCCATACGGCGAGCGTTTAAATATTGATATGGAAGAGTTTTACAAAAATATAGGAGATACCCTAAAACAAAGTTACCCGGGTACCGATGCTTGGTTTATTACCTCAAACTTAGATGCGTTAAAGCATGTGGGACTACGACCGTCTCGTAAAATACATTTATTTAACGCCAAATTGGAAGCACGTTTGGTTAAATATGTGATGTATGAGGGAAGTAAGAAGGGAAAGTATATGAAGTAATCGTTATGGGGATAAATTCCTGTTTTTATACTAAAATATAATATTTTCGGTCATTGCGAGGAGGCACGACGAAGCAATCTGTTTATTGTGAGTTGTGTATAAACTTTTAGTTTTGATTCATGAGATTGCTTCGTGCCTCGCAATGACGTATTGCAGGCACGACGAAGCAATCTGTTTATTGTGAGTAGTGTACAAACTTTTTGTTTTGATTCATGAAATTGCTTCGTGCCTCGCAATGACGTATTGCATTATGAGATTATTTCGCATCTTGCAATGAGGGTTAGGAAGTGTATTTCGTCAGGGCCAGGAGTTTCTATTTTTTTATAACTAGAACATAATATTTTCGGTCATTGCGAGGAGGCACGACGAAGCAATCTGTTTATTATGAGTTGTGTATAAACTTTTAGTTTTGATTCAAGAGATTGCTTCGCGCCTCCCAATGACGTATTGCATTATGAGATTATTTCGCATCTTGCAATGAGGGTTAGAAAGTGTATTTCGTCAGGGCCAGGAGTTTCTATTTTTTTATAACTAGAGCATAATATTTTCGGTCATTGCGAGGAGGCACGACGAAGCAATCTGTTTATTGTGAGTTGTGTATAAACTTTTTGTTTTGATTCATGAGATTGCTTCGCGCCTCCCAATGACGTATTGCATTATGAGATTATTTCGCATCTTGCAATGAGGGTTAGAAAATGTATTTCGTCAGAGCCAGGAGTTCCTGTTTTTTCATAACTAGAACATAATATTTTCGGTCATTGCGAGGAGGCACGACGAAGCAATCTGTTTATTGTGAGTAGTGCATAAACTTTTAGTTTTGATTCAAGAGATTGCTTCGCACCTCGCAATGACGAAAACTATATATTCAAAAGATAATAGGTTAAAACCCCTGCTAAATACCCCATAATAGCCAACCAACTAATCTTTTTCAAATACCATAAAAAGTCTATTTTTAAAATACCCATAATAGCAACTCCTGCTGCCGAACCAATAATTAAGGTACTTCCTCCAGTACCTGCACAATAGGCTAAAAGTTCCCAGAACTCATGGTTTTGTGGGTATAATGACAACGGATACATCCCCATAGCACCAGCTACCAATGGAACATTATCAACAATAGAAGAAATTAAACCTATTATAATATTAATTATATAAATATTACCAAAAGTGTCGTTTAATAAATTAGCCACTTCTGTTAAAAGCCCGCCAGTTTGCAAACTGGCCACAGCCAATAAAATACCTAAAAAAAACAGCACGCTTGGCGTATCTACTTTTCGAATAACATGTGCTACCGATAAATTTTGACGATGTTCTAAGGGTTTGTTTTTATGAATAATTTCGGTTACAATCCACAACACGCCCAAACTCAAAAGGATGCCCATAAATGGAGGGAGGTGTGTAAGTGTTTTAAAAACTGGTACAAATAATAAGCCAGTAACGCCTAACCAAAGTATGAGCGACGCTTCAAAAGAACTCGCTATTTGTTTGTGGTTGTCATGGTCTAAATGAGTGGTTTTTGCAATCACGCCTTTTTTTATAAAAGACAAAACTACAAGTGGTACAGCTAAACAAATAATACTTGGTAGCAATACTTCTTTAATAATATTCACAGCGGTTACTTGTCCGCCAATCCAAAGCATAATGGTAGTAACATCTCCAATAGGAGACCAAGCACCACCTGCATTTGCCGCAATAACGACAATACCTCCAAAAAACCAAATATCCTCTTTATCCTTCATGAGTTTTTTTAGCAATGTGGCCATAACAATGGTAGTGGTTAAATTGTCTAAAACAGATGATAAAACAAAGGTAACACAACCAATTATCCACAGTAATTTTACTCTATTTGTTGTTTTAATTTTAGAAGTAATAATTTCAAAACCCCCATGGGTGTCAATCAATTCTACAATCGTCATGGCTCCTAATAGAAAAAAGAGGATTTGCGATATTTCACCCACATGGTGCAAAATGGATTCATCAATAAAGTGAGCTTCTGGCGTAGTGGGAAAGATTGTTTCTTGTCCTATCACCAAAATAACCCAACACATAACCCCCGTAAGAATGGCAGATGCGGCTTTATCTATTTTAAGAGGATGTTCAAAAGCTATAAAAATATAGCCAATTATAAATGCAATAGCTAGAAGAGTATACATGTTTTAATTTTATTTAGCTTAAAAAGTTTCTGGTAAGTTCTTAATTTAATGAGTTTATTGTTTTTATAAAAACGCCGACTAATGTAGTCTATATTTCGTGTCGAATTGATTTTCTTAAAAAAGATTTTTGTAAACACAATATTTGTTAAGTAGAGGTTGATAGTAGAATGCTTTTAAACATCTTTTATAAAGAATGAAGACAACGTTTTTAAGAACCACCTAAAACATACATCTCCCTTGTATTCAGTAATATACTTATAAATTAAAATCGAATAAATACTTTTTTATACATAATTTTCGTTATTTTTAAAGTATAGAAATGGTACGTTTTGTTATTAGGACGCCTCCAATTACCAACTTATCCTAGGTTTAAGAATTATGAACCAAGTATGAATAGAGATTATAGGATTATTCTTAAGACTCAAAAGATACAGAGTATACGTGTTATTTATAATAAAAACCATATGATAGGGGTTCAATTTTAAAAATATCATGAAATAGGTTCACCCGTATTAACAGGGTATATAAAGCGTATCACAAGCATATATACTAAAAGTTTACTCCGTATCATTTAATATATACAAAACATAAAGATTCTATATAATAAGCACTGGGTGTAAATTAATGAAAGACAATTGTTTTTTGTAATGACAGATGTCTATAAATAAACTTTATCAATTATAATATAATTTATATAGATAGAGTCCTGGGATTTTTGTGCTACTAATTCTTAACTTTATAGTATTCAGAAATACTTTAAAATCTTAAACCATGGAAAACAATAATCATTCAAACGGATCTCAAAGTGGAAACGCTTGGGAAGTAAATGAGTCAAGCGCAAAATGTCCATTTTTAAATGGTAATTTAAATCAAGCAGCAGGAGGTGGAACCACTAATAATGAGTGGTGGCCCAATCAATTAAAATTGAACATTCTTCGTCAAAATTCTTCACTGGTCGATCCTATGGGAAAAGATTTTAATTATGCTGAAGCATTCAAATCCCTTGATTTAGCTGCTGTAAAAAAGGATATTTACGAATTAATGACGAATAGTCAAGATTGGTGGCCAGCCGATTATGGACATTACGGTCCCTTTTTTATTAGAATGGCATGGCACAGTGCTGGTACCTATCGTATACACGATGGACGCGGTGGTGCAGGTTCGGGTTCGCAACGCTTTGCTCCTTTAAATAGTTGGCCCGATAATGCCAATTTGGATAAAGCACGTTTGTTATTATGGCCCATTAAAAAGAAATACGGAAAGAAATTATCTTGGGCAGATTTGTTGATACTAACAGGAAACTGTGCGCATGAATCTATGGGTTTAAAAATGTTTGGCTTTGCTGGCGGTCGAGAAGATATATGGCAGCCAGAAGAAGATATTTATTGGGGGTCTGAAACCGAATGGCTCGCTAATGAAGCTCGTTATGCTGAAAAGGAATTAGAAAATCCGTTAGGGGCTGCACATATGGGGTTGATTTATGTGAATCCTGAAGGCCATAATGCCAATCCAGATCCCGTAGAGTCTGCTCATTATATTAGAGAAACTTTTGGACGTATGGCTATGAACGATTATGAAACAGTAGCACTTATTGCTGGTGGCCATACGTTTGGTAAAACACACGGAGCGGCCGATCCTGAAAAATATGTGGCTGCGGAACCTGCTGCTGCTGGAATTGAAGAACAAGGTTTGGGGTGGAAAAATAGTTTTGGAACAGGTAAAGGTGCTGATACTATTACTAGTGGCATTGAAGGAGCGTGGACCAATACACCAACGAAATGGAGCCATACTTTTTTTGAAAATTTATTTGAGTATGAGTGGGAATTAACTAAAAGTCCTGCAGGAGCCCACCAATGGAAACCAAAAAATAATGCTGGAGCTGATACAGTACCTGACGCACATGATCCTCAAAAAAAACATGCTCCTTTTATGTTAACAACCGATCTTTCTTTAAAAATGGATCCTATATATGAGAAAATATCTAGACACTTTTTAGAGAACCCAGAAGAGTTTGCTGATGCTTATTCACGGGCTTGGTTTAAATTAACGCATCGTGATATGGGGCCTATATCGCGATATTTAGGTCCAGAAGTCCCAAAAGAAGTACTTATTTGGCAAGACCCTGTTCCTACGGTAGATTATGAAATCATTAACGCAAATGATATAGCCGATTTAAAAACAGCTATTTTGGCATCCAGTTTAACTATTTCTGAATTAGTTTCTACAGCTTGGGCATCTGCTTCTACTTTTAGAGGTTCAGACAAACGCGGTGGTGCCAATGGTGCACGCATTAGATTAGCTCCTCAAAATAACTGGGAAGTTAATAATCCTACTCAACTCGCAAAGGTGTTAGAAACACTTATGAATATTCAACAAAATTTTGGTAAAAAAGTGTCTATGGCCGATTTGATTGTATTAGGTGGATGCGCAGCTGTTGAAAAATCGGCTAACGATGCTGGTCATCATACAACAGTTCCTTTTACACCAGGAAGAACAGATGCTACTGAAGCACAAACCGATGCGGAAGCTTTTGATGCTTTAGAACCAAAAGCGGATGGTTTTCGTAATTATTATAAAGCAACAAACCATGCTTCGGCGGAAGAAATGCTTGTTGACAGAGCCCAATTATTAACACTAACAGCACCAGAAATGACGGTGCTGATAGGTGGTTTAAGGGTTTTAAATACCAATTTTGATGGATCAAAACATGGCGTATTTACAAAACAATCAGGAATACTTACTAACGACTTTTTTGTGAACTTACTTGATATGACAACCACATGGAAAGCGACCACCGACTCTCAAAATGTTTTTGCAGGAAGTGAAAGGAAATCGGGTGAGATTAAGTGGACAGGAACACGTGCCGATTTAATTTTTGGTTCGAATTCAGAGTTACGTGCCATTGCAGAAGTTTATGCTTGTGAAGATTCAAAAGAAAAATTTGTAAATGATTTTGTCGCTGCATGGAACAAAGTGATGAATCTAGATCGTTTTGATTTAAATTAATTAAATTTATTTAAACATAAAAAAGCCACTTTTCTTAATTGAAAAGTGGCTTTTTAAATAGGTTTAAATAAATTAGATTATTTATCTATAGAACCTAAAACGCGACTCATAAAATTGTTTAGAGCTTCTTTTTTAGGTGTACCGTCTTTAATCATTTTATTAACTTCAACAGCGCCATACATGTTGGAAATAAGTTCTCCAATAACATCTAATTCTTCATCTTTTAAAGATGGTACTTCCGTTAATGCTTCTAAAGTTTCAATAGTTTCGATGATGAAATCTTCATCATTGTCTTCAATAAACTGTGTTAAATGCTTAATTACTGGTAACTTCATCAACTAATTCTTTTAAAACTTCGAATTTATTTGTTTGAACCTGATTTACAAAAGTTCCGTTTTTAAATGTTGCAAACGTAGGTAAGTTATCTACTGTTGCCAATTTTCTAGATTCCGGAAACTTTTCAGCATCAGCCATAACAAAGGCTATATTTTCGTTTTCTGTTGCTAACTTCTTGAATTTTGGCTTCATAATACGACAATTACCACACCAGCTAGCAGAGTACTGCACAATTACGGTATCGTTACTGGATATTAATTCTGTTAAATTATCTTGTTCTAATTCTTTAACCATCTTAGATTAGTTTGAAAGTGCTTTAAGGTATTCAGCTGTTCCTTTAGCATTTGCTTGCATTGCTTGTTTGCCTTCTTCCCAATTTGCAGGACATACTTCACCTTTTTCTTGAACGTGTGTTAACGCATCAATTAAACGTAAGTACTCGTTCACATTTCTTCCTAATGGCATGTTGTTGATACTTTCGTGTTGTACAGTTCCTTCTTCATCTATAATGTAAGTGGCTCTGTAGGTTACATTATCACCATCAACGGTTACAACTCCAGTTTCTTCATTATACTGTTCGTTTGTAATGTCTAAGATACCTAAAGTAGATGCTAAATTTCTATTAGAGTCCGCTAATAATGGATAGGTTACGCCTTCAATACCTCCGTTATCTTTAGCTGCGCTTAACCATGCAAAGTGAACTTCAGCGGTATCGCAAGAGGCTCCAATAACTAAGGTGTTTCTTTTTTCAAATTCGCTTAAAGCTGCTTGAAATGCGTGTAATTCTGTTGGACAAACAAAAGTGAAATCTTTTGGATACCAAAATAAAACTACTTTTTTCTTATTGTTAACTGCTTCTTCAAAAACGTTTACTTTAAAAGTATCGCCCATATCGTTCATTGCGTTAACGCTTAAATTAGGGAATTTTTTTCCTACAAATGCCATATTGAAATTTTTAATAATTAATAATTTATTTTGATGCAAACATAATACTACTTATTAAAGTTTTAATAGTTTATCAATTAGTAAAACTTATAGAGGAATAGCTATTAGAAATGGATTTTAAATTAAAGGGATATTTTTATTAAATTGATAAAATAGCTTGTTATATATTGTTAACTTCACAACGAATTGGTATATATAATATATATAGTAAGTTATTTTTTTGACACTTCTTTTATTTTTATACTAAGGGCAGCAAATAGAAGTGTCATAAACGGACTCAACCAGTTAAATATGGCATAACCGGCGTAATGAAGTGTATCGACTCCTAATACGCCACTTTGGTAAGCACCACAAGTATTCCAAGGAATTAAAACAGAAGTAACGGTGCCTGAATCTTCTAAAGTTCTACTTAAGTTTTCAGGTGCTAATCCACGATCTTGATAGGCTTGTTTAAACATTTTACCAGGAATCACAATCGCTAAATACTGATCGGAAGCAATAGCATTTAACCCTAAACAGCTAATAACAGTGCTTGCAAAGAGTCCGAAAATAGTATGAGCAAGCTTTAATAGTTCTTTGGTAACTCGGGCTAAAGCACCAATGGCATCCATAATACCCCCAAAAATCATGGCACAGGTTATAAGTAAGATGGTCCATATCATACCTTGCATACCTCCAGCAGAAAAAAGGTCGTTTAATTTTTCGTTTTCGGTAGTAATTTGTGTTTCTGTAAATATAGAGCTAGTTATTGCTCCAAATTTAGATTCGGATAAATTTGCTAAAACGTCAGATTGAAAGATAAATGCAAAAACAGCTGCCAATAAAACACCGGTACTTAGGGCAATTAAGGGCTTCGTTTTTAAAAGAATTAATGCGATAACAACAACTGGCACCATAAATAGCCATGGTGTTATGGTAAAAGTTGTGTAGATAGTGGTTAGTAAGTCGCTTAAATCGGCGTTTCCTGAGGTTTCAATATTCATACTAATGATGCTGAAAAAAATAAGTGTTATAATAAGTGTAGGTACTGTTGTAAGTGTCATGTACCGAATGTGTGTAAACAAATCGGTACCAGCCATGGCAGGTGCTAGGTTAGTTGTGTCGCTTAGTGGAGACATTTTATCTCCAAAATAAGCACCTGAAATTACTGCTCCAGCGATCATACCTGTATTAATTCCTAAAGCGGTTCCAATACCAATTAATGCAATACCAACGGTTGCCGAGGTAGTCCAAGAACTCCCCGTAGCTATGGATATTACAGCACAAATAATAACAGAAGCTGGTAAAAATATAGATGGATTCAATACTTGCAGCCCATAATAAACCATGGCAGGGATAACGCCGCTTATTAACCAAGTTCCAGCTAACGCACCCACTAAAAATAAAATCATGATGGGAGTGGAAACACTTTTTAAGTTTTCCCATATCTCTTTAAGCATACGTTTAATAGCAACTTTATTAAAAAAACCAACAATAGCCGCCACTAATCCACCAAGTAACAATATAATTTGGTTGGTGTAGGTACCAAACCATTGTTGACCTTCTACAAAAAAGATGTTATATGCCAACATGCCCATTAAAATAACAACTGGAATTAACGCTTCCCAAATAGTAAGCTCATTGTTTTCAATAATATTTTGGTTTTCAATTTTTATTTTGGAAATATTGATGTCGTCTTGCATTGTGTAGAATTAGTTTTGTAATGTTACGATTTTAGAAGAATCTATGCAAATGGATTTAATGTGTACTTTTGTTTTTTCAATTTATAAAATTAATGGATTCATTAACCCAAATTGTTCTTGGTGCTGCTTGTGGTGAAGCTGTATTAGGAAAAAAAATAGGTAATAAAGCCTTGTTGTTTGGTGGCATAGGAGGTACTATACCAGACTTAGATGTTTATATTGGAAATATCATATACAATCATGAAATTGATGCAATGCTTTTTCACAGAGGCTTTATGCATTCTATTTTATTTTCGATTTTAGCAGCTTTCATTTTAGGTTGGGCGGTTTTTAAATTATATAATTCGGGAAAACGAATAGGAACCACCACATTAAAAAGTTGGATATTGTTGTTTTTTTGGTCGCTATTTACACATCCTATTTTAGATTGTTTTACTCCATACGGAACACAGCTTTTTGCACCATTTAGTAATTATAGAGTCGCATTTAATAACATAGCAGTAGTAGACCCTCTTTATACATTACCATTTCTAGTTTGTATGATCGTTTTAATGTTTTTTAATAGAACGAATAATAGAAGACGATTTTGGTTGAAGTTAGGTTTGGGGATGAGTTCTGTTTATATGATTTTAACCATTATAAATAAGTTATATGTTGATACTATTTTCAGAAAGTCAATTACAGAAAGTAATTTAAAAATTTATCGATTTAGTACGCAAGCATCCATTTTTAATAATATTTTATGGTATGGTATTGCAGAATCGGACATCTCTTATTATGTGTCATATTACTCATTATTAGATAGTAAGAACAAATTTTTAAATTTTGTTGAATTGCCAAAACAACGTGATTTAAAACCCGAAGATTTTAATGATATTAAAAATTTGGCATGGTTTAGTAATCAATACTATAGCATTTATAAAATAGGGGACAACCAATATCAATATAACGATTTGCGTTATCCTTTATTAGATGAAAAAAAACCTAATTCTTCTGTATTTAGCATGCTACTTTTTAAAGAAAATCAACGACTAAACATGAAGCCATTCCAACCTAAAACCGAAGATTTTAATAAAGCAATGGTTGATATTTGGTTAAGATTAAAAGGAATTTAATTTATAGTATACTAAGTTCTTTCATACAAGCGTTCATCATACTGTAAGTACGTTCAATATCATCATCTAATCCAATAGAAAAACGAATTAATCCATCACTTAAACCCATGGCTTTTTGTTCGTCTAAAGGTATTTCAGAGGATGTAGAAGTTCCAGGAGCACTGAACAGTGTTTTGTAAAAACCTAAACTAACAGCAAGATAACCTAAATTGCGGTTTTGCATAAGTTCCATCAATTCATTAGCTTTTTCTATAGAACCTACATCAATAGTTAGCATACCACCAAAACCATATTGAGTATTCATCATACTTTTAAATAGTTCATGTGAAGGATGCGATTTAAGTCCAGGATAGACTGTTTTTAAACCATCAGCTTCAAATTTTTCAGCTAAAAACAATCCGTTTTTACTGTGTTGTTGCATTCTTATATGAAGTGTACGCAGATTTTTTAAAACTGAGGCAGCTCTTAAACTATCCATAGTAGAGCCTAATAACATAGAGGCTCCATTATTTACATTTCGTAAATCATTAATAAATTCTTGTGTACCACAAACCACACCTCCCACAGTATCACTAGAACCGTTAATGAATTTTGTTAAACTGTGAATCACTACATCGGCACCCAATTTGACTGGCGATATAGATAGTGGGGAAAACGTATTATCAACTATTAATTTTAATTGGTGTTTTTTTGCTATAGCAGCTAAACCTTTAATATCTGCAACTTCTAAAAGTGGGTTACTAACCGATTCACAATATAATACCTTCGTGTTTTTTGTAATAGCGGCTTCAACAATTTCTAAATTTGTAATATCTACAAAAGATGTTTTAATATTAAATCGTGGTGTAAAATTTTTTAAGAATGCATAAGTACCACCATATATAGTTCTACTAGAAACAATATGATCTCCTGCACCACATAATTGTAGTAATGCTGGAGTTATCGCCCCCATCCCAGATGCTGAAACATTAGCAGTTTCTGTACCTTCCATAGCTGCTAAAGCTTCACCTAAATATAAATTAGAAGGCGAGGAGTGGCGTGAGTATAAATAACATCCATCGGCATTACCTTCAAACGTATCAAACATGGTTTTTGCTGATAAAAAAGTGTAGGTTGAAGAATCTGAAATGGAAGGATTTACGCCTCCGAATTCTCCAAAATATTGTAAATCTTGAATGTTATTTGCGGGTTTAAAAGCCATGAATTTCATTTTATATTTATAACAAAAATCATTTAATTTAGTTTTAAAAACAAGGTAGAATCTATTTTATAGAAAATAAAACTAATATAATTACTTATAACCGTTATATTTACTATAAATTAGAAGATAGCACCTATTTTCATGAAAAATTTTCAATTATGCAATTTGATTTTATTGATAAAAAACTGATAACATTATTACAACAGGACAGTAAAAAAACGAATAAAGAACTTTCTAATACCTTAAATCTATCAGTAACTGCTGTATATGAACGGATAAAAAAACTTGAAAAACAAGGTATTATTGATAAGTATGTTGCATTGATTAAAAAGGAAAAGGTAAATAAATCATTTGTAGCATTTTGCCACATAAAACTTACGCAACATACTCAAAATTATGTAGTCAAGTTTGAAAAGGAAGTGGCTAATTTAGAAGAAGTTTTAGAATGCTATCACATAAGTGGTGATTATGATTATTTATTGAAGGTTTTAGTAAAAGACATGGCAGCTTTTAGAGAGTTTATGGTAAATAAACTAACAAGTATTAACCATATTGGTAGTACGCACAGTATGTTTATGATTAACGAGGTGAAACACACAACGGCAATAAGTGTATAATAACGCATCTTATACTTTTGTACATTACTTAAATAATGATTTTTATGATAATAAGAAAAGTATCTTAAATAAATATGGTGAAAAGCTATACATCATACTACTTACCGAAGCTTAATGGATTGAATTTAAGTTTTTTGAATCTAAAATAGATGATTTAAAAGGGGATTGGTTATATTCTGGAATAATATCAAAAGTCATTTCTGCCACTTTTTTCCTTTCATCGGTTTTTTTTACATGAATTTTCCTATATTTATGTGTTTAATGTGTTTTTAATCTGTTTTTTTTACTTTTTGAAGTGTTTTCACACGAAATTTAATATATTTATCGAGCTATTATTAATGAAAAAACACTATATATGAAAAAAACACTACTTTTCGCACTTTTATGTACATATGGTATTAATGCTCAGGTAGGTATAGGAACAACAACCCCTAAGGCTTCTTCTGTCTTAGATATTACTAGCACAAACAAAGGTGTATTAGTTCCAAGAATTAGTTTATCGTCTACATCAGATAATACAACAATAGCATCACCTACCACTAGTTTATTAATTTATAACAATGCTACTGTTTTAGATGTAACACCTGGTTATTATTACTGGGGTGGTTCAAAATGGTTGCGATTAATAACAGAAAGTAAAGATGCTTGGAACATTTTAGGTAATTCTGGTACCAACTCAGCAGTGAATTTTATTGGCACTACAGATAATCAGGATTTGGTTTTTAAACGTAATAACGTGTTAGCAGGTAAGATAACTAATTCAAATACATCCTTTGGTATTTCAACTTTGAGTTCAAATACTTCTGGATATAGCAACACAGCAATAGGGAGCACTTCTCTTTCAGCTAACACATCGGGTTATAGCAATACTGCTATAGGAGGTTCTTCCCTTTCATCTAATACAGTTGGGCGTGGTAATACAGCAGTAGGAAACCATTCTCTTAATGCGAATGAAACCGGAATACTTAATACTGCTATTGGAGAATACTCATTATTGCTTAATACATCAGGGGGTAGAAATACTGCAGTAGGAAAATCTTCTCTACATAATAATTCAATTGGAGCTGACAATACAGCAATAGGATATCAATCTCTACAAGGGAATACAACAGGGGGGTTCAACACAGCAATGGGTGAAAACTCGCTTCAACTCAATACAACTGGAACTCATAATACCGCAGTAGGAACTGAGGCACTTAGTGCAAATACAACCGGAACTCACAATACGGCAATTGGTTACTTATCACTTAAGTCAAATACAACAGGGCAACAAAATATAGCAATCGGCTACAATGCTTCAAGTACTACAACTGGACATAATAATATAGTTATTGGATCTTGGGCTCAAGTACCAACGGCTACTGCAAGTAATCAAGTGCGTATTGGTAACGAATATATTTTTTACGCAGGAGTCCAAGTTGCATGGTCTGTCACATCAGATGCAAGATTGAAAAACACGATTGAAAATTCTAATTTAGGTTTAGATTTCATAAACAAATTACGCCCAGTGTCTTATTACCGAAATAATAATGAAACTGATAAACTCGAATATGGCTTTATTGCTCAAGAGTTGAGAGAGGCCTTAAAAAATAGCGGCATAAAAAATAGTAGCATTATAACAGTAGATGATGAAGGAATGCTAAGTGTTAGGTATAATGATTTAATGTCTCCAATGGTTAAAGCTATTCAAGAACAAACCGAAGAAATTAAAGTCTTAAAATCGGAAAACGAAGCTTTAAAGTTGAAGCAGCTAGCCATTGAAAAAGAGTTAGAAGAAATTAAAAAGTTATTATTAAAATAAAGATTAGTTTCTATAAATCAGCGTACCTCTATAAAATACTAGTATTTTATAGAGGTACGCTGATTACTTGACTCCCCTACTTTTCTTTTTGCATGCAAGTGTTCATTTTCTTTGGGATTTCAGAAGCCCAACAAGTGTTTTTAAAATATAGAACTTTTTGTGTTGGAATCTATTAATGGTTATTGGTTATTTACAGTAGGTGTGGGTTTGCAACATAATTTATCGATGAATTTTCATTTCAGAAAACTTAATCTTACATACATTAAATATTTTTACTATTTTTAAGCAGCTATTAATCACGTAAAATTAAAAACATGAAAAAACTAATGTACATTATTTTGGGATTTATTATTGGAGCTGGGTTAACTTATTATTTTTGCCCGCGCTTCGTGAACCAAGAAACTATTGAAATTGATAGGCCAACAGGAGTCATTACAATTTTAGAAGCTGAAAAACTAAGTGCTAATTGGGCTCATAACAATGATACTGAGATTGATTCACTTATTGATGTGGAAGGACCAAGAAAAGCTATGCGTTCTGTTATGTGGACTTTAAAAGATGTTGAAGACTATTTGTATTATGCAAAACATCAATCGGATAGTGTAGGTTATACTATGACGGGAGTTCGTATTTATTTAGGTAATTATGGTAAAAGTTCAATACCAAGTAAGAGAAACCGAAATACCATGTTTATTGTGCCAACAGGTCATGAAAAAACATCTGAAGCTAGTAATGTTCCAAGTTTACTTGGTGCTGGTAATAAACATGAAAATATCCCTGTAGATCCTTTAAATGAAGGTACTGGAGGTAACGATGGGTATCCTCATTAATTTCTAGTGGAAGACTTTTTATTAAAAAATTATTTTTTAATAACACACTTGGTTGAGGTGCTTGCAGCCTTAACTGGTGTGTTTTTTTTTAGGAAATATAAAAATAGTACTGCTAAATATTTTATTTATTTTTTGATTTATTTAACTCTTTGTGAGTTAATAGGAAGATACACAACTTATGTTCGCAAAGACAGGTTTCTGAATTTTTTAATGGGAACTAAAATAGAAACAAATCATTGGTGGACCACTATGTTTTGGAAGATAGGAGCTATTATGTTCTTTTCTTTCTATTATGTGAAAGTTTTAAAAACCAAAATTTTTAAAGATATTATTAAGTTTGGAAGTTATGCTTTTTTAGCTGTTTCTATATTTTATATTGTTTTTAATTGGAATAGGTTTTTTCACACGTTTTTTACAGTAATTAGCATTTTAGGAGCTTTGGTCATTTTTTTATGTACGGTATTATACTTTTTAGAAACCTTACAAAGTGATAGAATTCTAACATTTTATAAATCTATAAATTTTTATATTAGTGCAGCAATTTTTATTTGGTGGTTAATTATTACACCAATAGTTTTTTATGATGTCTATTTCGTATACGAATCAGGAAATTCAAATAGAGACTGGACTTTTATTTTTTTAAGATGGCAAATCTATTTATTTGCTAATATATTCATGTACTCAATTTTTACATTTGCTTTAATATGGTGCAGACCACAGAACGATTAACTAGTACCGCTTCCGAGAGGTATTTGCTTATTTACATGATATCCGTGTTGGTTATTGTAACTACGTTAGTAATTATTTTTTTTGTAGTGTTTTTAAAACGTAAAAACAAATTACTCCTTGAGAGAGTAAAACAACAACAAGCTTTTGAAGCAGAAATTACTCAAGCACAGACTGAAACACAGGAGCAAACTTTAAAAAATATTGGTTGGGAATTACATGATAATATTGGTCAGTTACTCTCTTTTGCAAGTATGCAATTAAGTATTTTAAAAATGCAAGTAGCCGATGATGTTAAAGATAAATTTAAAGACACTTCCGATGCACTTAAAGAAAGTTTAGCAGAAGTACGCCAATTATCTAAAACCTTAAACAATGAAGTTGTTTTAAATATAGGTTTTGAAAAATCTATAACTAATGAATTGAATCGATTAAAAAAGATGAAATTCACGTCAGCAGAACTAAAGATGATAGGTGATAAAATTGAGTTCATCAACAGAAAACATGAGATTATAATATTTAGAATCCTTCAAGAATTTTTATCAAATTCCGTGAAATATTCCGAGGCAAAAAACTTAAATATTATTTTAGATTATCAACCAAAACAGCTGATTATTACTGCAACAGATGACGGTAAAGGGTTTGATATTAATACCGTTGAAAAAGGTTCGGGATTAATTAATATGAAAAGTAGAGCGGCACTTGTAAAAGCAAAGCTAGATTTAACATCACAACCAAATAAAGGTGTTAAATTAGTAATTAATTACCCTTTTGACATCTAAGAAAAGAAATTAAATAGTTTTTTTATAAACCCAAAGTTTTGTTTGTAAGGAGCATATCGTGTAGTTGGGTCTAGCCAAGTCCCTCGCTTTATAACAGATTTATCATGTGAAAAAGTATCAAATCCATGCTTGCCATGATAAACCCCCATACCACTAGTACCAACGCCTCCAAATGGTAGCCTATGGTTACTAAAATGAATTAAAACGTCATTCACTACGCCACCACCAAAACTATAGGTATTTAATATATGGTTTATAAAAGTTTTGTTACTCGAAAAAGTATACAACGCCAATGGTTTTTCAAAATTAGTAATGATGCTTTCTATATCTTTTTCAGTGTCATAAGTTAGAATGGGTAAAATGGGACCAAAAATTTCAGAACGCATTACTTCACTGTCTAATGCTGGTTCATCAATTAAAGTAGGAGCAACGTAGTTATCCGTTTCATCTATAGTTCCTCCAAAAATAACATGGTTGTCTTTTAACATTTTTGCTAAACACAGGGTGTTTTTAGTATTTATAATTCTTGGATAATCTATAGATTCTTTTGGATTTTCTCCATAAAATTGGGTTATCTCTTCTTTTAAAAGTTCGATAAATTCTTTTTTTATATGGCGTTTAATTATAACATAATCGGGTGCAATACATGTTTGCCCGGCATTAAAAAACTTACCCCAAACTAAACGTTTTGCTGTAAGTTTTAAGTTGGCGGTATCATCAATAATACAGGGCGATTTACCACCTAATTCTAAAGTAACAGGGGTCAAGTGTTTGGCTGCTGCTTCAGCTACTATTTTACCAACAGAGACACTTCCTGTAAAGAAAATATAACCCCATTTTTGACTTAGTAATTCTGTGGCTACATGTGCATCGCCTTGTACAGAGGTAATATAGTCTTCAGGAAAAACGGTTTTAATGATATCGGTTAATATTTGCGAGGTATGTTTGGTAAGTTCACTTGGTTTTAAAACTACTGTATTTCCTGCGGCAACGGCCATAATAAGTGGCTCTAGAGCTAATAAAAAAGGGTAATTCCATGGAGAAATAACCAACACGTTTCCGTAAGGCTCTTTATAGATATAATCTTTTGAAGGGAATGTTAAGATAGAGGATTTAACCTGTTGTGGTTTTGCCCATTTGTTTAGATTTTTAATCACCAAATTTAGTTGAGATATTACGAGACCAAACTCACTAATAAAGGTTTCAAACTCTGATTTTTTAAAGTCTTTATACAATGCTTCATAAATAGCATGTTCTTTTGAAAGAATTTCATTTTTTAAAGCGTTCAAATAAACCAATCTGCTTGTAACCGATTTTGTTTTTTGTGAGTTAAAAAATGTTTTTTGAGACGAAACAATGTTGCTAATGCTATCCAAAATGTTTTTTTATAAAGATATGAAATTAACCGTTGCAAGTATTCCAAATAGAATCATTAGGTAAAGGAGCAGTAATAGTTATAACCTCTAATTTTACAGGATGCGTGAAGGTAATGTGTCTGGCATGTAAATGGATGCTGGCATCACTGTTGCTTCTATTGAAACCGTACTTTAAATCGCCTTTTATGGGGCAACCAATATTTGATAATTGAGAACGTATTTGGTGGTGTCTACCCGTTTCTAAATTAATTTCAAGTAGAAAATAAAGGTCTAATTTCTTTAATATTTTATAATGAAGAATGGCTTTTTTACTATCTTTTACTTCTTTTGGGTAAGCAGTAGATTTGTTGTTTTTAGGATTTTTTTTCAGCCAATTAATTAAAGTGTCTTCAACTTTCGGTGGGTCATTTTTTACAATGGCCCAATAGGTTTTATCAATATCTTTTGAAACAAATAAAGCATTTAATCGGGGAAGCACTTTGCTTGTCTTTGCAAATATAACAAGACCTGTGGTAGGTCGGTCTAAACGATGTACAACTCCTAAATAGACATTTCCAGGTTTTTTGTATTTGTCTTTTATATAACTTTTAACAACCTCACTTAATGGTTTATCACCGGTTTTGTCCCCTTGCACAATATCGCCAGCTCGTTTGTTTACTACAATAATATGGTTGTCTTCAAATAAAACTTGAAGATTGTTTTTATTGGAAAGTATTTTTTCAACCACTAATTCACGAATATTATTTTTGCCTGATGCCTGATGCCTATTAATATTGTTCATTATCATTAGGGAAGTCCACTGCTTTTACATCTTCAACATATTGTGAAATAGCATTGGTCATGTCTTCATATAAATTCATATAACGACGTAAAAAGCGCGGATGAAATTCATGTGTCATGCCTAACATGTCGTGTAATACTAAAACTTGTCCATCAACACCATTTCCAGCACCAATACCAATAATAGGGATACTCACACTTTCAGCTACTTCTTGGGCTAGTTTTGCAGGTATTTTTTCAAGCACAATAGCAAAACAACCAATACGTTCAAGTAATTTGGCATCCTCAATCAAATCTGCAGCTTCTTGTTCTTCTTTAGCACGAACGGTGTAAGTGCCGAATTTATAAATAGACTGTGGTGTTAAACCTAAATGTCCCATAACAGGAATACCAGCATTCAAAATTCGTTTTATAGATTCTTTAATTTCTTTACCACCTTCTAATTTTACAGCATGCCCACCGCTTTCTTTCATAATTCTAATAGCAGAACGTAAGGCTTCTTTTGGATCACTTTGGTAACTTCCAAAAGGTAAATCTACCACTACCAAGGCACGATCTATAGCTCGAATTACCGAAGATGCATGATATATCATTTGATCTAAAGTAATAGGCAATGTGGTTTCATGGCCTGCCATTACATTACTTGCCGAATCGCCTACTAAAATAACATCTATACCCGCACCATCCACAATTTTAGCCATTGTGTAATCGTAGGCTGTTAGCATGGATATTTTTTCACCACGGGCTTTCATATCCACCAATGTTTTTACGGTGATACGCTTGTATTCTTTTTTAGCTACAGACATGTTATTTTTTTTGATAGGATGTAAAAGTAATAAATTAAGTAGATATGTTAGGTTTCAAAGTTTCATAGTTTCATAGTTACAAAGTTTCAAAGTTTCATGGTTACAAAGTTTCAAAGTTTTAAAGTTTCAAAGTTGTAACTAAAAAAATTAACAATCTGATAAATGAACGCCAACCGCTAAACCACCTTCAGAGGTTTCTTTGTATTTCGTATTCATGTCTTTGGCTGTTTCCCACATGGTGGCAACAACTTTATCTAAGGGTACTTTTACGTTTTTTGGGTCGGTGTCTAAAGCCATTTCAGCGGCATTAATTGCTTTAATAGCTCCCATGGCATTACGTTCTATACAGGGTATTTGAACCAAGCCACCAATGGGGTCGCAGGTTAAACCTAAATGGTGCTCCATAGCAATTTCGGCAGCTACTAAAACTTGTTCGGGTGTGCCACCCATAAGTTCACAAAGTGCTGCTGCAGCCATGGCTGAAGACACACCTATTTCTGCCTGACAACCACCCATTGCAGCACTTATGGTGGCGCCTTTTTTGAAGATGCTTCCAATTTCTCCAGCAACTAATAAAAATTGTTTGATATGCTTAAAATTGGCTTCATGGTTTTCGATAACCATATAATACATTAATACAGCGGGAATAACGCCAGCACTCCCATTAGTGGGTGCGGTAACTACACGACCTAAAGACGCATTGACCTCGTTAACAGATAATGCAAAACAGCTTACCCATTTTAATATTTGTCTAAATTTGACTTCTGTTTTCCGAATGGTTTTAAGCCATTCTTGCGGCGAGTTGTATGGTAAATCGCTTTTTAAGGTTTGGTAAGTGTCAAACGCACGGCGTCTCACATTTAAACCACCCGGTAAATTTCCTTCGGTATGGCAACCAATATAAATACACTCTAGCATGGTATTCCAAATACTTTGCAGTTGAAAATCGATAGTTTCTACGGATCTTATTGATTTTTCGTTTTCTAAAACCACTTCAGAAACTGATTTATTAAGTTGCGTACAGTATTTTAAAAGGTCCACACCTGTTTCCACGGGATATGGAAATGTACAATAGAAAATTATTTTATTGGCTTTTGAAATTTTTCGTTCTTCTTGAACGACGAACCCACCACCAATAGAGTAGTAGGTTGCTTTTAATTTTTTCCCTTTAATGGTAGCGGAAAATTGCATGCCATTAGAATGAAATGGTAAAAATTTTCTATTGAAAACAATATCGGTTTCTGGATTAAATGGTACTTCTTTTTCATTATTAAAACGAATGGTTTTGGTGTTTTTAATTTCGGAAATAACGGATGTGATGCTTTCAGTAGGTATGGTTTCAGGATTAGCACCGCTTAAACCCAACATGACGGCATAATCTGTGGCATGCCCTTTACCTGTTAAAGATAATGAGCCGTAGAGGTCTACTGAAATTTTTTCGACGTCAATAAATTTATTGGCTTCTTTTAGTTCTTTTATCCAACGTTCGGCAGCTCGCCAAGGACCTAAAGTGTGAGAACTAGAAGGACCCACACCTATTTTTAACATATCGAAAACAGAAATACATTCCATGTGCTAATGTGTGTTTTTACACAAATATAGAAAGACTTGATTGGGTATAAGCCTTAAATTATGTTAATAAATAATAATGCTGCGAACCGTTGCGCAAGGGATTGAACGGTTTGTTTGAGCTCCCCGACGTAGGAGGGAGCGAGTAGTGAAAGCCCGACCCGATAGGGGGGCGCCTGGAAAAAAGGATGATCGATGTTTTACCTGCGACTGAAAACTTTAAAATATGACACCTTGTCAGTTGCAACGTGTTGGCATAATCATTGACTTATACATACCGAATATAAAAATGAACATTCAACACAAATAAAAAATATATTATGAGTAAAATTATTGGAATCGATTTAGGAACAACCAACTCTTGCGTTTCTGTTATGGAGGGTAACGAACCTGTTGTTATCCCAAACGCAGAAGGTAAAAGAACAACGCCATCGGTTATTGCTTTTGTTGAAGGCGGCGAAATTAAAGTTGGTGACCCAGCAAAAAGACAAGCAGTAACGAACCCTACAAAAACCGTTTATTCAATTAAACGTTTTATGGGTAATAAATATTCTGAATCTAAAAAAGAAGCAGAACGCGTACCTTATAAGGTAGTAAAAGGCGATAATGATACCCCACGTGTGGATATTGATGGGCGTTTATACACTCCTCAAGAATTATCGGCTATGATTCTTCAAAAAATGAAGAAAACAGCTGAAGATTATTTAGGTACTACTGTTACAGAAGCGGTTATTACTGTACCTGCTTACTTTAATGATTCACAACGTCAAGCAACTAAAGAAGCTGGAGAAATTGCTGGTTTAAAAGTACGTCGTATAATCAACGAACCAACTGCAGCTGCATTGGCGTATGGTTTAGATAAAAAAGGAAAAGATCAAAAAATTGTGGTATTTGACTTCGGTGGAGGAACCCATGATGTATCGATCCTTGAACTAGGAGATGGTGTATTTGAAGTATTATCTACAGATGGAGATACACACTTAGGTGGAGATGATGTTGATCAAAAAATAATTGATTGGTTAGCAGATGAATTTAACGCTGAAGAAGGTTTGGATTTAAGAAAAGATCCAATGTCTTTACAACGTATTAAAGAAGCTGCTGAAAAAGCAAAAATTGAATTATCATCTTCTGCACAAACAGAAATCAATTTACCTTATGTTACAGCAACAGCTAGTGGACCAAAACACTTAGTGCGTACATTAACACGTTCTAAATTTGAACAGTTAATTGACGATTTAGTAAAACGTACCATCGCACCTTGTCAAACTGCTTTAAAAGCAGCGGGTTTAACAATTAAAGATATTGACGAAGTTATATTAGTAGGTGGTTCTACGCGTATTCCTGCAGTTCAATCGGCTGTAGAGAAATTCTTTGGAAAAGCGCCAAGTAAAGGTGTGAATCCTGATGAAGTAGTATCATTAGGAGCTGGAATTCAAGGAGGTGTATTATCTGGTGATGTTAAAGATGTATTGTTATTAGACGTAACGCCATTATCATTAGGTATTGAAACGATGGGTAATGTAATGACGAAGCTTATTGAGGCAAATACAACGATTCCTACTAAGAAATCGCAAGTATTCTCAACAGCTGCCGATAATCAACCATCTGTAGAAATTCACGTGTTACAAGGAGAAAGAGCCATGGCACCTGATAACAAAACAATTGGTCGTTTTCACTTAGACGGTATTCCACCAGCAAGAAGAGGAACACCTCAAATTGAAGTAACTTTTGATATTGATGCCAACGGAATTATTCACGTCACTGCAGGTGATAAAGCTACAGGGAAAACACAAGATATTCGTATTGAAGCATCTTCTGGTTTAACTGAAGAAGAAATCAAGAAAATGAGAGCTGATGCAGAAGCAAATGCAGAGTCTGATGCAAAAGCAAAAGAAACGGCTGAAAAATTAAATGCTGCTGATGCAATGATTTTCCAAACTGAAAGTCAGTTAACTGAATTTGGTGATAAATTATCTGATGATAAAAAGAAACCAATTGAAGAAGCGCTTGCAGAGTTAAAAACAGCTTTTGAAACTAAAGATTTAGCGGTTATAGATCCAGCTTTAGAGAAAATAAACGAAGCTTGGAAAGTTGCTAGTGAAGAAATGTACAAAGCTCAAGCTGAACAAGGTGGAGCTCAACCAGGACCAGATGCTGCTGATCAAAACGGACAAGCAGAATCTAGTGATGTTGAAGATGTAGATTTTGAAGAAGTAAAATAGTTTCTTTTAAATTTTATATATACATAAAAACGCAACCAGAAATGGTTGCGTTTTTTTATTCACAAAGTTCTTTTTCTTGATTTTATATTTAATGAAATTTCTACGTTTATTTAGCTAAACTAATTGATAATTATTATAACTTTAGATTTAATTCTTGTTTGATTGCTGAAAATTAAAAGCACCCATTTTACAATTAATTTACTATGCATGCATAATATTTGTTATATTTGTTTAAATCTATTTTCAACATGTCAACAAAACTCACTCAACTTTTAAATATAAAACATCCCATTATAATGGCACCTATGTTCTTAGTTTCAAATACTTCTATGGTAATTGTGGCTATGAAAGAAGGAATAGCAGGTTGTATTCCAGCACTTAATTACCGAACTTTAGAAGAATTAAAAGCAGCTGCTCTTGAGTTGAAAAGAGCGAAAGTAACGGGAGGTTCGTTTGGTTTTAATCTTATCGTCAACAAGTCGAACTTGAAATACCAAGAACAATTACGTGTACTTTGTGAGGAAGGTTGTGATTTTATTATAACTTCTTTAGGAAGTCCAGAAGAAACTATTAAACAAGCACATCAAGTGGGTATTAAAGTATTTTGCGATGTGGTTGATCTTAAATTTGCTCAAAAAGTGGAGGCTTTAGGAGCCGATGCTATTATAGCAGTAAACAATCAAGCTGGTGGACATAGAGGAAACCTTTCACCAGAAGATCTTATTAAAGAGTTGGTTTCTAATTGCAATATTCCAGTTATTTCGGCTGGTGGCGTAGGATGTAAAGCCGATATGGATGCCATGTTAAGTTATGGAGCCGATGGCGTTTCAGTAGGGAGTCCATTTATAGCATCGGTGGAAGCTAACGTAACAGACGAATACAAACAAGCTTGTGTTGAATATGGAGCAGACGATATTGTAATGACCGAGCGTATTTCGGGTACACCATGCACCGTTATTAACACACCTTATGTTCAAAAAATAGGCACGAAGACTACTTGGATAGAATCGGTTTTAAATAAGCATAAAAAACTTAAAAAATGGGTGAAGATGATTCGTTTTTCAATAGGAATGAATGCTACCAAAAATGCTGCTACCAAAGCCACTTATAAAACAGTTTGGGTGGCAGGACCTAGCATTGAGCATACAAACGCGATTTTGCCTGTAAAAACTATTGTAAAAAGTTTAATTGAGTAATATTAATTTACCAACGCTATATTTTTTCGTTTTCTATTCCTTTTTCCAACAAATAAACTAAGAGTTACACTGGTTGTTAATGCTCCAACAGATGTAGCAGCGACATCAGCGGGATCAAAGTTATTAAAGGGTTTGGTACTATCATAAACTTCTTTAGCGATACCAGCTAAAACAGAGGTACTTAGGCTGTACCAAAATGCTTTCTTTTTGTTTTTAGTAATAGAATAAACTATAGCATAGGTAGTTGCTGATATTACGGCTCCAGCAAGTACATGCCATTCACCATCATTTGAAATAAATTGTGCATGACTCATACTCGAACTCATAAAAAACACAATTAAAAAAGTGGTTATAATTTTCATTAGACTTAAATTAAGGTTGGTTAGAAAATAAAACTATATATTAAAACTTTAAAATTGTTATATATTCGTTTTTTTTAATATTTATACGATGAAGTGAGTCTTTTTCCATATGTAAATGTTATTATACTCAATTCATAATTAATAAGAGTACATAAAATGAAAAACAGAAAACTAGGAGTTAACGGATTTAATATTAGTGAAGTTGGTTTGGGCTGTTGGCAATTAGGTGCCGATTGGGGCAAAGACATTTCCAAAGAAACAGCTTTTAATATTTTAAATGAAGCAGTTAAAAATGGCATGACGTTTTTTGATACTGCCGATGTGTATGGTGATGGGAAAAGTGAAATTTTAATAGGTGAATTTTTAAAAACATGTGATGTTCCAATACGTGTGGCTACAAAATTTGGTAGAGCGGGAGATGCATATCCAGATAAATATTCAAAAGACGTATTACGAAAATCGGTTGAAGGCTCTTTACAACGTTTGGGAGTTGATTCCATAGATTTGTTACAGCTTCATTGTATTCCAACACATTATTTAAAAGAAGGAGCTATTTTTAATTGGCTTCGCGAATTACAGCAAGAAGGTCTTATTAAACATTTTGGTGCCAGTGTTGAAACGGTTGAAGAAGGTTTAATTTGCATAGAACAAGAAGGCTTATTATCACTACAAGTCATTTTTAATATTTTTAGACAAAAATTAGTAACCCAATTATTACCGCAAGCTCAAGCAAAAGGTGTTGGGATCATTGTGCGTTTACCTTTAGCAAGTGGGTTGCTTTCAGGGAAATTTGATAGTAACACAAGCTTTCCAGAAAACGATCATAGAAATTATAATAGAAATGGAGAGGCCTTTAATGTTGGTGAAACATTTGCAGGTCTACCCTTTGAAAAAGGTTTAGAATTTGTTGAAATTATCAAAAACAATATATTACCAGATAACCTGACCATGGTACAATTGGCTTTACGCTGGATTTTAGACCATGAAGCCGTTAGTGCTATTATACCAGGAGCAAGTTCTACAAGGCAAGTAGTTTCAAATGCAGCAGTTTCAAATATTGATGCTTTGTCTTCAGAAACACATTCGGCTTTAATTAATTTGTATAAAGAATTAATCCATATTGAAATACGTGGGGGATATTAAAAACCGAAATACTTCTATTTATTGTAAGTAAAATATTTATTATATTTATCCAATTTCGTCAAAAAAAATATGAATAAAATAAAAGGTGTTTTAGTTATAGTTAGTGCTTTGTTAGCACATATTAGTTTTTCCCAAAACCCATTCATAACACATATGTATACTGCCGACCCCTCGGCAAGAGTGTTTAACGACACCCTATATGTGTATCCATCACATGATAAAGACAATGCTGTAAAGTTTACTATGGAAGACTGGCATGTGTTTTCTACTACCGATATGAAAACTTGGACAGACCATGGTGTTGCTTTTTCATTAGATGATTTGAGTTGGGCAAACAACCAAGCCTGGGCTCCAGATTGCATCTATCGAAATGGCAAATACTATTTTTATTATCCTGTAGAACATAGCAAAATAGGTGTTGCTGTTGGCGATAAACCTTATGGGCCATTTAAAGACCCATTAAACAAACCGCTTATTCACACAAATACAGAAGGTGTTGTTTGTACACGCGATTTTATTGATCCTGCAGTTTTTATAGATGATGATGGTCAAGCATACCTTTATATGGGGCAATTAGTTGTGAATGCTATTAAGCTAAATGATGATATGATTTCTTATGATGGGAATGTGCATTTACTTGAAGGAACAGCCGATTTTTTTGAAGCCGCTTGGATGCACAAGTACAAAGGCAACTACTATTTATCCTATGTAGGCGAAAGTGGTGAAATTAAATATGGCATAAGTAAAAATCCGCTTGGACCATTTGATTACAAAGGTGTTATTCTTCCAAAAATGAATAGTGGAACCAATCACCACTCCATTGTTGAATACAAAGGGCAATGGTATATGTTTTATCATAATTCCGATTTATATTATAAAAATAATCCAGATGTAGAACCTAAATTTGGTTGGGGACATAAAGATAGTCCGCATCCATACCGCAGATCCATCTGTTTTGATAAATTATATTATAATGAAGACGGCACTATGCAACCTGTTATACCAACTAAATAATTTTACTAATGAAAATCACGAAATTACTCTATCTAATTATTTTAATTACAACTTTAAGTTGTGCTAAGCCACAACCTTTAAGTCAAGTTGGTCTTTATCAAACATTTGAACATTCTTTAGAAAATAATAATACGTATGCTAACAAGTTTAACGACGTTCAGCTAAATACTACTTTTATTTCACCATCAGGAAAAACAACCAGTTTTTTTGGATTTTATGATGGTGACGGAAAAGGCGGCGGCGATTTAACAACTGGCACCATCTGGAAAATGCGTTTTATACCAAACGAAATTGGTAAATGGACCTATAAATATACTTGGAGCGATAACACCAAGGGGGGAGAAGGTGCTTTTGAGTGTACTGAAGCGAATGCAGGAAAAGGCATCTTGCAAGCTTATAAAGAAAATCCACGTTGGTTTGCATATAACGGTACAGAACCTGTTTGGTTAAAGTCGTATTATGAAAGTGGTCATGGTTCTATTGCACAACCTTTTGATTGGGTGAAGGAAAACGTGTACCAACCAATTATCGATCGTGGCTACAATCATTTACAAGTTAATTGGTTATTGTCTTTATGCTGTTTTGAGCAATATTATCATGATGGACCAGAACCTACAACTCAAGATTTAACCTTGTATACAGAAGGAAAAGCTTCAAGTACCATGCGATTGGATGTTTGGCAAATGATGGAAACGCATGTAGATTGGCTTAACACTAAAAATATTGGACTGCATATGTTTCTTGGATTTGATGGTAGCCAAAACGATGGTCCAAAATGGACAAGTTTAAGTGAAACCGAAAAAGATTTTTATGTGCGTTATGTGGTTGCTAGATTAGCTCCGTATGCAAACATTGCAGGTTGGGGGTTTGTTTGGGAAGTTCCAGGAGATAGACAAGATAGCGAACTTGGTTGGGCACAATTAGTAAAAAAATACGATGTGTTTGATCATTTGCGAACTTATGAAGATGAGTTCCCCGTTAAAAATGAATACCATCGTGAGGAATATAATTTTGCAGCCATAGAAAACCATTATATATTTTCAGAAGAGAGAGATTTAGACAGACCTTATTGGAAAGAACCCTGGACGCATCACGATGCTTGTTTAGCAGGTTATGTACCAGGTAAACCGGTGTATATGATTGAAGGAAATGCCCTTTGGAGACGCTTTTGGCAAAAAAGAACGAAAGCGACGTTAGACGATTTACGTCAATCGGCTTGGGCATGTGTGACTGCTGGAGCTTCGTTTAATTGGTGCGGACAAGCAGGCGAAGACGAATTGGTGGCTTTCGGACCAGAAGGTTTGCCGTTTTTTGAGTCAGATAATCCGTATTTAGCTTCAACCAAGGAATTAGATATTTTAAGTGATGTCATGACGAAAGAAGTTGCATTTCAAAGCATGGTTCCAACCGATGATTTGCTTTCTAACCACGATAATAAAAAAGTTTGGTGTTTGTCTGAAAAAGGAAAGCAGTACTTAGTATTTTCTTCAAACGGAAATGCTTTTGAATTACAATTGGTAGCAGGTAATTACACACATAATAAATGGCTTAATGCTAAAACAGGCGAGTCTCAAGTAATATCAAAAATTACAGTTCTTGATAATGAAGTAAAACAATTTACACCACCAACTACGGATACTGATTGGGTTTTGTTAATAACAGTCAAGTAATTTAAAAGTAACGTTTGACCATCAATAAATAACAGAATACGATAAAATCATTTGTATTTAGTTATTATGAAAATTATAGTTAGGGCTCATAAAACCAGCGTTCGTCATACGTCAAGAAATTTATAAACAAAAAATGCTAATCTCTTACAGGTAGCACTTTTTGTTTATATTTAATAAAGTATTTAAAGTAAACCACCTGCAACCGTAATTCTTTCACCTGTTACCCAATTAGAATCATCCGAAGCAAGAAAAACAGCTACTTTTGCAATATCATCGGGTTGTCCTAACCTTCCCAAAGGGGTAATAGCAACCATTTGCTTTTCAAGATCACTCCCAATTATACCTCCACTATGTGTTCCTTCAGTTTCAGTCATACCTGGTGCAATAGTATTTATTCTTATTTTTTTTGGACCTAATTCCTTCGCTAATGTTTTGGTCATATTATCAATAGCGGCTTTTGCTGCTGAATATAAAATTAAACCAGCAACTGGATTTTGACTTACCGTAGAACTAATATTAATTATACTGCCTCCACCGTTACCAAACATTGCAACCGCTTTTTGAGTCGACAATATATTACCCAGAACATGTGTGTTTATTTGTGTATGAAAGCTATCTTCTGTAATTTCTTCTAATGGTTCGAATGAGAAAATACCAGCATTATTTACCAAAATATCAAGCTGTCCATAAACTTTTTTTGTTTCCTCAAAAAGTCTGTTTACATCAGAAGACTTTGTAACATCAGCATGAACCGCAATTGCAGAACCTCCGTTTTTGATAATTTGATTAACCACTTTTTCGGCACCTTCTTTACTTGATGCGTAATTCACAACTACTTTTGCGCCCGCTTTTGCAAATGCTTTAGCAATACCTGCTCCTATCCCTTTTGATGAACCTGTAACTACTGCTACTTTTCCATTTAATTTTAAATCCATTTTTATTATTTTTTAATGAGTTACAAAACTAGAATTTATATACCTTTAGCACAAGTATGTACTAAATGGTATCTTACCTACTAAAAAGTATGTATGTTTGATTATCAGGTAATTATGATTAAATAAAAATGAAAAAAGATGAAAAAAAACTTGAATGCCCAGTAGAACATACATGTGCTGTTGATTATGCATTTAAACGTATTGGAGGAAAATATAAAGGAAGAATTTTATGGTATTTGCATGAGTTCACCGTTTTACGTTATGGTAAATTAGGTAGAACTTTACCAGACATTACAACTAAAATGTTGACGCAAACCCTAAGAGAACTGGAAACAGACAATTTGGTTAATAGAAAAGTATATCACGTAGTACCACCAAAAGTTGAGTATTCATTAACTGAAATTGGAAAAGAATTAATTCCTTTTATAAGTTATCTTAAAGAATGGGGAGATAAGGAGCTTGAAAGAGGAAAAAACAACATATAATTACAAAAGAAGAATAATATATGATTTATTGCTCATTCTAGTATTCTCTCCTAGAATTATTATTACGTTTATATTTTTAAAGTAGTAGCTTTACTATTATACAGGCCGTATTAAATTATAGGCTGACTCTCAGTTCAAAAAAACTTTTTACCAAATGGTAAATAATACAAAACAACTATTCCTAAATTTGTAGTTATGAGAGAATTTATAGAATTCATGCTACAGTTTGGCAATCTAAACCAACAACAAATTGATCTAATTTTAAGTAAAGCAAAGGAAACAGATCTTAAAAAAGACGATTATTTTGTAGAAGCAGGAAAAGTACTAAAACGAGTTGGTTTTATAGTTGAAGGCATATTTCGCATCTGTTACTATAATAATAAAGGGGAAGAAATTACTAAAATATTTATGGAAGAAAAGCATTTGCTTTATAATTTAAAGAATGTTCCTTCTACAGAATATATCCAAGCCGCTACAGATTGTAAACTGATTGAATTTTCAAATCAAGATTTGAAAGAAATTTCCGAAACTATAATTGATTGGGATACTATTATTCAAAAAATTACCAACAAATCACTGGTTCAAAAACTGGAAAGAGTAAGTCCCTTAATCTCACAAGATGCTACGACACGGTATTTGGAGTTTATGGAAAAATACCCAACACTTGTCAATCGTATTCCGTTGTCATACATCGCTTCCTATTTAGGGATTACACAGCAATCCTTAAGCAGAATAAGAAAAAACATTTGATAAGTGCTTTTTACCAAATGGTAAACAGGCCCATTTTTTAAGACTGCATTTTTGCAGTATCAATTTTAAAAAATGAATAAAATGAACAAAACAATTTTTATCACAGGAGCTTCATCAGGATTAGGAAAAGCAACAGCTAAATTATTTGCTTCCAAAGGTTGGACTGTAATCGCAGCCATGCGACAACCCGAAAAAGAAACAGAACTTATACAGTTGCCAAACATTCATCTATTAAAGTTGGACATTAGCCATAAAAAACAAATTGCAGAAGCCGCTTCTAAAGCAGAAAAAATAAGTCCGATAGATGTACTATTCAACAATGCGGCTTATGGACTAATGGGCGCTTTTGAAGGAACTACTAGCGAACAATTAGAACAACAAATCAATACCAATTTTTTGGGAACCATTCTTGTTACAAAGTCGTTTCTGCCTTACTTCAGAGCACGTAAAAGCGGAACAATTATTACCGCGACCTCTTCTACCGCTAATATTCCCTATCCATATATAGCCGTTTACGCAGCAACAAAATCGGCATTGGAAACATGGACAGAAGGAATGAGTTATGAATTAAATGAATTTGGTATACATATCAAAACAATCGTTCCTGCTTTTATGCAAACCAATTTTGGGAATAATGCACAAATGGTTTTACATCCAGAGTATCAGGAAAAATTTAATCAATACATTACCGCAATAAAGACAGATTCAAGCATCAAAAGAGACACACCTGAAAGTATTGCTGATGTTGTTTACCAAGCAGCGACAGACAACAAGAAGCAATTACACTATACAGCAGGGAATCTTTCAACAACAGAATACGAATGGTTGAAAAAAGCCGGAATCGAGAAGGTAATTACCATTATGAATAAACGATTTTTTGAACAGAAGAATTAATTGATAAAAAATATCAGCTGTAACAGTATTGGTGGTTTTAAAAAAAATGATGAATACTTTCTTGAAAGTAGTGAAATAGCCTTTAAAAGAGTGTTAAAACAACCCATTGCTGATATTGTGTAAAAATAATAGTAGTTTTAATACTAAATTAAAAGGGAATATCTTTGTACACAGATTGCTTAAACACAGGATTTATGGATTGGTCTGTATCTACTTGGAAAATCCAACAATTTTTCAAAGTCAATTTTTCTTTGAAGAGGTTCTAGACGAAACAAGCCACGGCTCATAAAATTAAATGGTTATAAGCCCTATTAAAATAAAAATAGTAACGCATTGAAATGTGGGTATAACCATAAGATATGGGGGGCATCATTTAGCATATTATTTATAACCAGAGTTCTTATTTGATGAAAGAAAAATTAAAAAAACATATTGAAAAAACAATACCTCTTACAGATGATGAGTTCTCGTTTGTTGTAAGTCATTTTTCGTTTGAGGAATATAAAAAAAATGATTTTATTTTTCAAAAAGGAGAAAGTGTAAAGAATTGCTATTTTATTGTTACAGGTCTTTTAAAATTAGTTTATGAAGACCAAAAAGGGAATCAGCATATTGTTTCATTTGCTATGGAGGATTGGTGGGAAAGTGATTTTTTAGCTTATTTTTCAGGAACTAAAGCTAAATTGTCTTTGCAATGCATTGAAAACACAACAGTGTTTTCAATTAGTCTTAAAAATTATCAAAAACTATGCACTAATTTCACCAAAATGGAGCGTTTCTTTCTTAAGAAATCTAATTCAGGTCATATTGCTTCTCAAAACAGAATTTTATCGTTTCTAACATCAAATGCTAAGGACAGGTATGAAGAACTGCTTAAACAACATCCATTATTATTCCAACGCGTCCCCAAAATACTTTTAGCTTCTTATTTGGGTGTTTCACGAGAGACACTTAGTCGATTTTCCTCTTGATCTTTTTTTTGTTTTTATGGTAATTGTGATGTTTGTCACATTGAAATAAGACTATTTTTAAAATATTTGTTATTGAAATATAAGTTCAAAATAATGAATAATAAAATAAAAATTTTATGCGTCATATTATTAATGACGATGATTGCATTAGCACAAAACAACAAAAGCAAACCAATGGAAAAAAGAACCATTAACCCTTGGAAATGGCAGAACGAAAGAAGCTATGTACAAGCTGTAGAAGTCATAAAAGCAGAAGGAACACTTTATGTTTCTGGCCAAACAGCTACGGATTCATACGGAATATCTAGTAAGGAGGATATGAAGTCTCAATTAATTCAAACTATAGCAAATCTAGAGAAAGTTATACACGAAGCAGGATATGAATGCGAAAACATTGTACGTCTGAATGTGTATACGATTTCAACAGATGAACTTTTTGGCTGTTTTGATGTTTTCCAAAACTGGATAACTAAACATAATATAAAACAGGCAAGTACTTTAATTGAAGTAAAAAGTCTTTTTGATACATTAAAAATAGAATTAGAAGCTACCGTTGTAAAATAGTATTTGATTAAGGTTTTCAAAATAGTAGTGTCCAATAAACGATGTAAACAGAAAGTATTTGGCGGGTTTTAAAACCCGCCAAATACTTTCTGTTTAATTACATCCCATTCCTCATTTAAAATACCATAACAACATGTACTCCGTTTGAAACCATCAAGCATTAACGTGTCTTTTCGTAATATACCTTCAAGCTTTGCGCCTAATTTCTCTACTGCTTTTCTTGAGCGGATATTACGTTCATCAACTCTAAATTCAATTTTATCAAACTTTAAGATTTCAAAAGCATATTGTATCATTAAAAACTTCATATGTTTATTAAGCCCTGTTCCTTGGAATTGTGTGCCAATCCAGGTCCAACCAATATGCAGCACCTTATTTTTCCAATTAATAAGTCCGAAACGCGTACAACCAGCATAACGAGTTGTTTGTTTATCAAATACGATAAATGGAATGGCTGTTTTGTGGTAATAGGCATCAACAGCATCTAGTACATACACTTTAAAATCATCGGGTGTATTAATTTTACTAGGAGAGTATTGTAACAAATTTGGTTGTTGTGAAATGTCTGCTAGCTGTTTGTAATTACTTAAATCTAACAGAGATAGTTTTATTCGGTGGTTTTCTAGGGTTGGTGCATTCATAGTTTTAATAGATAAAAAGAGTGAAATTGGAATAATTAAAGGTTAATTTATATTACCATTCCTAAGTCATTTTGTACTTTTACAGGCGCAAATAAAAATACAATATTTATGGCATTAACTAAAGAAAACGTATTAGCACAAGCCAATGAAGCATGTAAAAATACTTTAATGGAAACCTTGCAAATTGAGGTTGTAGATTATGGTGATGATTTTTTAGTGGCTCGTATGCCTGTAAACCCTAGAGTGCACCAACCAGACGGTGTTTTACATGGTGGAGCAACCGCAGCTTTAGCAGAAAGTGTTGGTAGTTTCGCATCGCATATTTTTATTGATACTGAGAAGTTTTTTGTGCGTGGTATAGAAATTACTGCCAACCATTTAAAAAGCATAACAGAAGGCTTTGTATATGCTAAGGCTACGTTTATTCATAAAGGTAAAACCACACAATTACTGGATATAAAAGTAACCGATGAAGCAAACAATTTAATATCAGTTTGTAAATTAACTACTATTTCGCTGCCAAAAAAGAACTAATTAATGATTTTGGAAGACTTTTTTGATCGTATTGAAACCCACTATAAAAATAAACTACCGTTTGCTGCTTATAGAAAACCACGAGAAAGTAAATTAAATGCATTACTTCAGCAAACCAATGAGTTACATATTGCAACCAATTTTACTGAAAAAGGTTTTGTTTTCGCACCTTTTGACGACAAAGAGCACTCCGTTTTAATACCTCTTGAGAGCTCTGAGTTTATTTCTTTGAGTTCTGAGATGCTGCCTATAGATCGCCCTTTAAAAAGAAATAATGCTATTAATGAAGAAGAAAAACATCAGCATATCAATCTGGTAAAGAAAGGTGTGCAAGCTATAAAGGATAATCGCTTGGCAAAGGTGGTGTTATCAAGGCAAGAACATGTTTCAATAGATGAAACCAATCCTATTGCCATATTTAAAAGGCTTTTAACTAGTTACTCGTCGTCTTTTATTTATTGTTGGTACCATCCCAAAGTAGGATTGTGGTTAGGCGCTACGCCCGAAACACTTATAAAGATAGAAGGTTGCCAGTTTTCCATTATGGCATTGGCAGGTACACAAGTTTACAAAGGAAGTTTAGATGTGGTTTGGCAAAACAAAGAAATACAGGAGCAAAAGTTCGTTACCGATTTTATTGTGGATAGTTTGAAATCATCCGTCGAAAGTATAAATGTTTCTGATATTGAAACTGTAAAAGCAGGAAGCTTGGTGCATTTAAAAACCATGATTTCGGCACGGTTAAAATCAGAATCTAAATTAAAAGACATCATTGGTAAATTACACCCCACACCAGCTGTTTGTGGAGTACCAAAAGCAGCAGCAAAACAATTTATTTTAGATAATGAACATTACAACCGTGAATTCTATACTGGTTTTTTAGGTGAATTAAATTTCGAAACTACAACAGCACCGCGTTCAGGCAAACGGAACATAGAAAATAGAGCCTATAGCATTACCAAAAAAAGCACCCAGTTGTATGTTAATTTAAGATGTATGCAACTCAAAAATAATACAGCTCTTATTTATGTTGGAGGAGGTATAACCACTAACTCTAACCCCGAAAGCGAATGGGAAGAAACGGTATCAAAATCTTTAATTATTAAAAACATTTTGTAATTAACTTATTTTAAGTGCTATTTATTACTTTTACATATTCATTTCAATTATATGATTTACCCAAAAATCCCTCTTGCACAAACCGTTATAGAGCTTTTTAAAGCCAAAGGAATTAAACATATTGTTATTTCTCCAGGCAGTAGAAATGCTCCCTTAACTATTGGATTTACAAATAATCCCTATTTTACTTGTTATAGTATTGTAGATGAACGTAGTGCTGCTTTTTTTGCTTTGGGTATTTCACAGCAATTAAAAGTGCCTACAGCAGTGGTGTGTACTTCGGGAAGTGCTTTAGTAAATTATTATCCAGCAGTGGCAGAAGCTTATTATAGCGATATTCCATTGGTTGTGGTATCAGCAGACAGACCCAAACATTTAATTGGGATTGGTGACGGACAAACCATTAACCAAAAAAACATTTTCGAGAATCATATTTTATATTCTGTGAATCTGAAACTGGATATTAAAGACGAAAATAATATTCCAGAAAACGAAGAGCTTCCTATGTTAAAGAATTTAGAAGGCAAGCTGGAACGTTTTCTAGGATTACAAAAAGATATTCAAACACATAATGAAGAGGAAATAAATGAAGCATTAAATTTTGCGTTAATTAAAAATGGTCCTGTTCATATTAATATCCCTTTTGATGAACCGCTTTATGAAACTGTTGAAAAATTACGAGTTAATCCCAAAGCCCAAAAGCCAGCATTAAAAACAAAGACTATTGAAGATTATGTGCTTAATGAGTGTTTAGAAGACTGGAATTCGACTTCAAAGAAAATGATACTTGTAGGGGTTAATCATCCGAATGAGATTGAGCAAAAATGGTTAAATGAATTAGCCGAAGATGATAGCGTGATGGTGTTTACCGAATCAACATCAAATTTATACCATGAAAGCTTTTTCCCGTCTATCGATCAAATTATTGCACCTTTAACAGAAGAAGAGAAAAAGGCACTTCAACCAGAAATTCTACTAACGTTTGGCGGTTTAATTGTTTCTAAAAAAATAAAAACACTTTTACGTAAATTTCAACCAAAATACCATTGGCATGTTGATGAAAAAATGGCTAACGATACATTTTTCTGTTTAAGTAATCATATAGATGTTACGCCAAATCAGTTTTTTTCAGTGTTTTTACCCAAAATCACCCATTATGTAAAAAGTAATTACAACGCACATTGGACGGCGGTAAAAAACAAGCGTTTAGAAAAGCATAATGAGTATTTAAACTCCATTCCTTTTACCGATTTAAAGGTCTTTGATATGTTGTTTAAAAGCATACCAAATAATCATATTTTACAAATAGGGAATAGTTCGGCCATACGATATTCACAGTTGTTCAATATAAACAAAAACAACACTGTATTTTGTAATAGAGGCACGAGTGGTATCGATGGTAGTACATCAACCGCTATAGGATGTGCAGTGGTGAATGATAAACCTACAACTTTAATAACAGGCGATTTAAGTTTTCTATACGATAGTAATGCACTTTGGAATAACTACATTCCTAAAAACTTTAGAATTATTGTTATAAATAATCGAGGAGGGGGAATTTTTAGAATTCTTCCAGGACATAAAAACACCAAAAATTTTGAAACTTATTTTGAAACGACTCATAATTTAGATGCAAGACACCTTTGCAGAATGTATGGTCTTACTTATAAAAGTGTTTCAAAAGAAAAACCTTTAGAATATTATTTAAAGGAATTTTTTATTGAAGACGATCGTCCTAAGTTATTAGAAATATTTACACCCAAAGATCTTAATGATGAAATACTTCTACAGTATTTCGAATATTTAAAATAAGTTTTACAAGGCATAAATCTTAGTTAACTAACATTTATGCCTTATAAATACTGATGTTATAATTTGTCTGCCAAATAACTACCAATTTCTGAAGCTTTAACTTTTACTATAGCTTCTGGCGTTCCTGTGGCAACCAGATTTCCACCAGTTTCACCACCATTCGGACCTAAATCGATAATATAATCGGCGCATTTAATAAGATCTATATTGTGTTCTACAACAATAATAGAATGCCCTTTTTCAATAAGCGCATTAAAAGATTTTAGAAGTTTTTGAATATCATGAAAATGCAAGCCTGTTGTAGGTTCGTCAAAAATAAAAAGCGCTTTGTCTTTATTTGTACCTTTTCCCAAAAAGGAAGCTAATTTAATACGCTGAGCTTCGCCTCCAGAAAGTGTAGACGAGCTTTGCCCTAAAGTAACATAACCCAATCCAACATCTTGTAAAGGTTGTAATTTGTTTTTAATTTTAGTTTGCTCATTTCCTTCAAAAAAAGTAATAGCATCATCTATGGTTAGGTTTAAGATATCATCAATGTTTTTATTGGCAAATGTAACTTCTAGCACTTCTTTTTTAAAGCGTTTTCCTTTACAGGTTTCGCATTCTAGATGAACATCTGCCATAAATTGCATTTCAATGGTTACTTCACCTTCACCTTTACAAGTATCACAGCGTCCGCCATCTACATTAAAAGAAAAATGCTTTGCTTGGTAGTTTCGGAGTTTGCTTAATTTTTGATTTGAAAACAATGCTCGAATATCATCATAAGCTTTAATATATGTAACCGGGTTGGAACGTGACGACCTTCCAATAGGGTTTTGGTCTACAAATTCAATATGTTTTATATTGCTAAAATGACCTTCTAAAGCTGTAAATTGACCTGGTTTATCAGAAAAATCAGTAAGTTTTTTTTGAAGTGCTGGGAACAATATTTTTTTAACCAGAGTACTTTTTCCACTACCAGAAACACCGGTAATAACCGTGAGCATTTCTAAAGGAAAACGGACATCGATGTTTTTTAAGTTATTTTCGCGAGCACCAATAATATCTACATAGTATTTTGAGGTTCTTCGGGTTTTTGGAACTTCAATCTTTAAAGTTTCATTTAAATACTGTGCTGTTAAAGAGCTTGAGGCCAGTATGTCGTTATACGAACCGCAAGCCACCACATGACCTCCAAAAGTCCCTGCTTCAGGACCAATATCTATAATATTGTCGGCAGCTTTCATAATATCTTCATCGTGTTCAACTACAATAACTGTGTTTCCTAAATCGCGTAATTGTTTTAGAACAACTATTAAACGCTCCGTATCTTTGGGATGTAAACCGATACTTGGTTCATCTAAAATATACATAGAACCTACTAAACTACTGCCTAAAGAAGTTGCAAGGTTTATACGTTGACTTTCACCACCAGATAAGGTGTTTGATTTTCTATTCAATGTTAAATAATCTAAGCCCACATTGGCAAGAAACGCCAATCGATTGTTAATTTCTTTTAATAATCTATGCGCTATTTGAGTATCATAATCGTTTAGTTCTAATTGATTGAAGAAGCTTGCCAATTTATTCAAAGGCATTTCAACTAAATCGGTAATAGTTGCTCCGCCAATTTTAACGTAATTGGCTTCGATGCGTAAGCGCTTGCCATGACATGCTTTACATTTGGTTTTTCCGCGATAGCGCGACAGCATGACACGGTTTTGAATTTTATAGGCTTTGGACTCTAATTCCGAAAAGAATGAATTTAACCCTTCAAAATGTTTATTTCCATCCCAAATAAGTTGCTTTTGGGTATCAGTTAATTCAAAATAAGGCTTATGTATGGGGAAATCGAATTTATGTGAGTTGTTAACCAATTGATCTCGGTACCAACTCATGCTTTCACCTCGCCAAGAAAAAATAGCATTTTCGTACACTGAAAGTCCAGTGTTTGGAATTACTAAATCTTCATCAATCCCAATAATATCACCGTAGCCTTCACATTTTGGGCAGGCACCATACGGGTTGTTAAAACTGAATAAATGTACGTTTGGTTCTAAAAAGACAATACCATCCGTTTCAAATTTATTACTAAATAAACGTTGTTTGCTATCCGCTAAGGTTTCAATAATACATTCACCTTTACCTTCAAAAAAGGCTGTTTGAATAGCATCTGCAAGTCTGTTTTGAAAATCTTCTTCATCTTTATAAATAATACGATCTACAACTAATAAAATGCGGTCCTTTTTATTAAAAGTACTCATCTCATCAATTCTAACAACCTCTTTATTTACTTTAATTCTGGCATAACCTTGTTGGTGTAAAACTTTAAGTTTGTCTTCCATAGTACGACCTTCTTCTAAATGAATAGGAGCAAGGAGGAGGAGTTTTTCACCTTCATTAAATGTCTTTAAATAGGATAAAACGTCCGAAACCGTTTCTTTTTTTACTTCCACACCCGAAACAGGCGAATAGGTTTTTCCAATTCTGGCAAATAATAATTTTAAATAGTCGTAAATTTCAGTAGTGGTACCAACCGTAGAACGCGGATTGGTAGAATTCACTTTCTGCTCAATAGCTATGGCTGGCGCAATACCTTTAATATAATCTACTTTAGGTTTGTTTAATCGGCCTAAAAACTGTCGTGCATAACTCGATAAACTTTCTACATACCGTCTTTGACCTTCAGCATATAAAGTGTCGAATGCTAAACTGGATTTCCCAGAACCCGATAAACCTGTAATAACCACCAGTTTATTTCTTGGGATCACTACATCAATATTTTTTAAATTGTGCAATTTTGCACCTTTAATTATGATATTTTCTTTTGGGTTTACTTCAGAAATATTAATGCTCATATGCTTTTAAAGGAATAATTTCGCAAAGATACTATAAGTATAGCAAGCTAAAAAATGCCTAATACTTTAAATAAAAGTTAAAAAAACGGATAAAATCTTGTTTTTCTGGAATGATTGTTGTTATATTTGACTCTATCAATCAATACTTTAAATAACTCTCGCCTATAGCAGAATATTACTTTTAAACAAATAACCCCAAGCAAAGAAACTAAATCTTTGTGCTAAAAGTAATAATTATGCAACACGAACTTATACAAGATTCAGCCCTAGTGAGTAGGTATATTAAAGGCGACGAAAGTGCTTTAGAAATTCTTATTAACAGGCATAAACAAAAAATTTACAGTTTTATTTATTCGAAAGTATATGATAGAGATGTAGCTGAAGATATTTTTCAGGACACTTTTATTAAAGTAATTCGTACCCTTAAAAGAGGTGCTTACAATGAAGAAGGTAAATTTTTGCCGTGGGTAATGCGTATTTCTCATAACTTGGTGATTGACTTTTTTAGAAAGAATAATAGAATGCCCAAATTTGCCAATACCGATGAGTTTAATATTTTTTCTGTGTTAAGCGACACGAGTTTAAATGCCGAAAATAGTCTTATAAAAGAACAAGTAGAAACCGATGTAAGACGTTTGGTTGAGGAGCTTCCAGAAGACCAAAAAGAAGTGTTGTTGATGCGCATCTATGAAGACTTAAGTTTTAAAGAGATTTCAGATAAAACAGGTGTAAGTATTAATACTGCACTAGGGCGAATGCGTTATGCATTAATTAATCTTAGAAAAATTATTGAGAAGCATAATATAATTTTAACTAATTAGTACAATAAAGTAAGATTAACCACGTTAATAACTTAAATTAAACCTTAAATTATTAAAATGGCAAAACTTTACTCTGAAAATTCTATTAAAAAATTGAACGAACGTGAACCGAGACAAGAAACGGTTAATTTTATTTTAAATTACTCCAAAGCTTTAAGTGTTATAAGTTGTAATAAAATCAAGTTTGAAGCGCTTTTAAACTGAGTGGTGAAAAGCCCTAATTGTTAATTAATTAGGGCTTTTTAATTTTATATTCTTTACTTTTTACAAAAGAAAAGAATTAGTTATTGTTTACTTCCTGTTGAGTAAAGATTGCGGGTGGGAATTAATTACCGATTGTCTACCAATGGTTTTTGTAATGATGTCTTTTTCTAAATCCCAGCCTCTTGCTGGAGAATATTGGCGCCCATACCAAATAATTTGAAGATGCAAATCGTTCCAAAGTTCTTCAGGAAATAATCGTTTGGCATCTTTTTCAGTCTGCATCACATTTTTTCCGTTACTTAAATTCCATCGATACATAAGCCTATGTATGTGGGTGTCTACAGGAAAAGCGGGTACACCAAACGCTTGCGACATGACTACACTGGCTGTTTTGTGTCCCACGGCTGGGAAAGTTTCTAAAGCTTCGAAACTTTGAGGCACTTCGCCGTTATACTTTTCAATTAAAATTTGTGAAAGCCCGTGAATGCCTTTGCTTTTCATGGGGGATAGTCCGACTGGTTTTATGATTTCTCGAATTTCTTCAACTGAAAGCTTAACCATATCGTATGGATTATCAGCTTTCTCAAATAATAAAGGCGTTATTTGATTTACACGAACGTCTGTACTTTGTGCAGACATTAAAACAGCTATTAATAGCGTATATGGATCTTTATGGTCCAATGGAATGGGGATGGTTGGATATAATTCTTGGAGTGTTTTTATTACAAATTTAACCTTGTTTTCCTTTGTCATGTTGTATTTTTGTTAAAATCAAAGTTAACATTATGAACACATTAAAGCAAGGAGACCAAGTACCAAATTTTGAAGTATTTGATGAACAAGGAAACATTATAAAATTATCTGATTATAAAGGAAAAAAGTTAGTCGTATTCTTTTATCCAGCAGCAAGTACACCAACGTGTACTATCGAAGCTTGTAATTTAAGAGATCATTATAAAGAATTAGCGGAGGCCGGTTATGAAATATTAGGAGTTAGTGCAGATACTCAGAAAAAGCAATCAAACTTTAAAAAGAAACATGATTTTCAATATCCTTTAATAGCGGATACAGATAAAGTGATGATTCAAGCGTTTGGAGTGTGGGGGCCGAAAAAATTTATGGGTCGTACCTTTGATGGCATTCATCGTAAAACATTTATAATTGATGAAGCTGGTGTAGTAGAGCGCGTTATAGATGCAGTAAAAGCAAAAATACATGCCTCTCAAATAATAGGGTAAAAAAAATCCTTCTTAAATTTGTTAAGAAGGATTTATAATTTTATTTGGTGTATTTCTTTCGTTTAGGTAATACCAAGGGCTTCCTTGTATAGCCAAACATACGGTAATCTTTAATTAAATCGGCAACACCTTCAGGCAACATATTTTCCCATCCTCTTTCACCGTTACTAATTTGGTTTAAAATTTCCCTTGAGAATATGGTTAAACATTTGGTGTCGAAATCTTTAATATCAATAACTTTTCCGTTGTATTTAAAGAATTTATACAATTCTTTCATACGCGGATAAACTTTTAGGTTTTCACTGTTTATTAATTCACCTGTCTCAACATCTATCATAGGGTATAAGTAAACTTTCAAATCTTTAAAGAATAACTTCCCAAAAGCCTCTAAAATACCTCCGCTTAAGTGACGGTAATATTTTTCATCAAAAATATCTACCAAATTATTGACACCCATAGCAAGACCCATTCTGGCTTTTGAGTAATTAGAAAAGTACTCAACAACCTTATAGTATTCCTGGAAGTTGGATATCATAACAGAGTGTCCTAGAGAGCATAACAAATCTGCTCTGTCCATGAAATCTTGTTCGTCTATTTCACCTTCTGCTCGTAAGTTAGAAAGAGTTATTTCAAACACAACTTCGGTGTTGTCGGGGTCTACTTTTTTTTCTGCAATAAACATTTTATATGCGTTTTCATACATATCCATGTTTACTTGTGTTACAGGTCTAAAGCTACCTCTAAAAGCTAAAATATTTTTTTTATAAAATATACGAGCAGGTAATACGTTTTTACCATCTGGACCAAACATAACCGCATCGGTCATGTTATTTTTAACCAATTGTAAACTCATTAACCGGTTATCAACATTCTTGAATAAAGGTCCAGAAAAATTAACAGTGTCAATTTCTAACTGATCTTTATCTAAATGGTCATATAAATAACGAAGTAATTTTTTGGGCTCATTGTATTTATAAAAAGCACCATAAATTAAGTTAGTGCCAATTACGCCCAGTGTTTCTTGTTGAAGCCTTCCATCAGTTTCTTTAAAACGGATGTGCAAAATAATGTCATTATATTCTTGGTTTGGTTCTATTTGGTATTTGATACCAATCCAGCCATGACCTTTAAACTGTTTTGCAAAATCGATGGTAGTAACCGTATTAGCAAAAGAGAAAAACATTTTGTTAGGGTAATCTTTTCTAGAAAGGCGTTTCTCAATAAGATCAATCTCGTGGTTAAGCATTTTTCTTAAACGAGGTTCTGTAACATAGCGACCATCATCTTCCGCTCCATAAATAGCATCACTAAAAGCCTTGTCATAAGCAGACATTGCTTTCGCTATAGTGCCAGAGGCACCACCAGCTCTAAAGAAATGCCGACTTGTTTCTTGTCCTGCTCCAATTTCGGCAAACGTACCGTAAATGTTTTCATTTAGGTTAATGCGGAGGGCTTTGGTTTTTAATGATGGAATTTCTTCAAATTCTCTATCTCCCTTTAAGGTAATTTCCATGTTACGGTTTGGGTTACTTTAATTATGTAAACAAAGGTATCAAATAATAGAAGCAAATAAAAAAATAACTCTAATTTTGTTGGTAGATATGAATCCTTTTAAGGAACATGTAAAATGACTCAATTATTTTTTTGTTTCTATAAAATTGTTCATAATAAATTATTGATTATTGTAAGTATGGTTGTTTTCACTAAAAAAAAATTTTAAAAACAAGCGATTAGGTGAAAATAAACTAAAAGAATAGTAAATATTAATTTTTTGAAAATAACATTTTTAGGTACTGGAACTTCGCAAGGTATTCCCATAATAGGAAGTACGCATCCTGTTTGTTTAAGCAATAACAAAAAGGATAAACGTTTACGTGTTTCAGTATTGGTAGAATGGGATGAGTTTACCTATGTGGTAGATTGCGGACCGGATTTTAGGTATCAAATGTTACGTGCTGGGTGTACTAAGGTAGATGGTGTTTTATACACCCACGAACATTCCGATCATACCTCGGGTTTAGACGACATTCGTCCTTTTTATTTCAAACAAGGCGATATTTCTATTTATGCACACAAACGGGTTTTGAAATCGCTAAAAATACGATTCGATTATATATTTACTACAAAAAACAAATATCCAGGAGCGCCTTCCGTTATTACCAATCGAATAAAAAACAAACCTTTTATTTTAAATAATTTAGAAGTAATTCCTGTAAATGGTAAACATGACACATTACAGGTTTTTGGTTTTAAATTTAAAGACTTTGCGTATTTAACCGATATGAAAACGGTGAAAGAAAAAGAAATTGAAAAAATAAAAAATGTAAAAGTGCTTGTAGTTAATGCTTTAAGAATAGAACCACATCAATCGCATTTTAACTTAGAAGAAGCGCTTCAATTTATTAATAAAGTAAAACCAGAAAAGGCTTACCTAACACATATTAGTCATATGTTAGGCTTTCATGATGACGTTGAAAAATTACTTCCAAAAAATGTATTTTTAGCTTACGATGGTTTACAAATAACAATTTAAAGTTTACAAAAATGAGACAGAAAATTTTTATGTATTTATTCGTTTTTTCCATATTACTGGTGTTATTTCAGTATGTGAATGCTAAACGTGTTTTTGAAGATATGGACCGTAAACTAGATGGTTACAAAATACAGTTAGAACGATGCAAAGACTCGGTAGCTGTTTTACAAGATGAAAATTTAGATTTATCGCATTTCAATTTAGAAAGAAATGAAGATGCTATGAGTTATTTTGAAAACCAAGGTTATAATGTGTCGGAGTTGGTTCTTTTAATAAAAGATGAACTTTATAAATTGAACGAAGAAAAAGGCGAGCACCCTATAATTCCGTATGCTTCTGAAGAAGGCAAGCGCATGATGATTAATACCGTTAAACTATTGAATCACAAATGGATTATAGCCGATTTCTCAGATGGACGTTATTGGGGTGAACTATTTATAACCTATGAAATAACCGAAGACAAGCAACTAAAATTTAATTTAGCAGAATCGTTTTTATACCCTTTTAATTAGCATCTATTTTATAAGCAACCCCTTTTTGTTTTTTAGTCTCACCTACATATGAATATTCATAGGTGTAAGATGAATCGGTAGTCGTTAAAATTTTCAAATGAATATCTTTTTGTTCTGCCATATTTTTAGGGTTTATGGTTTTAAAAATAACCTCACAATTATTTATCCAGCGTAATTGAGACGAATCCGTCTTGCTATTATAAACTTCAATTTGCAATGTTTCGTCGCGTTTAAATTTTGATTTAAATAACTCGCCATCGATGGTTACCTCGCTGTAATACGTACCCGTTTTATAATCGGTACAATTACGCGTGGTTTCGTAGCAGCTAAAAAAACTAAATAAAAGTAAAAGGTAGAATAATTTCATAATAAAAAATTTCATTACAAAATTACTAAACTTAACTAGTTAATTCTGGAAATTTTTAAAACTTCCGTCAGAATAAAAAATAACAATGCGTTCTATTGTTTTATCCTGTTTTATTTCCTCCCTGATTTCATGTTTTATTTCAGATGCTATTTTTTTCTCAATAACCGGAGGAGATGGTGTTGTAGTATTTAATTGAATCGTTTTAAGTGTTGAAGGAAATTCGCCTTTGCCATTTAATAACCATAGCAATTCAACTTCTGGAAATGCATGGGTTATTTTTAAAACAAACTCCAAACTTGGTTTGTTTCTACCAGATAAGATATGTGAAATACTCGAGCGTTGTACACCAATTTTTTCAGCAAAAGAAGACGCTGTTTCGCTGTAATAATCTATTACTTGCTGGAGTCTTTTAGTAAAAGCTTCGGTGTTTATCATTGTAAATGTTACAAATGTATTATTATTTACAAATGTAATAATACTTCATGGCATAGAAAGTAAAAAAACACAAAATATTTTTATAATTTAAATAAAAGCTTTATATTAAGTCATGTAAATCACTGAAAAACAGCTGTTTTAAATTGTTTTTTATGTATTATGAATTACATGTTTACAATGTTAACTAAATCAAGGCTAAACACGTATAACATTGTAAACAAAGAGGTGTAATTTTTCGTTTACATTTGTAAATTCATAATTGTTTACATTTGTATTCTAAATTTCTATAATGCAAACAGAACACATAAAATCATTGTTTTTAAAATACAAAGAACCTGATTTAAATCACCGTTATATTACTAATAAGCACTTAGCGCCTTTATTGGAAAACATGTCTTATAAACTACATGTTGAAACTATTGGAAACTCTGTTTTAAACAACCCTATCCACGGAATTAAAATTGGTTGTGGCGACAAACGCATCCTTATGTGGTCTCAAATGCATGGCAATGAATCGACCACTACTAAAGCTTTATTTGATCTCTTAAACACTCTTTTAAGCGGCGATTCTTCGGTAAATCATATTTTAAACAACTGTACTTTATATATAATTCCCATTTTAAGTCCAGATGGAGCACAAGCATATACCCGAATTAATGCAAACCAGGTAGATTTAAATAGAGATGCTCAAGAGTTAACTCAACCCGAAAGTAACGTGTTGCGTGATGCTTTTAATGCTTTTAAACCTCATTATTGCTATAACCTGCATGGACAACGCACTATTTTTAGTGTCGGAAAAACAAATAAGCCTGCAACTGTATCGTTTTTAGCACCAGCTCAAGATGAAGCCTGTACTATAACACCTAATAGAAAGGTTGCTATGGAAGTTATCGGGGTTATGAATAAGGTTTTACAAGAGGTTATTCCTAATCAAGTAGGAGTGTATGATGATGCGTTTAATATAAACTGTGTTGGAGATACGTTTCAAAGTGAAAACACCCCAACTATTTTGTTTGAAGCAGGGCATTATCATAACGATTATGGGAGAGAAGAGACCAGAAGGTTTATTTATATGGCTTATATCGCTTCTTTAGATTATATTTCAAAAAATGACGTGTCTGGAGTTAATTATGAATCTTATCTTAAAATTCCGGAAAATGAGAAATGTTTTTTAGATATTATTATAAAAAATGCCAAAATAATTAGGGGTGAAAATGAAATTATAACAGACATTGGCATTCAATACCAAGAAAAATTAATAGATAAAAAGGTTCATTTTATACCTAAAGTAGAAAGGATAGAAAATTTAGATACTTTTTATGCTCATAAAATAATTCAAGCAAATAAACGGACTGTTTTTAATTTAAAAGGTGAATTATTGGAAGTTGATAACGAAATCGATTTCGTAATGATAGATAATGAGAAAATATCATTATTAGTGAAATAAAGTGTGCAGATTATGTATAATTATTAGTGAAAATGTATTAATTTTGATTAATATTTAAGAATAATTAATTATGGGGAAAATTAAATTAGACGATATAGATCATCAAATTCTAGACATGTTAATAGATAACACTAGAATTCCGTTTACAGATATCGCAAAAAAATTACTAATATCGGCAGGTACCGTTCATGTACGTGTTAAAAAAATGGAAGAGCAGGGGATTATAAAAGGCTCTTCATTGATGTTAGATTACAAAAAACTAGGCTATTCATTTATCGCATATGTGGGCCTATATTTAAATAATACATCACAAACAAAGTTTGTACTTGAACGTATTAATGAAATTGCTTTTGTAACAGTAGCACATATAACCACAGGGAAGTTTAATATTTTCTGTAAAATTAGAGCACGAAGTACCGAACATGCTAAGGAAATTATATTTAAGCTAGATGAAATAGAAGGGGTTTATAGAACCGAAACTATGATTTCTTTAGAAGAAAGCATCAATGATAAAAAACGATTAATGCACTCTATTTTTAATGATATGTAGTTAAATACAAAATGTTATAAAAAAGCCAGTTTCCTATGAAGCTGGCTTTTTTATGACATTTATATAAAAACGATATAACAATACAAATGATGAAGTAACTTTAGAATTAAAAAGAATTTTTTTGCAAAATATGTAGGTTAAAGATTTAATCAGCCTTTTAAAGGGTATTTTTGTTGAGTTTTTATTAAAGCGAGATGTTTGTGAAAATATACCTCTCTAATTCTATTATTATATTTTTTTATGCTATTTAATTCTTTAGAATTTTTTATATTTCTTCCTATTGTTTTCTCTCTCTATTGGTTTGTTTTTAAAAAACACTTAAAAGCTCAAAATGTTTTAATTTTGGTAGCTAGTTATGTGTTCTATGGATTATGGGATTGGCGTTTTCTCTCTTTAATTTTACTAAGCACCATCGTCGATTACTTTGTAGCCCTAAAAATTGATGGTTTAGAAGAAAAAACCAAACGCAAATCCTGGCTTTGGGTAAGTGTGGTTTTTAATTTAAGCTTATTAGGGTTTTTTAAATACTATAATTTTTTTGTAGACTCATGGGTAGATATGGTGGCATTATCGGGTTACCACGTTCAAAGTACTTGGACGCTTCAAGTTATTTTACCAGTAGGGATATCGTTTTACACGTTTCAAACCATGTCTTATTCTTTTGATGTTTATTACAAAAAGCTAAAACCTACAAACGATTTTCTATCCTTCGCTGCCTTTGTTAGTTTTTTTCCACAGTTAGTAGCAGGACCTATTGAAAGAGCTTCTAACTTACTATCTCAAATATTACATACACGGCGTTTTAATTACGATCAAATTGTAAGTGGTTTAAAGCTTATACTTTGGGGTTTATTTAAAAAAGTGGTTATTGCAGATGCATTAGCTCCTATGGTTGATGATATTTTCACAAACTATTCCCAGTATCCAGCTTCTACACTTATTTTAGGAGTGGTGATGTTTAGTTTTCAAGTGTATGGTGATTTTAGTGGCTATTCGGACATTGCCATTGGTACCGCTAAGCTTTTTGGAATCGAACTGATGTCTAACTTTAAATTTCCTCATTTTTCTAGAAATGTCGCCGAATATTGGCAACGCTGGCATGTCTCGTTATCTACATGGTTTAGGCATTATTTGTATATTCCATTAGGAGGGTCCCAGGTGAGTAAGTTAAAAGCTGTTAGGAATATCTGTATTGTATTTTTAGTGAGTGGGTTTTGGCATGGTGCCAATTGGACCTTTATTTTTTGGGGGGCTTTTCATGCTTTGGTGTTTATACCTGTATTTTTGATGGGTAGAAATGCAATTTATAAAGATACCGTAGTAGGGGAGCACACGGTCTTCCCGAGTTTAACAGAAGTGGGGCAGGTGTTGTTAACGTTTTCAATTGTTAGCTTTTCCAGAATATTTTTTAGATCGGAGTCTATAACGGATGCTTTTGGTTTTATAGATAGAATCTTTTCCCATTTTTCGTATGAAGCTTATAGCCATCCTATGGGGTATCGGATGCTTGATTACTATATATTAATGATATTATTTGTAGTTTACGAGTATATTATCCGTAAAGATGAACGTGCACCCTTTAAGTTTAAGTCTCAAGTGCTTCGTTTTGTTATGTATACCGTTGTTATCTTGGTGATGTTATTGTTTTATGATAATCATGTGGATCGCTCCTTTATTTATTTTCAATTTTAAAGCAGATGAAGAAATTAGTTTTAAAGATCTTACTATATAGCGTACTTCTTGTAATAAGTTTGGAGGTTTTAGTGCGTGTTTTTCACCTTACTAAAGATTACCCGGTTCGTTATGTAGATACTTACGGTGTAGAAAAGTGGATGCCCAACCAAAGCGGTTTCTCAGTAACAGGTAACAGGCGTCAAAATTTTTCGGAGTATCACATTAATACCTCGGGCTATAATTCATATCGTGAATTTAATCCTACCCAAGATAAGGTTGAACTCGCTTTGGTGGGGGATTCGTTTATAGAAGGTTTTCATCAAAATTATTATAATTCTATAGGTGCTAAAATTGAAAACCAATTAAAAGGCATCGAAGTGTATGAGTATGGCTATGCTGGCTATGATTTGGCTGATCAGCTGCATTTAATAAAGCAATACAAAGCGCAGTTTGATTTCATTGATTATGTTTTTTTAGGTATTAAATTTGAAAATGATTTAACTCGTGGAGAATATCACGTAGTGCAAGACCGGATGATTTTTGAATCTCCAGCTTATAAAGCGCTAAGACAAATAAAATTAGTAGTTTATTTACAACATATAGGTTTTTTTGATGTTCCTAGAGCGTTTGCCCAAAACCTATTTTCTGAAGAACAACAGAGTGTTTCATTGATTCACCCAGATAAAGAAAAAAAACGCTATAATGAATTAGAAACTGAATATATAGCAAATTTTGAAAGTTTAGTTACAAACTATGGCTATGACAAAAACAGATTTGTTTTGCTTTTAGACGCATCTATTACCCCTCCGACATTTCTAAACTATTTAGATATCCATAAGTTTAAATTTATTGATTTTGGCGAGGCATTTAAAAAATCTAAAACACCTACTACATTAATTTATGATAAGCACTGGAATAATAATGCCCGGAATATCATATCAAAATTAATTTCAAACTATATAATTAAGCATGAACAACTTTAAATGGCCGTATGATTTTTTTACATTTAATTTCTTTGCGTATGTTTGTCTCAGGTTTCTAAAAACAACATAGTAATGAATATATTAATTACATCAGCAGGAAGACGTGTTTCTCTAGTAAAAGCTTTTCAAAAAGAACTAAAAACACTCATACCCGAGGGGAAGGTTATGACTACCGATTTTAATATTAGTTTATCATCTGCATGCCGTGTGTCCGATGGTGCTTTTCAGCTTCCTTTGGTTACAGATTCTGATTATTTAAATTTGCTTATAAATGTATGCCTTCAGAATAACATCAAACTCATTATTCCTACTATTGATACTGAATTACTTTTGCTAGCACAAAATAAACAGCTTTTAATAAAAAACGGTATCACTCCCATAGTAGCGTCTCATGATTTTATAAATATTTGTAGAGACAAACGCCAAATGAGTTCCTTTTTTATTGAAAATAATATTAAAGTAGCCAAAGAGTATTCTAAATACGATTATAAATTACCCTTATTTATAAAACCTTTTAATGGGAGTAGAAGTGTGGATACTTTTATTATTAATAGTCATGAAGATTTAACAGAATATCATTTTAAAAATGAAAACTTGATGTTTTTAGAATATTTAGATCATTCTAAGTACGAAGAGTTTACTTGTGATTTGTATTATGATAAAAATCATTATTTAAAATCGGTGGTGCCAAGACAACGTATTGAGGTACGGGATGGCGAAGTAAATAAAGGTATTACTAAAAGAAATGTTTTGGTAGATTATATCAAAGAGCATTTAAGTTATATTGACGGCGCCATAGGTTGCCTTACCGCTCAATTTTTTAAACATTTGAGTAAAGATAAAATATATGGTATTGAAATTAATGCGCGATTTGGAGGCGGGTTCCCTTTGGCATATGCCGCAGGTGCCAATTACCCCAAATGGATTATAGAGGAATATCTTTTTAATAAAGACATTGCTTTCTATGATGCTTGGGAAGACAATTTGTTAATGCTTAGGTATGATAACGAAGTATTAGTTCATGATTATAAAGAATAATTTAGTAGTTGTATTCGATTTAGATGACACTTTGTATCATGAGATCGATTTTTTAAAATCGGCTTATAAAGAAATAGCGCAATACTTAGCCAGTACATGCAACAGCTTATATCCTCTCATTTATTCAGATATGGTTTGTTTGTATGATAAGGGTTTAAATGTTTTTGAAGGGATTCTTGAAATGCATCGTATTAAAGATGTAGAAATTAAAGGTTTGCTGAATATTTATAGGCAGCACAAACCAGATATTTCATTATCGAATAGCATCCAAAAATTGTTAGAAAATTTAAAAAGAGACGTATTTAAAATGGGATTAATAACCGACGGGCGTAGTATACAGCAACGAAACAAGATTAGCGCATTGGGGCTTTCTTCTTATTTTGATGCCGTTATTATATCTGAAGAATTTGGTTCTGAAAAACCCCATATTAATAATTTTAAGTATTTTGTAGATGCCTACGGTACTTCTAAACAGTATATATATGTGGGTGATAATACCCGTAAGGATTTTATTGCTCCGAATAAGTTGGGTTGGCATACTGTATGCCTTTTAGATAATGGTAAAAATATCCATAAACAATCGTTTTCTAAAAAGGACACTTTTGAAGCACCGCATTATATTATTAAAGATTTAGTTGAAATAGAGGGATTAATTAAGCAACTAATTTAAATACATGGAGTTAAAAGTACATAGAATAGTAAATGACGAGGATTTAAATTTATATCTTAAGTATGTAGAGTCTTTTGATGTTATCAATCCTTTTTATAAAATTTGGTTCTCCAATGTTTCAGAGGGGAGTAGTGATCTCTTAAAATATTTCACACTAGTTGACGCTACTGGTAAGGTTTTAATATTAATGCCTATTATCTTTAGAAAAATTCCTTTCTCAAAAAATAATCAAACCTATTATGATGTGATTTCACCCTATGGGTATAGTGGTCCCCTTTTTAATGAAAACATGTCTCGCGGCTATCTTATTAAATTCTGGGAACTTGTGGATGCTTGGTATAAAGAGCATGATGTGGTCTCTGAATTTATACGTTTTAGTCTGAATCATAATTTTCATTTTTATTCTGGGAAGTTAGTACCCACGTTAACTAACGTGAATGGCGCGATTAAAGAAGCGGATATTCAGTGGCAGAATTTTAAACAAAAAGTTAGAAATAATTACCGAAAGAGTGCCAAAGAAAATTTGAAGATACAATTTCTATATCAGGACTTATCTCGTTCTGATATTAAGCAATTTTATGATATTTACAACCAAACGATGTCTCGTATAGGTGCGGATCAAGAGTACCATTATTCTATGGCATATTTTGAAAATATTATAAAGTTAAGTGGTAATAATTTTATGATTGCCATTGTTTTTAAAGATGGTGTAGCCATCTCAACGGAGTTGATATTGATTTCAGGAAAAACGCTTTATTCGTTTCTAGGTGGTACATTATCAGAATACTTCAACATGCGACCTAATGATTTCTTAAAAATAGAAGTTTTAAAATGGGCTAGAGCCCATCATTATGAATACTATTTGCTAGGAGGTGGTAGAAGCGACGGGGATAGTCTTTACCAATATAAAAAATCGTTCTTTCCCGATGATAAAGATTTAATTTTTTATACGGGCAGGAAGATTATTAATAAAAAAATGTACAAGATATTAGAAGGTTTGCTTAATAGTAATGTTGTTACGGAAGAGGGCATATCTGTAGAAGCCAAGAAAGAAAGTAGAATTAGTTTTTTTCCATCTTACAGAAAATATGCGTTTAACAAATAAAGCGTATCATTTAATTTGTAATCCTAGCTTTTTTTATTTGACCTTAGTACATCCAGGTAGGTTTCTACTTTAGTGGTGTCTACAGAAACGTCTTTGGAAGCCACTACTTTGTAGATGGTTTTTAGTAGGATGTTTAGATCTAATTTTAAAGAAGCGTTTTCAACATATTCTACATCGTATTTAAGTTTTGTATCCCAATCTATAAAATTTCTACCATTCACTTGGGCTAATCCGGTAATACCAGGTCGCATTGTATGTCTTTTCTTTTCGATGGGTGTGTAGTAAGGTAAATATTGCACTAATAAGGGGCGCGGGCCTACTATAGACATGTCTCCTTTTAAAACATTTAGAAGTTGGGGTACTTCATCTATGGATGTTTTTCTTACTAGCTGGCCTATTTTTGTTAAACGCTCCGTATCGGGTAATAGTTTACCATGGGCATCCGTTTTATCATTCATGGTTTTAAACTTGATGATGTTAAAAATCTTTTCATTTTTACCAGGACGTCTTTGATAAAAAAAAGGTTTACCATCATTTAAAAAGTATAGTAATATAGTGGTTGCAATAAGTATGGGAGCTAGCAGTGTTAATATGGTGAATGCTAATATAAAATCTAATACGGGTTTTAATGTGTTTTTGTAATTCATAATTATATGTGATAGCCTGGTGAGACTATTTGTTGTCTGTTTTTGATTGTATTGCCTTTATTAAGTCTCCTATATTTTCTAAACTCATTAAATCCATAAGTTCAAATTTTATTTCAAATTTAGTTTCAATCTCATTAATAATCATCATGTGGGTTACAGATTCCCAACCATCTACATCCTCAGCTGTTGTTTGATCGGTTAGTTGAAAGTTTTCATGTTCTAAAACAGAACTAAAAGCTTTTCTTATTTTTATTAAAATGTCTTCTTTATTCATGATTATTTAAAATTAAATTGTTGTCGTAGTTCTTTTCTATCTATTTTTCCATTTATGCTATGCGGAAACTCTTTTAGAAATAGTTGGTGCATAGGAATCATATAACTAGGTAGTTTCGTTTTTAAGTAATCAAAAATAGCATCGGTTTCAAAAGGTTCAGATTCTATAGCTAAGCCTAATTCAGCGTTACCTAAGTTATTTTCAAGATCTATCGCCACCATATTAACCTTTTTAGTCGATATGGTTTTGGCATGAAATTCAATTTCTGATAGTTCTACTCTATAGCCTCTTATTTTAACCTGAAAATCAGCCCTACCTACATATAGGTAATCTCCAACGGCGTCTTTGAAACACAGGTCGCCCGTTTTGTAATATCGAATAGATGTACCCTTTTCATTTCTAAAAAAAAAGCGTTCTTTATTTCGCTCTTCATCTTTCCAGTATCCCTTTGTTATTTGCGGACCTGCTAAACACAATTCCCCTATTTCATTTACTTTCGTTTCATTATTATTTTCATCCACCACCAGGTATAGAGTATCTAACTGCGGCGTTCCTATGGCCACGATACCATTATGTGCTTTTGTGTGGGTTTCTTTATTATAAGGATAAAACCCACTATATACTGTAAATTCAGTAGGCCCGTAATAATTGAATATTTTACAATTCGGTAAGCAATTGCTCCATTCTACTGCTATATCGCTATAGAGAGCGCCACCACCAAAACTACAATACCTTACATGTGGCTCATTAATTTCTTTAAAATAGGGGCGTAGGTAGTTTATTATGGAAGGTACCATTGTTAATACCGTGAGCTTTTGTTCTTTAATAAGTTTGAAAATATAAAAATATTTGATGGCTGCTTTTGGGATGGTAAAGATGCAAGCTCCTGCTAATATAGGGAATAAGTAGGTTACCACTGAAAAATCAAAGGTTAATTCAAACATTTGTAAACAACGGTCTTGTGTTGTTAATTGAAACTCAGGTTCTGCATCTACAGCTTTTACTAAGGCATTTACATTATCAAATGTAATAGGTACCCCTTTAGGAAGCCCCGTAGAGCCAGACGTAAATAAAATGTAGGCGATACCATCTCCTGATGTTTTTACAGGCTCTAAATCTATAACTTGAGACCCGTTTGCTGGTGTTGATTTTATGATGTGATAATTGTTTGAGAACGCCGAAGTTTCTAAAGAATCTATCACATAATTGATTTCAGTAAGGGTTAATATTTGAATATTTCTATCTATAGGCACGTCGGGGTTTACAGGTACATAGGCTTTACCTTCTAACCAAAGCGCTATAATGCTGGCATAAGTTTCTAGATCGTCATGGGTTACTAAACCTATTAGTTTTTCGGTTTCCTTAACGTTGTTTCTTATGTGCCCTCTTATTTTTGAAATGCATATAATAAATTCTTTATAAGTATAAAATGTTTTATTTATGCAGAAGGCATTTTTATCTTGATTTTGCTGAATTGCATCTGAAATGCTTTTAATAAACTCCATATCTTAGATAATTAACTAGTAAAAATGACCATCTCTATCTGTTAGGTCTTGCATTTCAAAACTTAAATTTACATCCTTGTGAGCCAGGGCTTTTTTGTTTGCTGTATGTGTAAAAATAGTAGCAAATTTTTGTTTTATTGTAGTGGCTAATTTAACGTCGTCGGTAAAAATATATTTTTTTTTGAGAGTTATAAAATGCTCCATTAAAACATCTACACACAGCTTATAGTTTGTCGCTTCTTTTACTAAAAAATATTTAACATTTAATTCATTATAGTTAACAATAAAAGATATAAAACCAATTATTTCATTTTCTTTTAAAACCTTTAGGTTATGTATGGCAATGTTGCTTGAAAGTCCTGTTTCTAAAGATGTATAGCTGTTTTTATTGCTTATAGGTGTTTGTAGGTATTGCAGTTTATTTATTTGCCAACTTACATATTCTTTTGTTTTGTATACCAAATCGTTTTTGCATAATGGCTCTATAAATTCCCAAGCTTGATTGTCTAATGAGTTTAAATATTCATACTTTACATTTTTGGTGCTCTGTTTTATTTTTGAAGTATTGTATAAGTATAGTGCTTTTGTAATGAGATAATCAAAACCGATTAATACGAATTTAAAAGGTTTAAGGAATTTAAATTTAGCTAGTAATATGCTAGGATCTAAACTAAAAAAAATAGTAAATCTAACTCTAGAGCCTATGGTTTTAAAAGGCATTTTTTTGTAAAAACTGGTAGCCTCTTCTGCATACGATTTTACAATCACTTGATTTTTTACAATCCTTAAAGCTTCACTGTAGATATAGGTAGATAACACATTGCCATTGTATTTTTCAGACACCCACCAATACATCATCCAATATAGTTTTTTTTCACCATCATTTGGAGTTCTAATTAAGTCTGGTATCATGTAAATAAGGCCTATGATTTCCTGATCTTCTTCCGCAATAACACCGCAAAAATCATCTTCACTCATTCGATCATTGCTAAGTAACCATGATATTTTACATTTGGGAAACGCCGTCGTTTTGTTATTCCAATTTTGGTTGTTATCTAGATAATCACGCAAAACTTTTTTAGAAAGGTGCTTTATTTTTATGTCTCCCATAAGGCCTACTGTGTTTTTAAGGCTATAATTCGTACTAAATCACCAACATTTTTCATGCTCCATAACTCATCCAATTCGAATTCTATATCAAATTCTGTTTCTACCTCGGTAATAATCATCATGTGTGTAGATGACTCCCAACCATTCACATCTTTTGTAGTTGTAGATTCTGTAAGGTTAAAGTCGCTATGTTCCAATACATTGGAGAAAATAACTTTAATTTTATCTAGTATAGTACTATCCATATTTTTCTTCGACTAATTTTATAATTTCCTTTCTATTCGTTTTTCCGTTTGCATTTAGAGGCCATGTTTTAAAAAACATTGTTTTTGTAGGAATCATGTAACTCGGTAACTTGGTTTTTAAGGATTCTATATCCTGTTTTGTATCAAATTCAGAACTTTCTATTGCTAATGCTATTTCCGAATTATTAATCTTGTTTTTAAAAACAACGGCCACTAGATTAACATCAACGATTGTTTTTTTTATATGATACTCAATTTCAGAGAGTTCAACTCTAAATCCTTGTATTTTAGCTTGAAAATCGATTCTTCCTAAGTATAAAATATCGCCTTCTGCATCTTTTTTACATAGATCGCCGGTTTTATAAAAGCGTGTTTGTTTATTATTTTCTTTTAAATAAAAAAAGGCTTTATTATTTATGGCTTCGTTGTTTAAATACCCGATGGTTAATTGTGGACCACTAAGGCATAGTTCACCAGGTTCATTGGTATGTATGGGGATGTTATTTTCGTCGACTATTATAGTCTTGGTATGAAGCATTTCTTTGCCTACCGATAAGATGCCATTATGAGATTTACTATTTGTATGGTATACATAATTTGTACAATAGATGGTGCATTCAGTAGGGCCGTAAACGTTAGCAATTAGAGCATTTGGAACGCAGCTGCTCCAAGCTTTAGTAATATCCTCGTGTAAGGCTTCACCGCAAAACATGCTTATCCTGATGCTGGTGTTATTTATTTTTTTGAAAAAAGGGCGTAAAGAATGGAGTATGGAAGGTACCATTAAGGTGAAGGTCAAATCATAATTTGAAATGAGTCTTAAAACTTCTAGGTATTTTATATTCGAGTTGGATGTTGTATAGATGCAAGCACCACTTATTAGCGGCGCCATAAACGACACTACCGAAAGATCGAAAGTGAGATCAAACATTTGCAGGCATTTGTCAGTATGCGTGATGGGGTACTTTAAATCTTGAAAGGCATCAATAAAATAATTGAGATTGTTTTGAGTTATTTGCACGCCTTTAGGGGTGCCTGTAGTACCTGATGTAAAAAATATATAGGCTAAATTTGCTTCATTATAATTATTTAAAATAGGTTTTGCTGTTGTATCTACAATCTTATTCGGATTTATAATGTCATATTCAATATATTGTGAAGACGTTGAAGAATCGATTATGGTTTGAACATGAGCTTGCTTAATGACTTCTAGATTTCTACTTTTTGGAGTATCAGGGTTTAAAGGAATATAGGCTTTGCCTTCTAACCAAATGGCTATAATGGCCGCATATGTTTCTAAATCGTTGTTTGTAATTAAGCCAATATGTTTGTTATTTGAAGCTGTGTTTTTTTGTAAAGCACTTTGTATTTTAGAAATACTATTTGAAAACGTTTCGTATGTAAAGTATTCATCATTAATACAAAAAGCATTCTTTGTATGGTGTGTTTGGAGAGTGTTTAAAATGTTTTGTATTATATTCATCCCTAATTAAAATTAATGAAACCTACCGTCTCTGTCCGTTAAAATAATCTCATTAAAAGCGACATCCGCTCCTTTATGGACTCTGGACTTTTTCTCTTTTTTATAAGTAAATAATGCTGTGTATTTTTTATTTATTTCGTTGCTTAACTTGGTGTCATCAGTTATGATATAGGTTGCTTTCGCTTTTAAGCAATGCTCCATGAGGGCATCCATGCATATTTCATAATGCGCATCGTCTTTTGGTAAAAAATATTTTACATTAAATTCAATCATATTAAATAAATAAGATATGAATCCTATAATTTCTCCATTTTTAATTATCTTAAATGAATGGTTGTGAATATTATTACTAAACCCTGTAGTAGAGAATACAGACTTAAATCGTTTGTTAATGGGCGTTTGTGTGTATTGGGAATTATCAATATACCAATTTATGTTTTCTTGAGTCTTATATGTAAAATCATTTTTACACCTAGGTTCTATAAAATTCCAAGCCTCCGGATCCAATTCATTTAAATATTCATACTGAACAGCTACTAAGGATTTTTGTGTTTTTTTATAGTTTCTACTATTCAACACTCTTACAAAAGTGCTATTTGCAATAGTTATCAAAAATTTAAAATATTTTAAAAAAGGAAATCTATTTATTAATACGGTACTTTCTAATAAAAAGAATATGGTATGCCTTGTTTTGGTATGTATGGTATTAAACTGACTGTTAAAAAAAGAATCTGAATTTTCTGCATTGGATTCTATTAAAATGTTTTTACTTAATTTTTTAGCAGCTTGATTAAAGAGGTAGGAGGGCACAATACTGCCTTGGAATTTATGATCTACCCACCACTCATGCATCCAATACATTTTTTTTAAACCAGCATTTACTACGTGTATAGTATCAGGTATGGTAAGTAGGTAGGAAATAATAACATTGTTTTCTAGGCAAATAATAGCAACATATGCATCATCCTCAATTGTATTGTTTTTTATTAACCATAAGGCTTTACTTTTTGGCATTAGTATTCTTTCATCTTGCCAATAGGTATTGTTGTGAATCGCCTCTACCAAATCAGTTTTTGATAGTGCTACTACTTTTAAATTCGGATTCATGTATTATAGTCTTTTTATCTCATACTAGTCAAAATAGTACTCAAATATATAACTATATTTATATTTTGCACTTTCAAAATAATTAAATCTGTTGATATTGAAGGTTTTTACGATGTATGATTTAGTGGTACCCCAAAAAAACATAGTTGGGCATTCATAGTAGGTGAGGGGCTGCTTAAAAAACCTATCCTAATGGAGGTTTAAGAGGTTTTTATATTCTTCCAACAGCGCGTTCCAAACAAATTGCTGCTCAAATTTTGAGATGATAATGTTTTGTGATGTTTCTCCCATTTTAGCATGAGCTTCAGTACTTAAATGATACATTTTTTCCATAGCTTTATAGAGCGCCTCTGTATTTTTAACAGGTATGATTAAGCCGTTTTCGGGTTCGGAAATGATTTCGTTAGACCCATTAATGTTGGTTACTATACAAGGGAGTTTAAGTGCACAAGCTTGTAATACCACGTTTGGGAATCCTTCGCGGTAACTGGGGAAGGTGAGGCAATTTGCTATAGCAAAATAGGGTCTTACATCGCTCACCCATCCTGTGGTTATTATATTTTCATTAAGCTTAATCTGTTTTTTGGTTTCTGGTTCTAAGGGGTCTAAGGCTTCTTCAAAACTACCTATTAGTAATAACTTTGTTTTTTTTAAGTTACTGTTAATTAGATTAAAAGCAGCTACTAGTTCATTCATTCCTTTATCTCCAACTAATCTTCCTGCAAATGTAAAAACATAGTCGTCTTTATGTATTTTTAAGTCTTCTCTTAGTTTTAACTTAAAGCTTTCATTAAAAATATTAGAATTGTAATATGCGAGGTCTACACCATTTATATTTCCATTCGCAATAACGTGAAGCGGTTTTGAAGTTATATTATGGCTTATTAAATCATTTTTTACCCCATTACCCTCTGGTATTATTTTAGTGGCGCATAGGCATAAGGTTTTATCCATTGCTATTAATAACTTTTTTAAAAAACCATTTTTACTAGGGAATATCAACCCTGTAAAAGTGTGTATACGTACAGGTACTTTAGCAAAATAAGCAGCTACCATACTTAAAAGACCCGCTTTGGGTGTCATGGAATGTACAATATCGGGAGATTCTTTTTTAAAGAATTTATATAATGAATACAAAGACTTTACATCGTTTAGTATAGAAATAGGTCTACTAATTTCAATGGCTTGGGTTCTAACGCCTTCCGTTTTAAAAACAAGATCCAGTCGCTCTCCTGCGGAAGACACTGCTATAACTTCAAAGGTTTCAGAAAGAAATTTTAATTGGCCTTGAGTTAAACCAAATGACACGTCTGCAGTGACTACACGAATTAGTTTTTTTTTCATTCTATATAAACAAAAAGTTTGATACTGGATTATTTTAACAAATATAGGAAAGTATATGGAATGTGGGGAGGTGTGGAGTTGTTTAGTTGTTGGGTGTGGAGGTGTTATGGGCCGATTGTTTGGACTTGAAAAAGAAGTCTTATAATGGCGGGGGTGTGGAATAGATTAAGGGTTTCATACGTTTTTGATAACTGAAAATGGATTCGGTTAGCAGATTGACTTATGAAACCCTTATTTTATTTAAATTATTTCTATAATTTGTAAAACGTTGAAGGATCCATTGTTTAATGCGTATTGGAGTCCATTAATTTCCTGATAAAAACTTATTTTAAACAGGAACACCGTTTGTCCTGTGCCATTAGGCATACTTGGAGGCGTCGCATTTATAGCTACCGAAGTATTATTAATGGGGACATTTATTTCAGCGCTTGCTTGTAGTGTCTTTTCATTCGTTATAAAATTGATATTAATAACGGCTGATAAGATGCTTACATGTGTGGCGCCACTGGGCGTGTTGAGCTGCTGTAAGGGTATAAAGTTGGGTATGTTGATTTCCCCTGTGGCAGTATTTAACAGATAATCTGTTAATAGGATCTCATTTAAACCAGCATTGGCGTTGAAATCAAAACCTTTCAGCATGTTTTTTCCTTCCAGCGTTTCTAAGCCAATACCTACTTGCCGATTGCCTCTCGTGGATGTACTGTCGGCATTTTTAACTTGCCCCATCACCTTAACCAATCGGGCTATGAGCGTATCGTCTTTAACGTCTGAAATTAAAGGGGTAAGTACCAAGCGTAGTAATTTACCACTTTTAGAAATTTGTGAAAATTCTTGTCCATTTTCACGTGTCCGAATAAAAGCCGGATCGGTTTCAATTCTGTTTTTTGATACGCCTCCTTTGGTGCGTACTAAATACCCTTCTTTACCTTTATAAAAGGTCATACCATCTAATGTGCCTTCAATTTTAATAAGGCTTTTTAATTTTGCCATGTTTTTAATTTTTAGGAGTCTGTTTGTTTAGACTCGGTTTATATTCATTTTTTGTGCAAACAGGGTTCTATAAATAAAAATGAGCTCCTTTTTATTCACGGGTTTTCTGTTAAGCATTTCAAAGGTATGTTAGGGTGGTTTAGGGGTGTGTTTAAAACGCTGTTTTTGAGAGTTTTATTCGTTTTTAGCTGTATATGGTATAAAACAATATAAATAGTCGCTAGTGGTTATTTTATTCGCTTTTTACCACTTTCTGCATATTTAACACGGAGTCACATTATCTACGGAGTATCTACGGAGTATCTATGGGGGAGCTGCTAAGGGGCTATGGGGGGGGGTGTGGTGTAATTGTTTAAATGTTTAATTGTTTAGCTGTTGAGTTGTTGGGTTGTGACGCTTTTCTATTTGGTATCGATAAACGTTTGTTTTAAGGAGTATTTGTAGTTGTTTTTTTGTTAAAAATTTTACGCATATGATTTTTCATAATATTTTTAAAGCATTTTTAGCAAAATCCAATCTATGACTTCTAACTGTGTTTTAATAACATCAAATCTACTTGTCCTATGTATAGACAATGCATTTACCCCAAAGAAATTTCCATTATTTTAGGAAAAAGTTATACGTTTTCCTGTAAATTGGTTCGTACCATTAAGGACGCTCAAGGGATCACTTCTCAGCGCACTATTACCATTAAAGAATTCTGTGACTATATGGACATGCCTTATGAGGATGTTTTTACCATGATTAATGGCCGGTCCGTTTAAAACTAGTTGATTATTATTATAAAATAAATGCTGCAAGAGGGCTTCTTTTGAGTTTTGAGGTGAAACTTAATAAATTAATTGGGCTCTAATGCCAACCCATTCCATTTGTATAATACTACCTTTAATTTGTTTTTTACAAGTATGGTACTTTTTAGAAAAAATCTTATATTTGGATTATGGAAACAGCAACAAAACCAAACCACATCGGCAGAAAAATAAGTCGTATTAGAGAGCTTAGGGGCATGAAACAGGAAACCTTAGCAGAGGAATTGGGTATTAGCCAACAAGCCGTTTCTAAAATTGAGCAGTCCGAAAAGATTGAAGATGCTAAATTGGAACAAGTTGCTAAAGTTTTGGGAATAACCAAGGAAGCTATTGAAAATTTTTCAGAAGATGCTGTTTTTAATATTATGAACAATACATTTCAAGATAATAGTTCAAATAACAACAATTACCTTTGTACTATAAACCCACTTGAAAAAATTGTAGAACTATACGAACGCCTGGTGCAAGCTGAAAAAGACAAAATTGCTTATTTAGAAAAACTATTAAACAAGTAGTCTCTCGAGTTTTTATTTATTCATCATAAAAAATTCCTTTCATACGCTCCCGTTACTTTATGAGCCTGAGTTCCATTGAAAATAGGCAATTGATTCGTCTTTGCCATTTGATATTTTAGAAGCTATATCCTATAAGAAGGGCGTTGTTAAGTTGTGGTATTTGCTTAAACAGGTTATTTTTATAGAGTTAAAGGCTGTTACTTTATAAACTTAAATTTATTGTTACATGTAATTAGGAAATATAAAAGTGCTTTATTGTTAAAAATATGTGTTAATGTTTTTTCCTTTTTTGAATTATAATCAATTCCAATAAAGTCTTTTAATGGATAAACCTTACTTGATCTAAATTCGTTTATTAAGCTCTTAATTTCTTTATATGAGGTATTTGCTTTAACCAATCGTACCAAAAGAAAAAACATATAAGATTGTTGCCTGGTAGTTAGCCTTTTTATAGCTTGTTTATTCGCTCCATTTTCTTTTGCCAAATCTATAAGGGATGTAAACTTATTAATTACCAATTTATAATCATTATTTAAACGTGCGATGTGGGTTTTTGAAGTATTTCGCATTATAGAATTGGTGTTTTCAAAATATCTATAAATACTTAAAGGAATATAAGCCACTTTTTTACAATTAAGCAATAGTTCGGTAGTATAAATACCATCTTCCACCATTATACCCTCTATAAATTCTATATTATTTTCTATAACAATATCCTTTTTAAAAATATACCACCATATATAGTTGTTAAAATTCTTTTTAGAAATAAATGAACACCCTTCATTAATTTCCAAATTATTATATTTTAAAATATCATTAGATGTTATATGCAAATTAAAGTTGGACTCTGAGGTTCTTGTATAAGTAAATCCTAAAAAATCTAAATCGTTTTTTAAAACAGGCTCTAGTAGACTTTTAAGCACGTTTTTTTCAATATAATCATCAGAATCCATATAATATATATAAGTTCCCCTACTGTTTTTTAGTCCATTATTTCTAGCACCACTTGGACCCGTATTTTTTTGATTGATAATTTTAATTTGTTGGTATTGTTGCGCATATTCTTTAGCGATTGAAATACTAGAATCAGTGGAGTCATCATTTACCAATATAATTTCATAATCCTTACCGTCTATATCTTGATTTATTAAGCTCTCTATACATCTTGCAATATATTTTTCTACATTATATACTGGTACTATTATACTTAATAACATGTCTTAAATTAAATTATTTTATTGGAGAGTTTCTAGGATTCTAAAAAGCACACAAATTATATTAATTAATTATACCATTAAAAATAAGTAGTTGAAATGTTTGATTTTAACTTTGAAGAACCTTTTTTGTAACTAAACACTACGATGTGTAATTTCTTTATCGTATAATAAAGTAAAAAATTATTGACACTGACTGTTTTTTTATATTAAGTCATTTTTAAAGATGTTTCTAAATAGTTCGAAATAAGGAATTAAATTACGAATTATTATCAACAAGATGGTTCATATATAAGTTATTAAATTTATATTTGGAACTTAAAAAAAAAAAAAGATCCATAATTGAGATTTGGACGTATATTGGTAGTAAACAACAGATTATCGTATAAATGTACTTTTAAACGATTTTTTATTTTGTAAAAAAGTATTTAATCTAAAAAAACGATCACTTAAACGATAATTATAAAATAGTTTTTTATATTGAAACCAATAATTAACACTCTCCCCAAAAATCGAGAATTTATGAAAATGATGATTAAAGCTATGTACTTCTTATTTTTTTTAGTATTACCCATAGTATCATGCAACAATGAAGAATTATTAGACGAACCTATTATAGAGGTTATAGAAGAACCTATAGTGCCAGAAGATGAAGATGATCCTGATCCTATAGCTTCCATAGATACCCCTTGTGATTTTAAATTAGCAGACGCTGTTGCTAATGCCACTGTTATTATTAACTGTGTGATGGATTTAGATGGACAAACCATTAGTTTACCAGCGGGTGTTACTCTAATTTATGAAGGTGGAGATATTATTAATGGTACCATTAATTTTGGTAGTTCAAATACGATCTCTGGCGAATTACTAAATTCTACTTTAGTAATAGGTGGTTCAAAACCACAACTAAAAGATGCTACTTTTAATTTCAATCCCAAAAGATGGGGTATTGTTGAAGGTAAAGTGTCTGATGCCGTGGCATTAAAAAATAAAACTATTTTACAAAACACCATTGACCAAACTAAATTGATGGGTGTATCTACTTTTTCAATTGGTAAAATGGATGCTTATTTTGCGGTCGGACTTTATGGTACACCTAAAGACCTCGCTAATAATGCTATACATCTGGATTCGAATTTTAATTTAGTTATGTCGGATGAAACTACTCTTAGAGTTCAACCTAATGATTGGCCATTTTCTATTTTAATAGGTTTATATGAGAGTGACAATGTTACCATTACAGGTGGTAATTTAATAGGAGATCGTTGGGAGCATGATTATAAAGTTATTGTTAGTGGTACTATAAATAGAAGTAGTCATGAATGGCCAGTACTCTTGCAAATTTCTGGTTCTGAAAATGTCATTGTTGATAATGTAAATATGAGCGATTCTACAGCTGATGCTTTTGTATTAGGTAACCCTAATGGGTATAGGTTTAATGGCTCAAAATATAATAAGAATATTGTTGTTAAAAATTGTACCATGACTCGTTCCAGACGAAATAATATAAGTGTTACAGATGCAGATGATTCAACAATAGATAATTGTGTAATTACTGATGCAGGTTTAGGAGATAAGATATTGGATTCTAATGGAAATACGATACACAGTTCTGCGGGCGTATTACCAAGAACAGGAATTGATATTGAACCTTTTATTGGTGGAGAAGATCCCAATAATTTAGTATATTATGCTAGAGTACAACGACTAACAATTAAAAATTGTACGTTTACAGGAAACTCTAATGCTAGCATTATAGAGTACGCAGGTGAAGATACGGTTATTGAATCAAATTTTTCGGATGCAGGTTTTGGTGCTAACCATGGATGGCGTACCAAATTTATTAATAACACTTTAGTATCAGCTAAAAATAGAGAAGGTGCAGGTATTACAACTGGCTATAGTGAAGGTTTTTATGAAGTTAAAGGCAATTCTATTTCAGGCTTTAGAGTTGGAATTATTGCTAACGGAGAGTCTGGTACGGTCAGTAATAATACTATTAAGGATTTTAATGTTGGTATTCAACCTAGTAATTCAACAAACTTTACTTTTAAGAGTAACATAATAAACGGTACAGATGGTGTTGGAATATCTGCGTTTAATATTACTGCAGGTAGTTTTATGTTTAGTGATAATAATATAACTGTTGATAAATCTCCTGTCAATTGGAATGCAACACAATCTCAAAGTTCCATATTTGACAATAACAAATTCATAGCTAGGAATAGAGGAGGGTATGTTTGGATTAAAAATAGTAATAATGTTAATTTAAAAAATAATATTATTACAAATGCGACTATTTTAACGGATGGAGCTGAAAATTTTATAACAACTAATAATACGTTAAATTGAGTTAATATATTTATATAAATAAAATCTAAAACGCCTTTCAATTTTGAAAGGCGTTTTAGATTAAACAGTATGAAGTTTCTCAGGTTATCTCTGTATGAATATAATGATTATTACAACTACAATAGCTGCTAAACCTCTAAGGGCATCTAACTCCAATAATCTTAATTGCTTTACTTTAATAATTGTATTTTTCATTTATTTCAAATTCTTGAGAAGACTTTTAATGAATGCTTTGTTTTTTGAGTAATTAAATTTACGAGCGAATAGTGCCGAAGCAGATAATAGCTTTTCTTCATCTAATTCATTTAAAACTCTAGGGAATTCGGGACCTGTTTCCCAGTCGATGTAGCGTAAGTCGGTGTTTACAACCTGGCTTTTTAGTGAACTATTCATAATAATGGTTTGAACCCATATTTCATCTGTAGCTCTTGAATGTTTTAATTTTTTTAAATATTGGGGGTTCTTTTCTAAAAATTCAAAAATTATTTGAACAGATTCATTGGTTAAATTTATCCATTGTGATCCAGCAAAATAGTTTACAGGAAAACGTTTTCTTTTAATTAGTAATATACGCTGGGTGTATAGTAATATTCGATTTAAAGCCTTAACTAAATTTCTTGATTTTATTTTCATATACCAATACCTATCTAATCTATCAAACCCTTGATTAAACCCCCATGTAGCAATAGGTAATGGATTGGCATACATATATATGCTGTTTTTATTTTTGTTTAAAAAATTAATAATATTTTGATTGGATTTTATAGGTAAGTCATCACCACTAATAAATAAATAATGTGAATGCTTATTTAAATATGCTTTTAGGAGCACATCATGCATATTTTTAACCAAACTAAAATCACCCCAATATACTTCAATGTCTTTATAGTAATTTACATTTATATCTTTAGGTAACTCACTAATATTAATTTTAGATTTTTTATCAATTTGTACATAAACTGTAAAACTAGTTTTTAAATGGTTTATTAGCAATGATAATTGTTCTGGATTGTGGTGAGCAAGTATGATAATAGCTATATCATTTTTCATAACACCATTTATTATAATTAGAAAATAAGCTGCAGCTTAAAGAGAATATATTGTATTGATAAGCAAAATATAAAAACCACTTTTTTGTTTTTGTATCGGGTTTGTATTTATTACGGTAAAGATTTTCATTTTTTAACTTTATGATAATTTCATCTTTTATCCTTGTTGTTTTAGTTTCTTTCATAACACGTAAAAGCATAGTGGCAACTAATTCATTTACACGTTTTTTTAAAGGTATATAAGCTATTGAGTTTTTTGTAACTGTTTTTTCTGTAAAATCATTGATGGATTTTAATACTATGAAAATATCAAAAATCATTTTTTCTTTTTTAGCAAAGTTCTTTGTTCTGGTTATAGACCCTTCACGCTGTAGAAAATGTGCTATAATGGTGTCAATTGCCATAATACGCTTGCTAAGAAACACAGCACGTGAGTTAAACTCAATATCTTCAATGAAGACCTTTTCTAAAAAGCGCAGACTGTGTTTGTTTAAAAAATCAAAACTATATAATTTATTACAGGCAGAACCCATATAATTAATACTAGATAGATACTCTTCTCCGGTTAAAACATTATTATGTGTTGATGCCGTCATAGAGTATACTATTTTTTTGCCCGGTGTTATACCAACAGCACCAAACTCTAAGATATCTGTATTATAAGTACTAGCTATTTTAATTAGATTGTTAAGCATATTAGGCAAGATATAATCATCTGCATCAACAAATAATATATAGTGTCCTAAAGCATTATCTAAACCCGTATTACGAGCTCCACTCAAACCTTGATTTTCTTGTGTAATGATTTTCAGATTTGAAAATTGTAGTTGTAAGTTTTCTAAAACAGCTAAGCTATCATCAGTTGACCCATCGTTAACAGCTATAATTTCATATTGGTTACTATTAATATCTTGTATAGCGATACTGTTTATACAAGTATTTAAATAAGCCGACACATTATAAACAGGTACTATAATTGTCAATTTTTTTGTAGGTATGTAATTATCCATAATATATATAAGACATAAAATAAGTAAAACCGAAATACAATAATGTTACGATGCCTATTCTGTAAAATTGGTTTTCCCAAAAAACTTCTTTTAAATAGGGGTAAATAATAACAATCCCCATTAAAAACCAAGATAAATAGGCAAATCTATTAGAAAAGCTAGCTGTTATAACCATAATCCACATCGCGTTGCAAATTAAATAGGTGTGTAGAATGCGTTTATAGATTACATCGTTAAAGTTTCTTTTAATCACAAAATAATACCCAGCAAATACTGGTGCAGCGCTATATAATAAAAAATCATATCTAAAGCCTATAGAGCTATAATCTTCTGCGCTAGGTTTTGTTGCCAAATAACCACTTAGCTTTTCACCACCTAAGCCTAATTGACTAAATAAATTCACTAAAGTTGGCCCTATGGCAATAGATAGGAATATGGAGAATAGCCAAAACAGTAAATATTTTTTTGTGTCGTTAACAAAATAGGTTAGTATAAAAGCTAGTATGGGTAACTTCATACTTTGATGCATTGACAATGATAAAAGCAAAATCAAAATCATAAATACTTTTCTTTTATTTAAAGCAATCCCTAAAATAAATAAAGATGTTGCAATACCATTTCTCATACCATTAACACCATAAGTATAAAAAGAAAAAGAAGCAATAAGCATTAGAAAGCCGAATAAATAAAAATTTGGAAACCAAATTTTGCAAGCCCAATATAAAGGCATTACATATAAAAACATACAGGTAAAGAAAAAAAAGTGTATGGACCCAAACTTTGCCATAAAGTACATGAAAACATCAAAACCAATATCTCCTTCTGTATATAAAGGTCTTCCTGCTTTGTACCATTCAAAAACAGCGGCATAAGTTGACATGTCAGTAAAGTATCTACCACTTACAGGTCTTAAACCTAGATAAATAATTGTAAACACCACTAAAAATATAGATAAAAATCTATTTAAATTTCGAATTCGTTGTTCAAAACCAGTTAAGGTATAAGTATGTAATAACACACAAGCAATTACAAAAAAAACTATATTTATAAAAATATCGAAATAATATTGTAATGGTACAAAATCAATCATGTAAATATTTTTTTTATATTTTTGAGGTTAACATAATGTATCAAAGCTTAATTTTAGCTTAAACTTAATATTTTAGATTAATTATGGAATCACAAATAGATTTTGAAAAAACAACTCCTCCAAATTTATCTAAATGGTGACCATCATACGTTTGAAATTTTATTTTTAAAAACTTATTAGTATAATTCAAAAATTTAGCATTATTACGTTCACTAATTCCTTCAATAAAAAGATTAAAATCGGGAAAAAAAGTATTTTCTAAATCTAACATTTCTTTATCAATTGGGCTTCTTACAAGAATTACTTTTCCATGTTCTTTTAGGTTTTTAATTAATGTATCTAAACTTTTTTTTCTGTAATCAGAAACCTTATAATCTTTAATAAAACCATTAAAAATATCTAATTGGGTTTGTTTCCACGCATTAAAGGTAATACTATCTTTAGGTAAATTATTGGCTTCTAACCACCCATCTTTATGTAAAATTGAATTCTTTTTAAAAACACCTTTAAAATTGAAATAGTTTAAGTTTTTTAATAAATATTCAAAATTGGGATTTAAATCTACAAATGTCATATTATGTGGTGGAGTACCTGCTTCTTTAAATTCACCAGCATAATTATTGTTTTCTTTTTTTGAGCCCAACATCCAAGGAGTGATTGATATTATAAATATCCCATTCTTAGATTTTGGGTCTAGTTTTTTAAGAATGCTTTTCCTATATAATTCTCCAATATGTGCTTGGGCTATTGTAAAACTATAATTCAAAATAGGTAATTCTAAATTGGAGTTTTTTAATTCTTTATTAATAATACTTGGTTGTATTCCTTGCAAACCACGACTATCTCCAATAATTAATGATTTTGATTTTGGAGTTGTAAATTTGTTATAGAAGAAATCTATATAACTTCCATATTCTACAAGTATAATTGATAAAATAAAAATTACAATTAAAAAAAAACCAAAACACTTAATGATAAATTTTCTCATACTTAAAATTGAAAATATATGAATGATTGAGATTGTGCTCCAAAAAATAATATAATTAAAAAAATAAATATATATATGACCCAACGGATATAAAATTTATTTATGTAATTCAATTCTAAGCCATGTTGTTTATTCCGATGTAACCATTCAAAAAAGATTAAAATAAATATATATATTAAAGGTTTTAAATCTACAGAAGGAATAGAAAACAATGTACTTGAAAACAATCCTTTAATGTATAATAAAGCATCTGTTACAGATGAAGCTCTAAAAAAGATCCAAGCAATTACTGTAAGGGTAAAAGTAAAACCAATTTGGCATAGTTCAGATAGATTAATAAATAATCTATCTTCAGCAACTATGTTGGTATTATTTCTGTTTTTGTTTAATAGTAATAGAGGAAGAAAGTAAAAAGCGTTAAGTGCTCCCCAAACAATAAAAGTCCAATTGGCACCATGCCAAAAACCACTTACTATAAAAATGATAAATGTATTTCTAATCTTCATGGACGTTCCTCCTTTACTGCCACCAAGAGGAATGTAAACATAGTCTCTAAACCATGTTGAAAGGGAAATATGCCATCGCCTCCAAAACTCTGCAATATCTCTTGAAAAATATGGGAATGCAAAATTTTGCATGAGATTGAAACCAAATAACCTTGAGGTTCCTATGGCAATATCAGAATATCCTGAAAAATCACCATAAATTTGGAAAGTAAAAAATAAAGCACCAATAGCTAAAGAACTTGCATTATAATCTTGATTATTATCGAATACTTGGTTGGCAATAATAGCACAGTTATCGGCTATTACGATCTTTTTGAATAACCCCCATAAAATTTGTCTTAATCCATCAGAAGCATTTTTATAATCAAATCGTCTTTTTGTATAAAATTGGGGTAATAAATTAGTAGCTCTTTCAATAGGGCCTGCAACTAATTGAGGAAAAAAACTAACAAAAGCAAAAAAAGCTACAACGTCTTTTGTTGGTTTTAATTTACCATTATAAACATCAATAGTATAGCTCATGGTTTGAAAAGTATAAAAACTTATTCCAACAGGTAATATAACATCCAGAGTTAAAGTATCAAAAGAATAACCTATACTTTCAAAAGCCTCTGATAAAGATTTAGAAAAGAAATTAAAATATTTAAAAATGCCTAAAAAACCCAAATTGATAATCATACTAATTAGCAACCAGTATTTTTTTGTTTTTTGTAATGCGGATTTTTCTATTTGTAAACCACAGGTATAGTCAATTATTGAACTAAAAATGATTAATGATAAGAATCGCCAATCCCACCAACCATAAAAAAGATAACTTAAGGCAAGAAGCAAAAAGTTTTGCACTGTTATTTTTTTATTGAAAACAAACCAATACAATAAAAAGGATACAGGGAGAAATATTAAATATTCAATAGAATTAAATAGCATCTTTATTAGTTATATATTATTGTAAATAAATATCACAAACAAAATTTATATTAAACTTCTCAGTTAACAGTGTTGAGTTCTGTGTTACTAAACTTTCCCATTCTTTATTTTGTAATACTTCTATGAGTGCTTTAGAAAACAGTAGTTCTTCCTCGGTAATATCTGATTTTGCATTAGGAACGCCCATAGATCCTTTATATAAATTAGGAGTTATTATACCTCCATCTACTGTAATATTTTCTTTAGATTCTTTTATATCTATGTTGATACTCATAAGTTCTGCTATTCCATGGGTGCAGTTTGAAGATACTACAGGGATATTTAGAGCAATTGCCTCTACAATAACATTAGGTGTCCCTTCATAATGGGATGATAATGCCAAAACTTTGGCTTTTGCCAAATATTTATAAGGATTGGTTTTTCTACCCAAAAAGAACACATTATTTTCTAAATGATACTTTTTTACTAACAAATTAACGTACTCTGTAACATCGAAATCACCATCGCCAATAAAAACTAAATTTGTATTGTTTCTTTCCTTTAATAGTGAAAAGGCTTTAATTAAATGCCATGGTGATTTTTGAATAGACATCCTACCCAAGAATAGAATCACATCCTTTTTAAAAATTTCAACCTCAATGTCATTTTCTATAGGTTCTAGAGCCTTTAATTTGATGTGCTCCATATCATGAGGATTGTAAATAACTTCTAAGTTATTTTGAAACTTGTAACCACAGTTTTCAATCAAATCTTTTTTTATGGCATGACTGATACACACTAATTTATCAAAACTTTTATAGGTTGTTTTATAAGAAAATTTTGTTATTTTAGAAAATATGCTATTACTACTTAACTCGACACTTTTAAGCGCATGAATGCTCCCTATTTTTTTTTCATTAGTAAAGCTTAATGCACTAAAAACATTGGTTAAGTCGCCAAACGAGATGCTATGTGTTATGTTGTATTTTTTTATGATGCGTCTGATTTTAATAGGCGCTAAAAAATAAAATTTTAGGCGTTCTACGGTGGTGAATTCAAATAAATCCTTTTTTGAGAGCGCCAGTTCATCCTCATTGAAATTAATAATATCAGACTCTAAACTAAAAAACTTCAATGCTGTTACATGGTAACCTTTACTTTTATAAAAATTATAAAAATTTAAGGCTAAACGCTCCATGCCACCCACACCACCATAAGGAAGAATTAACAAGATATTTTTCATGTTTTCTTTTCTGAATTTATTTTAGTGATAAGCTGTTTTTATAATAATACGTTTATGCAAAATTCTGAGGGAAGAATGATTGTGCGAACTTAGAGAATATTAATTTTTTAAAATATTTTTATCTATGAACTCACGTAATTTCCGTTAAACTAAAAAATGCCTGTATTAATTATTTTGTGCTATTTTATTTTTGTTTTATTTCGTTAACATTTTAAAGAGGGCATCCCACTGTAATATTATTTGGTTGGGTAAATAGTTTTTAGATGCTGTACGGGCACATTCTCCCATTTTTAGTCTGGTTTGCTTATTGGACATTAATAACTTTAACTTTTCAGCAAACAGTGTTTCGTTTTCAGGAGGTATTAAAAAACCATCATTATTATTTGAAATAATGTCGCGAGGGCCACTTGGACAATCAAAAGATACACAAGGCACACCATATGCCATGGCTTCAATAAGCACCATACCAAAACCTTCAGATCTAGAGGTCATGGCATAGATGGAAGCCTCTTGGTACTTATCGCCAATGTTTTTAACGGGCATGTGAAAATGTACATGTTGGTTTATTTTAAGTTTTTTAGCCAATTTTAAATAGGTTTCTTGAGTATCTATTTGACCATAAATATTGAGTTCCCAATCGGGAAACTGTGGACTTAATGTGGCCCAAATATGCAACAACATATCAAAGCCTTTTTGATGGTAATGTGAACCAACAGCAATTACTTTCTTATTTAATAAACTGGAAGTTTCGCTGGGATAAAAAGACAACGGATTTGGAATTACTCTTATATTTGATAATTTCCACTCTTTCACATTGCTTTTTGTAAGCACAATAAAAGCATCGAAAGATTTGGCTCCCCATTGCATGAGTTTCGATTGCAGTTGTAACTTTAATTTTTGTTTCCAGCCCTTCGAATTTAAAGAGATGTATTTTGAAGCGTGCCTTTCATAAATGATGGGGTACTTTTTTTTTAAAATAATAGGTAGATAAAAACCTTTTAACCCATCATCGCACACCGATATAACGTCTGGATTTATTTCTTTAACTGTTGCTTTTATTTTTTTTATATAATTAAATAGATAGCCTATTTTAGAGTTGTTTATATTTAAATCGTGATGTATTATTTTATCACTAAATTTATAAAACAATTCTTGATTGCCTTGGTTTAATGTTATAATATGTACTTCATAACCCAAAGTATCAGCGAGTGCACTTGCTTTTATAGACAATACCCGTTCTAAGCCTGCAGCAGCCGAAATTTGATTGGTGATGTATAGTAACTTCATTTTAATTTTAAATAGAGGTTTCTAGTTGCTATGGGGAATTTGTTAATTACTAAACGCAGCAGATTATAATTGATTTTTTTTAGTTTATTTTCTTCTTCAATAGGAGGGAACGGATAGAGTTTATGCGATTTTAAACTTTTAAGAATGTCCTTTAAAGTTGCTCTATCAAAATCATTAAATATAAATTGTAAAAATAGAATGCGATTAATGTCTGCTAATTTGTTGTTAATACCTTGTGTAATTAATGCTTCTTTTGGTAAGCTATTTTTAAAGCTATTAAGCAAACTATTTACTTTTATAATAGAATCATAATAGCGTTTTCTTACATTCTTTTTTTTACTGTTAATAAACGAGTTTTCTCTATTTACGTAATAGTAAACCACCTTATGTATAGGCGCTATTTTATTAACATGATGCATAATCCTGGGCATAATTTCAGAATCTTGCATATTGATGCGTTCTTCAAAACGCAATTGGTTGGTTGTGAATAACGATGTTTTGAAGATATATAACCAAATGTAGCTATGTACATAATTATTGAAATAGAATGTATCACCAGAAACAACTGGTTTGTTTTGATAGTCTAATTTGAAATCGATCCAGTTAATTATGTTACCCTCTTCATCGGTACAATTAAAATCGAAACTTAAAACATCTAAACTCTTGGTTTCAATGAAATTGACTAATTCATTTAAACAGTTTTCAGCAATAAAATCATCGGAATCTATAAACCAGATATAGGTTCCTTTCGCCAAAGTAATCCCTTTATTTCTAGCGCCTCCTAAACCCGTATTTTCTTGGGTATGTACTATAATATTGGTATACTCTTTAGATACGTTATTTATAATGTTTAATGAATCATCAGTAGATCCATCATTTACGATTATAATTTCGTAGGCCTGTGATGGGAGGTCTTGTTTTGAAATGGATCTGATACAACGTTCAATATATTTTTCAACGTTATATACTGGTACTATAATACTTAGTTTAATCATTGTAGTTTTGTTTTAAACCAGGTTATATACGTGGAGGGAAGTAATAAGTTTACTGCTTTACTCCAAAATCGATTTGTTCTAGAGATATTTATAAAAAATAAATTTATAGCTTTGAGTGGTTGTTTTTTTAGTAAATATTTAAAACGGTATTTAAAGAACACCGTTTTCATAGATTTTTCATAAAGCAGACTTCTTGAACTCATAACACTTTGTTCATGTATGCGGTACCAAATTGTTTCTGAACTCATAAAAAATAATTTCACATTGTTTTTGGTTGCTTTCATCCACATGGGGTAATCTTCACAAAGTTTAATTTCTTCATCGAACATTCCTAACTCTAATAGGGTTTGTTTGTTTAAAAATTCGGTGGGCGCAGGTACATACACCCCGCCTTTCACCAACATATCATACTGGTTTTTAGGTGTGGAATTGAAAAAAACCATGTCGATATCTGTCTTAGTTTCAAGATATTTTGATTCTTTATCATTTGTAAGATATGCCACTTTGGAAAACAAAAATTTCACCTCAGAATGTTTATTAACAAAATCAATACAAGATTGCACGCAATTTGGAAAAAACACATCATCTCCAGCTAAAAATTTTAACCATTGCCCATTTGAAGCCTTGATGCCCCTGTTGCAATTAGCAGGAATTCCGGTATTAGATGCTGGTACAATAAGTTGGGTGTTTTTAAAATACTGTTTATTATCTATCAGCCAATTTTCGCATATAGTGGTTGTCGCGTCTGAAGAACAATCATCACTAATAATAAGCTCTATGTTTTTATAGGATTGCTCTTTAGCACTTTCTAAAGTTTCAAGAATAAAATCGGCAGAATTATAGGTTAATATAATTAGGGATACCAATGGGTTTCGTTCTGGTGTATCTGGTATACTATCTTTTAAAACCATTTGTATGTATGTTATTTTTTGGTGAATTTTTTTATTATATTTTTAATATCTAGACGTTTATCTAATTCTATATAAGTGTACCAACTTGTTATAATAATAATAGCAGTACCTGCAATGTATGAGTAGGGCGATGGCATGTACCTTGAAATTAAAAAACAGACAATGGCTAATAAAAATTGAATTGCAAATATTTTAGAAAATTCCAGATTAAAAGAAAATTGGTATTTATATTTTGCAATTAAATATACTTGGATTAAAACTAAAAAATATGCTATAAAAAATGAAACACCCAGACCTTCCAATCCAAAAAAATGATAACCCAAAAGATTTAGAATAAGTAAATAACTGGTTCCAAGTAATTCACTCCAAAAAAATGTCTTAGAAGCTCCTTTGGCTATTAGAATAAAACCAATTGCCCAACTAACCACTTTAAAAAACATACCCAATGCTGCCCAGTGAATCATATCGTTTACAGGGATGAATTTTGTTGAGTATAATATAATTACAATCCAATTAATAAATATTAAAAAAACCGTTAGTAAAGGTGCTAAAATTAAAACCCCAATTTCTGATTGTTGATTTACTAATATCTTAGTTTCTTTATTATCATGAGCTACACCAGAGAGTCTGGGGAAATAATCGGTGCCCATGGCCGAAAATATGAGCCCCACATAAGTACCAATGATGGCAAAACCAGCCCCATATAAACCAACATCTTCTAACCCTCCCGTATTGCTAATATAACTTCGAACTAAAAAAGATTCTCCCACCGTCATTAACGAACTTAAACTAAGCATAAAGCCCAATTGCATCATGCCTTTTCCATCGGTTATAAGATCTTTTTTACTTACAGGTATGGTTTTAATTTTAATTTTATTACTAAAATACCATGAGGTGAGCATGGATACTATGGAGGTTATGATCATAGTTGGTACAATACCATCAATTCCATAAAAATAATATATGGGCACCGCTATACACAAACCCGCAACAGCTCCCACCATATTGGCTTTTGCTAAATAGTTTAACTGGCGCATGCCTTGGAGTAATACTAACTGGCCGCTTGATAATTGATTAAGTAACAGGGTAACAGAAATCCAGACAAATGCCCAAGTGTAGTGGTTATTACCAAAAGTAAACTCACTAAGCCATGGTGCTAATATAATAGTAACAATGGCACCCAGGATGCCTGTTACCCATACTAATTTTCTAAAAACTGAAATTATTTTAGAAATCTTGTTATCATCACCCGAAGTATGTGCGGCAGCGATATCTTTAACAGCACTGTTACCCAGTCTAAAATTAGTTAAAGAGCTTATTAACTCGACTGTAGAACTTAATAAACTAGCTATTCCCATGCCTTTAGGACCTAACAGGACAGCAATGGCTTTTGATTTGATTATTGAAATAATAATATTAAACACTTGCACCCCTCCAAATAAAGAGGTTGCTTTCATAATTTGTCTATAAGAAGACTTGTGTTCTTTCATTAATTTTTATGTTGTTCAGGCTTCATGTCTCTACTCCAAGCTATTTCAGTTTTAACTACTTTTGCCGGTGCTCCAGCTATCATGCAATTATTGGGAAATTGCTTTTTTACAATTTTAGTATAACTTGCAATTATGCAATTTGCACCTATTATAGAGCCTTTTAGTATACTAGAATTATTAGCTACCCATGTATGATCTCCTATTTCAATATTAGATTGATGATATTGGCCTTCAATAGAATGCCAATCTGAATCAGAAATAAAAACATTCCAAGCACATAAAAAATCATACCCTATAGAAATTTTTTTATAAACCATAATTAAGGAGTCTGCTGTAATTCCAGAGTCAGATTCATTTTTTTTCCCACCAATAGAAAGCAATGAATTTGTAGCTAACATAAATTTAACACCACTACCAATTACAAAATCACCTTTAATTATTAATGTGGAGTTATTAGCCATTTGTATTACTGAAATGGAATCACCATGTATATGAGGTATAACTCTAAAATCGCCTATAATATGCAAATGTGCTGATTTTCCTTTTGATATTTTAAACTTTAAAAATGGTTGGGTTATAATTATACGACCATTTCCTTCATCAATTAATCGTGAATAATACCAAGATCTTAACTTACAAATTATTTTGTTTAATAATCTCTTAGGCGCGCTAACGGGATTTCTAGTTAAGAAGACTATGCTTGAATTTATTTTATTCAACATATAGTTATTGTTTTAAAATTTCCGATAGCTGAACAGATATTTTATTTGCACCTTTATAATTCATGTGGTGAGAATCGGAAAAATCAGTATCCAAATATTTAAAACTTCTATTTTCTACGGTATTAAAATCATAATAAGTTACTTGATTTTGAAGGCACAGGTTTTTAAAATATTCAGACAATGCATTCAAGTTTTGAATCTTTTCGTTTTGTAGGCGCGTAGGCGGGTAGGGCGACCTGACGCATACCAACTCTATATTATTTTCTTTGCACAACGCTACTATTTTTTTGAAATACTCTAGCTTTTTTTCTGAAACCGCGGTATTATTAGGAGTTACCATTTTTTCAAAATTATTAATGGTATGTTGACTTACTTCTTTTTCCTCATGCAAATAGCCAGCAACCCAATAACTTGTTTTTTTATTGTTTGATGCCGTGTCATTACCGCCAGCAATTAAACCCATAATGGCTGCTTTAATATATAATTTATTACAGAGAATGGGAGAAAGGTAATTAGATATGCCCGTTAAACCAAACCCATTTATAATCATGTCTTGTTTTAATTGGGTGGATTCAAAAAATGAGGCATTAGAAAGTATTTGGTAATAATCATCGGTGGTATCAAATGATTGTAAAAACATTTCATAAACCATTGTTGTTGGTTTTTGATGTTGTAAGATATCTTTAAGAACATAATACGATTCTATCACATTTTGTGAACTCGTACACATATTAAAGGATTTGGTTTTTAAAATACTATCAAAAATAACAGGGTTGTATGCCGTGTAGCCTCTACTAGAACCTAAAAAAACAAGATTATACTTATTACTTGGATCATGAATTTTTGAGTATTTTAAATAATTTTTATGGGTTTTATTTTTAATAGATTCTTTAACTGGGATGTTATATAAATAGCCCACGACAAAATTTAAAAGAAAAAAAACAGCGATAAACCCAAGCACTTGTAGTAAAAATTTTTTCATCATGCCTCTATTTAAAATTGAAAATAAATAAATCCTTGTTGGTCGCCTCCAAATATAATGATACCCACAATTAGTATTAAATAAAAGACCCAACGGAGTGGTTTATATTTAATAATATCTATTTTTTCGAGGGCAAATAAGCCTTTTCTACCTAGCCATTCGATAGAGAGGAAAAACAAAATCATTAGAATAACTATTAACGATTTAGTAAATCCTTCAAAATTTGGAGTACTTAAAATGCTTTTCGAAAAAATCTCAGAAATGATATTTAAGGCATGCCCTACATTGTCTGCTCTAAAAAACACCCAAGCCAACATAGTTAAAGCAAATGTAAGGAGCATTTGAAAAGTTTCTTTAATATTTGGTAAAAAACTGTGATTGGCAACCACCTCCATATTGTTTCGATTCTTGTTAGTAAGTAATAGGGGTAGAAAATAAATGGCATTTAAAGCGCCCCAAACAATAAATGTCCAGTTGGCACCATGCCAAAAACCACTAACAATAAATATAATGAATGTGTTTCTTACTTTCATAGCAGTCCCTCCTTTACTACCACCAAGGGGGATGTAAACATAATCTTTAAACCATGAAGAGAGTGATATGTGCCAACGTCTCCAAAACTCTGCAATATCTCTTGAGAAGTAGGGAAATGCAAAGTTTTGTTTTAAGTCAAAACCAAATAGTCTTGAAGTACCAATAGCGATGTCCGAATATCCCGAGAAATCGCCATAAATTTGAAAGGTAAAAAATAGAGCCCCTAATACTAAGGTGCTTCCTGAATAATCGTCTGAATTATTGAAAATTAAATTGGCATAGGTGGCGCAATTATCGGCAATAACAATTTTTTTGAAAAGCCCCCATAAAATTTGTCTTAAACCATCTACAGCTAAATTATAATTAAAGGTTCTTTTTTTATAAAATTGGGGTAGGAGGTTTGTGGCTCTTTCAATAGGCCCTGCAACTAATTGCGGGAAGAAGGAAACAAAGGCTGTAAAGGCCATAAAATCTTTACTAGGCTCTAGTTTTTTTCTGTAAACATCAATGGTATAGCTTAATGTTTGAAACGTATAGAAACTAATACCTACAGGAAGTATGATGTTTAATGAATTTGCTTGAATCTCGTTTCCAAAAAATGAAAATGCTGAAACAAAATTATCTAAGAAAAAATTATAATATTTGAAGAAACCTAAAAACCCTAAGTTAACAAAAATACTACACCATAATAATACTTTACGTTTTTGAAGGTGCTCTTCCTTAGCAAGTTTTCTGCCAATTAAAAAGTCTAAGATGGTACTAAAAGCAATTAAAAATAAAAAACGCCAGTCCCACCATCCATAAAATATATAGCTAGCAACCACTATCAATACATTTTGTGCTTTTAGGTTGTTTTTTAGAACAAACCAATAGAGTACAAAAACGATGGGTAAGAAAACAGCAAAATCTAAAGAATTAAAGAGCATGGTATTCTTTTTTTAAATTTTAAAACTATTTACAAGTTTAACTACTTTTTCAACCTCTTCTTGAGTTAATACAGCACTGATAGGTAAACTCAACACTTCGTTATGTATTTTTTCAGTTACAGGCAAATTCAAATGACTTAATTCGTTATATGCCATTTGTTTATGGGGTGGTATGGGGTAATGAATTAAGGTTTGAACCCCATTTTCCAATAAGTAATTTTGTAAAATTTCTCGATGGGGTAATCTCACCACAAATAAATGCCACACATGCCCCTCTTGATTTAATACAGTAGGAAGGGTTATTAAAGGGTTGTTGATGTTTTCTAAATAATAATTAGCAACATTTCTACGGTTTTGAATGTCTATATCTATATACTTTAGCTTTACATTTAAGAAAGCAGCTTGAATTTCGTCTAATCTAGAGTTAAGCCCTTGATACTTGTTTTCATATTTTTTTATAGACCCATAATTACCAAGCGCTTTGATAACGTTGTATAATGCTTCATCATTTGTAGTAACCGCTCCAGCATCTCCCAAAGCTCCTAAATTTTTACCAGGGTAAAAACTATGGCCTGTAGCATCCCCAATGTTGCCCATTACCTGACCTTTAAACGTAGCACCATGCGATTGCGCACTGTCTTCTACTAATTTTAACTTGTGCTTTTTACAGATAGCCAACATATTGTTATCAATAGAATTTTGACCATATAAATGCACTGTTAAAATGGCTTTGGTTTTAGAGGTGATGGCCTGCTCTATTTTTGTAGTATCTAAGTTATAAGTAGTTATGTTGGGTTCTACTAAAACGGGTACCAAACCATTATCAGTGACCGCTAATACGGATGCGATGTATGTATTTGCAGGAATGATAACTTCATCACCTTTTTGCATGATGCCTAACTCGATATACGCTTTAAAGATAAGACGTAAGGCATCTAAACCGTTCGCTACCCCTAATGCGAATTTACTGCCACAAAATGCTGCATAATTAGTTTCAAATAATTCAGTTTCGCTGCCTAATAAATACCAACCAGAATCTATTACTCTAGCAGCTGCTTGTTTTAATTCTTCCTGATACTGTTGGTTTATTTTTTGTAAGTCTAAAAATTTAATCATCTGCTTTAATTAAATTGGTTTTGTTCCATTTATATTTTTCTTTAGATTTTTTATGTACTAAATTTAAATCTAAAATATCTCCTTCGTTAGTAATGTATCCTACATGTTTAGCGGGATTTCCTACCCAAAGTTCGTTATTACTTATGTTTTTTGTTACTACCGATCCTGCACCAACCATGGCATAGTCTCCAATATTATTTCCTGCTATTATGGTGGCGTTGGCACCTATAGATGCTCCTTTATTTATAGTAGTTTCCATGATTTTAAAATCACCTTTAGATCGTGGCGCTAAATCATTTGTGAAGGTTACATTTGGCCCAATAAATACACGGTCTTTTATTTTAATACCGTCCCAAATTTGAACACCACATTTTATGGTGACAAAATCACCTATCTCAACGTTATTTTCTATAAAAACATGGGAACAAATATTGCAGTTTTCGCCAATTATTGCATTTTTTAAAACGACTACAAATTGCCATATAGTTGTTTTATCACCTATATGCGTGGATTGTACATCGGCTAAATTATGGATAAATACACTCATTTTTTTAATTCCATGAATTCATTATAATCTCTAATATAATCGCTCTCTTCATATTTATGAGATGCTAAAACCATGCAAATAGAACCTGATGAAAAGTTATCAAGTTCGCGCCATAACCCTGGCACGATGTGCAATGCTAAATTGGGTCTATTTAAAGACACCCGTTTTTTATTTATGCCGTCGTCTATAATAACATCAAAACTACCACTAGCCGCTATAATAAATTGTTCTAATTCGTAATGGGCATGCCCGCCACGTGCTTCTCCACTGGGAACATCGTATAAATAATAGATTCTTTTAACCTCAAAAGGGATGTTATGCCCATTTTCCACCACTGTAATATTTCCTGCATCATTATGAACTTTAGAAACATCTATAACAGAGCAATCGTATACGGTACTAGCTTTTAACTTCATCTCTATATTTTTTAAATGCATCAAAATCTCTTATATAGTCCTTTTCATTATAGGCAACATTTGAGACAATGAGTGCTAATGAATTGGTAGAAAAATTTTCAATACGTCGCCATAATAAGTTAGGAACATACAGCCCATAATACGACCTATTTAAACTGAATTTTTTTTCGTTTTTTCCATCGTTTAAAACGACATCAAAACTTCCTGAAAGCGCAATGATAAATTCATGAGATGTTTTGAAAGCATGGCTTCCTCGCATTTCTCCACCAGGTACATCATAGATCCAGTAGGTTCTTTTGATGTTGAATGGTATTTGATTACTGTTTTCAAAAAAACTTAGATTCCCTCTGGGGTCTAAAATTTTTGGTAAATTTATTATTTTAACCTGTTCCATTATTCTGATATTACTTTTAAAATGTAATCGCCATAACCACTTTTACCATACTTTTTTGCCACTTCTTTAGCTTGTTCTTTATTAATATACCCATGTAAATAAGCGATTTCTTCAATACAGGCAATTTTAGTTCCCGTACGTTTTTCCATAACACGTACAAACTCGGTGGCATCATCCATAGAATCTACTGTACCGGTATCTAGCCAAGCCATACCTCGGGTCATGATACCAACTTCAAGTTCATTTTCAGCCAAATACATTTGGTTTAATGTGGTTATTTCTTTTTCACCACGTGCTGATGGTTCTACATTTTTTGCAAATTCAACCACTCTATTGTCATAGAAATAAAGGCCAGGTACAGCATAAGATGATTTTGGCTTTGTTGGCTTTTCTTCAATACTGATTACTTTTTCGTTATTATCAAATTCAACAACACCGTAACGTTCAGGGTCATTTACAGGATATGCGAATATAGAAGCGCCGTTTATATTGGTTTTACTTCTAAGTAATTTTCCAAAACCACTTCCATAAAAAATATTATCCCCTAACACTAATGCTACTTTATCTTTACCTATAAAATCGGCACCAATTATAAAAGCTTCTGCTAAGCCATTTGGTTCTGGTTGCACTGCGTATTCAAAACGGCAGCCTACTTGCGACCCGTCACCTAATAGGTTCCTAAAAGCATGTTGATCATGGGGGGTTGTGATGATGAGGATATCTTTAATTCCTGCCAACATTAAAACGGATAGTGGGTAATATATCATGGGCTTATCATAAACGGGTAATAACTGTTTGCTAACAGATATTGTTAATGGGTAAAGCCTTGTTCCTGATCCACCTGCTAAAATAATTCCTTTCATATTTTTAAATTAAAGTCAAATTAATTAATAAATTAGAGTATTCATTAATCAAGTTTTATATTTTGAACTAAATACTTTGTAATTACTCTTGTATTAAAACGAAAAAAATAAACAGATATACCGTTGGTATTAATATCTAAATAATATTTATTGTTTTAAAAAAAGCACTATTTAATATTTGATAAATCTTAAAAAATTACGGCGCAAATATGATAAAATAAATTTAATAAGAACAAATAATCATATTAAGCTATCCCTTTTTACGATGAAATCCATTTTAGTAGAAACCTTCTACGAATTGTAGTATTTATTATACCATTGAACGAAATTTTTCACCCCATTTTTAATAGATGTATTAGGCCTGTAATCATAATCTTTAATTAAATCATCCACATTAGCCCAAGTTCTTTCAACATCTCCAGGTTGCATAGGAAGCATTAATTTTTCGGCTTCTTTTCCCATATTAATTTCAATCTCTTTAATGAAATCTAAAAGTTTTACCGAATTATTGTTCCCTATGTTGTAAATTTTATAAAATTTATTAGATTGAATTCTTTCGGCTGTTTCTTTATTTATAATGCGTGTAACACCTTCAACGATATCATCAACATAGGTAAAATCTCTTTCCATTTGCCCATTATTAAAAACTTTTATAGGCTTGTTTTTTGAAATAGCATCTGTAAATAAAAATAAAGCCATATCAGGTCGACCCCATGGCCCATACACCGTAAAAAACCGTAAGCCAGTAGTTGGAATTTTAAATAAATGACTATAGGTATGTGCCATAAGTTCATTACTTTTTTTAGTGGCAGCATATAAACTGATAGGGTTATCTACATTATCATCTGTTGAAAAAGGAATTTTTTTGTTAAGACCATAAACACTAGAGCTACTGGCATATACCAAATGTTTGATGTTATGATGCCTACAACACTCCAATATGTTTAGAAACCCAGTAACATTGCTATCAACATAAGCTTCGGGGTTTTCAATACTGTATCTAACACCTGCCTGCGCTGCCAAATTACAAACGATGTGGATATCTTGATTTTTAAACAGTATAGGAAGCGCTTCTCTATCTTCAATGTTCATTTTAATAAACGAAAAAGAATTGTGCGTTTTACTATTACAAAGATTATTATATGTTTCGGCTTCATTTTTTTCTATTCCGAGCTCTAGTAACCTAGCATATTTTAAATTTATATCATAATAGTCGTTAATATTGTCAAGACCAATAACAGAATGGCCTTCTGATAATAATTTTTTAGCCAAATGAAATCCTATAAAACCGGCAGCACCTGTAACGAGAACGGTTTTTTTTACTGAATTATTAGATTGATTCGTCATTTAATGAAGTTTAATTAATTTTGTATAACTTATGTTATAGTGATGAGTTATCGTTTAATTTAAATACATGTTTTTATAATATTTTAGATATTCGCCAGAAGTAACATTATTTAACCAATCGGTATTATTCAAATACCAGTCTATGGTTTTAGATAAACCTTGTTCAAACGTTACACTTGGACTCCAACCTAAATCTTTATTTATTTTTGTTGCATCTATGGCATATCGTAAATCGTGCCCCGGTCTATCTTTTATAAAAGTTATAAGTTTTTCTGAAGTTCCCGCGGCTCTACCTAATTTATCATCCATCTTTTGACAAAGCAATTTAACTAATTCTAAGTTTTTCCATTCATTAAAACCGCCAATATTATATGTTTCGTTATTTTTTCCTTTATGAAAGACTAAATCGATAGCTATGGCATGGTCTATAACATATAACCAATCTCTGGTGTAATTACCATCACCATACACTGGCAACGATTTGTTTTGTATGATGTTATTTATAAATAGAGGAATGAGTTTTTCTGGAAATTGATTAGGTCCATAATTGTTAGAACAATTGGAAATAACATAAGGGAGACCATACGTTTCTCCATAGGCTCTTACAAAATGGTCTGAACTGGCTTTTGAAGCAGAATAGGGGGAATTGGGGTCGTAAGGAGTGCTTTCTATAAAAAAACCACTTTTGCCTAAAGTTCCATATACTTCATCTGTACTAACATGATAAAATAGCTTGCTGTCCCAATTGTTTTTCCATAAGTTTTTAAAAGCATTTAATAATATCATGGTTCCCATAATATTGGTTTTGGCAAAAGCTAAAGGATCTGTTATAGATCTATCTACATGAGATTCTGCAGCTAAATGAATAACAGCATCAAATTGATGTTGTTGAAAAATACTGTTTATAAATCCTTCATCTGTGATGTCTCCTTTTATAAATGTATAATTTTTAGAACTATTTAAATCGTTTAAATTTTCTAAATTACCAGCATAGGTAAGTGCATCCAGATTAAAAATCTGATAATTAGGATATTTATTAACAAATAGTCTCACTACATGTGATCCAATAAACCCAGCACCTCCTGTTATTAAAATTCTCATAATATTTTTGTTAGATTATAATTTACCATCTACTTTTTCTTTAATAAACCCCTTAACATCATACAATACACCGTTGGTGTTTAATAAAGTCTTTAGGTTTAATTTTAAAAATTCTTGGTGTGCTACAGCAAGTACCACAGCATCGAATTTGTATTCCTGTTCTTCAACGGAACCAGAGCGATTCAAAAGAGGGAGATGAGTTGTTGTTGTTAAGCCATACGCATGCTTGACTTCTTCAGGGTTTGCCCAAGGATCGACCATCGTGAGGTTAACACCGAAACCTTGTAATTCCTCAATAATGTCTATGACTCTTGTATTACGTACATCGGGACAATTTTCCTTAAAGGTTATACCCAGTATTAAGATATTTGCTCCTTTAATTTTGATGTCTTTTTGAAGCATGAGTTTGATGACTTGCATGGCTACATATTGCCCCATACTATCATTCACACGACGTCCCGCTAATATGATTTCTGGATGGTACCCTAGTTCTTGTGCTTTTTGCGCTAAGTAATAGGGGTCGACCCCTATACAATGCCCGCCTACTAAACCCGGTTTAAAAGGTAAAAAGTTCCATTTGGTACCTGCAGCTTCCAAAACCGCATGGGTATCAAGGTCCATCAAATTAAAAATCTTAGCCAATTCATTAACGAAGGCAATGTTGATATCGCGTTGTGAATTTTCAATAACCTTCGCTGCTTCGGCTACTTTTATAGAAGGTGCTTTATAGGTACCTGCCGTAATTACCGAACTATAGAGTTTGTCTATTTTATTGGCTATTTCGGGTGTGGATCCTGAAGTTATTTTTAAAATAGTATCGACGGTATGCTCTTTATCACCTGGGTTGATCCGTTCGGGGGAATAGCCTGCAAAAAAATCTTTGTTGTATACTAAACCACTGGCTTTTTCAATAATGGGGATACAATCTTCTTCCGTTGCACCTGGATAAACCGTCGATTCAAAAACAACCATATTACCTTTTGTAATAACACTTCCAATCATTTTACTAGCCATATATAAAGCCTGCATGTTTGGTCTGTTATTCTTATCTATAGGGGTAGGTACTGTAACAATATATACATTGCAGTCTTTTAGATCCTCTTGGTTTGAAGAACAGTATAAACCTATTTGCGCATCGTTTTCCTGTTTTAAGACAGCTTTTAATATTTTTTCTTCAATTTCAAGCGTTGCATCTTTACCTATTTGTAACTGATCCACTCGATTTGGATTAATATCAAAACCTAATACAGGGTATTTTGTAGCAAATAAGCGGGCGAGAGGCAAGCCTACATACCCCAAACCAATAACCGCTATTTTTTCGTTTTGACTCATTAATTTATTGTCCTATCGCATAATATTCAAAACCTATTTTTTCCATTTCAGATTTATCTAAAATATTTCGACCATCAAAAATAAATGCCGGTTTTTTCATGTTTGCATAAATTTCTTCCCAATTATAGGTTTTAAATTCATCCCATTCGGTCATAATAGTTACCGCATGTGCCTCTTTTAAAGCTTCATAAGGGGAGGTAACGGGATTTACGTATTCTAGGTTTTCTGCTTCAGATCTGGTGTTTAGATAATTTAAATCGCTTTGAATTTTTACATCAGATACTTTAGGGTCGTATACTGAAATATAGGCCTGTTCACTAAGTAAATGATCTGCTACATAAATAGCCGCTGATTCTCTAGTATCGTTGGTGTCCTTTTTAAAAGCCCATCCTAAAAAAGCAATTTTCTTTCCAGAAACGGTGTTGTATAATGTTTTTATTAACCTATCCGAAAAACGTCTTTTTTGATGGTCGTTCATGATAATAACTTGTTCCCAATAATCAGCCACTTGATGTAAATTGTATGATCTCGCTATGTATACTAAGTTTAAAATATCTTTTTGAAAGCAAGAGCCGCCAAACCCCACGGAAGCGTTTAAGAATTTTGACCCTATTCGCGAGTCAAATCCAATAGCTTTAGAAACCTCTTTTACATTAGCTCCTGTATGTTCGCAAAGTTCGGAAATGGCATTGATGGACGAAATACGCTGTGCTAGAAAGGCATTTGCAGTTAATTTTGACAATTCAGACGACCATAAATTGGTTCTTAAAATTCGATCTTGCGATACCCAACTGCCATAAATATTAGCAAGGCATGCAATGGCATCTTCAGATTCGCCTCCAATTAAAACACGGTCTGGGTTCAATAAATCTTCAATAGCTGTGCCTTCAGCCAAAAATTCCGGATTGGATAAGATATCGAATTGCACCCCATTACCGGTATTGTGTAGAATGCTTTTAATGGCCTCTGCGGTTCTAACAGGCAGGGTTGATTTTTCTACTACAATTTTATTTGATTTCGCTACTTCGGCTATATTTCTAGCACAAAGCTCAATATATTTCAAATCGGCCGCCATGCCTTTCCCTTTCCCGTAGGTTTTGGTAGGGGTATTGACTGAAATAAAAATCATTTCAGATTCGGATATTGCTTTATTTATATCTGTAGAAAAGAAAAGGTTTTTATCTCTTATTTCGCTTACAATTTCGGCTAAACCCGGTTCATAAATGGGTAATTTAGATAGATCTTTATCGTTCCAAGCAGCAATGCGTTCGGCATTGATATCTACGATAGTAACTTTAATGTGTGGGTTTTTTTTAGCAATGATAGCCATGGTTGGGCCACCTACATACCCTGCGCCTATGCAGCAAATATTTTTTATTGATTTCATTATATTTTATTGTTTTTCCAATACCATTTCACAGCTTCTTTAAGTCCTGTTTTTATATTGTATTTGGGATGGTAATTTAATAAGTTTTTAGCTTTGTTAATAGATGCTAAAGAGTGGGGGATGTCTCCCAACCGGTTGGCACCGTATTCTATGTTTATATTTTTAATAGTCTCGTCAAATTCTGATAAATAAGTTTTTAACAAATTAGCCAATTCTAGTAAGCTTGTTCTTTCTCCACACGCCACGTTGTAAACGGTATTTAAGGCTTCTGTATTGGTGGTAGTTAATGCATTTATATTCATTTGCACCACATTATCTATATAAGTAAAGTCTCTAGAATAACTCCCATCTCCATTAATTAATGGCGACTCGTGGTTTATAAATTGTTGTACGAATTTAGGAATTACTGCAGCGTAAGCCCCGTTGGGGTCTTGGCGTTTACCAAACACATTAAAATACCGTAAACCAATGGTATCAAAATGGTAAGTGGTATGGAAAATATCCGCATATAATTCATTAACATATTTCGTGATGGCATAAGGAGATAAGGGTTTACCAATGGTTTCCTCCACTTTAGGTAAGCCTTCGTGATCTCCGTAGGTGGAGGAGCTTGCTGCGTAAACAAAACGGCTTACTCCAGCATCTCTAGCGGCCACGAGCATGTTTAAAAACCCAGAAACATTCACCTCGTTAGTGGTGATGGGGTCGTTTATAGAACGTGGTACAGAACCCAACGCTGCTTCATGTAATACATAATCCACATGTATACAAGCTGTTTTACAATCCTCTAGGTTTCTAATATCACCTTTAATAAGTGTAAACAGGTTGTTTTTTAAGAAAGGTTGAATATTTTGTGTTTTTCCTGTAGAAAAATTATCTAAACAAACTACTTCTATATGATGGTTAAGCAAGGTTTCACATAGGTTTGAGCCTATAAAACCAGCACCTCCGGTAATAAGAATCTTCTTATTACTTAATGTTTTTAGTTGTTGCTCAGTCATTTTTAGATTTGGTATGATTAACAGCAGCGCAAATATTGTAAAAAATATATTAACAAGCCTTAACTATTATACATATGTATTGATTTTTCCGATGAAAGTCGGTTTTTTTGAAAGTTGAAAGTTGAAAGTTGAATATTAAATATTAAAAGTAAAAAATTAGAAGTTGGAGGTTAATAGGAGGGAGTGCTTAATGAGATCTTCGATAGGCTCAGAATGACTTATGATAGTTATGAGTTATATGGGGTTGTGGATGGTGAAATGTGATTATTTTATGGCCTGTTTTAGTTAGGATTACATAATTACATATCGATTATATGCCAAGTTTTACTGTGAATGAAATATTAAAATGTAGTTAACCGATTTTAATTACTCTTTTAGCGAATTAACTTAATTCTTAGCTTTTTGATTAAAAACAATTACTAGATTTACACCATAAATTACAAAATTGAATTGATTAATAGCATCATTAATTTAATTGTAAAAATGAAACTAAATATATTTTTAAACTCTCAATTTTAATCTATCTATTTGGATAGAAAATTAAAAACATTTAGTAACAGTTATAATTAAGCTAATAATTTTAAAATTTTGTTTTATGTATCAAAGAAGTACTAATCAAAAAAAGCAGATAGATTTTATAACAACTTTAGTTTACACTAAAGCAAACTTTATACGCTAATTTTTGACTTCTTAATACGATTATAATTTTATTGAATTAAATTTAAAATGTTGACCAAAACCAAAATATACTTATCCTCACCTCATATGGGTGGCTCTGAACAAAAATTTGTGAATGAAGCCTTCGATACCAATTGGATAGCTCCATTAGGCCCCAATGTAGATGGTTTTGAAGCGGATATCCAAAATTATTTAGGAAATGATTCTCATGTAGCTGTATTAAGTTCGGGAACGGCAGCAATACATTTAGCACTTCAATTATTGGGTGTTTCAAAAGGGGATGAAGTATTATGCCAAAGTTTTACTTTTTCAGCCTCTGCAAATCCTATTATTTACCAAGGCGCCACACCTGTTTTTATTGATAGTGAGTCGGACACATGGAACATGTCTCCTGAATTACTTGAAATTGCTATTATAGATCGTATTGAAAAGAATAAAAAACCAAAAGCTATTATAGCGGTTCATTTATACGGTATGCCCTATAAAGCAAAGCAGATTAATGCTATTGCAAAAAAATACGATATTCCAGTAGTAGAAGATAGTGCTGAAGCTTTAGGAAGTAGCTATTACAATACCGCTTGTGGAACACTTTCGGATATTGGTATATTGTCTTTTAATGGTAATAAAATAATTACCACATCGGGTGGTGGTGCTCTTGTAACTCACCATTTAGAGTTAAAGAACCAAGCTGTTTTTTTAGCGACGCAAGCCAGAGACAACGCTCCTCATTACGAACATTCATCTGTTGGATTTAATTATAGAATGAGCAATGTGTTGGCTGGGATAGGTCGTGGGCAAATGGAAGTGTTGGATAAGCACGTAGATGCTAGAAGAGCTAATTATAATTTTTACAAAACGCATTTATCGAACCATTCTTCTATTTCATTTTTAGAAGAACCAGAAGGTTTTTATTCTAATAGATGGCTTACTTGTATTACAACCAATTCATTTGAATTACGAGAAGCAATAAGACTGAATCTTTTAAAAGAAGATATTGAGTCAAGACCTTTATGGAAACCTATGCATATGCAACCTGTTTTTAAAGACTGTTTGCACTTTACAGATGGAACCTCGGAAACACTTTTTAACAAAGGACTGTGTTTACCAAGCGGATCTAATTTAAGTCAAGACGATTTGAATAGAATACTAGACATTATATTAAAAACCCCAAACCTATGATAAACAATTACTTCATCTATCTCTCACAAAAATACGCCTCAAAATGGTTGGTTTTTGCAATTGATTTAGCAATCGTACTGATAACCTTTTGTGCTTCTTACTTTATAAGGTTTAATTTTACTTTAAATTTTGATTTTAACCAGTTCTTATTTCAAATACCTTTTATCCTGATTGTTGCTTCTATTAGCTTTTTCGTTTTTGGATCTTTTAAAAGTGTTATAAGACATACTGGGTTTACCGACGTGGTTAATTTATTTAAAGCGGTTGCTTTAATGTCTATTTTAACGGTATTATTTGTACTCGTAAATAAAGAGTTAGACTTTATGGAAGGGTTTACCATACCATTATCCATATTAACCATGCATGCTTTGTTAAGTTTTGTGTTATTGATTTCTAGCAGACTGGTTTTTAAAATGGGTTATAATCATTTGAAATGCAGATACATCGCATCCAAAAAAGTGCTTATTTATGGCGCTGGAGATTCTGGGATTGTTACTTATAATGCTTTAATTAGCAACGTTAAAGAAAAGTTTCATGTTGTTGGGTTTATTGATGATAATTCTAGAAAAAACGGGAAATCTATTAATGGTATTTCCATTCTTAACAAAAATAAAATTGATCAAGCTTATATAGATTCTAATAATATAGATGAGATAATAATAACATCTGAAAACATTACTAAAGACAGTTTACTTAGTTTAGTAAGTTTAACGGTTAAGATTACTAAAGTGCCACCTATTGAAAGTTGGATTAATGGGGAGTTAAATGTTCGCCAAATCAAGCAAGTACAAATTGAGGATCTTTTAGGTCGCGCACCCATTCAAATAGATAACCCAAACCTTTTAAATGAATTTAAAGGAGAAACGGTGTTAATTACTGGTGCTGCAGGTTCTATAGGTAGTGAGTTAGTTAAACAATTGGCTAATTTTGATGTTAAAGAATTAATATTAGTTGATCAAGCGGAGTCTGGATTATATGATGTACAACAAGATTTAATACGTGATGGGAAGCGCCATTTTACGGCTATTGTGGCCGATATTAGAGATGGTTTAAGAATGGATAGTATTTTTCAAGAATACAAACCTACCATGGTGTTTCATGCAGCAGCCTATAAGCATGTGCCTTTAATGGAAAAATCACCTTATGAAGCTATTAAAATTAATGTGAATGGTACAAAGCTTTTAGCGGATACATCATCCCGTTATAACGTTAAGAAATTTGTTTTTATTTCTACTGATAAAGCAGTAAACCCAACGAGTGTAATGGGGGCCACCAAACGTATGGCCGAAATGTATATTAGCTGTTTACAAAAAGAAAGTAAAACCAAGTTTATTACCACGCGTTTTGGTAATGTATTGGGTTCAAACGGTTCTGTTATCCCTTTGTTTAAGAAACAAATTGAAAATGGAGGGCCATTAACCTTAACACATCAAGATATTACGAGGTACTTTATGACCATTCCAGAAGCTGCACAACTGGTTTTAGAGGCGGGAACTATGGGGAAAGGTGGTGAAATATTTATTTTTGACATGGGCGAGTCGGTTAAAATTTACGATTTAGCTAAAAACATGATCAAACTTTCTGGACTTAACTTTCCGGAAGATATTGATATTAAAATAACAGGTTTACGCCCTGGTGAAAAACTTTATGAAGAACTATTAGCAAATGGAGAGAATACCTTGTCTACTTACCATAAAAAAATAATGATAAGTAAAACAAGAGAACTGGACTATGCTTCTGTAAAATCGGAGATAGAAGAATTATGTATCACCAACCGTTTCCAAAACAATAATATCGTTTTGAAAATGAAACGATTGATACCTGAATATAAATCTAATAATTCTGATTACGAACGCTTTGATAAAAAAGTTCAAATCTATAAAAAAGTGAAAAACATTTTGCATGATAAAACGGACAAAACATACGGCAACATATAATCGAGCAAAAATTTAGTATTTTCCCCCAAATAATTTTACAAATGATACTTTCCATTTTAAGAAAAAAAATGTTTATTTTGTTGTATACTGCTGTTTTAGTATTAACATCATGTTCAACAAAACGAGACATTGTTTATTTTCAAAACGCAAAAGATTTTGAAACTATCGTAGACACCGAAACCTTTAAAGCCAAATTAAAAGTAGGCGATATTGTTAGTGTTTACGTTTCTACAATGGATCCCACGGTTACCAAGCCCTATAATTTAATGATTGAAACGGGCTCGAGTGGTCAATTGATAGATTATTTAATAGATGTGGATGGTAACATCGATTATCCTATTTTAGGCAAGGTTAAATTGGTTGGGCTCACTACCGAGGAGGCGAAAGAACTTTTTAAAAAGAAATTTTCTGAAGGTCAACTGCTTAAAGATCCCGTAGTTATTATTAGAGTATTAAATTTTAGAATTACAGTGGCTGGAGAAGTGAGAAGCCCAGGGGTTTATCCAGTATCTGGTGAACGTGTTTCCATACTTGAGGCCCTAGGGATGGCTGGTGATTTAACAATTAAAGGACGAAGAGATAATATATTAGTTGTTAGAGACTTTAATGGCACCAAAACCTATACACGTGTCGATTTAACCAACAAAGAAGTTTTTAACTCCCCTGTGTATTATTTAACACAGAATGATTATGTGTACGTTGAACCTAATAATTCATCTATAAGTAATGCTTCTGGAGATTCTAGAGTTGGCACCATTATTAGTATTACCTCTTTTATTTTAACAACCACTCTTATTTTTGTTACAAGAAATTAGTTACTCATGATGGATATAAATAATATTTCAAAAATAGAAACTTCCAATTCTTTTAATTTAAAGAAAATGCTTTCTTTGTATTTTAAACAATGGAAATGGTTTGTTTTAAGTTGTTTTCTTTGTTTAGTAGCTGTTTATTTTTACTTAAGATATACAACACCTCAGTATTCTGCTACTGCTAAAATCATGTTAATTAGTGAGAACGACCAGACATCTCCTTTGGCTGCTTTGAGTGATTTATCTCCTGTAAATAGTACCAATGCAGAAGTGGAGGATGAAATTTTGGTTATAAAGTCGAAGCGCGTTGTAGAGAGTGTTGTAAAATCTCTTAATTTAAATGTGCAATATTTTACTCAAGGTCTTGTTTTAGAATTAGAGCTTTATAAAAATGCGCCTATTGATGTTAGTTTTATTGTTACTGATTCTTTATTCAATGCTGTTGATTTTAATTTTTTTATAGATATTAATACTGATACTAGTTTTGAATATAGAGTTAATGAAACAGATGAACCTATCATTAAATCATTTGGTGAGAATATTTCAACTTATTTTGGAAGTTTCGTAGTAACTCCTAAAAATAAAAACACTCATAACTTAATAGGAAATAACTATAGGGTTAAAGTGAGCCCTGTAAGTTCTATGGCAAATGAGTTAAGAAATAAAATTGAGGTTTATCAATCGTCTAGTTCTTCAAAAATATTAGATATTTATTTTACAGACCCCATACCTCAAAAAGCAACCGACATTATTGATGGTATAATTTATGAATATGATATTTATACCACGCAATTAAAAAATATTCGCTCTAAAAATACAGCAGACTTTATTGACTCGCGTGTGCAACTTATAGCTTCCGATCTGGTAAATGTAGATGACAGCATTGTGCGGTTTAAAACCGGTAATAAGTTAACAGATGTAAGTTCGGAAGCAGGTCAGTTTTTAAATTCAAGTGTATTAAATGAACAAGCACTTACGGATAGTAAAACTCAGCTGCGTTTACTGAATTACATGAATGAATCATTAGAGACTTCTGGATCTTTAAAACCCATCCCTTCTAATTTAGGCATGGGAGATCCTTCCATAAGCGCGCTTTCTTCAAAATATAACGAGCTATTAGCCAGTAGAGAACGTTTATTAAAAAGTGCCGGAGAGAAAAATACGGTGGTTGTAGAATTAGATCAAACCTTAAGCAGTATTAAACAAAGTTTAGGGCAAAGTATCAATAACTCTAAAAAAACCTTAAACATTCAAATTAATAGTCTTGAAAATCAATTAAGTAAGATTAATTCAAAGATATTTTCTGTACCTGGACAAGAAAGTAAATTGAGAGGTATAGAACGAAAACAAGGTATTAAAGAATCCTTATACCTTTATTTATTACAAAAAAGGGAAGAGGCTGCTATTACATTAACATCCACAGCACCTAATTTAAAAATATTGGATGAAGCGTATTACTCTGGATCGCCGATATCTCCCAATAAAAAAATGATGTATCTAGCTTCATTATTTTTGGGGTTAATCATTCCTTTTGGAATAATTTATTTAAGAGACTTATTAGACGCCAAAATTCACAATAAAGAAGATTTAGAGAAAGAAATTAAAAACATTACTGTTTTAGGTGAAATTCCTAAAGTGAATGCTAGAAAAGCAGAAAAGCTATTAATAGAAAAGAATGACAGATCTATTTTGTCTGAGTCTTTTAGAATTGTAAGAACTAATTTCGATTATGTAAGACGTGGTAGAAATGTAGAAAATTACGAAAATGTTGTTTTTGTAACCTCAACTATTAATGGGGAAGGCAAATCTTTTTTCAGTATTAATACGGCACTTACCCTAGCGAATACAAATAAACGTGTATTATTAATTGGTGCGGATATTAGAAATCCACAAATACATTCAGCAATTAAAAATCAAATTAAGCCTAATAATTCAGGAGTTGGATTGACCGAATATTTAGTTGATAAATCTATTTTAGTAGGGGAAACAATTAATACCTATACTATTAATGATATAAAAATAGATATTTTACTTTCAGGAAAAGTACCACCTAACCCTGCAGAGTTATTAATGAGTGGTAGAATTAAAGAGTTATTTGATTATGCCTCTAACCAATACGACATCGTTATTGTAGATACGGCACCTGCTATGTTAGTAACGGACACCTTATTAATTAGCCAATACGCAGGACATACTATATATTTAACTCGAGCAGGTTATACCGAAAAGCAAGTTCTAAACTTTGCAAAAGAACTTCATGCTTCCAAAAAATTAAATGGTATGATGTTGGTTGTAAACGACGTGAGTCAAGCAAACTTTGGCTATGGTGCTAAATATGGGTATTATGGAGCTCCAGAAAAGAACAGTTTTTTAAAGAAAATTTTTAAATAACTGAAAATGTCGTATTTGTATTATTAATTAAATACGCTACTTTCTTTGAAGTTTTTTTATTTAAAACTAAGTTTGAGAGTGTTTCGATGTGGGTGGTATGGTGCGTATCCGTACCAACAAAATCAATAAGATTCCTTTCAATTAAATAGTTCGCTATTTTTTCCACACTAGTACCATAATAGTCACTTAATGACAATAAGTTAAGCTGAAAAAAGCATCCTAATTGTTTTAACTTGTCGTAATATTGAAGGTTGTTGTGGTAAAATGTATAACGTTCTGGATGCGCTAAAACAGGTAAATAACCTTTGGTTTTAATTTTAAAAATAAGAAATTCTAAATTAATAGGAGGCTGAAAATAAGACATTTCAATAAGTACATAGCTTCCTTTTAAGGTAAAAAGATTCCCTTCTTCCAATAATTTTTCAAATGTGGTGTCCAGCATGTATTCAGCAGCTGGATTTATTGAAATAGTACTTAATACGTTTGTATTTAAACTTTCTAATAATAATTCATAGGCATTCCCAATAGTTTCGTCGGTATTCGGATAAAAATCCTGCATAATATGTGGGGTAGGGATAAATTGCCTAACCCCTAATTCTTTAAGTCTTTTAATTAAATCAATAGATTCTTCAACGCTTTTTGCACCGTCGTCTATCCCTGGAAGTATGTGATTATGAATATCTACAAAGCCTTCAAGTAAATCCTGTAAAAAGTATTTTTTAGAAAAAAAATGTAGCATTACAAAATTGAACCAATTAAAAAGTTAGTGTTAAAATGAGTTTATGCTTATGAGGCATAAAATTCGAAGGCATCTATAATGATTTTATCATCAACCAAACAATCTATTCTTGGTTTTCCAATAGTTTCTAGTAGCACAAAGTTGATATTACCATGATTGTTTTTTTTATCATATTTAAGTAATTCAATAATGGTTGGATATTCAGATGGCTCAATATTTATTTTACCGTAATAATCCACAAACAGGGTTTTAATATGATGGGCCACTTGTTTTGGAAACCCAGCTAATTCCGTAGAAATATAAGCAGCTAAAATCATACCAATAATAATGGCTTCACCATGGAGTAACGTTGTTTTATTAGGGTTGCTTAAAAAATGTGATTCTATAGCATGACCGAGGGTGTGGCCAAAATTTAAGGTTTTACGAAGGTTGTTTTCTAAGGGATCGATTTCAACTACATTCTTTTTAATCATTACCGATTCATAAATTAAATCGTCTAAATCATCTAAAGAAAGTTTTGACAAATCTTGAAATTTATTCCAATAATTTTCATCACTAATTAATCCATGCTTTAGCATTTCGGCTAAGCCAGAACGCATTTGGTTTTGTGGTAATGTGCTTAAAAAATGAGTATCTATAAGAACTAAATCGGGGTTGCTTATCACACCTATTTGATTTTTTAAATGGCCCAAATCGACACCTGTTTTACCACCAACCGAGGCATCTACCATAGATAATAGGGTAGTAGGTACATTCACGTAAGCAATGCCGCGTTTAAAAGTACAGGCAACAAAACCGCCTAAATCGGTAATAACACCTCCACCAATATTTATAAGCAGACTTTTTCGGTCGGCATTTAATTCAGAAAGGGTATTCCAAACACCCACACATGTTTCAATGGTTTTGTTTATTTCACCAGATTCTATTTCAATTATTTCAATAGCACGCTCTGTTTCTATCCTTTTTAAAAAATATGCTAAGCAATGTTGATGTGTGTTTTCATCTACTAAAATAAAAATTTTAGAAAAATTACTCTTTTTAAGATGTTCATTTAGAGAGGAATAACAAATATTATTAAAATGAATAGTACACTTATTTGTTGTTATAGAATCCATAAATAGTTATTTTTTTTGAAAACACGAAATTAAGGAGATTTTATATAAAATGGTAACTTGTGGTTAATTATATTTGCAGCAAATTTTGAATAAAATGCAAAGAAACACCCCCATTTTTGATAATACTGAAATTGCTTTTGCTTTAAAAAGTGATTCAGAACTGAAACGCGCCTACTTTTTGTTCAAAATGATTTCTATAGAACCGTTGGTTAGAATAGGTACAGCCGTTACAAATTTTGCTTTAAAAGCCCATTTACCCATTGAAGGACTCATTCGTTATACAGTATTTGATCATTTTTGTGGTGGTGTTAATGAAGAAGATTGTTTACCTGTTATTGATAGAATGTATGAAAAAGGGGTGAGCTCGGTATTAGATTTTTCGGTGGAAGCTAAAGAAAGTGAAAAGGAGTTTGATTATGCCCGAGATGTTATTCTTAAAATTATCGAGTTCGGTAAAGCAATTAAAGCCATTCCGATAGCTGTTTTTAAACCATCTGGTTTTGGTCGTTTTTACTTATATGAAAAAATAGGCAAAGGGGAGCCTTTAACGAACCAGGAAGCGGAAGAATGGCAAAAGGTTGTAGAACGGTTTGATGTGGTTTGTAAAAAGGCTAAAACAAACAATGTTGCTGTTTTAATAGATGCGGAAGAAAGTTGGTTTCAAGATGCTGCCGATGCATTAATAACCCAAATGATGGAAAAATACAATACTGATAAACCTGTTGTTTTTAATACCCTACAAATGTACAGGCATGACCGGTTCGCTTTTTTAAAGAACGAGCACAAAAAGGCCCAAAAAGGGGGGTACTTTCTTGGCTATAAATTGGTGCGTGGTGCCTATATGGAAAAAGAAAACGACAGAGCTAAAGAAAAAGGTTATAGGTCTCCTATTTGTACGAGTAAAGTAAATACAGATAAAAACTTTAATGCGGCTTTAAACTATATGATAAATCATTTAGATTGTATGTCGGTGTTCGCAGGAACGCATAATGAAGCAAGTTCATACCTGCTTATGGATTTAATGACCGAAAAAGGTATAAAGAATAATGATTCTAGAGTGTGGTTTGGACAACTATACGGTATGAGCGACAATATCAGTTTTAATTTAGCAGCGCTAGGGTATAACGTGGCGAAATATGTGCCCTTTGGTCCTGTAAAAGACGTGATGCCTTATTTAATACGGCGTGCAGAAGAAAACACATCGGTAGCTGGACAAACAAGCAGGGAAATGGCGCTCTTAAAAAAAGAGAAAAACCGACGTAAAACTTTATAAAAGCTAAATATAGTTTAATAGCATATTTTTAATTTCTTGAGGAGATAGGTAAGGAGTGATGTTTAGAAGATCATTTAAATTTATACTTTTAATGGGCTTTTTATTCTTTCGTTTAACAAGTAAAATATCTTTATCTGTAGTTGCCACTAATACTTCGTTTTGCCAAATAATGTCTTCATCATGTTTTTCTCCAGGGCGTAATCCTGTAATTTTAATTTCTACCGTGTTATTTTTTGCATAAGTTTCTATAAAGCATTGTGCTAAATCTATCAATTTAATAGGTTCACCCATATTAAAAGTAAAAATATGTGCGTCTGGTTTGTTAAAAGCAGCAATTTTTAAAATTAAATGACAGGCTTTATGTTTATCTATAAAATAGCGTGCTATGGTTTTACTGGTAATTGTTAAAGGCAATCCCGAATCTATTTGCTTTTTAAAAAGAGGTAAAACAGAGCCGTTGGATCCTATAATATTTCCAAAGCGGGTTATTACAAATTGCGTGTTGCTTTTTTGAGCTAACTGAATAATGTAATTTTCTGCAATGTATTTAGTAAGTCCCATAACGCTAATTGGGTTTACAGCTTTGTCGGTAGATATTAAAATGAATTTATTAACTTCATATTTTATAGCTAAATCTGCCAATAATTTGGTGGCTAAAATATTTGTTTTAACAGCTTCGTAGGGATGGGCTTCCATTAAAGGCACATGCTTATACGCTGCGGCATGAAAAATTACTGTAGGCTTATAATTTTCAAAAAGATGAGTTACAGAACAAACGTCATTAATATTTATAAGCAAATAGTCTATTTTATTTAACGCTTCATTTTCAAACGTTTTAATTAAGTTATAAAGAGGGGATTCAGCAATATCAATAAGAATCAGTTTTTTATAATCACAAGCTAAAATATGTTTGGCAAGTTCACTACCAATAGAACCTGCTGCTCCTGTAATTAATATGGTTTCATTAGAAAAATTGAAGTTTTGACACGCTTGTTCTGTATTTAAATGAATAACCCCAGACTTTTCAATCAATTCTTTTATATGGTTGTAGGTTGCTTGGTTCATTTAATAACGCGCGTTTGGTTAAGTGTTTTTTATGAGGTTAAATACCTTTCCAAAATAGGAAGAATATCGTGTTAATCCAAATGGTATACCGAGAAGTATTATTTTGCTACAACTTTGATGATGGTAATAAAGATGAGCTTTAAATCGAAGACGAAACTTCTACTTCTTATATATTCTTTATTGTACTTTAATTTGTCTGGGATGATGGTTTTTATAAAAAACTCTTCAGGATTTTCAGCAGCTTTCAAAAGCTCTACCTCATTTCTATATTTTAATGAAGCAAGTCCTGTAATTCCTGGTCGAACCACAAAAATTCTCATATCATCTTCGGTGTAAAAATTCACATAATAGCGAAGTTCAGGTCTGGGGCCAACAAAACTCATGTCGCCTTTTAAAATATTTATAAGCTGTGGGAATTCGTCAATTTTATAGCGTCGTAAAAAGTAGCCTATTTTTGTAATTCTAGAATCATGGTTCCCTAGAGTAAGCAATCCTTTCGTTTCCGATTGAATACGCATGGTTCTAAATTTATAAATATGGAAGTCTTTATTGTTTTTCCCAACGCGCCCTTGAATAAATAAAATGGGGCCTTTAGAATCTAATTTTATAAGTATAGAAATAAGTAATAGGAAAGGCGCCAGTAGAATGAAACCAATAATTGAAAATACTAAATCGAAACAGCGTTTGGCAATCATTAATCGGCGATTCTAAAATGGGTTATGGTAGCAATGCTATCGCAATTTTCAATGGTTAATATAATTTCTTTTTCATTATAATCGCCTTCAACTTTATAAATACCACAAGGTTTTTGTTTCGCATTACTTTCAGAAAAATTAACATCACCTTTTCTTAGTACATACTGGATAGCAACAGAATCTAAGTTATTATGGAGTAATTGAGATTGAATGTTATTTACATACTTAATTTTTTTTAACCGTATATTTTTTAATACACGTGCATCGGGTCCGTAACTACACGATGCTTTTTTTCCATTTAAAAAAAAGGCTAATAGTATTAGACCAAGAGAGAAACCTCCTAAGTAATAACCAATACGTTGAATTAATTTCATTTAATATAATAGGCGTTTTATTGAGTTGGTTAATTTAAAAAATAATTAAATTGATATCACTATAATTTAAATCAAACCATTCACCAACAGATTTACTAGTTAAAATTCCGTGGTAAAAATACAATCCATTTTTTAAACCTCTATCAAATCGAAGGGAATTTTCTAAACCGCCGTCTTCTGCAATTTTTAATAAGTAAGGTGTAAAAATATTACTAATTGATACTGAGGCTGTACGTGAATATCTTGCCGGAATGTTGGGTACACAATAATGAACCACACCATACTTGATAAAGGTTGATTGTTTGTGGTTTGTGACTTCGCTGGTTTCAAAACACCCGCCCATATCAATACTAACATCGATGATGATCGCACCTTTTTTCATAGATTGTACCATCGCTTCTGAAACTACAATAGGCGATCTATTGTTCCCTCTTACGGCACCTATAACTACATCGCAACGTTTTAAAGCTTTAGTTACATTTTTTGGTTGCATGGTAGAAGTAAAAAGCGGTCTTCCTAAGTGGGTTTGAATACTTCTTAATTTTGTAATAGAATTGTCGAATATTTTAACATTGGCACCCAGTCCAATAGCACTTCTTGCTGCGAATTCACCCACGGTTCCCGCTCCTAAAATAACCACTTCTAATGGGGGTACACCGCTAATATTCCCAAACATTAAACCGTTACCGCCTTTGGTGTCGGATAATAATTCGGAAGCAATGAGTACCGATGCTGTACCTGCAATTTCGCTTAAAGACTTTACGGCAGGATAGGTACCGTCAGAATCTCTAATAAATTCAAAAGCCAAGGCTGTAATGCGTTTAGAGGCAAGTGCTTCAAAATATTTTTTAGTTTGCGTTTTAATTTGAAGCGCAGAAATTAAAATGGTTTGCGGATTTATAAGTTTTATTTGTTCTAAACTGGGTGGTTCTACCTTTAGTATCATGGGGCAGGCAAAAACCTTTGCGGTATCGTTGGTAATTTCAGCACCCGCTTCACTGTAGTCTTTATCACTAAAATTAGCACCATCCCCAGCACCAGATTCTAATAATACCCGATGCCCATTGCTAACAATTGCAAAAACAGCATCAGGTGTTAAACAAACACGTTTTTCTTGAAAAGCCGTTTCTTTTGGAATTCCAATATATAATTCACCCTTACGTTTAAATATCTCAAGGGTTTCTTCTTGAGGTAAAAGTTGTTGCTTGGTAAAAGGAGACAATTGCTTTGCCATGATTATTTAGTTTACAAAAATCAAATTACACATAAATTTTTTATTGTATTGAGACATTTCAAAAATAACTATTTTAGATTTTATAAGATGACTATTAGTAGTATTTAATCTGAATTATTTAATTTGAACGGAAAAGTTTAAAAACTCATGTGCCTGATCTTTAATTAATATAAATTTATATTTTTGTAAACAGATGCAAATTTATGTTTAGAAAATTATTAACCTGTTCGTTATGTATATCCTGTTTATTAAGTTATACCCAAGATTATGTTTTAACAGGTAATGTTGTAGATGAAAAGAATCTCCCCGTAAGTTTTTCTAATGTTGTTTTATATAGCGGTGATAATCTTATTTTTATAGATGGCACTACAACTAATGAAGAAGGTGTTTTTCAATTTAAAAATTTAAAATTCAACACCTATACTCTTATAATAAGCTATATCGGTTTTGAAGAAAGTAAAAGCACTGTTTATTTTGATAAAAGCAAGCATCTAGGCGCTATCATTCTTAAAGAAAAGTTTGAGAGTTTGGATGGTATTACGGTTGTTGCGAAACGCCCCACCGTTAAACGCATGGTAGATCGTTTGGTTTTTAATGTTGAAAACTCAACGCTTTCCAATAACAATGTATTTGATGTATTGAAGCATACACCAGGTGTTTTGGTTCTAGACGGCTCAATTACGGTTAAACATTCTACACCAACCATCTACATAAATGATAGAAAAGTACATTTGTCAAACAATGAAATCCAACAACTTTTAGAAGGGATATCTGCAAATAATGTAAAATCTATTGAAGTTATTACAAATCCACCAGCAAAGTACGAAGCGGAGGGAGGTGCGGTAATTAATATTATTACGAGTGAAAATATTACAGCTGGGTATAACGGTAATGTTTTTGGCAACTATAAGCAGGGTAGCGAATACCCTAAATACTCATTTGGAAGCAGTCATTTTTTCAAAACAGAAGAATTGAACACCTATATTAATTATAGTATTAATCCAAGAAAAGATTATAGACACAATAACGAATTTATAAACTTTATTGAAAACAACCAAAATACATCCAGTTGGGAAACCGATTTTAAAAGAACGCGAGAAACGTCTAATCATAATATAAATGCTAGTATTAATTATAAATTGAATGAAAACAATAGTTTAGGCTATTCTACAAGTATTTTAATATCTCCTAGAGAAAACACTAAAACATTTGTTAATTCTTTAACGGAAGTTTATAACTCCAACCATGTTTTAGATTCTACATTTAATACTATCAATAGATTAGTAGATGAAACATTTAATTTAGCTTTTACTTTAGATTATATTCATAAATTTAAAAAGGAAGGTGAAAAATTATTAGTTAGTGTCCATCACACCAATTATGATTTCTCGAGTTTTCAAGATGTAAAAACAGGTTATTTTTTACCTTATGAAAGCACCTCATTTAGGAATAATAATTTTCAAACATTTTCGAGTCAAAAAATAAAGTTATATACAGGTCAAGTAGATTATGAATTACCTATTAGTTCCTTAGTGCAATTTGAGGCTGGAGCTAAAATTTCTAATATAAATTCTGAAAGTATTTTAATCCAATATATTTTTGAAAATGAAGAAAAAGTTGTGGATAGTGAAAATTCAGATACATTCTTATATGATGAAATCAATTACGCAACCTATACAAGTTATTCAAAAGATTGGGAAAACTGGAGTTTAAAGTCTGGTGTTCGTCTTGAATATACAAACATTAAAGGAAATTCTTTATCCACCCATACTACCAACAATAAAGATTATTTAAAACTTTTTCCTTCTTTTTATTTATTGAGTAGATTAAATGACCATAATGATATTTACTTTAATTACAATAAGCGTATTTACCGCCCTAGGTATAGTGAATTAAACCCATTTAAGTATTTTTTAAATGATAATGCGTTTATAACTGGAGACCCTAAATTAAAGCCGCAGATTGATGATGTATTCACCTTAGGTTATACCTTTAACAAAAATTATACATTTGAATTATACTATCGTTATGAGAACAATCCAACTTTAGAAATTACATTTCAAGATAATGATGAAAATATATTAAAATATATTAATACAAACATTGATAAAAGCATTTCATATGGGATAGATTTCACAACCTATACAAAACTCACAAATCAATGGAATATTTATGTATTATCTTCTTTGTTTCACTATGAGAATCAATTTTATGCTTTAGAAAGTAATAATGAATTAACAGAAATAAATAAATGGTCTCTATATGGTAATGTCATTAATTATTTCACGTTTTTGAAAGACAATAGCTTAGCATTCGATGTGTCTTATTTGTATATATCCTCTTTGCTAAACGGGCCCACAAACGTTAGCACCCGACATGGGTTGGATTTAAACCTAAAAAAAACATTATGGAAAAACAAAGCTTCTATAAGTATTGGCTATACAGATATATTTAACAACCAAAATTTTAATACTTCAACTAAATACTTAAATCAAGATGTTTTGTCTAAATCTAGAATGGAAAATAGATTGTTTACATTAGGCTTTAATTATAAATTTGGAAATTCAAATCCAAAGAATGATCAAAAAGAAATTGAGTTAGATGAACGTGACAGACTAAACTCTAAAAACAATTAAAAGTATTGCTTAATTTTCTCCCAAAAGTTTTTGGGCGACATTTTAAATTCTTCTTCCAATTCTTCCATTGATTTAGAAGCATCGTTAATCTTATTAAAAATTTGAGCTTTTATAAGATATATGGAAGGGACAATAACAGCCATCACTGGAATTAAATACATCAATTGAAACTCGTCTAGGTATTTGGTGTCGCCATGTATCAAAGAAAATATTTGAAAAACATACATGGAAATGGGCACTAATAATACATGATACCACCAATGTCTGCATGTAAAAAACCAAATAAACAGTAAAAAAAGCGGAATCATTTTACTAGTGAGAATCCACATGGCTACATTAGCACTCTGATAATTATCACTTTTATAGGTAAATAAAAAAGTGTTCCATACCGGAGTATCGGGAACACTTTCATATAGGTAGAATAAATAGGGGGTCATAGCAATTAAAGTGGCTACGACACTCCCGATTATTAAAGTTCTCCTATCCGTCTGTAGGAACTTTGATTTTTGTTTTATCAACTTTTGCTGTTGTTGTTCCATCTAAGTTGTATGCATTAGCTGCATAAGCTGTAAACAACATTCCTCCGAATATCGCGATGGCGATAAAATACTTTTTAGTTTTCATTTTATAAGGGATTTAATTAATTAATACCCAAATTTAACTAAAGACTATTTTGAAGGATATGCCGAATTGTTAAAATTACGTTAAAAACATGGTTTTGTCAATTTTACGTTATGGGTTTCCCGTAATAAAGTAAAATTCAATACATTTTGTTGTGTTTTAATTATCATTTATAGCTTTTTGCATGTTTATTTTTCTTAATTTATTAGGGTTAACATTCTACTATTATCAGGAGTTAACTCCAAAGTTATGGTATCAAAAGGATTATCTAATATTGGCTTAATAACCTCAGGCCATTCTATCAAAACCCAATGATTGGAATCTAAATAATCTTCAATACCAAAATTATACGCTTCTTCTAAATTTTTAACTCGATATAAATCGAAATGAAAAATTTTATCAGTTTTTAATTCATATTCATTAACAATCGAGAAGGTTGGGCTACTCACTTTATCGCTGCTACCTAATTCTTTTACTATGTTTTTAATTAAAGTAGTTTTACCAACGCCCATTTCTCCATACAGCAAGATGGTTTTACTTTTTAAATTTTTCAACAGCTTTTTTACAACTGCATCTATATCAATTAATTGAAATTCTATTTCCAACTTTAAATTCTGTTTATGCGCAATATTACAAATTAAAACTTAAAAACACTAATAAAAACGTATTTTATCGGTGTTTTTGGTATTACATAGATTATTTTGGATTGAACACTGCAAAAGGAATAATCATTTCTTCGAGAGAAACACCACCATGTTGATAGGTATTTCTAAAATAACTAACATAATGATTATAGTTGTTAGGATACGCAAAGAATAAGTCACTTTTTGCAAAAATATAAGAACTGCTCATGTTTATTGAAGGTAAATGCACCTCTTTGGGGTCTTTAAAAACCAGTACGTCTTTGCTTTCATAAGTCAAACTACGTCCTGTTTTATAACGCAGATTTAAACTGGTATCTCTATCTCCTATAACTTTTGAAGGGTTTTTTACATTTATGGTGCCATGATCTGTGGTTAATATAAGTTTAAAACCTAATTGTTGGGCCTGTTGTATCATTTCTAAAAGCGGGGAATTTTTAAACCAGCTTAAGGTTAATGATCGGTATGCTTTATCATTGGACGCTAATTCTTTAACAACTTCCATTTCGGTTTTGGAATGCGAAAGCATATCTACAAAATTATAGACAATAACATTGAGGTCGTTGTTTTTTAAAGTTTTGAAGTTTTCTACTAATTTTTTACCTGCTTTTAAATTGGTTATTTTATGAAATTCATGGCTGTAATGATTTAATCCCAATCGTTTCATTTGTGTTTTTAAAAAATCCTCTTCATGTAAATTTTTACCACCTTCATCCGTATCATTTTTCCAAAATTGAGGAAAAAGTTTTTCCATATCGCTTGGCATTAATCCAGAAAAAATAGCATTTCTAGCATATTGGGTTGCGGTTGGTAATATGCTATAAAAGGCTTCTTCTTTTTCTTTTTTGTAATGATTATTTATGATAGGTTCAAATACTTTCCATTGGTCATATCTTAAATTATCAACAACAACTAATAGGGTAGGTTGGTCTTTACTCAACTCGGGTGCAATTTTTTCTTTAAAGAGCGTATGCGACATGATGGGAGCTTCGGTATTATGCAAAAACCATTTAGCGTAATTTTTTTCTATGTACTTGCCAAAATGGGTGTTAGCCTCGTTTTTCTGAGATTCCAATATTTCAAACATACCTGCATCTTCAATGTTTTCAAGTTGAAGTTCCCAATAAATTAGTTTTTGATATAAAGCCACCCATTCTTCATAAGAGTTAACCATAGACAAATCCATAGATATTTTTCTAAACTCTTGCTGGTAGTTTGAGGTCGTTTTTTCTGAAATAAGTCGGGAATGATCTAAATTTTTCTTTAAACTTAAGAGAATTTGATTGGGATTCACGGGTTTTATAAGGTAATCGGCTATTTTATTGCCAATAGCTTCTTCCATAATATATTCTTCTTCACTTTTTGTAATCATAACAACAGGAAGATTGTCTTGTTTCTCCTTTATTTCATTTAAAGTTTCAAGCCCCGTAAGTCCAGGCATATTTTCATCTAAAAAAACAATGTCAAAATTTTCACTTTCAAGAATTTCTATAGCTTCTGTGCCACTTTTACACGTAGTAACAATATAGTTGCGTTGTTGTAAGAATAATATATGTGGTTTCAATAAATCAATTTCATCATCTACCCAAAGTATTTTTATTATATTCATTTATATGTTTTTAATAAGTGTTAATATTAATTTGTTCATAGTATAGTCTTTTATATATACGGTATATAATTATATTTGTGTCTATTAAACCCTAACTTTTAAAGTTTGAACAAACTTAAAATATTAAACGACCCAATTTACGGATTTATTACGATTCCAAACTCTCTTATTTTCGATTTAATACAGCATAAGTATTTTCAGCGTTTGAGAAGAATTACGCAAATGGGGATGTCTTATTTAGTATATCCGGGAGCACATCATACCCGGTTTCATCATGCTATTGGGTGTGTGTATTTAATGCAGAAAACGGTTAATGTACTTCGGTTTAAAGGAGTTACAATTTCGAATGACGAAGAAACAGGGCTATATGCTGCTATTTTATTGCACGACATTGGTCATGGTCCTTTTTCGCATGCCATGGAACATAGTATTGTGGAAAGCGTCTCTCATGAGCAGATTTCTTTGCTTTTTATGGAGCGTTTAAATGAAGAATTTAACGGAAGTTTAACGCTTGCAATTAATATTTTTAAAGGCGAATACCCCAGAAAGTTTATGTGTCAGCTCATTTCAGGACAATTTGATATGGATAGAGCCGATTATTTAAAACGCGATAGTTTTTATACAGGGGTTGCAGAAGGCAATGTGAATAGTGAACGTTTAATAACCATGCTTCATGTGGTGAACGATGAATTAGTAGTAGAAGAAAAAGGTATTTATAGCGTAGAGAAATTCCTAATTGCAAGACGTTTTATGTATTGGCAAGTGTATTTACATAAAACAGGCTTGGCTGCCGAACAATTATTAATTAGAGTGCTCCAACGTGCCAAAGAGCTACATAATAACCACCACAAATTAGAAGCCAGTAAACCACTGTTGTACTTTTTAGAAAATAAAATTTCAATAGAAGATTTTAATAAAAACATACTGAATGTTTTTTCTCAATTGGATGATTTCGATATTATTTCGGCAATGAAACACTGGCAATTTGATTCCGATTTTGTGTTGAGTAATTTGTGCGAAATGATAATTAATAGAAATTTGCTAACAGTTAAATTAAAAAAGAAACCTGTAAAAGAAAAAGAGTTACAAAAACATATAGACACATGGATCTCGAAATATAACATTTCAGAAAACGAAGCTAAATATTTTGTATTTACAGGAAGTATTTCAAATCAAGCCTACCAAAACAATCATAAAGGAATTAATATATTACACAAATCAGGCAAGGTTGAAGACATCGTTAAAGCATCGGATCAACTTAATTTAAAAGCTTTATCAAAACCCGTAACCAAGTACTATATCTGTTACCCAAAAGAGTCCATAACAAATTAATTTGTGAATAATTATTTAATTTAAAATTTAAACTATTGATTTTCAATGATTAACAATAAGGAAAATCAATTGAAAAAGTTTAGGACATTTTTCCTATTTTTGCGAAACCTATTATAAAAATAATAAACATTAAAGTGTGAAATTTACAGCACAACAAATAGCAGGGATTTTAGAAGGTGATGTGGTGGGAAATCCCCTTGCTGAAGTATCAAAACTATCAAAAATTGAAGAAGGTTTTGAAGGCTCTTTAACGTTTTTGGCAAATCCAAAATATACCCCACATATATATAGCACCAAAGCTTCCATTACTATTGTAAACAAAACTTTTATTCCTGAAAACGTCCTTAATACCACCTTAATTAAGGTTGATGACGCTTATTTAGCTTTTTCTAAAATTCTTGAATATTACAACGCGACTAAACTTAATAAAGTTGGAATTGAACAACCTTCTTTTGTTTCTGAATCTGCAAAATATGGAGAAGCTGTATATATTGGTGCGTTTTCATACATTAGTGAACATGCTAAAATAGGAAATAATGTTAAAATATTTCCGAACACATATATAGGAGAGAATGTCGTTATTGGCGATAATACTATTATTTTTTCTGGAGCAAAAATTTATTCGGAAACTATTATAGGCCATACCTGTGTTGTAAATTCGGGGGTTATTATTGGTGCCGATGGCTTTGGTTTTGCACCAAACGAAAATGGAGGCTATAATAAAATCCCACAAACAGGAAATGTTATTATTGAAGATTATGTAGATATTGGTGCAGCTACAACTATAGATAGAGCTACTATAGGTTCCACCATCATTCGTGAAGGCGCAAAATTAGACAATCATATTCAAATTGCCCACAATGTTGAAATTGGAAAAAACACAGTCATTGCAGCTCAAACAGGTGTTGCTGGCTCTACAAAAATAGGGGATAACTGCCAAATTGGAGGTCAAGTAGGCATTGCAGGCCATATTACTATTGGTAATAATGTAAAAATTCAAGCACAATCGGGTATTGCAAGAAATGTAAAAGATAATGAAGTGCTTCAAGGTTCACCAGCACTTAGTTTAACCGATTATAATAAATCGTATGTTCATTTTAAGAACTTACCTAAGATTGTTAGAAATATTAATGATTTAGAAAAAAATAAATGGGAATAGTAACTACTGAAATAAAACAAAAAACCATAAAGAAAGAGGTTTCTTTAACAGGTGTTGGTTTACACACAGGAAAAAACGTAACATTAACTTTTAAACCAGCAGCGGCTAACACAGGATTGGTTTTTAAGCGTATTGATTTAGAGGGGATGCCTGTTATTGAGGCTGATGCTAATTTTGTAACAAGTACACAACGAGGCACCTGCTTAGAGAAAAACGGCGTGAGCATACAGACATCAGAGCATGTATTGGCGGCTTTGGTTGGTTTAGACGTAGACAATGCTATTATAGAACTTAATGCTTCAGAACCTCCAATCATGGATGGGTCTTCTAAATTTTTTGTGGAAGCTTTAGAAAAAGCAGAGGTTGTAGAACTGGATGTTTTTAGAGAAGAGTATGTGATAACTGATATTATTTCATATACCGATGAAGAATCGGGTAGTGAAATACTCGTAATGCCTTCAAAAGAATACCAAATAACTACCATGGTAGATTTTGGTACTAAAGTGTTAGGAACTCAAAATGCCACATTAAACCAAATTTCAGATTTTAAAAATGAAATTTCAGATGCGCGAACCTTTAGTTTTTTGCATGAAATTGAAATGCTCCTTCAAAATGGATTAATAAAAGGAGGTGATTTAAATAATGCGATTGTTTATGTTGACAAACCATTGTCTACTGACACGATGGAAAAACTTAAAGTTGCATTTAAAAAGGATACTGTTAAAGTAAAATCAAATGGTATTTTAGACAATTTAACATTACATTACCCAAATGAAGCTGCAAGACATAAATTATTAGATGTTTTAGGAGACTTAGCACTTATTGGAACCCGAATTAGAGGTAAAGTAATAGCTAATAAGCCAGGGCATTATGTGAATACACAATTTGCAAAAAAACTTTCAAAACTTATAAAAAACGACCGTCGTAATAATGTGCCTAATATCGATTTGAATCAAACGCCTTTAATGGATGTGAACCAAATCATGGCCATGTTGCCTCACAGACAACCTTTTTTATTAATCGATAAAGTTTTTGAACTTTCCGATAGCCATGTTATTGCATTGAAAAATGTGACTATGAACGAGTCTTTCTTTGCGGGACACTTTCCTGGAGCACCAGTAATGCCAGGAGTTTTAATTGTAGAAGCTATGGCTCAAACGGGGGGTGTTTTAGTTTTAAACACGGTTCCAGACCCTGAAAATTATTTAACCTTTTTCATGAAAATGGACAATGTTAAGTTTAAACAAAAAGTAGTGCCAGGCGATACTTTAATATTTAAATGTTCGTTAATTACACCAATTCGTCGTGGTATTTGCCATATGCAAGGGTATGCATATGCAAACGGTAAACTTTGTGCAGAAGCAGAGCTTATGGCTCAAATATCAAAAGTTAAATAATTAAATCTATTTTGATTTATTAAAAAATAAAAACTAATAAATGAATCAACCACTAGCTTACGTGCATCCAGATGCTAAAATTGCAAAAAACGTTGTAATAGAGCCTTTTACTACCATACATAATAATGTAATAATTGGTGAGGGTACTTGGATAGGTAGCAATGTTACCATTATGGAAGGTGCTCGTATTGGTAAAAATTGTAGTATTTTCCCTGGTTCTGTTATTTCTGCGGTTCCACAAGATTTAAAATATAACGACGAAGAAACTACTGTTGAAATAGGTGATAATGTAACTATTAGAGAATGTGTTACCATTAATCGAGGGACATCAGATAGAATGAAAACAGTTATAGGCAATAATTGTTTAATCATGGCTTATTGCCACATTGCACACGATTGTGTTGTAGGTAATAATTGTATTTTTTCTAATAATAGCACACTTGCAGGCCACATAACTATTGGTGATTATGTTGTTTTGGCAGGTATGACAGCAGTTCACCAATTTGTTTCAATAGGCAATCATGCTTTTGTTACTGGTGGATCTTTAGTACGTAAAGATGTACCTCCTTTTGTAAAGGCTGCGAGAGAGCCTTTGTCATATGTCGGTATTAATTCAGTTGGATTAAGAAGGCGTGGGTATTCCACTGAAAAAATTAGAGAAATTCAGAATATTTATAGAATTCTATACCAAAAAAATTACAATAATACACAGGCAACCGAAATAATAGAAGCTGAAATGGAAGCCACTCCAGAACGTGATGAAATCCTTCAGTTTATAAAAGATTCTCAACGAGGCATCATGAAAGGATATTTTAAATCAAATTAAAAAGTTAAGTCGTTTGTCGTAGAGTTGTTTAGCCGTTTTCAACTTAACAACTTATAACTTAATAAGAAGCAACTTAACAACAAACGGCTTAACAACATAATATTTAACAAAAACAATACAATGGCAACTACAAGTGATATTAGAAACGGATTATGTATTAGGTATAATAACGACATTTATAAAATCATAGAGTTTTTACATGTAAAACCAGGAAAAGGACCTGCGTTTGTAAGAACAAAAATGAGAAGTGTTACCAATGGAAAAGTGTTAGATAATACTTTTTCTGCAGGACATAAGTTAGAAGATGTACGTGTTGAAACACATAAATTTCAATTCTTATACAATGATGGTGCGTATTATCATTTTATGAATACTGAAGATTATACTCAAATCCAATTACAAGAATCTGCTTTAGATAACCCAGGCTTAATGAAAGAGGGTGAGGTAGTTACTGTAATTATAAACGCTGAAGATAATATGCCGCTTTCGGTAGAAATGCCTGCAAGTGTTGTTTTAGAAGTAACAGCTACCGAACCTGGTATTAAAGGAAACACAGCTACCAATGCCACGAAGCCTGCAACCGTTGAAACGGGAGCTATTGTTAACGTGCCTTTATTTATTAATGAAGGTGATAAGATTAAGGTAGAAACTGAAAAAGGAACTTACAAAGAGCGTGTAAAAGAGTAAATAGGTTTATTTGTTGATGGGTTTATTTGTTTAAACGGTTCAACAATTCAACGATTAAACATCATAAATGAAATTTGCAAACCCATATACTTTAAAAAAAATTGCTCAATTAATTGATTGCAGTTTTATTGGCAGCGACAATTTTCCTGTATCGGGCATGAATGAAATTCATGTGGTAGAACCCGGTGATATTGTTTTTGTAGACCATCCCAAGTATTATGACAAGGCATTGAGCTCTGCTGCTACCATTATTTTAATTAATAAAGAAGTTGTATGCCCTGAAGGGAAAGCGCTATTAATTAGCGATGATCCTTTTAGAGATTTCAATAAACTTACCGACTATTTTAAGCCCTTTAAAGCAGCCACCAGCCATATATCGGATTCGGCTAGTATTGGAGTGAATTCGGTGGTACAACCCAATTCTTTTATTGGCCATAATGTGGTAATTGGTAAAAATTGTATCATACACTCCAATGTGAGTATTTATGATGATGCTATTATTGGTAATCATGTTACGATTCATTCTGGAACCGTTTTAGGTGCGAATGCTTTTTATTACAAAAAAAGACCCGAAGGTTTTGATAGGTTAAAGTCGTGTGGACGTGTGGTTATTGAAGACCATGTGGATATTGGTGCGAATTGCACTATTGATAGAGGTGTTACAGGCGATACAACTATAAAAGAAGGTTCTAAATTAGATAATCAAATCCAGATAGGGCACGATACCGTCATTGGAAAAAAATGTTTAATTGCTTCCCAAGTTGGTATTGCTGGCTGTGTGGTTATAGAGGACGAAGTGACTATTTGGGGACAAGTAGGCTGTACTAGTGGTGTAACTATTGGTAAAAAGGCCGTATTACATGCGCAATCAGGTATTAGTAAATCGCTTGAACCTAATAAAACCTATTGGGGAACCCCAGCACAAGAAGCCCGAGCTGAAATGAGGGAAATGGCAAACATCAAACAAATTCCACAAATATTAGAGTTTATAAAAACTAAAAAATAAATCTAAATTGCTGCTAAAAGTATAAGCAAAAAAAGTATTTTTGTGCAGCTTTATTTAAATAAAAAAATATAAAATGAGTGTTTTAGTAAACAAAGATTCAAAAATAATAGTTCAAGGTTTTACAGGTAGTGAAGGTACGTTTCATGCAAGTCAAATGATTGAATATGGAACAAACGTTGTAGGTGGTGTTACACCTGGAAAAGGAGGTCAAACACATTTAGATAGACCTGTATTTGATACTGTTAAGGATGCTGTAGAGCAAGTGGGGGCCGATACAACCATTATTTTTGTGCCACCAGCTTTTGCTGCAGATGCTATTATGGAAGCTGCGGATGCTGGAATAAAAGTTATTATCACTATTACGGAAGGTATTCCTGTTGCCGATATGATCACGGTTTCAAATTATATAAAAAACAAAGACTGCCGTTTAATTGGTCCAAACTGCCCAGGTGTTATCACCCCAGGGGAAGCTAAAGTTGGGATCATGCCAGGTTTCGTTTTCAAAAAAGGAACAGTAGGTATCGTTTCTAAATCAGGTACATTAACCTATGAAGCTGCCGATCAAGTTGTAAAACAAGGTTTAGGGATCACAACAGCGATTGGTATTGGTGGAGATCCTATCATTGGAACGACCACTAAAGAAGCGGTAGAACTTTTAATTAACGACCCAGAAACAGACATCGTTGTTATGATTGGTGAAATTGGTGGTCAATTAGAAGCAGATGCTGCAAACTGGTATAAAGCCAGTGGTAGCAAAAAGCCAATTGTAGGTTTTATTGCTGGTGAAACAGCTCCTGCAGGTCGTACCATGGGGCACGCTGGTGCTATTGTTGGAGGAAGTGATGATACAGCACAAGCCAAAAAGAAAATTATGAGCGCTTGTGGTATTCACGTTGTAGATTCTCCTGCTGAAATAGGTAAAAAAGTTGCTGAAGTTTTATCAAAATAAGATTTAATTATAGATATAAAACCGTTGATTAAAAAAGATCAACGGTTTTTTTATGCTTAACAATGAAATAGAGTTAATAAAAACGATTGGGTATTGATCGATTGGCTAAAGTCATAAAACTAGAAATATAAAAAAACACAACCATTTATTTTTGGATTATTCTTTATAGGACTATTTTTTAGCAGTGGGTACTAAAGAAATCTTAAAAAAGTATTTGAAAAACAGCATAAGATTTTCTGTGGTTTTTTTATTTGAAGCAACTTAGGAATTGTTATATTTGAATTTGAAAATTAATCAACCATACAACGATTACAAAAGATTATAGTAGTGTATTCGTGATATATTAAATAAACAATCAAATGAAATTATTAGAAGGAAAAACGGCCATTATTACTGGAGCTAGTAGAGGTATAGGTAGAGGAATTGCACAAGTATTTGCTGCTCAAGGAGCCAATATTGCATTTACATATAGTAGTTCTGTTGAAGCTGCTAACGAACTCGAAAAAGAATTAAATGCACAAGGTATAAAAGCTAAAGGCTATAAAAGTAATGCAGCTAGTTTTGAGGAATCTCAAAAATTAGCAGAGGATGTTGTCGCAGAATTTGGTAGTATTGATATATTAGTTAACAATGCAGGAATTACTAAAGATAATTTATTAATGCGTATTTCAGAAGAAGATTTTGATACTGTTATTGAAGTAAACCTAAAATCGGTTTTCAATATGACGAAAGCAGTTCAAAAAACCATGCTAAAACAACGTAAAGGCTCTATTATTAATATGAGTTCTGTTGTGGGTGTGAAAGGGAATGCGGGGCAAACAAATTATGCAGCTTCTAAAGCTGGTATTATAGGGTTTTCAAAATCTGTAGCTTTAGAATTAGGGTCTAGAAATATAAGAAGCAATGTAGTTGCTCCAGGTTTTATCGAAACAGAGATGACAGCTAAACTTGACGAAGAAGTCGTTAAAGGGTGGCGTGCAGGCATTCCGTTAAAACGCGGCGGTACTCCAGAAGATGTTGCTAATGTGTGTGTGTTTTTAGCAAGTGATATGAGTGCCTATGTTACAGGACAAACACTTCATGTAGATGGTGGTATGTTAACCTAACACATTTTATTATTCTCTCTAAGAGAGAGAGTATCTCATTATTAAAATCGTTAAACTTTCAATGAGTTATACAACACTCTTATTTATTGTTATTGCAGGAATTTTTGCTCTATTATTAGCAGGGTTTCAGTATAAATGGAATAAAAAAAGCATGTCTAAATTAAACATGCTTTTTTTGTTTTTAAGGTTTGTGACTGTTTTTTCAGTACTCTTATTGCTTATTAACCCTAAACTTGAGCAAATAACCCTTTCTACTATAAAACCTAATTTAGTTATTGCGGTTGATAATTCAAATTCTGTAAAGTATTTAAAACAAGATGTTGCTACCAATCGTTTAGTTGAAAATTTAAAAGCAAGTAAAAGCCTAAACGATAAATTTAATATGGAAACCTATACACTTGGTGAAAAATTAAAGGCTTCAAATAGTTTCGAATTCAACGAAAAGCAAACTAATATAGAGGCTGCTTTTATCCAACTATCTCAAATTTATAAGCAAACTATTTCGCCTACTATTTTAATTACCGATGGCAACCAAACTTATGGTAACAGCTATGAGTTTTCGCATCACAATTACAAACAGCCCATATATCCAATTATTTTGGGTGATACGGTTCGTTATACCGATTTAAAAATTCAGCAGTTAAACGTTAATAAATATGCGTATTTAAAAAACCAGTTTCCAGTTGAAACTATTTTAGTGTTTAATGGTGAAACAGCTGTGAATTCTAAATTTGTTGTTACGAATGGTAACAACGTTGTATATTCTGAAATTATAAATTTCACAAAACAGAATAACTCTAAAGTTGTAAATTTTAAACTTCCAGCAAATTCCGCAGGCGTACATGCATACAAGGCCCAGTTAGAACCTTTAAATAACGAGAAAAACAAAACCAATAATTTAAAAAATTTTGCTATTGAAGTCATTGATCAGAAAACAAAGATTGCTTTAGTAAGCGATATGGTTCATCCAGATTTAGGTGCTTTAAAAAAGAGTATTGAAAGTAACGAACAGCGTTCGGTATCACTCTTAAACTCCAATAATATTTTAAAACAAATAAATGATTTTCAATTAGTTATTATATATCAACCAAATAATAAGTTTAATAAATTATATGATGCTTTAAATTTGGAAAACAAAAATCGTTTTACAATAATAGGCACTAAAACCGATTTGAATTTTTTAAAAAGTATCAATAAAACCTTTACGCATGAAATAACAAATCAAACAGAAAGCTATCAAGCTGAATTGAATAAAAATTACGCGCCATTTATAATTGAGGATATTAATTTTGAATCGTTTCCACCACTAAATTCACAGTATGGTTCTGCCGCTTTCTCCATTCCTTTTGAAACTATATTAAATAAAACCATTCATGGGATTTCAAAAACAGATCCATTACTAGCTACGTTTGAAACTAGCGGTAGGCGAGAAGCTGTTTTGTTTGGTGAAAATATTTGGCAATGGCGTGCTCAAAGTTATTTAGATAATAAATCGTTTCATCCTTTCGATGATTTTATAGGAAAGCTTATTCAATATGTTGCTTCAAATAAACAAAAAAGCAGATTAAATATTGAAAATGAATCGTTTTACAATGGCAACACAAATGTTATTATAAAGGCCGAATTTTTCGATAAAAATTATGAATTCGACACACGTGAAACACTAACTATTACCGTAAAAAATGCCGTTACAAACGAATCTAAAACTTTTCCTCTTATTCTAAACAACAGCAACTATCAAGTAGATTTAAGTAGTTTACCGGCTGCAGATTATAGTTTTATAGTTATAGCTTCAAAAGAAAACATTTCTAAAACAGGCCGCTTTAAGATTTTAGAATATAACGTTGAGCAACAATTTTTAAATGCCGACGTCACTAAGTTACAACAATTAGCTACCAACAGTCAAGGCGAAAGTTTTTTTGTGAACAACACTGAGCGTTTAATAGAAAATCTTTTAAAAGATAATAGATTCGTAACCATTCAAAAAAGCAATAAAAATAGCTTACCTTTGATAGATTGGAAATATCTACTCATCATAATCACTTTAAGCTTATCTATAGAGTGGTTTTTAAGAAAATATAACGGATTAATTTAAAATGAACAAAGAACCTAAAACTGCTGTCGTAACAGGATCATCATCTGGAGTTGGTGCTGCTTCGTGTATCGAATTTGCTAAAAGAGGATGGAATGTAGTCATCAACTATTCCCAAAATAAAAGTGAAGCTTATGAGGTCGCTGAAAAATGTAAAAGCTTTGGAGTAGACACTTTGGTATGTAAAGCAAATGTTGCTATTGAAGCAGATTGCAAAAGAATGATAGACGAGACAATAAAAACTTTAGGTAGAATAGACGTATTAGTTAATAATGCCGGCACTACTAGGTATTGTAATTATGATAATTTAGAAGGACTTAGCAAAAAGGATTTTCAAGATATATATGAAGTCAATGTTATTGGTGCTTATCAAATGGTAAAACTCGCGGCACCATACTTAAAAATAGTTAATGGTGCTATTGTTAATATCTCTTCTATTAGTGCTATATCTGGTGTTGGGAGTTCCATTGCTTATGCGGCGTCTAAGGGAGCTTTGTCTACTATGACGCTTTCACTTGCGCATGCACTTGCACCTAACATTAGAGTCAATGGTGTTTGCCCAGGTTTTATTCAAACCAGATGGACTAAAGGTTTTTTAGGAGACAGGTATGAGTCTGTCAAAAAAAATATTGAAAAGTCCTGTCTTATTAATAAAACATCATTACCTGAAGATATTGCTAAAGGCATTGTTTATTTAGCAGTAGACGCAGTAACAACATCTGGACAGTTATTGACTATTGATGGTGGTCAGTTGGTGAACCAAGGGAAAATATAATCACTTTAAGTTTGTCTTTAGAGTGGTTTTTAAGAAAATATAACGGATTAATTTAAATAAAAATAAAGAATGGAAAAATTACCAAAAATCGCATTTCCAATTATAATTGGAGCAATCGTATTAATTGTATTACTTACTAAATCGGCAGTAACGATTGGCTCAGGTCAAGCAGGTGTATTATTTAAAACCTTTGGAGAAGGTGTTGTAATTGATGAACCAGCTTTAGGAGAAGGGTTTCATATTGTAGCACCTTGGAATAAAGTTTTTATTTATGAAGTACGTCAGCAAGAAATGCTAGAAAAAATGAATGTATTATCCTCTAATGGATTAGATATCAAATTAGAAGCTTCTATTTGGTTTCAACCTAATTTTGTAGATCTCGGAAAATTGCATCAAGAAAAAAGTGAAATGTATGTAGAGCGTGTGTTGCTTCCAGCTATTCGCTCAGCTGCACGTAGCGTTGTGGGACGTTATACACCAGAACAACTGTATTCTAGTAAAAGAGATGCTATTCAACAAGAAATTTTTGAAGAAACAAAGAAAATAGTTGAACCTCAATACATACAATTGAACGAGGTTTTAGTTAGAGACGTTACATTGCCATCAACAATTAAAGATGCTATTGAACGTAAACTGAAACAAGAACAGGAATCATTAGAATATGAATTTAGATTGGTAACCGCCTCTAAAGAAGCCGAAAAAGTAATTATTGAAGCGGAAGGTAAAGCGGAATCTAACAGGATTTTAAGCGCTTCTTTAACTGATAAAATTTTACAGGATAAAGGTATTGATGCTACTATGAAATTGGCAGAATCACCAAACAGTAAAGTCATTGTGATTGGTTCTGGAGATAGTGGATTACCAATTATTCTTGGAAATCAATAAAAATATTCAACTTTTTTAAAATATTTTGAATATTAAATAATTAATATCAGCTATAAATAAAGATTACTTAATAGTAGGAAGTTTTATTACTATTATTTGGAATAATTAACTTTAATTATAGATATTTGCAAAAGTAAAAAACATAAAAATGAACTTTATTCAATTACATCATCATCATTTTCAAATTTGCTCTCAAGCGAAGTGAAGATGTATTGAATAAAATCAACATATTTTTTAAACCCGTTTGAGACAATCAAGCGGGTTTTTTAATTTTTAATCCAATTAGATTGTTTCAAACTCATAAAAACAAGACAATGAGTACATTAAGAATTGCAGTACAAAAATCAGGTCGTTTACACGACGAATCCATGGAATTACTTAAAGATATAGGTATTTCTATTGATAATGGCATTGACCAATTAAAAGCATCAGCAAGAAATTTTCCTGTTGAAGTTTTCTATTTAAGAAATGGTGATATTCCACAATACTTAAAAGATGGGGTTGTAGATGCCGCCATTATTGGTGAAAATGTACTAATTGAAAAAGGTGACGGTATAAATATAGCTGAAAAGCTTGGCTTTTCTTCATGCCGTGTTTGCATTGCGGTGCCCAAAAACATGGATTATAAAAGCATTAAAGATTTAGATGGAAAACGGATCGCTACATCCTATCCCAATACGGTTCAAAATTATCTTAAAGCTCAAGGGATCACAGCAAATCTTCATATTATAAATGGCTCTGTTGAAATAGCGCCAAATATTGGTTTAGCAGACGCCATAGTCGATATTGTTTCTAGCGGAAGCACCTTGTTTAAAAACAATTTAAAAGAAGTTGAAATGATTTTAAAATCGGAAGCGGTTTTAGCCGTGTCTCCTATTTTAGATGCTGAAAAACAAGCCATTTTAGATAAAATTCAATTCAGAATCAAATCCGTTTTAAAAGGAAGAGAATCTAAATACGTATTACTTAATGCACCAAATGATAAAGTGCAAGCCATTATTGATGTGTTACCAGGAATGAAAAGTCCAACAGTATTGCCTTTAGCAGAAGCCGGTTGGAGTTCCATACACTCGGTAATAAGCAAAAACGCCTTTTGGGATGTTATAGATGATTTAAAAGCCAAAGGCGCACAAGGTATATTAGTCTGTCCTATAGAAAAAATGGTGCTTTAAAAAAGTTTATTTGTTTAATCGTTGATGTGTTTATTTATTAACGATTAAAGCAATGAAACGATTCAACGGTTCAACAATAAAGAAGATGCAAATAATTAATAATCCAAATAAAAGCGATTGGAGCCAGGTTTTAAAAAGACCGACTCAAACTGTTGGTGATATTGAAGAAACGGTTATTCAAATTTTTGAGGATGTTCGTAAGAATGGAGATGCTGCTATAAAAACATACACATCAAAATTTGATGGTATTTCTTTAGATAGCCACATTGTAACTTCTGAAGAAATCCAAAAAGCAATGAATGCTGTTCCAGAAAAGCTTCAACAGGCTATAAAAACCGCCAAACATAACATTGAAGCGTTTCACACAGCACAAAAAACAGATAGGATAGAAGTTGAAACGACTCAAGGAGTGCAATGTTGGCAAGAAAAACGTGCTATACAAAAAGTAGGTTTATATATCCCAGGAGGTACAGCACCTTTGTTTTCAACCGTTTTAATGTTAGTTGTTCCCGCTCAAATAGCGGGTTGTAAAGAAATTGTATTATGCTCACCACCAAATAAACAAGGAGCCTTAGCAGCAGAAATAGTATTTGCAGCCCATTTGTGCGGTGTCACTAAAATTATAAAAGTAGGAGGGATTCAAGCTATTGCAGGATTGACGTTCGGAACCGAAACCATTCCACAAGTTTATAAAATATTCGGCCCCGGAAATCAGTTTGTCACCGTTGCTAAACAATTAGCCACTAAATACGGCGTAGCTATTGATATGCCTGCTGGGCCTAGTGAATTGCTGGTGGTTGCTGATGAAGCAGCGAATGCTTCATATATCGCATCCGATTTATTAAGCCAAGCAGAACACGGTGTAGATAGTCAAGTTATATTAGTTTCAACTTCAAAAACTTTAATTGATAAGGTTTCAGAGGAAGTTGAAAAGCAGCTAGAAGTGCTTCCGCGTAAAGCGATTGCCGAAAAATCGATTGGCAATTCCAAGCTTATTTATGTTGAAAATGATACTTTGGCGTTGGAATTAATAAATGAATACGGCCCAGAACATTTTATTATTTGTTCTCAAAACGAGGACTTTTACGTAGATCATATTGAAAATGCCGGATCTGTGTTTATTGGTGATTATACACCAGAAAGTGCAGGTGATTATGCTTCTGGAACCAACCATACTTTGCCAACCAATGGTTTTAGCAAAGCCTATTCAGGTGTGAATTTGGATAGTTTTTCTAAAAGTATGACCTTTCAAAAAATATCAAAAGAAGGTATTTTGAATATTGGTGAAACCATAGAGCTTATGGCAGAAGCTGAGGGTTTACAAGCACATAAAAATGCAGTTTCCATTCGATTAAAGGATTTAAAATAAATTTGTCATTCCTGCGAAGGCAGGAATCTCTTGAACCTAGTTCAAAAATTAATTATGAAAACAGATTTTGATTTAAAAAATATAATTCGCCCAACCATCAAGGCTTTAAAACCATATTCTTCGGCACGCGATGAATTTCAAGGGGTTACCGATGCTATGGTATTTTTAGATGCGAATGAAAATCCATTTGAAAATGGTGTAAACCGCTATCCAGATCCACAACAAGGCGCATTAAAAAGTATTTTATCAGAAATCAAAGGGATTCCATCCAACCAAATTCTTTTAGGGAATGGTAGTGATGAAGTTTTAGATCTTATTTTTAGAGCTTTTTGTGAACCAAATCAAGATAACGTCATCATTTTACCACCTACATATGGGATGTATGAGGTGTTGGCTAATTTGAACGCAATTGCTATTAAGAAAGTAAATTTAGATGCCGATTTTCAGCCAAAAGTGGAAGAAATTTTAAATAGTGCCGATACAAATAGCAAAGTGCTTTTTATTTGTTCACCAAATAATCCTTCAGGAAATAGTTTTACACCTGAAGCTATTGAGGGCATGGTTTCAAACTTCAAAGGCATTGTGGTTATTGATGAAGCTTATATTGATTTTTCAAATGAAACCAGTTGGATTTCTAAATTAGATCAATATCCTAACTTGATTGTAACACAAACCTTGTCTAAAGCATATGCTATGGCAGGTATTCGTTTAGGCCTTTGTTTTGCATCCGCTGAAATTATTAAAGTTTTAAATACCATTAAACCTCCATATAATATTAACCAACTCACTCAAAAAAAAGCCATGGAGCTTTTAAATATTAAAGATTTGACGAGTAATCAAATTAAAGATATTTTAAAGGAACGCAGCGCTTTAATTTTAGAATTACAGTCTATCAACTATATTTTAAAAATATATCCGTCAGACGCTAATTTTGTGTTGGTAAAAGTGGATGATGCTACGATGCGTTACAACCAACTTATCGAAAAAGGAATCGTTATAAGAAACCGAACCACGCAACCTGGATGTGAAAACACTTTGCGTTTAACCGTTGGGACTTCAAAAGAAAACAAAATATTAATAGATACCTTAAAATCTATCTAATGAAAAAAGTATTATTTATAGACCGCGATGGCACATTAATAAAAGAACCTGCCGATGAGCAAGTGGATTCTTTTGAAAAACTAATATTTTACCCAAAAGTATTTCAATTTCTAAGCAAAATTTGCAAAGAATTAGATTATGAAATTGTCATGGTAACTAATCAAGATGGATTGGGAACGCCTGATAATCCTTCAGAGAAATTTTGGCCTATTCATAACTTTGTACTTAATACATTTAAAAATGAAGGGATTGATTTTAAAGAGGTTTATATTGACGAAACGTATGCTAAAGACAATGCGCCAACTCGTAAGCCTAACACAGGTTTATTAACTAAATTTTTCACCAACCATTACGATTTAAAAAATTCTTTCGTCATTGGTGATAGACTTACAGATGTTGAGTTAGCCAAAAATCTGGGTTCTAAAGGGATTTTTATTAATGATGAAACCCATTTAGGAACGAATGAAATTACCGTAAAGCGAGAGGAATTAGATCCTTATATCGCTCTTGAAAGTAACGATTGGGAAGAAATTTATAACTTCTTAAAACTGGAAGATCGAGTTGAAGAAATAATACGTAACACCAATGAAACTAAGATTTACATCAAACTAAATTTAGATGGTTCTGGTAAAAATGATATTGATACCGGTTTGTCTTTTTTCGATCATATGCTCGATCAAATTGGGCGTCATGGCGCTATGGATTTAACCATAAAAGTTAATGGCGATTTAGAAGTTGATGAACACCACACTATTGAAGATACGATGATTGCTTTAGGTGAATTATTCAACAAAGCATTAGGAAATAAATTAGGTATAGAACGTTACGGTTTTTGTTTACCAATGGACGATTGTTTAGCACAAGTGGCGGTCGATTTTGGTGGTAGAAACTGGTTAGAATGGGAGGCCGAGTTTAAACGTGAAAAAATAGGAGACATGCCAACCGAAATGTTTTATCACTTATTTAAATCGTTTACCGATGGTGCCAAATGTAATTTAAACATTAAGGCAGAAGGCACAAATGAACACCATAAAATTGAAGGTATTTTTAAAGCCTTTGCAAAAGCTATGAAAATGGCTGTTAAAAGAGACTCAAACAAGATGTTTTTACCTTCTACAAAAGGAGTTTTATAAAAAGTAAATCTCAAATTCTAACAGTGAAAAATTGAGGAGTTTGAAATTAAGTTTTGAAATTTGTTATTACACTTTTCAAAAAAATAATAATATAAAAACACCATTAAAATTGAAAATTGTAATAATTGATTACGGCGCAGGAAATATTAAAAGCATACAATTTGCTTTTAAACGCTTAGGTATGGATGCTGTTTTATCAAACAATCCTGAAGAAATTTTAGCTGCCGATAAAATTATTTTCCCAGGAGTAGGTGAGGCTAGTACCGCCATGGTTATGCTAAAAGAAACGGGATTAGACACATTAATTCCTAAATTAAAACAGCCTGTTTTAGGTATTTGTTTAGGCATGCAATTGCTTTGTGAGTTTACTGAAGAGGGAAATACAAAAGGATTGGGCGTTTTTAAAACGAAGGTTAAACGCTTTGATAACGATGTAAAAGTGCCGCATATGGGATGGAATGTTATCAAAGATTTGAAATCTGGGTTATTCAAAGATATCAAAGAAAATGAATACATGTATTTAGTACACAGCTATTATGCTGAGCACTGTGCAGAAACCATTGCAACCACCGATTACAGTATTAATTATGCTTCAGCATTACAACATAAAAACTTTTACGGGGTTCAGTTTCACCCAGAAAAGAGTAGTTTAGCAGGAGAACAAATTTTAAAGAATTTTTTAAAGTTAGAAGTTGAAAGTTAGATATTAAAAGTTTTAAAATGAGAAATGAACGGATAGAAAGAACTAAACGATTTGGAATAGATTGTTGGAAGTTTTGTTTTAAGGTTCCTAAATCTCGTGAATATAATGCGTTTGTCAATCAATTAATTAAAAGTTCTAGTTCTGTTGGTGCTAATTATCGAGCTTCTCAGAGAGCAAAATCGACAAGTGATTTCATATATAAACTAAAATAGTTGAAGAAGAAGTAGATGAAAGTGTACATGGGTTAGAAGTTTTTGAAGAAATACTTTCTGAACATTCAGATGAAATTCTGAAACTTCAAAAAGAAGGAAAAGAACTATTAGCAATTACTGTTGCTTCAATTAATACAGCAAAAAGAAATAATTTAAAATAAGTTAGTGTTTGAAAATTCAAATCTTATTACAGATTGTAACTTCTAATATGTAACTTTTAATATTAAATATTAAAAATGAGAATTATACCAGCCATAGATATTATAGACGGAAAATGTGTTCGTTTAACTAAAGGGGATTACGATACCAAAAAAGTTTATAATGAAAATCCACTTGAAGTGGCTAAAATGTTTGAAGCTTCTGGTATTGAATATCTACATTTAGTAGATTTAGATGGAGCTAAAGCACAGCATATTGTAAACTATAAAGTTTTAGAACAAATTTCATCAAAAACCAATCTGAAAATTGATTTTGGTGGAGGTTTAAAAACTAATGAAGATTTGCATATTGCATTCAATTCAGGAGCAAAACAAATAACAGGGGGGAGTATTGCTGTTAAAGATCCTGAAACCTTTGAAGGTTGGATTTCAAAATATGGTGCCACCAAAATTATTTTAGGAGCTGATAGTGATGATGGAAAAGTATCTATTAGTGGATGGATGGAACAGAGTAAAGAAGACGTCATTCCCTTTATAAAAGCCTATCAAAAAAAGAGTATTCAGTACGTTATTTGTACCGATATTTCTAAAGATGGTATGCTCGAAGGGCCGTCGGTTGATTTGTATAAACAAATAATATCAGAATGTTCTAATAGTAGCAATGGACAATCTATAAAGTTGATTGCTTCAGGAGGTATTTCAACCATTGAAGAATTACCCATTTTAAAAGAGATTGGTTGTGAAGGCGTTATTATTGGAAAAGCGATTTATGAAAACAGAATCAGCTTAAAACAACTCGAAAAATTTGTTTAGTTAGTTGCAAAACTAAACGGAATCGATATGTCACACTGAGCTTGTCGAAGTGTCTCATCAAAAGAATTAAATTAAATAAAAAAAGCTTTGTTAACAAAAAGAATTATTCCTTGTTTAGATATTAAAAATGGGCGTACCGTAAAAGGTGTGAATTTTGTTGATTTACGCGATGCTGGAGATCCTGTAGAACTTGCTAAACAATACGCCAGTGTTGGTGCCGATGAATTGGTGTTTCTGGATATTTCTGCAACCTTAGAAGCGCGTGCCACGACCTTAGATATGGTAATGCATGTAGCAGAACAAGTAAACATTCCATTTACAGTTGGTGGTGGTATTTCATCTGTTGAACATGTAGATGCGCTTTTGAAATGTGGAGCCGATAAAGTGTCTATCAACTCATCAGCGGTAAAACGTCCCGATTTGGTAAATGAATTGGCTAATAAATTTGGAAGCCAATGTGTGGTGGTTGCCATTGATGCAAAACAAATTGATGGTCATTGGAAAGTGCATTTGGCAGGCGGAAGCATCCCAACGGATATCGATTTATTCGAATGGGCAAAAGAAGTAGAAAACCGAGGTGCTGGTGAAATTTTGTTTACCTCCATGGATCATGATGGTACTAAAAATGGATTTGCAAACGAAGCCTTGGCTACATTATCTGAAACTTTAAATATTCCGATAATCGCTTCAGGTGGTGCTGGCAATGTGCAACATTTTGTTGATACCTTCAAGGAAGGAAAAGCAGATGCAGCTTTGGCGGCAAGTGTATTTCATTTTGGTGAAATACCCATTCCAGATTTAAAAAAAGAATTAAAAAAACACCATATAGAAGTACGATTGTAACCTCATGACGAGGAAGCATGACGAAGTAATCTTTTAAAATTAAAACAGATTTCTGCCTTCGCAGGAATGATAAAAATTATGACTATTAAATACGATACAAACGGATTAGTTCCTGCCATTATTCAAGATGCTACAACAAAGAACGTGTTGATGTTGGGCTATATGAATGATGAAGCTTACCAAAAAACAGTAGAAACTAAACAAGTTACTTTTTTTAGTAGAAGTAAGCAACGATTATGGACCAAAGGTGAAGAAAGTGGCCATTTTTTAAATCTTGTTTCTATAAAAAACGATTGTGACAATGACACGTTGCTTATTCAGGTAAATCCTGTAGGCCCCACATGCCATAAAGGAACGGATACTTGCTGGAGCGAAGAAAACAACTCGAATTATGGTTTCTTTTCAACTTTAGAGAATGTGATAGCCGAACGTGTGGCAAACAAAGACACAAGTAAATCGTATGTAGCGAGTTTGTTTTCAAAAGGTATTAATAAAATAGCGCAAAAAGTAGGCGAGGAGGCCGTTGAAACAGTTATTGAAGCTATGGATACCAATGATGAACTATTTCTTTACGAATCTGGAGATTTATTGTTTCATTATTTAATGTTATTACAGGCAAAAGGATTTAGTTTAAAGGATATTGAAGCTGAATTGAAAAGCAGACATAAATAAATTCATTTATATTTTTGAAAAAGTTTTTCTACGTTATAACCCTTCAATATTTAGGCTATCGTTTTCATGGCTGGCAAAAACAACCCCAGGTGAAAACCTTGCATTTGATGGTGGATAGAACGTTGAATTATATATTAGAAGATAAATATTTTAAAAGCTTAAGTTCAGGTAGAACGGATGCCATGGTATCGGCCGAATGTGCTGCTTTTGAATTGTTTTTAGAAGAACCACTGGAAGACCAAGATGCATTCTTAAGTCTGTTTAACTATAATTTACCACAAGACATTCGAGCAACGGGTATTCGAGAAGTGGATGACACATTCAATATCATCAACCATTCAAAAATTAAAGAATATCTTTATTTATTCACGTATGGTGAAAAATGCCATCCATTTTGTGCGCCTATCATGACTACCATTCTGGATGATTTAGATATTGATTTAATGAAACAAGGGGCTAAGCTTTTTGAAGGCTCCCATTATTTTAAATCGTATTGTTTCAAACCTACCGATAATGGTATTTACAATCGAGACATTATAACCTGCGAACTCGTTGAAAACACCTTATACACCGCTAATTACTTCCCCGAAAAAACATACATACTTCGTGTTCGAGGTAAAGGGTTTATGCGTAATCAAATAAGACTCATGATGGGGGCACTTATTGATTTAGGCAAAGGAAAACTAAGTTTAGAAACCATTTCTAAAAGTTTAGAGCAAGACTGTTTTATTAAAATGACCTATATTGCTCCAGCTTCTGGCTTGATTCTTAATAGCATAGAGTTTTCTTAACCCATCTTCAAATTATTATTTTATTATTCCTTAGTTACTTTTTTTTTAAATTATTGATTATCAGTATTTTGATAATAGATTCGTGTGAATTATACAATTTATAATAAAAAACATGTAACACGTAATGTTCTATGAAGCCGCACCTTTGTACCAGAAGTTAAATCTTCAAAAATTAATTATAAATCATTAAAACTCAAAATTATGTTACGATGGACAATCACATTTATAGTTATAGCATTAATTGCAGGAGTGTTAGGGTTTTCAGGTATAGCAGGAGCATCAGCTGGTTTAGCTAAGATATTTTTCTTCTTCTTCCTTGTACTTTTTATATTATCATTAATGCGAGGTGGGATAAAAAGAAGTTAAACCCAAATACATGAAATAATTAAGTTAAGTAACTAATAAATAGCTATTTATTTATAAAAATAATAAAGCAATTAACAATTAAAAACTAAAAAAATGAACAATATAATTTATGCCTTTGCGTTCTTGTTTGCTACTAGTATTTGGGCACAGGAAAAGCCTAAAAATATATCAGAAGAGTCTACAGTAAAAACGGTGAAGACTAATAATGGATCTGGAATAGTAGAGAAAAAAATTAAAGTAACCACTAGAGAAGAACAAGATATTGAATTCGCCCAAAAGGATGAAAACAAAAGAGATAAAGACGTTGTAGACAGTCCTGTAAAAATCAAGAAAACTATTGAAGTTGATGATGATATGGGAGATTCCTATGATTCTAAAAAAGAAACTATGTATTACGAATTTGAAGGTAAACAATATGGTTTCCAAAAAGTAGACAATGGTTTTTCTGTATTAAATACAAGTAATGAAATACCAGGAGCCTATGGTAATATTGTTAAATTCAATAGAGAAAACCATTATTTATTTCAGAATGGAAATGATACGGGAATTGGATATTTTAATGAAGATGGAAGTTTTACCATAGAGTATTATGATAAAAATACCAGAACCGTAACGAGTCAAGAATTTATTTTAGTACAGAAGTAATTAATGTGAGAGGTAATTACTTAATGTCTTAAAAGTCCTGTTAAAACAGGACTTTTTTGTATTTTAGAGGCATTGTAATTTAAAATAGATATAATGAATCCGAAAATTAAAAAAGAAGCCTTAGACTTTTTCAAAATATTAGAAAAAAACAATGATAGAGATTGGTTTAATGAGCATAAGTCTGAATTCAAAAAAATAGAAAAGGATGTTAAAGCTTTTTATAATTCGGTTTTAACAGCTCTAAATGAACATGATGAAATCGATAAGCTGAAAATGTTTCGTATTTATCGTGATGTGCGTTTTTCAAAAAACAAGTTACCTTATAAAACACATTTTGGTGGTTCATTCCACAGAACAAAACCAAAATTAAGGGGCGGTTATTATTTGCATATTCAACCCAATGATGAAAGTTTTATTGCCACTGGATTTTGGGAACCTGCTCCAGCCGATTTATTACGCATTCGAAAAGAGTTTGAAATGGACGCTACAGAAATACGAGCCATTTTAAAAAATGAAAAATTTAAAAGTGTTTGGGGAGGTTTTGTAGGCGATGAAGTAAAAACGGCTCCCAAGGGTTTTAGTAAAGACCATAAATCCATCGATTTAATAAAAAAGAAACAATACATTTTTGTTAAAAAATATACAGACTCTCAAGTGTTAAGTGATGCTTTTTTTGATGATGTAAACCAATCGTTTAAAGGTATTCGCCCATATTTTAATTATATGAGCGATGTACTTACTACCAATTTGAATGGGGAGTCTCTTATATAATTTCTGTAATAGTATACTTGTTTTGGTTAAACTCAAAACTAGTATGTATCGGTTTATTAATTAACAACTGCCCAATAGGCGAGTTTACCGAAATAGCGTAAAAAACAGCATCATCAAGTTCTATTTTACCAATACTGGTTGAGATGTAAAAACTCATCATATTTGTTTTTACAATACTGCCTAGGACAGCTTCTTTACTGTCTATATTTGTTTTTATATTACTTAGATACTCTTTGGTTTTTTTGGCATCATTTAAGTAAGTCATGTTTTTTTCTAAGTCATTTAATAATTTACCGTTGCCTGAATCGTCACCTTCCGAATTACCTTTATCGTTACTGGCTATAGATTCTTTTATTAAATTAACTTCTTCTTTGTAATCATTTATGCGTTTATCTACATGGTTGTTACAAATTTGCAATAGTTTCTGTTTTGTTGTCATTAAGTTCTTTATACCGCTTTAAGCACTTCTTCGGGTTGATTAAATAGCTGCACGTTACTAATTAATCGTTCTTTTACAATTTGCATCATACGTTTGTTTATAGCCGAAGAATTCTGGATATAAATGGCATATTCTTCAACAGTAAATAAACCTATTATCATACCTTTTAATGAGTTACGAAATTTCACATCTTTATTCAAAGCACTTTCAATATATTCTAAACGCTTTTCTATTGGCAAATTGTAAAACATTAATTTATGCTTGACAATATAGTTTTTAAAAACTTCAATAAACAAATCATTTTGCAACTTTATGATAGGGCGCAGTATTAAATTTTGGAAACGTTCGTCATTACTCATAGCGTCGTGAATGGTTGCACTTGTAATTTCAGGACGCATGTTTTTTAAGTTATGTTGTCGTGTATTCATGGTTGAGAGTTTTTATTAAAATTATTGAATATTAAAACTTAAACATGTTTGAAACATTTATAGTTGTTAACGGGGTTATTAACAGAATTGTAAACTATTTAGCTAAAGCACTCATTGTCTTATCTTTAATTTAAATACATAAAATCTTAAGTTTATCTATTTGTTAATGCTCTTATTTTAAATTATAACTGCTTTTTTAACGATTTGGCCATTTTATAACTCTTATTTTGCTGATTTGTGCCCTTCCTAGTTTTTCTTCTTAATTAAGTTTGTATTAACTAATACCAATTTGAAAATGAAAAAATCAACTACTCAAATTTCAATTCTTGCATTATTTGTAATTATTACTACGACAATAATATTTTCTTTAAAAACATTTCAGACTAACCATTCGGATGCATCGGAAGCCTATTCCCATGATCCAGAAGAACATCCCGAAGGAAATATTTCTCCAGAAGAGATGTTACTAAATGAAAATTATGCTAAAGTGGCAAGTTTAAAAGGGAACCTAAAAATGAATGCAACAACAAATGCAAGTTATGCAGATGGTTTAGTAACGGGCAGCTGGTCTGATGTCAAATTTCTAACAAATGATAGCAGTATTTACACAGGTTATGGTTATCGTGTAGATGGTTCTTTATATGATAAAGAAAATGACGTTCTTTATGTGATTTCCTATGCTGGACATTTATATCGTGTAGATAGGGATGAGAACAACACATCTAATACACAATGGACTTTATTAGACAATAAAAACAATTATAATGATGATGCTGATGACATGTACTTATATGGCATAAACTTGCCTGATGGTTCTTTTAGAATGATAAGATCCCGAGATAATACTTTTATGGAGTATAGCGATGATGAAGGTAGAAGTTGGACCAATTCAAACGTCAAGTATCAATGGTCGAGTCAGGATGTTGGTGTTGCTAAAACGGCTAGTGGAGTCGATAGAATTGCCACATTTGCTTCCATAGATAATATTACAAGAAAACCGCATTTTTCTACGGATGGAATAACTTATACAGCTTCATCCTTATCCTTTTTAAGAAATGATTTTACAGGGCATATTGTTAAGCCGTTGAAATCTGAAAATATTTATTTGTTTATGCATAATGGCTCTACAAAAAATATATCTATTTATAAACTTGGACCTAACGACGCAGACTATCAATTAGTTCAATCGCCAAATTTTGTTTTTACTCATTTTGGAAACGTCATGGGTACTGTAATTAACGGTGTTACACATTTTACAATAGCAGGAAATAAACATGTATACTATTCTTCTGATGGCGGAGTGAATTGGACAACAAAAACGACTGACAGTGGTAACAACGCCATGAGAACCATGCATCCAACCCAACCAAATATTTTATTTTCTGGTGATACAGATATTCGTATGTCTAGAGATTTTGGTGTCACCCATGAAGGTTTTTCAAATAGACAAGGCTGGGATGTTCAGCATCAACGCATGTATGAAAAAGCGGATGGTAGTATTTTTCATGTGGTAGGTAATGATTTTGGTGTTTTTATGTCTTACACACCTGAAGATAAATTCAGCTATATTCAACTTAACAATACAGCCCCTACACACATGGCGTATGATGCTGGCCACAGTGAAAATTACAATAAATCATTTACAGCTACACAAGATAGAGGGGCAAGAGATTTTCCTTTAAGTGCTACTAGCACTGGTTCTGGAGAAATAAGATCGACAGATGCCTTTCGTGCTACCGTAGCAGATGACGGCGCCTCTGTTTGGACCTGGCTCTATTTTGGAACATTGTATCACCGAGATTTTGCTATGCCAAGCCCAACAACTACGGACTTAAATTTTACTGGATCTTGGTGGTCTGCTCCATTAATTGCTTCTACAGTTAAAAATGAAGATGCCGTTTATGTAGCTGCTGGTGCCAAATTAAGAAAGTTCACATACAATCCTAGTTCTAAAAGCATCATTAAAACGGATCATTATTTTGATTTTGGAACAGAAACAGGCAGTGAAATTACAGGCCTTGGATTCTCTCCTATAAACCCAGATCTCTGGTATGTATCTGCAAAAAATGGTGATTTTTTATATTCTGAAGATGGAGGCCAAACATTTGCGCATACCACAACAAATAAAGACCTTTTACCTAAAGCGAATACTACAGTTTGGGGCAATTGGACAAAAAATCAACACGTAATCAAAGCATCCGCTATAGATGAAAAAACAGTGTACTATGCCGGTGTTGGAAATAAATTCTCAATAAGTACGGATGGCGGACAAACATTTGTAGATCATTCTACTGGTTTAAATGTATTTCAAATTAGAGAATTTACTCTTTCTCCCGACGAAAAATTTATTTATGCAGCTGCGGGTAAAGCCGGACCTTGGGTATATTCTGTAGATAGGGATAGATGGTACTCAATGGTTCATGCATATACACCTACTGTTGATTTTACAGATGTGGAATATTTAGTTAAAACAAATACAGTGGTTTTTTCCACGTATGGTTCTGGGGTGTTAAAGTTTAAAATAGATCATGAGGCTCCTGAAATATTAGCGCCAACAAATTTAAATGTTATTAATAATGACGGGGATATTGAGTTAGATTGGCATGACGCGTCAAACAACGAAACTGGTTTTGTTTTGGAAAGATCGGTTGAAGGGGAGTTTATAGAACTCGCTATGTTGCCTGCTAATACAACGTCTTATACTGATATCAGTTTTCCTGATAAATCCATTGCTAGATACCGAGTTAAGGCCATAAATGGTTCCGCCGAATCTTTTTATTCTAATTATGTTATCATTAAATATGATTCAAATGAGGAAGCAAAAAAGAAATGGGAACTAGTTTCTGTAGACAGTCAAGAACTTAATAAAGACGGTGAAGCAGTTCAAGCATTTGACAATGATGCTAACTCTATGTGGCATACACAATGGTTTGAAGCAAATCCGCTTACAACCTATCCGCATGAGTTGGTTATCGATATGAATGAAACACCACTTTTTAGTGGATTCAGTTACTTACCACGACAAGATGGTAACCTGAATGGTATGATTAAAGATTATGAGTTTTATGTTTCTGATGATCAGTCAAATTGGGTATTAGTCGCTCAAGGATCGTGGTTAGCTACTAAAGATAGGAAAGATGTGGTTTTCTCTAATGAAATTTCAGGAAGGTACTTAAAACTTGTAGCATTATCAGAAGTAAATGGCAATCGACATGCTTCATGTGCTGAGATATCCATATTTAGTGAAATACCTGCGCCTGCTGCGCCTCAATTTATTCAAGGAGGTCGATTATCAAATTCTGAAATTCAACTGAGATGGCTGGACTTGTCGCAAAATGAAAAAGGTTTTAAGATTGAACAATTAATCAATGGGTCATATGTTTCCTTAGCTCAAACAAATTCAAACATTACAAGTTATAATTTAACAAATACCGATTTAAATTCATGGCATCGTTTTAGAGTTACGGCTTTTAATGATGTTGGAAGTGCTTCATCAAAAGTTCTTATTATTAAAGGTTCTGGAGAAGATCTTTTGAGTATGGAAGGTAAATTAAAAAAAAATGACGACGAGATAGTCATTTTTCCAAATCCATTTCAAGATAAGGTTAAGTTTAAAATCAATAATAACAGCAAAAATTATACAAACTGGTTTCTTTTTGATTCGAAAGGATCATTAATCGAAAAAGGAGATGTTAAAGAGTTTGAAAAAGAAGGTATTAGTACTAAAGGATTAAAAAGTGGTATTTACTTTATTAAATTCAAAGGAAAAACAGAAAATATAACAAGAAAAATTATTAAAAAATAATACAGAAATTTAGGTAATAAAACTTAGAACTATATTTCAAGAAGGCTGTCTGAAAAGTGTATTTATTTACTTTGCCAGGTTGAGCTTGTCGAAACGGATATGGATTATCAATACGTTTAAATATGTCGACAGGCTCAATATGACACAGGATATAACACTTTTCAAACAGCCTCTTCGTTTATTCCAGTATATGCTATGGAATAATTAAAAACTCCTTCTGTCTCTTATTTAAAACTAAAGAATAAAACTAAAAATATTTTATAGGTTTTATAGGCATGAATTGGCTTATTAACAATAAAGAAATTTTTATCTTTAAGCCAAAAAGTAGAAATGAAGTTTGGAAGTGTAAATAATCCTCAAGATATAGATTTTACCTTACCGCCAGATCATCCAGACACTTTAGGTGTTTTAAATAAATTTAAGGATGATACTATACCTGATATCTATGTAGGTTGTGCCAAATGGAATAGAGCCGACTTAAAAGGCTTTTACCCCAGAGGCACAAAAGATGAATTAGTGTATTACTCCAGTCAGTTTAACGCCATAGAATTGAATGCGACGTTTTACAGAATTTTTCCTGCAGAACAATTTGCTTCTTGGTATGATAAAACACCCGATGGGTTTAAGTTTTTTCCAAAATTGAATCAAGAAATAAGTCATTGGAAACGCTTACAAGAAACCAAAGAAGTGGTTGAGCATTATTTGTATAATGCCTCAAATTTAAAAGAAAAATTAGGAACCATCTTTTTACAAATGAATGATAATTTCTCGCCAAAAAATTTTGATAGAGTTATTAAATTTATTGAAGAATGGCCAAAACACATTCCATTAGCAATGGAATTTAGACATACGAATTGGTACAACGATGCTTCAGTTGCAAACGCATTATATGAGCTTTTAGAAACAAACCATATATCAAATATTATTGTGGATTCAGCAGGAAGACGTGATATTATGCACATGCGTTTAACCAATGCAACCGCTTTTGTACGCTATGTGGGGGCGAACCACCCTAGTGACTATAACAGATTGGATGATTGGATTGAACGGTTGAAAGATTGGAAACATCAAGGTGTAAAAGAAATAGATTTTTTTATCCATCAAAACATAGAAAAAGAATCACCTTTACTTTCTGCCTATTTTATTAAAAGCTTGAATAAAGAATTAGGATACCATTTGGTTGTTCCTAATGAAGATACTAGTAGACAACAAACATTATTATAAATAATATTATGAGATTTCACACCAGAAAATGGGTAAAACCAGAAGATTTAAATCCAAACGGAACATTATTTGGCGGGCGCCTTTTAGAGTGGATTGATGAAGAAGCCGCTCTATATTCAATTATTCAACTAGAAAACCAAAAGGTTGTAACAAAATATATGAGTGAAATTGATTTTAAAGCTTCTGCCAGACAAGGTGATATTGTAGAAATTGGTATTGAGGTTGTTAAATTTGGGAAAGCTTCATTGGTGTTAAGTGGCGAGGTTCGAAATAAAATGACCCACGAAACTATTATTACGATTTCTAATATTGTGATGGTGAATTTAGGTGAAGACGGCAAAGCGAAGCCTCATGGAAAAACAGAAATAGAGTATGTGATAGATAGATTGAAGTAGTGCTTAACTTATTCAAATAGGTTGATTAGCTTTTAACTTTTTTTTGTTCTTTTTCTATGGTTTAAAGCTTTAGTTTTAAAGTGTCGTTTGCTAATTTTAATAGTTTAATTTGCTCGGTCTGTTCTTGAATAGCCTTAACTATAGGTGCTAGTAAATCATTATATCTAACACTTAGCATGCCTTCTAGGTCTTCAGATATAATACCGTTACTCTTTACGTCATTTTTTTTAAGCCCTCTTTTAATTCTTGTGCAATAAATCACATGGTAAAACTCAAATTGAATTTATGATAGATAGGTTGAAGTCATTTTAAATACACATACTTTAAAATTTATAACCAATCATGCTATTCTATTAAAATATCATCGATTTTTTATGGTTCCATTAATAATACTATAAAAATAAATAGGCAAGCCTCTTAAATTTTGTCATATGCCTAATAAAATGGTAGTTTTTCCTAACTTTGTAAGCCTTTTGCTAAGCCAAAGTATTTAGTGAAAAAATTACAAAAATTTAAATTTAATTACATATAATATGAGTAAAACATTGTTTGATAAAGTATGGGATTCACATGTTGTAAAGAAAGTTGAAGGAGGTCCTGATGTATTCTTTATAGACCGACATTTTATTCACGAAGTTACAAGTCCTGTAGCATTTCTTGGGTTAAAAAGTCGCGGTCTTAAAGTGTTATACCCGGAGCGTACATTTGCAACTGCCGACCATAATACGCCAACAATTAATCAACATTTACCTGTAGAAGATCCATTATCTGCTAACCAATTAAAAGCTTTAGAAGATAACTCTAACGAGTATGGCATTAGCCACTGGGGTCTGGGTCATCAAAAAAATGGTATTGTACATGTTGTAGGCCCTGAAAATGGTATTACATTCCCAGGAGCAACTATTGTTTGTGGCGATTCGCATACATCTACACACGGTGCTTTTGGTGCTATTGCCTTTGGTATTGGTACTTCGGAAGTTGAAATGGTACTTTCTACACAATGTATCATGCAAGCTAAACCTAAAAAAATGCGTATTAATGTAAATGGGCAATTAGGGAAAGGAGTTACTCCAAAAGATGTGGCTTTATATGTTATTGCAAAATTATCAACTTCAGGTGCCACAGGTTATTTTGTAGAGTATGCAGGTGATGTTTTTGAAAATATGACTATGGAAGGCCGTATGACTGTTTGTAACTTATCTATCGAGATGGGTGCACGTGGTGGTATGATTGCTCCCGATGAAACAACGTTTGCTTATTTAAAAGGAAAACCATTATCTCTAAAAGGAGATGCTTGGGATACAGCAGTTGCGCATTGGAAAACGTTGAAAACGGATGCAGACGCTACGTTTGATAAAGAATTAACATTTTCAGCGAGCGATATTGAACCTATGATTACTTACGGAACCAATCCAGGTATGGGTATGGGGATTTCTAAACACATTCCAAATGCTTCTGATATAGAAGGTGGTGTTGCTACCTATAAAAAGTCTTTAGACTATATGGGCTACAACGAAGATGATGCCATGATTGGTAAGAAAGTAGATTATGTGTTTTTAGGAAGTTGTACCAATGGTAGAATTGAAGATTTTAGAGCCTTCGCATCTATTGTTAAAGGAAGAAAAAAAGCAGATAATGTAACGGCTTGGTTAGTTCCAGGATCCCACGAAGTAGAAGCTTTAATTAAAGAAGAAGGGATTCTAGATATTATTCATAACGCTGGATTTGTATTAAGACAACCAGGTTGTTCTGCATGTTTAGCAATGAATGATGATAAGGTTCCTGCTGGTAAATATTCGGTAAGTACCTCTAACAGAAACTTTGAAGGTCGTCAAGGCCCCGGTTCTAGAACATTGTTAGCAAGTCCTTTAGTAGCTGCTGCTGCTGCTGTTACTGGTGTGGTAACCGATCCTAGAGATTTACTTTAAAGCTATATAGGCTGTAAGCGGTAAGCTTTAAACCCATAGCAATAACAATAACATTAATATTATCGGCTTAAAGCCTAAAGCATCTAGCGTAAGGCTTCGTGCATAAAGCTAAAAAGCCTAAAGCAATTAAAAAAATGGCATACGATAAATTCAATATATTAACAAGTACTGGAGTTCCATTACCATTAGAAAATGTGGATACCGATCAAATTATACCTGCTCGTTTCTTAAAAGCAACAAAACGTGAAGGTTTTGGTGATAATTTATTTCGCGACTGGAGATACAATAACGACAATACACCAAAAGAGAGTTTCGTACTAAACAACCCTATCTATTCAGGAAAAATTCTTGTGGGAGGTAAAAACTTTGGTTCAGGTTCTTCTAGAGAGCATGCGGCTTGGGCTGTGTATGATTATGGTTTCCGTTGTGTGGTTTCTAGTTTCTTTGCAGATATTTTTAGAAATAACTGTTTAAATGTGGGTGTATTACCTGTACAGGTGAGTGCTGAATTTGCTGAACAAGTTTTCAACGCTATTTACGACGATCCAAATACAAAAATCGAAATAAACCTTCAAAACCAAACTATTACTATTCTTTCAACAGGAGCACAAGAATCTTTTGAAATTAATAGTTATAAAAAGGATAATATGTTAAATGGTTTTGATGATATAGACTATTTACAAAACATAAAAGGAGACATAGAAACATTTGCAAACGACTTACTGCTGTAAATGACGCCGAAACGAATTGAAATAATGGATACGACACTCCGCGATGGTGAACAAACCTCGGGAGTGTCGTTTTCTGCTTCCGAAAAGCTTACGATTGCCAAACTTTTACTTGAAGAATTAAGGGTAGATCGTATAGAAATCGCTTCAGCTAGAGTGTCTGAAGGTGAATTTCAAGCAGTTAAAAGTGTTACCAATTGGGCTAAAGAAAACCATTATTTAAATAAGGTGGAAGTATTAACTTTTGTTGATAAAGGCGTCTCCATTCATTGGATGATTGAAGCAGGAGCGAAGGTTCAAAACTTATTAACTAAAGGTTCATTAAATCATTTAACTTACCAGCTTAAAAAGACTCCTAGTCAGCATTTTAACGAGGTTTCAGAAACCATCTCTTTAGCCAAAGAAAAAGGAATTGAAACCAATATTTATTTAGAAGATTGGAGTAATGGAATGCGTAATTCTAAAGACTATGTTTTTGAGTTCTTAGCATTTTTAGCAACACAATCCGTTAAACGTATCATGCTTCCTGATACTTTGGGTGTTTTAACGCCCACTGAGTCTTTTGAATTTGTAAAAGAAATTAAAGACGCTTACCCTAATCTACATTTCGATTTTCATGCACACAACGATTACGACTTAGGGGTCGCTAATGTCATGGCGGCTTTGAATGCTGGTGCAGATGGACTTCATCTAACCGTAAATGGTATGGGTGAACGTGCAGGAAATGCTCCGATGGCAAGTACTGTTGCTGTGATTAACGATTTCATGCCGCATCTTACTATCGATGTGAATGAAAAGTTTTTATATACCGTGAGCAAACTGGTGGAAAATTTCTCAGGAATTATGATTCCTGCCAACAAACCCATTATTGGAGCGAATGTATTTACTCAAACCGCTGGAATTCACGCTGATGGAGATAATAAAAAAAACCTGTATTTTAGTGATTTGATGCCAGAACGTTTTGGCAGAACTCGAAAATATGCTTTAGGTAAAGCTTCTGGAAAGGCTAATATTCAAAAGAATTTACAAGAATTAGGACTTCAACTTAACGATGAAGATTTAAAGAAAGTCACCCAACGTATCATTGAATTGGGTGATAAAAAAGAAGTGGTTACTAAAGAAGACCTGCCATACATCATCTCCGATGTTTTAGATAGTTATTCGTATGAAGAAAAGGTTAAAGTCAATTCGTATGTGTTAACGCATGCCAAAGGATTACAACCTTCAACAACCGTTTCTTTAGTTATAAACGGGGAAACTTTTGAGGAAAATGCACAAGGAGATGGGCAATTTGATGCCTTTATGAATGCCCTAAGAAGCATTTATATCAGTAAAAAGAAGGTATTACCCGATTTGATAGATTATGCTGTTAGAATACCTCCTGGAAGTCATTCTGATGCATTATGCGAAACCATTATTACCTGGAAAAGTCCAGAAAAAGAATTTAAAACACGTGGTTTAGACTCCGATCAAACGGTTTCTGCGATTAAAGCCACTGAAAAAATGTTAAATATAATTACTAATTAAGATTACAAATACATATGAAATTTAATATTGCACTTTTAGCAGGTGATGGCATTGGACCTGAAGTAATTGATCAAGCAGTAAAAGTAAGTGATGCTGTTGCTAAAAAATTTGGACACGAAATAACTTGGAAACCAGCCTTAACAGGTGCAGCTGCCATTGATGCCGTTGGGGAGCCGTATCCAGACAGCACGCATGAAGTTTGTGTTGCTGCCGATGCTGTGTTATTTGGCGCTATTGGACATCCAAAATATGATAACGATCCTTCAGCACCTGTTCGCCCTGAACAAGGTTTGCTTAAAATGCGTAAAAAATTAGGGCTGTTTGCAAATGTGCGTCCAACCTTTACATTTCCATCATTAATAGATAAATCACCTTTGAAAAGAGAACGTATTGAAGGTACCGATTTGGTGTTTTTACGTGAATTGACAGGTGGTATTTATTTTGGTGAGAAGGGCAGAAGAGATGGTGGAGAAACCGCTTTTGACAATTGTGTTTACACCAGAGCAGAAGTACAACGTTTAGCTAAAAAAGGTTTTGAATTAGCAATGACACGCTCTAAAAAACTATGTTGTGTTGATAAAGCCAATGTTTTAGAAACATCACGTTTGTGGAGAGAAACAGTTCAAGCGATGGAAAAAGAGTATCCAGAAGTAACGGTCTCTTATGAATTTGTTGATGCGGTAGCGATGCGTTTGGTGCAATGGCCAAATAGCTATGATGTATTAATTACCGAAAACTTATTTGGTGATATTTTAACCGATGAAGCTTCAGTAATATCAGGTTCTATGGGCTTAATGCCATCAGCATCTGTTGGAACTGAAAATCAACTATTTGAACCCATTCACGGGTCGTATCCACAAGCAACAGGTTTGAATATCGCTAATCCTTTAGCGACCGTTTTATCTGCAGCGATGATGTTTGAAATGGCTTTTAATTTACCAGAAGAAGGTGCTGCCATACGAGAAGTTGTTAATAAAGCATTAGCCGAAGGTATTGTTACTGAAGATTTATCTGAAGGCGGAAAAGCCTACGGAACTAAAGAAGTAGGGGACTGGTTAGCCGCTAATATCTAATAAAATAAACATTAATTAACAAGGAGGCTGTCTGAAAAGTATATTGAGCCTGTCGACATATTTAAACGTATTGATAATCCATATCCGTTTCGACAAGCTCAACCTGACAAAGTAAATAAAATACACTTTTCAGACAGCCTCTTTTTATTTGCAGTATAAAATTTCTTTCTAAAAAGAATCTATACTATTTTTTAACAACTAGCTTTTTAGAAGATGCATTGGTGTTATCTATCGCTTTAACAAAATAGACGCCCTCACTTAAGTCGCCAATATAAACTTTGGCTTCTACATTAGGATTTACTTTAAACGCTATTACTGCTTGTCCTAATGGATTGATAACATAAAAATTACCACCTAAATTAGATTTTATTTTTACAGTTTCAGAACTAGGATTTGGATACATAGAAAATTTAGACCTGTTTTCATTACTATCAATACTCAATGAAGAATCGACAAGGACAGCAATTGTTGAACCTACATTATTTAATGTTAAGCTAGCGCTATTTAAAACAGCATTTAGTAAAGTACCTCCATTGGCGACTAAGGTACCGATACCAATGCCATCTAAATCTACATCACCGGCTTCAATGGTATAACGAAAAACTGTTAATAATTTTAATTTATATAAAAAATTCATTCACAGCACTTTATAAAATTAATTATTGAGGAATGCCATGAGCACCACAAAAAACTCAAAATTTTCAAATGAAATAATAGGGTAGAACTGCGATAAGCTAATCGAAAGTTGAAGGTTTTATTTCAACAAAAATAAAAGCCTGAATTCTAAATATAGAACGCAGGCTTTTTTATAGAATATCGAATTAATTATTCTGGAATAAACTGACCACCACTAGGCAACTCAAAAAGCTCTAAATCAAAATAGGGGAGTGCTGCAATAAGATGATCGAAGATATCCGACATGATGTATTCATAATTTTCCCAACGTTTGTCGCTGCTAAAGGCATAAATTTCTAAAGGAATGCCTTGAGTGGTTGGTGCCAGTTGGCGCGCCATAATCATCATATCTTTATTAATCGCCGAATGATGCTTTAAATAAGAGTCAATGTATTTTCTAAAAACCCCCAAATTGGTAAGGTTTCTGCCGTTTAATAACAGCTCTTTGTTTATTTGATTGGATTCATTGTATGATTTAATATCAGACTGCCTAGTTTCTAAATAAGAACTTATTAATTGAATATTTTTAAGGTCGTTAACATCTTCATCAGATAAATATTTCACCCCACTTTGTTTAATAAATAAAGCACGTTTTATACGTCTGCCTTCAGAACTGGTCATACCTCGCCAATTTTTAAAAGAATCGGAAATAAGGGCGTAGGTAGGGATGGTGGTAATGGTTTTGTCAAAATTCTGAACCTTCACGGTGGCCAAATTTATTTCAACAACATCACCATCTGCACCATATTTTTCAAAGGTAATCCAATCGCCAATACGAACCATATCGTTTATAGAAACTTGAATACTAGCCACAAATCCTAGAATAGTATCTTTAAATATCAAAATAATGATAGCAGATGCGGCACCCAAGCCTGTAATAAAATTAATGAAAGGGGTACGGGTTATAATGGCAATAGCTGAACAAATACCTATAATCCAGATAAAAATCATAAATACCTGTATGTAGCTATCTATGGGTTTATCTTTTAAATTTGGTAATGTTTTTAAATAATCTTTTATGGTGTTTAGTATGCTTCGTACAATCCACAAGGTTAAAACAATAGCGAATACTTTTAAACCACGCTCTACCAGGGCTTCAAAAGCAGGAAAATCGTAAAACACATCCGAAATAAACTCTAAAGCAACCAATAATGGTGTAATGTGGGCAATGTTGGTAGGAACCCTATTTTTTACTAATAAATCATCAAAATTTGTTTTTGATTTGGATGCAAATTGAGCAAAAACACCAATTAATAATCGTTTAATAATAAAATCAATAATAAAAATAAGAAGCATGAGGACCAAAGCAAGGCCTAACATGTTTAAGTATATAGCAACAGTTTCGGTTGTACCTATGGTTAAAAAATAATCGTAAATAAAATGTTTTATTTTATCCATTTCTTAGAGGCTTTAAATACTTCTTATCTATATAAAAAGTACCAAATGGAATTATAGATGCTAATAAAATTTCACCCAACTGTTTGGTGTTCCAGTTAAGTTCTTTTTTAAGCATAAAAGCCATGATAATGTATCCCATAAATAGAATCCCGTGAGGCATACCTAGCATTTTCACATACTGAGGGTCATTAAGCATGTATTTTATGGGGGTTGCAATAAACAATAATAAAATATAGGAGACACCTTCTAAAAGTGCTGTGATTCTGAAAATATTTAGGAATGAAAACATAGAAATATAATTTATGTGTAAAAATATAGTAACAAATTTAACTAGTACTCGGCTTAGTGTGTTTTAAAAGGCATGAAAAATAACAACTCCGTAAATTAAAAAACGTAACAAACGTAACGACCCATAAGCCACTACATTTTTAAATGGAAATTTAATAATACCAGCAGCCATACAAGAAATAGAAAAAGGTAGTGGTAATAGAGCACCTACAATAATTAAAAAACCGCCCCATTTTTTTGAATTTTTAAGCTGTTTAGCCATTTTAACTTCTAAATAGTTATGCACTTTAGGTATTTTGGTAATAATATAACCAATATAATAAGAAACCAAACCGCCGGAATAAGATAATAAGGCTAGCACTGTTAAATATAACCAAGGCGCATACATTTTACCTGCCCAAGCAATAAATATTTCGGGAGGAACCAAGCCTAAAAGAGTTTCAGATACAAAGAAAAAAGCCAACACACCATACGCAGGTAATGTTTCGGTAAGATGCACTAACGCTGTATTTATATCATAATAGTGGTTTACCACATATATGCCAATCACTACAAGGATTATAAAAGGCAATGCTTTTTTTACCGCTTGCCAAACAAAATTATAAAAGCCCGTATAGCTATAATACTGATGGAGTAATTTCCAACGTGTTTTTTCAGTTTTAGATTTAGATTTGGGTTTCATTAAAAGTCTTACTTTTTGAGAACACAAATATACTTTAAATAATATGTTTTTGTATTTAGAAGAGGCAATTTTAATAATATTATAACATACTACAGCAGCATTATTATTTAAACAAAAAAAAGACCACTTATATATTAATAAGTAGCCTTTTCCTGGATTAATTAAGGGATTATCTTAATCATTCGATGCCATAAGTGCAAAGAATTTATTGATGTTTGGTAAAATAACGATACGAGTTCTTCTATTTTTTGATCGATCTTCTTTAGTATCGTTGCCCGCAACCGGTAAATAACTGCTTCTACCAGATGCAATTAGTTTTTCTGGAGCGACATTGTATTTATTTTGTAATGTTCTAACAACCGATGTAGCACGTAGTACACTTAAATCCCAGTTATCAGAAATTTTAGCCGTATTTATAGATCTCGAATCTGTATGACCTTCAACCATCACTTCAATACTAGGCTCTGAATTGATAACATTAGCCAATTTTTGTAAAATATTATTCGCTTTACTGCTAATACGGTAACTAGCCGTATCAAATAGCATTTTATCTGAAATAGAAATCATTACCACAGTCTCATCTATATCAATAGCTATATCTTCATCTTCATTTAAGGTGCTTGTATCCAACGATTTTTGTAAGTTATACGATACCGCTAAATTCATAGAGTCTTTAAGGGTAGTAGCTTGTCTTAATTTATTTTGATCGACATTCGCTAAGGTTTTACGCATTTGCTTCTTGGTTTCGTTTGATATAACCGCTACATCGCCAACAGTTTCCATTTTCACATCGTTTTCTTCCGTTAACGTATTTATTTTAGAATTAAAGGCTTCAACACGTGCTTCAATTTTAGCAAATTTTGTTTCAAGTTCTTCTTTTTCAAACTGTGTTTTTGTTAAGGCACTTTTAATTTCTCCATTTTCATGTTCTAATGCCACATATTTCTTTTTGGAAACACAGGCACTCATTATAACGGTTGCAAGTAATATAAACGACAATTTTCTCATAATATTATTTTTTATTGTTTAGTTATAATTACGGCTGAAAAGAGGATATAGATTATTTGAATTTTAAAAAAGTTAAAATTATTAATTAATTGGTTGAAGTAGAGTTGTTTGAAAATACTCTATTTTACATAATATTAATTATAGTACATTTATAACAATTATAACAATTAGCGTAATAGCGCTTTTGGGCGCTATTTGACATAATTGTAGATATAACGTCTTTAGACTTATATCGATAGTAATTATGACAAGCTAATTGTGGCTTCGTAGTTGTGTTTATTACTGTGTAACTATAATTCTCTATTTCGTAGTTGAGTTTATTATTGTGTAGCTATAATTCTCTATTATGTAAAATATCCCAGTATGCGCTGTTTTCAAAAGAATAATTGGAACTTGGGTCATTAAACTAATTAAGCGGTTTGCTTCGCAGCGTTTAAAAACATTTGTATCTATTTTTACATACAATTATCCAACGCTTGCCAACGCCAAAATAAAAGCTAACCTTTTTGCACTTATTAAAAATCGCTTATTCGAAATGTACGTAATAAAAATTTTAGACGATTCTCGTAAGCTTGCCACAAGAGCATAAATTTTATGAAATCGACTTTTTAGGAGATTCACGAACACATTTGAAGTTTCTACAAATAATTAAATATGTGAGTAAAAATAAAATTCTATGCACTTGTTATATGTAGAACTTCAATTAATCTTTTTTTTTAATGCTTCATTATTAGGTATTTTAAAAATTGATACTCAATCAATTCTTTAAAATATTTTCTATTTCTGCATATGAAAATTCTTTATCTTTTTTGTAGGGTTTATCCCACCATAATCTTCCAAAAGTATCCTTAAAAGAGTCATCTTTGTCTATAAAACAATTTAATTGTAATTCTGGGTCATTAGCAAAACTTAATCGATTTCCACCGTCTCTTTCAACTTTTTCTAGTCGCTTTAAAGTTAATTCATTCACCATAGGTACTGTATGGCTAAAAATGGATTCATCTTTATGACCAGCTTTTATTTTTGAAAAGCCATTTTCAACACCAATAACATCTCTGACTGTTAACTTTTTATTTGCTTTTATAGGCTCTAATTCTTTTTTTGTAATTCTATTTGCAATTAAAGTAAATCGCTTTCTATTTTGAGGAACACCATAGTCAGATGTATTGTGTACTTTAAAATGCACTGTATATTTATTATTTTCTAACCAATATATAAATGATTCCAAACCACTTTCTCCTTTTTTACGAAGAACACCAGGTACGTTTTCAACGACTACGTAACCAGGATTAAAATACCTAACGAATCTTTCAAATTCGACTAATAAATTTTTAGATTTTTGCGATTTCTTTTTATCTGTATTTATTATACTCCAAAACTGACAAGGGCTACAACCGATAAGCAATAATTCATCATCATTACACTTTAGATTTAAGGTTTTTTCTAAGTCAGTTTCTTTTAATTCAAAAACATCTGCTTTTATGAATTTAGACTTCTTAATATTTGCTTCATAAGTGGCTCTGCAGTTTTCTTCATAATCAATACCTGCCAAAACCTGAATACTAGACTTTTGCATACCATAACTCATACCGCCGCCGCCACAAAAGAAATCGACAGCTTTGATAATTGGTTTGATTTTTTGTTTCAAATTTGAATAGTATTTTAACTATGTAAATTAAACTAATTTTCCTTGTGAAACAAAGAATTATTTGCATTATTCCATTCAACACACATTATGCTTCCCTCCTACGTCGTCGCATAAAAGTGTTCCAATAACATTTTAGAACAGCTTTTAAGAATGTTTTTTTAAAACTAAAGTGGAGTAATAAAGTAGAAAATATTTAAATTTTTAATTATAAACTTTATTAATGTTTTTGACATCGTTTGAACTTAAGCCTTTCCGTTGTCCAATAATTGTTTTTTCGTTTCCTGGCGGTTTTCTAATTAGAATAGTTTTGTTGTTGTTTTTAGAGCTAAATCCCATTGAATCATAATGCATAACCGAATTATAGTCATATTCACCTATATCTTCACCTTCTTCGCCACGATCAATATATTTCATAAAATTATGTTTTTCGTCACTTTGAACATTGTCCCAAACTATTTCTATATACTCGTCTCTATCTGTACGAGCTTGTTCATGGTAAAAACCCGCAGCATGCAAAATTTCGTGAACGATACTTCCAAAACTACAATCGCCAACCTTTATAATCTGTTCTTCACCTTGCTTACCAACCCAAGAAGAACAACCATTAGATTTTACAAATCGTATATAATCGATATCTTTCGAACCTTTTTCAATAAGTTTTAAATTTGTTTCATTGTTTAAATATTTAATCGCTTTTTTTATCAGAATCTCTTTAGGATGACCATTTTTTATTTCATATGGTATTATACCGTCTTTCCATAAAACACCTTCTCCTTTTATTGCTGCCATAGTCTGAACTTGAAAATCTTCAATTTTCCCTATAATAATATCTCCTTCAATTACTAATAAACTGTCAACTAATTCACATATAATTTCTTGATCTTTATCAGTAAACGATAGTTGAGTAACAATCTTAATATGCTTTTTTTTACCTGACTTTAAGCTATGATATTCCAATGGAGGTCTAAAACTTCTATTATTATTCTTAATAATTAGCCATGTAAGGATAGAGACGAGAAAGAGGGTTGCTATAGTAAAAAGGACACTATATCTATGAATCTTTTTCTTCATTTACATAAAAATTTGGGAAAAACTTAAAACCTAGTTTATTATTTAGGCACAAAACTTAAAGTAATTTCATGTGATGCTGTTTTACTAAATGACCCTTTAACATTGGCGCCAATTCCAAAATCAAGATTAACTTTTCCGCTTCCAGAATTAGAAATACTGAATTTTATATTAATATCAAAACCATTTTTTTTAAGAGTCATTATATCTCCTGCTTGATCATAATTGTCAATGCTTCTATTGATTAGTTCTTTAAGATCCTTCGGTTGAAATTGGTAACTCTTTTGATCACCAGACATTGGTTTTGAGATTTCAGAAAAATTATAAGTAATTGATGATGCCTTTTCATTAACAGTCTTATAACCTCCTTCAATAACCCAAAAAGCTATTCCAGCTTCCCCAGTAATATTATTAGCTATATATATCTTTATAGAACCAGATTTAAGTTTGTAACTTGACTTATCAATTTTATCTTTTGATAGAGATAATCCTTGATTAATTGTTTCGATGATTTCTGTATATTGATTTTCAGAAATCTTAACTGATTTTAAAGGAGCACAACTAATAATACATGTGCTCATAAGCAGAAAGAATAAGGATCATGACCAAAAGTTGTGTGTGAATTACCTATAGTTTTCGGATTTTTGCAAAAAAAAGATTTTGGACCATTATCTAGAACTACTCAAACTTATTTTACCTGAATTTCTAATCAACCATTTTGATCTTGTAAAGCATACTAAAAATGGCGAAGTCATGCATCTTTACTTTGAAGAACAAAATGCAACACCTAAAGAAGAATCTAAACGCACATTAATTGCGCATGGTTTTCATAAAGAAGTAACCATCCAAGATTTTCCTTTACGAGGCAATACAGTTTACCTGCATGTTAAGCGTCGCAGATGGTTAGACAAGACCACCAAACAAGTCGTGCAGAGAGATTGGAACTTAGTAGCACAGGGAACTCGTATGACATCAGAGTTCGCTGCTTTTTTAAAAGAAATTAATCAATACTAGAGCTTCAGATTGTCATACCATAGGACATTTTTATGGCGTTGATGGTAAAAAACTACAACGTCAGTATAAAGATTATTTAAGTGATTTTAAAGACTGGAATCAGAAGAAACATGCAAAACAATATCTCATCTTTCCTGAAAATATAGGAAGCCATTTATCTATTGATGAGACTGCTTTGTCAAAGGGAGAACTCTACACCATCATTACCAACAAAAAAGCCAAAGGTAAAAAAGGAAGTATCGTTGCCATTTTTTCTGGCACTAAAGTAGAACCTATTATAGAACAGCTTCTTAAATTATCAGCAAAGAAAAGAACGAAGGTTAAAGAGATTACACTAGACATGGCTAACTCAATGAAAACTATCGCTAAAAAATGTTTCCCAAAAGCCATACAGGTTACTGATCGGTTTCATGTACAGAAATTAGCCTTGGAAGCACTACAAGATATAAGAATCAAATATAGGTGGGACGCCATAGATCTAGAAAACGAAAACATAAAACTTGCCAGAGCAAATCACAAGACCTATAAACAAGAGGTCTTTGATAATGGAGATACCAGAAAACAACTCTTAGCAAGAAGCAGGTATTTACTCTACAAAGCACCCTCTAATTGGACGGAAAATCAATACCAGAGAAGCAAAATACTCTTCGATCAATATCCTGATATCCAACTAGCATTTAACCTAGTTCAAGGCCTTAGAAATATTTTCAATACAGCAAAATCAGTAGAAACTGCATACACAAAGCTAGCGCATTGGTATAAAGATGTTGAACAATCTGGATTTAGAGCATTCAATACAATAGCAAATACGATAACCCTAAACTATAGATCTATACTTAACTATTTCATCAATCGAAGTACAAATGCTTCTGCTGAATCTTTTAACGCAAAGATAAAAGCCTTTAGAGCCCAGTTTAGAGGTGTCAAAAATATAGAATTTTTCCTTTTTAGATTAACCACTATTTTTGCTTAAACACAACTTTTAGCCTTGATCCGCCATAGATCTAGAAAACGAAAACATAAAACTTGCCAGAGCAAATCACAAGACCTATAAACAAGAGGTCTTTGATAATGGAGATACCAGAAAACAACTCTTAGCAAGAAGCAGGTATTTACTCTACAAAGCACCCTCTAATTGGACGGAAAATCAATACCAGAGAAGCAAAATACTCTTCGATCAATATCCTGATATCCAACTAGCATTTAACCTAGTTCAAGGCCTTAGAAATATTTTCAATACAGCAAAATCAGTAGAAACTGCATACACAAAGCTAGCGCATTGGTATAAAGATGTTGAACAATCTGGATTTAGAGCATTCAATACAATAGCAAATACGATAACCCTAAACTATAGATCTATACTTAACTATTTCATCAATCGAAGTACAAATGCTTCTGCTGAATCTTTTAACGCAAAGATAAAAGCCTTTAGAGCCCAGTTTAGAGGTGTCAAAAATATAGAATTTTTCCTTTTTAGATTAACCACTATTTTTGCTTAAACACAACTTTTAGCCTTGATCCAAGAATAAGGTGTTTTTCATAATTATTTGGTTTTGTTATACAATAAACAGTGTTTTGGCTTTAGTTAAACCAAAATCATACCCATTGGGTAATTAATAAAATTGTGCTATTATATTTTCTTAAAATGGAGAAGTTAACCACTACTCATCAAGTGATTGAGTCAAATTTAATAAAAAATAATAAGAAATTAATTATTGTAGTTTAACAAATTGTTAAAATTTCTTATTATTCCATTCCACACATATTACGCTTCCCTCCTACGTCGTCGCATAAAGAGTGTTCCATTAACATCGTAGAAGAATCTTTTGAGATTAAATTTTTTCAAGAAACTATAGTTTGCCAAAGCGCTAGCTGGCTCATTCGCTAAAAAGGTCTACAAGACCTTTTTTTAACGCTCTGCCCTGCTTTTAACCAAAGCTCAAGTTACATAACGCAGAACATTATAGTACATTTATAACAATTAGCGTAATAGCGCTTTTGGGCGCTATTTGACATAATTGCAGATGTAACCAAAATTTTATGAGGCGACATTTCTAATCTTTTCTAATATATTTATTTGTATACTATTTAATAGAGCTGCAGTAATAAGTAGTACTAATCCAATATTCAAAATTGGTTTTTTCATATAAATGGGGCCAAAAAGAATAAGAATAATAGTTCCTACTATTGCCAAATAAAATGCTATCCAACTTTTTGTTTGATTTGATCTACGCCAAATAAACCATAAGTTAATAAAAAGTATTACACATAATATTGGTAATATCCATGGTTTATAAGGAATTGACGACATGCCTGATATTCCAAAAACACTCAAATAGGCAGTCCAGCATAATGGGCACTTGGGGAAAAAAGCAATCAATATTGGAACAATTATGTTTCTCAATGTGCCTCCTATTTTTTGTAATCGAAAGGTATTAATCAAAGATGATTTTGGTTTCTTAGATAAATATTTCAATAAGTTATTTACTACATCTTCAGGTTCCCACTGAAACCTATTATAAGACTTGATTGGTCTTCCTAATTCATCTATTATATGAAGTTCAATTAAATGTTTATTTATGAGGTTTCCTGCATAATTGACTTCAGATTTAAAATAATTTAGAATTTGCGGCATAGATTGTTTATATTTTACTCGAAATACTCTATTTAAATAGTCAAAGCTAACATGTCGTTTTAATGCATATGTTTTTAGTCTTTCAGGTGTATCAAAAATTGGATCGTAAGACATTGCTGCAGTTTTGATCTTTTGATCCAGTTCTAATTTCTTTAATAGCTGTTGAAGTTTTCCTAATTTATTTATGGTTAAGGAACATTTATTATGGTTTTCGCAACGTGTATAGAAAAAAACCAAAACAGTCGGCTTATCTCTAAAAAAATCACCATAAGTTAAAATCTCCCCATCTTGATCTTGAATTATTAGACCCTTTATTTTTGTATAATCTACTTTAGAAACGTTTATGGGCGACTCAATTTCTATATTACAACAGTTCTCTTCTTTGTTTTTATCTCTTTGAATTTTCTCGATGGTTTCAAGAATTAGTTTGCGATTGTTACTATTAATCTCAATACTTACTGACAAAACTTCTAACTCTACAATTGCGTCCCTCGCATTAGCTCCTAACCATTGTAAAGTTAGTAGAATTTCCTTTAAAGCAGAGGTAGGATGTTCTAATGGCCATTTGGGTTTATAGGAGTTAAATGTGATTGTATCATCTCTATAATAGATGTTGTTTATTCCTGCCAATAGATAATAGACTAATCGCGGATTTTTCCGTTTAAGACCTCTAATGGCCTTAGCAGAAGCTGCTACTATATATGCACTCATACCACTTTCTAATGCCTCTAATGCAATGGGTAGCAACTTTAAAGAAAATCCATATTTTTCAAATGAAGCTAGGATATAACCCTGTATTCTATTGACCTCATTAGTACCTCGCTCCTTATATAAAGGATGTGATTCTACTAATAATAATCCCAGAACGTCTGTTCTTTTTTTTAATTTATCTGCTTGATCTACAAAAGCAGCTATATCTTCCTCTAAAGTATCGCTATCAAATTCGGGTACAATATATTTTTTTCTATTCAAAACACAATTTTTCAACTATTATTCGTATTTAAATAAAGATTTATCATGTCGTCTAATTCCGAAAAGTTTGAAGTTCCTTTAATTTTAAGAAGGTTTTCTTTGAAATCTCTTTCTTCTTCTTCTTTTTCTATAAACTTTATAGTTTTTTCATGCGTTTTTTCAATTCCTCCTGATTCTAGAAAAATTAGTGTATTAAGTAAAGCAGTCTTTAATCCATCAAGATGATGTCCTTGTTCTTCAATAATTATTTTTTTTGACATCTCAGTAGAGAGTTCCGGATTAAGGCACATTAATGCTGTAGCAGCGGCATGACGAATTTCAGGCTCTTCATTTAAATCGTTTAATGTTTCTTGCAATAGCTCTTTGGATTCTTCATCGAAACCTAAATTTCTGATAGATTCTCTTTTGGTAATACTATTTGGAGGATTTATTGCAACTTCGCGTAAGACTTTAAAATGATTTGCATGGAGATCATAAGATAATAACTGTACGGCAATTTCTGGAGCAACTAATGCTTTAGAAGGGTCTTCCAAAGATTCAACCAAACGTCTTTGTGCATATTCATCTTTATTAATTGCTAAAATTTCTAAAGCCGAACTCCTTAGATTTTCATTTTTATGATCTATAGCTATACGTAGTGCATCTTTATATTCTGCAATGTTAGCTCCATACAATTGTGGAGAGCTTATCTCAGCTGCCTTAATAGCATTAAGTGAGGCCAATGCAATTTCGCCGCTACCCTCACCTTTTTTAATTTCATTGATGGCATCAAGCATAACATCCTCTTGAGAAAATACAAGTCCTGATATTCCATAAAAGGCACAAGCTCTTAGTTTTTCAGGTAGATCCTCATTTCGAAACAAGCTAAGAGCTTTATCAATATCGTCACCAGTTATTCTACTCATTTTGTTTGCAGCTTTAATTCGTTCTTCAAATGAATTGGATTCATCCAAAAAAATTGCAGCAGCTTCTTTTGCCTTTTTTTGCGACATCTTATCCATTTCTAAGACCTTAGCATCTTCTTCTTTAATGGCCTTTTTGTATTTGGAATCTTTGTATCTATATTTTGACATTTTGATTTTGTTTAAGTTGTGAATATTATATTATCAAACAATTACTCCTGTTGGATAATCTAAAGGTATATCATCATAATCAAATCCCAAACAATCATCTGGATCCTGACTGTGCTGCCCATGGTAATCAATAGCTTGCTTCAATTTTGGAATAGGCCCTGGTGCACTTGCGACATTTGAATCAGGAAAATTTCCCCAGTTGGCTTGAGGTGGTCGTGGATGTTGATCATCTCCATCCCAAGGCCATAATGTGTCTTCGGTATAATTCCCTATTAAATCACTTATTTGTTGACCAGTTCTTGAGCCTGTTCCTTGGCGATCATAACTATCAGAATCTGTTGGGTCAAAACGATACCCAGCAGTTTTCCATTGCCATGTAGCCCAAAGGCGATCTACATTACAATGTAACATAAAAAAAACTGGGTCTGCTGGTGAAAACCCAATCAAACTAATTGGACCTCCCCAACTTACATGAGCACCTCCATGAGGCGATTGCTCTAGACCTGGAACTCCGTTACCAGGCCCATTATTAAAATGGTAATAATCTGAATATTGATAAATCGTCTCTCGCTCTGTTCTATGAGCCCAACTCGTACTAGGATGGGTATATACAGGACTAACTTGGGACTGAGGGTCCCATGGTAATTGAGAATTATTTCCTATTAGTTGTGCACGATATAGTTTGGGTCCAAGAATAATATTACCTTGGATTATACCAGTCAAGTTTGTACTCCAATTGACAAGTGGATTATTTGCATTGAAATCAATTAACCCAGCAGAATCTGGGTTACCAGCAAATGATCTTACGAATACATTACTGGCAACATCAAAAAAGTCCCAATATGGAATGGTTACGTGAGCATAGGATTTTATAGAACCATTAGATTGTGTGATCTCTACATTTTGAATTAGTCGTTCTAGGTTTAAAAGATACATTCTATGCCATGGCAAAAAACAGCTCCTACCATGGATTTCATTACCTGTATTTCCAACATGCATATCTTGAAAATTTTTCCAAGGATGATTCGAAGAAGTTCTTGTGTTCAAAAACATTATGGCCTCTAAAAAATCTCTTCTCTCATCTAAAGAAAGGTTTTTTACATTTTTACGTACTCTAACCATCAGTTCTTTGGTGTATATTAGATTTCCATTCTGAGAGTTATAAACACCAATACCAGTATCTTTGTCTTTTGAACTTGGAAAACTATCGCCTGTGTTTTGATCAAATTTTCCAGCTACATAGAATTTAACCCAACCTTCATCTTGAGGGGCATTTACTAAATTAATACCTGTCAATTCATCGGAAGGTGATAACATATCTGGTAAATCATTTGTATCCACTGGAAAAAAAGTTATTTCTCCTCCTCCCAAAAGACCATTGTTTTTAAGATCTATAAAAATATCAGAGTTGCCATTAACTTGCCTTATCCAAGCTGGCCTTGGTGACCAACCTATATAATCTGTATTTCTTTTATTTCTGGAGATATCATTTATTCTAATTTCAATTGTCATAAGAAAATTGTATTTGATTGTTCTACTTTTTCACGTTAGAAGATTAGTTTTTCTATTCTAAGTGACAATACATTTAAAGATGATAAATGAATACCATCATAAGCACACCCAACAATGGGTAATTCAATAAAATGTTGCTATTTTTTGCTGTAGGGAAAGTTTAATCACTAAATATCAAGTGATTGTAGTAAAGATAGTAAAAATATTTTAATTCTATTATCCTCGTTTCGCATAAAAAGTGTTCCATTAACATTATAGAAGAAACTTTTAGGATTAAATTTTTTCAAAAAACTTTAGTAAGCCAAAGCGCCAGCTGGCTCATTCGCTAAAAAGGTCTACTAGACCTTTTCTTTACGCTCTGCCCTGCTTTTAACCAAAGCTCTGTTACATAACGCAGAACATTATAGTACATTTATAACAATTAGCGTAATAGCGCTTTTGGGCGCTATTTGACATAATTTGTCATTTCGATTAAAGAGAGCAAACATTCGATTTTACATAACAATTATATTAAATTATGATGCAAATCATTGAAAGCGTCGACTACGGTATTACCATACCCTTTAATTATTTCATATTCTTTGTTATCGATTAAAGAAACACTATATGAATTATTAAGCTTATCAATTTTTATAAATTGTAATTGATTGATATTTAATTTCATGATTTTTTATTTTTTTAGTTATGATATTACTTCTAGTCCTTAAATTTAATTTTGACCTCTTCAACCTTTCCTCCTCTCCAAATTTTAAGTACAAATATATTCTGGTTAAAGAAATTTGATTTATTTAAACGATCACTATCCAAATTTTCAAAAGATGCTTTTGTTAATGGAAAACCATTTACAGAAAGGATAATATCACCTCCTGCAATTAACCGCTCTCCTTCTATATCGATATTTTCAAATCCACCTTTAACTCCTGCAAAATCTGCTGGTGAAAACCTAACGACTGATTCAACAAGTATCCCCCCATTTATAGGTACATTCAACATCCAAGCTAATTTTTCATCTAAAATAAAACCATTGATTCCTGTCCATCTTCTATTACCATCTATGACCAATTTTTTGGCTAAATTAGATGTAGCTGCAAAACCCAAGCCTTGAAAACCTCCTGATTCTGTGATGATATAGCTTGAAATCCCAATGACTTCACCTTGTAAATTGAACATAGGTCCACCAGAATTTCCTTTATTGATAGATGCATCTGTTTGAAAATATTCATTAAGAACGAATCCTGAAGTTCTAGCTTCTTGCTTACGTTTGCCACTAATATAACCAACCGAAAGAGAATGTTCTATACCGTAAGGTGCTCCTAAAACAACAATTTGCTCTCCCACAGAAACATTATCTGAATCTCCAATTTTCGCTATTTCGTATGTTTTTGGCATCCAAGATAATTTTAATAGGGCTATATCTGCAACAGGTGCTGATTTAATAACTTTAGCAAGTATTTCTTCTCCATCCAAAAACTTAACAGTTATTGTTTCAGCATTATTAACAACGTGAGCAGCTGTTAATATTTCGCCTTTGTTAGAGATCATTACACCGGAACCAATGCTTTCGTCACTTATTAATTGATGATTATCATTAAGGGTCTTGAACTCTGTTACTATAGTTACAACTGATTTGTTTACTTGTTTGTAAAGAGATGCTATTTCTTGAGCAGTACTTGCAGTAATCGAGCAAAAAAAAGTCACATAAAAGAGCCACTTTTTAACTAGAATAGTTTGTTCTATTTTATTCATGTTATTTATAATTTATAGGCCAGAGAGAGTCCTAAATTAAATGTAGAAATTCTAGGTTTATAGTTTGAAGTTGTAACGGTATTACCCGTAGTTGTATCAACATCAGAAATAGTAACAACACCCCCACTAAAAGTAAAAGTTGGCATTAAACAAAAGCTCTTACCGATAGCACGTTTAAATCCAATTCCAAATTCGTAACCCAATCCTATTCCAGTTTCACTTGAACGATTTACTTCTGTAGTGGTGTTTTCGTTTGTGCCCGTTATTGAAAATTCAGGATTGGAAATGAGCATAGGTCCGAATCCTATACGTGGATAAAGACTAAATTTTTCACTAATACTTACTTTATATGCTATACCTGTTAAAAGGTAATAGGTTTGCCATGAATCTGAACTACCAGTAAAAATTGAACTTTGATTATTTGCTTCTAAACTGCTGGTTAATGCATCAATATCTGTATCGAAGTTTTGATAACGAAAGGTGAATGTTAAAGTTGTTTTTTTGTTTATAACATATCCTCCATATACATCCAATTTATTTCCACTTTCTGCAAAACCAGCATTGTAATTAATAATGTCATCGTCTTTAAAATCCCCTATCGGAAAACTTTTCCCATAAGATATTCCAAAATAGTACTTGCTTTCTTGAGCAAGAACAAGGGTTGTGGTTATTGAAAAAACAACTATAAAAATGTTCTTTTTCATTCTAAATTAATTTTAAAAATTTATTTACGCGAAACTTATATTAGTAGAATATGATATTATTTGACTTGTTTCCACTCTAGAATACGAGTAGCAAAACGCGTACTAACCTCAAGATGAAGCTTCTTTTCTTTCACTTCACATACAACATCTAGTAACCTATTTCCTTTTCTGGAATAGAGTTTACCTATCCATTTACCCTCTTTATACTCTAAGTTCAATACTTCGATTTGTTGATTTCGATTTCCTTCTGAGTTTATAGGGTTTCCTATGTATCTTTCATCTTTTTTGTAGATTTCAACTTTAGCCTCACCTGCATCCCAAACTGCAACTATGTCTTCTTGCTTATCTTGAGCAAAGAGATGTGTTGACATCACTAAAAAGAAAATGGTTATGAAATAAATGCTGTTTCTCATGATTATATAATTTTAATTTCCATGCAAAACTATTTTCATTGCAAATCAGCAACAAAAAAAATTTACGGAACTTTCATATAAATGAACCAAATTGATATGGAGGTTAACAAAGCCTTTTAATTATCAAAATGAGCCATTCATGCTATTAAATCATCATTTCATACATTTGATTATGAATCAATTAAATATGATTTTAATTTTGTGGTCATGAGTAAAGCATTATCAAAGACAGAGCAATTTCTCAAAGTGGGGCCTTACATCCTTTGGTTCGGGATGCATATCGCTATCAGTTTGGTATTAACCTATCAGAGAAGTTTTGCAGATACTATATACTATTTGATTACCTATGTTTTTTTTGGTTCACTGATTATATGGCTTTTTGGATATAAACTCTTTCCAGAATACCTTGCAAGAGAAGGAAAAATTAATCGAAGACTAGTATTATTAATAGCTATTAATACCATTCTTTTTATAGTCGGTATGTATGCGCATACCTTTATGGCTAAAGTTCTAGGATTAACACAAATTAGTGACCAATACGCACCTAAGTCAGTGAGAATAGGATTATGGGTATTAATGGTTGTACTAGGAATATTTTTTATGGCTAGTATTCGTGTGGCACGTATCTATTATCTTAATGCGGTTCAAAAAATTGAGCATAAAGCGGAAAGAGCTGAGGCAGAACTAAGATTACTAAAAAGTCAAATTAGTCCACACTTCCTGTTTAATACCTTAAATAATATTTATGGGCTTGCCTACTTGAGAGACGAAAGAGCTGCTCAAATGATTTCAAAATTATCCAAATTATTACGCTATTTGCTATATGATTGTGACCAGCCCAAAGTGCTTTTAACGAAAGAGAAAGAACTGATAGAGCATTATTTGAGTATCCAATTACTTAAACATGAAGATTCTCAGAATGTAGATTTTTACCATGCAGGAATTACAAACAGTCATAAGATTGCACCTATGATTCTTATAAATTTTATTGAAAACTGCTTTAAACACTCCAATTTAGAAGCCAATACACCAGGTTGGATAAAAATTAGTCTTGAAGTAGATCATAATGAACTTAATTTTAGAACCGAAAACACCTTTAAAGAAGACCATGAAGGAATTTCAAAGAACCGCATGGGAATCGGACTTACAAATTCATTAAAACTTCTAAAAGCTAATTATCCTAATAAACATGAAGTTGATATAACCAAGGAAAATCATATTTATCAACTTAATTTAAAGATAAAATTATGAAACTAAAATGCCTTATTGTTGATGATGAACATATTGCTCGAAAAATCCTTGCCGATTATGTTGGTAAAGTACCTGAATTGGAACTGGTGGCTTCTTGTAGTTCGGCTCTACAGGCACTCAATCATATTAAACAAGATAGTATAGATATTTTATTTCTTGATATTCAAATGCCTGACCTAACAGGCCTTGATTTTCTAAAAATCTTACCTAATAGACCAGCCACGATTCTAACTACGGCATATTCGGAGTATGCCGTACAGAGTTATGAATTGGATGTTATAGATTATTTATTAAAACCAATAGATTTTGAGCGGTTTTACAAAGCTATTGCCAAAGTTATTTCTTTAAAAGATTCTAAAATAAATGATTCCTCTAAAACTTCATCTACTCAACCTACAGATAAACTTTTTATTAAGGCTGATAGTAAAATCGTTAGTATTGCATTTCACGACACCATTGTGATTAATGGTCAAGGACCTTATGTACAAATTATTTCCATTCAAGGACAAAAAATTATGTCGTTACAATCTATGAGTAAATTAGAAGAATTGCTCCCTTCCAATTTTTACAGAATACATCGGTCTCATATTGTCAATATTAATCATATAGACAGCATTGAAGGCAATATGGTTAAATTAAAAAATCACACAGCTATAATAAGCAAAAATAAACGAGACGAATTTCTTAAGTTAATCGATCAACTCAATTTATTAAGAGATTGATTATTTAAGATGTATACTGAGCAATGTAAAATAATGTTTTTATGAATAAATGTAGATATAAAGCATTCCACACACAGTATGCTTCCCTCCTACGTCGACGCATAAAAAGTGTTTATTCACAAGGTTATTATTGTTTTAGAGGTGTTCATGAATCTCGCAAACTCGATTTCATTAACATTGTAGAAGAAGCTTTTAGAATAAATTTTTTCAAGAAACTGTAGTAAGCCAAAGCGGCAGCTGGCTCATTCGCTAAAAAGGTCTACTAGACCTTTTCTTTACGCTCTGCCCTGCTTTTATGCAAAGCTCAAGTTACATAACGCAAGCACATTATAATTCAGATTTGAAATTATATAAAATGTTTTTGTAACATTAAAAATGTTAGTTTTATTGTAATTATGAAAAGAAAAATCAATAGTTATAAATTATTTTCATAATCCATACTTTGGTTTAGTATACGAACAATTAAAATATCAATATCTGTAGCCAAATAAAAAATAGTGTGAGATTTATAAGAAAACCTTTTTAAAGATATTACAAATTCTGAGGCATCGCGTCCAAGATTGATATTATCTGATAAAACTTGAAAAATATCGTGTATTCCAAATAAATATGCTTGCGCCTGTTTTAATCCAAATGTTTCTATTCCATATTCGTACATTTTGGTAAGATCACTTTCTGCCTTTCCAGATACTTTATAAACGCCCATCTGCTCGCATACGTTCTTCGACTTCTTTCATAATATCTGGGACAGATTTATTGCTAATGCCGCTTTCCATACCTTCTGTTATAGCAGCTTTTAGTGCGGAAAATTTAGCGTTTTTTGCCTGATCTCGTCTTACTAAATCACGAAGATATTCACTATCATTAGTAAATTCTCCAACTTCAATTCGTGATTTTATCCACTTATCTTGTTTTTCAGTAAATGTTATTGTTTTTCTAACTGTTGACATGTTTTTTGTTTTAATAATCATACTATTGATGCAATATAGTGTATTCGATTGAATATTAAAAAAATTAAACAAATCAAATTTTATGTATTTAGTAATTATTTCCATTCCATACACCTTACCACTTCACTCCTATCGTCGCTTCGGGCAAAGCGTATTCCATTACATTTTAAAGAAGCTTTAGAAAGAAAAAAATCAAAGAAAATTGAGGAAACAACTTCGCTTTTACCAAAGCAAAGTTACATAACGCAGAACATTATAGTGCATTTTTAATTATGGATTATCCAGTGGATGGTTCATAATTAAAATAGCGTTTACCATCATTATGAAACCATTTGACAGCTATATAGCTATATAATGTAGTATTATGTAAAATATCCCAGGAGTACTCGTTTTCATAAGAATAATTAGAACTAGGGTCATTACACTTATAAGCGGTTTGCTTCGCAGATTTTTTTAAAACATTATCTATCTATATTTGGAAACAATTAACGGCTTATTCGCTATATTTTAGGAAACATTGTAAAATCACATCTTTATTATCCCTTTTCTATACTATACTTACTTTAGGTTGAAGCCTCAAAAGAACGTTTAAACAATTTCATAAGTTTATGATCATTGCGGATAGAAATATTACTTAATAGAATTAAAAACAAAACTAAATACAATAACCAAGTTTCTGAATAATTTAAATAGTAAGTTGTAAGCAATAAAGACATCCCTAAACCATATAGAATAATGCTAAACCATGATTTGTTTAAATAATGTTTTCGTAATAAGAAAAAGCTACCCAATAAAAATATACCAAGAATTAAAAATCTCCAATTGGTATTAATACTAACCTGTTCTATGCCTACAAAGCTAAATATAGAAGCGTAAGCAGCCCAACATAGTGGACATTTAGGAAAGAGAAACAATAAAACGCCAGATAAAATATTTAGAACATTCATTTTTTTATCCCCACTTGAAGTTGATTTTTTTAATGGATGAAGCTTACTGCAAGTACACGATGTCTTTTTTAAATTTTCCATCTGAATTGTTTTTTAATTGGCTTACCTATTCCTTTTTTGGTGCTGGTTTAGGCACACCTTTTTCCCAAGAGGCTTTATTGAGCAACCAACTAAAGTCACCAGATAATTGGTCACCATTTATATTTTCTACAACCCCTTGTTTAGTAATCGTATAGTTATTAATCAAGTTTGCACTAGAATGGCAACCCATACAACTTTCTGTACCAAAAATGGTCATATTAGACGTTGAGTTTTCCATAAGTCCAGCTATTTGATTCCCTCCTTGAAAAAAGGTTTCCATAGAGATATTGGTTAGAAATATTAAATTAGGCTTCCCTCCTGGTTTGTTAATCACACTTTCTGGTAAATGGTATTCTGTAGCTGTACTTATACCAGGTTTTGCATTTTGATTTAAGGGGTATTGTGTATCTATTAATTGGTAATATTGCCAGACACTTCCCTGTTGTTTAAAATAATTTTGCATCATGTTATTGATTTGTTTTACACGAACAGGAATATCAATCATACGCTTAGATTGGGTTTTCATTAGCTTGGTGTCATCGGTATAATAATTTAACGTGTCTCTTGTAATGTTCCAATAATTGCCATGTTCTGTGATATGCGAGGAATATTTGCTTCCACCATTAGTTACATCAACATTTACAGGACATATTTCGCAATCTGGATTTGTAAGTGTTGGGTGAATGACTTTATTCTGACCTCCAACGTTGGTTATATTCTGGTCTAAATTATCAATATGCTCAAACGTTGACCAAACCCATTGTTTTCCTGTTGGTGTTTTTTGACTAATATGAAATCCAATTAGTCCAATATCAACTAGTTCTGGTTTCTTTATTATTTCATTTATGATATAGCCTTTATCTTTAAAATAGCGTTCTTTAATATCTGAGTTTTCTAAGATTTTCCAAGCAAGTTTAATCTCTGTTGCACCAAGTTCTTGTTTTTCAAAGTTTCCTTTAGGAAAATTAGCTTCGGTATTTGTTTTAGAAAATTCTATTTGTCCATTAATATTATAAAGCTTGTTTTCTACAACATAGTCAAATTCTTCTTTATTCATTAATACTTCATAAACAACAACATTACCGTTTTGGTCAAATAGTTTTCCAGCAAATGCCTGATCGGTTTCGTCTGCTATATTATTGACATTATGTGCTGGAGTATTAGTTATTAGTAAAATTCTTGAATCACTATCATTTAATATGCTTGGGTTAAGCCCCAAACCAGTATCTTTTCTTGGACTATTCCAAGCTGCTGGTTGTTTACCATCAGCACGATAGACCTGAAATGCTTCTTTCCATTTTAACCAAGCAGGTGATCCTGCATCTGTAAAGTTTTTAAGCGGAATGCCATTAGCATCTAAAGGCCAATTTATAGCTATTAGCGCTTGCCAACTATAAATATTATACATCTCATTAAGTTGGTAAATATCTCCAGCATCTATCAATGCTTTTTGTAAAGCAGGATCTACATCTACTGGAATGCTAGACGAAAATTGTGCTGGAGCCTCCAGAGCTACATATTCACTGGTCTTGTTTTGATTACAAGACCAGCTTAATAAGACTATACAAAGTGCTAGTGTTTTTATAATAGTACTTGCAAACAACATTAATTTATTTAATTTCATTATAGTTATATTTGGATGATTATTAGTATAGGTTCATTTTTTAATCATTTATTCATTTCTTAATAACAACCTTACATTAATAGTTGGGTTACCCATCATTTTATGCGGAAAATGATCACCAAATGGAGCATGATCTATCGGTTCTATCCAAGTTTCTAATTTTCCAGATTTTATTGTTTTTAATGGAATTTTAAAATCCATATGAACCATTGGATTTTCAACACAATTTGGACATTTATCGACTTCTGAAGGTTGAAAAAAGGCTTTTGATGCTATAACTTTTCCATCTTTTAATAAGTGTACCTTAAAGCTTCCAGGTATTTTAATACGATTGATACCTTTAACACGTACGTTAGCAATATCTGTATCGACTTGGAATTTTGCTGAAGCTGCTACAGAGCCTCTACGTTTTGTTTCAAATGATGCCATAGCTAAGTCTTTTGTTGCAGTAACTGGTGAAACATAATCTACATCTAAGTTTACGATTGAGTCCACAATCTTAATTGTATTCAAATGTGGCGCAGTGTCTGTAAATGGTGGGATGCTCTCTAAAACAGGAATGGTAAAAACATTTCTACTGTCTGTTGTAGTAATTGTTGAGAGTAAGCCATTAATGTCTGTGGCGTACATCTTTTTTTGCCACTCCCAGAACATACGATCTATATTACAATGGTAAAACCAAAAAATAGGATCGAATGCTGCAACGTTTTGGTCTGCCATAGTTGGTCCAATAGAAACATGGCCAGAGTCATGAGCTTGTATAGACGTATCATTAGGCGCACTAAACGCGTGTCCACCATGATAATCTTCCCAATCTAATTGGGTTTTTGCACGTGTAAAATCAGTTAACACATCGTATTGCTTAAAATTGGCTTCTATTTGTTTTAACTGGTTTCTCCGTGTTTTGTACCCTTTAGGATAGTTAGCATTTAGCGTTTCTGGAAGTGTATAGCTATCAAAAGGTTGTTGGTTTAATATATCCGGAAAATCATTAAATAAATCCCAATATGGCATGGTAACATCCTCACACCCACGAATACTTCTTAGTGCGTTTTCAAAATTATAGATAAAAGCTCGATGCCAAGGATTGTATCGTGGTACATGATGCATACAAAATGGGTTTGGCAAACCATGTAATCCAGCTTGCATGAAGTAACTATTTGGATTGGTTATGTCTAATTTCATAACTCCAATAAATGCTTTTTTAAGAGTTGCTAACTCCGTTTCAGATAAGTTAGTAACATCTTTTCTTATACGAGTTGCACTTACAGTAGCCATCATTTTAAGGCTAGCAGCTGATTTTTTTGTAGGTGTTCCTTTTGGACACCCATTAGAAAACCAATCTAAAAATGTCTGCACTTGACTTTTAGGCCAAGGGTTACCAGGTGGCATATTTCCAGCTGCTAATTGCCCGTATATTCCAGATGCTTTAGATTTTACTGAATCATAGTCATTTAATAGAATGCCATGAGGCTTCATATGATCGATATCTGTTTGTGTGAACATTTGACGAATTCCTCCGTACCATGTTGCTGCTGTAGTTGAATTACCCATGTTTGTAGTGTTTTAGTTAATATTAATAGTTTAAAAACGCGTACGAATACGCCTTTTAAATAATCTGATAGAAATTCATCCGCTGCATAAATTTTACTCACTCGTATTTTACATACAAATGCGTCGACGCATAAAAAGGAAACTCTCAATAAATATTTAAGTCAAATGGAAAAGGAAACTTATTATTTTATACTTTTTTTTGATAAAAGAATTAATTTATTATCTATTTCTTGATACTCAAATGGATCCATTTCTAAATTATTTAGATAGTTCATTAAATTTTGTAAACTATGAACTCGACCTTTTTTTGTTTTTAAATGTGCTTTAATAGAAAAAATATGATTAGACACATTTTTGTGGAAGTCTAAAGCAAAGTCTGAAATTATCAAAACCCCATCAACCTTAAGGTGATTCTTTACATTCGTTAGAATAAGCTGTACCTCATCTGGAGAAAAATAATGGAGTATATCGTTCATCATTATTACGTCAAACGTTTTCCCTAAGTCAAATTTAGTTGCATCACCGGCATGAAGTAGAATAGCTCCGCTTTCAATAAATGAATCACAAAATTTTTTTGTAACTTCTAACATAGACGGTAAATCTAAAATACTGACGGTGTTATTTGGGTATCTAGTACAAATAGAACGCGCATGAAAGCCATGTCCACCACCAATATCTAAAATAGATTCTGATGATTCTAAATTTTTGGAAATAGTGGCTAATAATTTTGAAACAAAATCTTTATTAGCCAGCTCTATCGAACTTATATAGGACTCAGTTGTATTGGCCTGAATCATGTCATCTTCGAAAGAAACAGTCTTTGGAATTAAACCTTGAAGCTTCTCTGTCATTTTTAACCAAGATTTATTTTCAGATTGATAGATAAGCAATTCATTTAAATAGGACTCCCTTCTTTCGTCTGAAAGAATTGGTTCTAGTATATCTGTAGCGACATAATCTTGACCTATTTTTTTTAGTAACCCCATAGCCACGTAACTATTTAACAATAAACTTAGCATGAGCGGATCCACTTGAATCTCGCTAGCAATCACTTCTGTGCTAACACCTATAAAAGGTTTGAAATAGCTAAACAATTTAAGTTCAACTGCTGCCTGAAACACACTAGACAACCTAAATTTACAGGCATTTTGTAGATGATGATTCCAAGCTGCCAACATTGATTTATCTATCCCCAAAGCATCCGTTACAGCATTTTTTTCTGTATCGGATGTTAGTATAGGGTTATCAAATCCAGCAATTATTACTGTTTTGTTTTTATTAGGAATCCTATGAATAATAATATCATCATATCCCGCAAGTTTTAATAATTCTGAGATTTCAGAATCAGTACTTAAGTAACTTTGAGGGTATTTAACAAACATTCTCAATGAGAAAATGGCACCACCACCAGGGCTTGTGCCAGTATCGTGTAAACTAAATTTAGTTATAATAATTTTAGAAGATAGTTTTCTAGTACTTTTTAGAATATTCAATTTATCCTTTCGAGAAAAAATTTCTAATAATTCATTTAAAGTTACCAAATCGTATTTCTTGTCCTGTTCAAGTGCTAAAGCATCTCCAGACACAAGTTTTACTTGTTTCTTTTCTATTTCTTCAGAAAGATTGTTTACACAGCCATCAAAGCAATTTGGAAGATCTAAAACTGAAAGTTTCATTTGAGGGTTAATAGCTAATAGCACTTTTGCATGTACACCATCACCTCCACCAATATCTAAAACCGTTTTTTGTTCTCGAATACATTCTGAAACCGAACTTAAGCAATATCCTGCCGCGTTAAGGTTCGCATTTAATATTCCCTTATACTTCATAATGTTATTTTCTAACAATTCAGAAGAATAAGATTTAGGTACTTTGTATTCACCTCGAGCAATCTTAGCAAGATTTAACCAGACTTCATTTTCCTGTTTTTGAAGTAATAAATCGTTTCTAAAACTAACATCTGAAATTGTTTTTAAATACCCAATACTATCTATTTCGTTGGGGTAATATTTTCCTTCAAAAAATATTATATATTTTAATGACACCAATGCATTTAGCAGTTGTTCGCACGAAATGTTAGATATGTTCTTAGTAGAAGCAATAGCTTCAATAGTTGATCCATCTTTATCAATAAAATCGAAAATATTCAATTCCAATGCAGAGAAAAGAATCGTACTATTCCTGAAAGAAGTTGAAAAACTTAAAAAACGTTGCCATATTTGTGTAATTTGATGATTGGTTTCGATATTAGAAATCATAATGCTTTTATTAAATTGAATTATATAATTTGTTTTTTCAATAGTTTAAAATGAAAAAATCTAAACCGCAACATTTTCTAAGCTATCTAAGGTCATTACAGGAGATTCAAATTCCTTAGTAGCTAGTTGATATACTTTTCCATCATAAGATGAAAATAAAAACATTTCTTTACCCCTATCGTAATAGACGCTTGAAATCCCTGAAGTCGAAAAACGTTTAAGCCAAACCCATTTTTTAGTTTTTAAGTTATATATACTTGTGTTACCGTGGTAAGAACCTATTCCTACTAGGTTATCATATTTGCCTCCAACCGCAACACATTTTAAAGAATGATTATGAGGTGTCTCAATAACTTCTGAAGTGAATGTTTCTGTATTCCAAATACGTAATTTTAAATCTCGGCTAACGCTCACAAAGGTTCCGTTTCTAGAAACACTAGCACCATTTGCAATCTTATCATGCGCATTTAAATTTCTTGAAATAACTCTAAAATCGGCTAAGTCAAAAAAGGCACATGCACTCGTAGCACAAACACTAAAAAGGATTTTATCATTACTTGCTAAGCCCTTAATAGCATTGTTATGAAGCTCAATCTCTTCCACAAAAAGAACTGCTCCATTACGTATTTCTAAAACAACACCCTCACCGGTATAAGTTCCTATAACTGCCATTTTCCTACCTTCCTTTTTAAAAGAAGTTCCGCAATTAAGAGGAGAATGATGCTTATATATCACTTCGCCTGTCAAGGCATTAAAAATAATGCCTGCTTGCCCACCTGTTAATACGAATGTATCAAACAAAAGTAAAAAGTTACATAAACTACCTAATTCAACCTGCTTCTTCCCATCCAAATAAATAGCACCTTCATCACCTATAGTTACTATTTGGTTATTAAAAACACTAACAGCATTTACTCCAAAGGTAGGATTAACGGTAGATAAGTCCCAAGTTTTTGTATCTCTGTAATAGTTACAATATGTATTCCCAAAGGTTCCAAAAGCCAATGTGTTGGCATTTACAATTACAGAAGCGCGAAGCCAAACCTCTAGCGGACATTCTATTTTTTCGATTAGTACCAATCCTTCTTTCTCATCAGGGCGCCATAACATAACGTTATAATCATAGCTACAACTTAAAACCATGTCTGACTGCTCATCATAAGTTATGTTCTTTATTCCAGCCTTATGAACCGAAATATTAAATGCGACTTCTTGATTTATAATTACCGAAATAGTTCCTTCGTCATTTCCTGCATAAATCACTCCATTTTTAATGCAAATGGTGTCGGTTTCAATATCTCCAAACTCTAATTTGTTTTTTTCTATTCCCGTATCAATATCCCATATGCGAATTGTTCCATCATCTCCACAAGAGATCAATTCTTTTCCATTCTCGCTAAATGCAACAGAAATAACATCCATTTCATGTCCAATATACCTGCGTATTAAGCGTCCGTCTGAAGCAAAAAGGCGGACTATATTATCTCTTGAAGCAGTTGCTACATGTTTACCATCTGAAGAAACAACTATTTTTTCTACATCATCTTTATGGTCATAAAAAACAGCTAATAATTTCATGGATGGCACTTCCCAAAGCCTTGCTAAATGGTCACTACCAGCACTAACTAATAAGGTTCCACAGTTACTAAATTTACATGAATTGGCTAAGTGATCATGATATCCTCTTGCAAGTGACATCTTTGTTTTTTGATCCCAAAGAATAACGCGATTATCATAACCAGCAGTTGCAATATATTTATCTTGGAATGAATCTATTCCGCTAATTGGCGATTGATGTTGTATCATGGTACTAATTTTTAATGGTTATAGCATATGAGAAAGCTGATGCTTCTTTACTTCGAGATACTGGTCGTTGAATGTGTTTTTTTTAGAAATAACAGATACTCGATCAATAACATTTATCCCATATTTTTTTAAATATTCTATTTTTAAAGGGTTATTAGTCATTAGTTTTACAGACTGTATATTAAGTTTATTAAGAACTTCTACAGCTGCCGAGTATTCCCTTTCATCATTATTGAGCCCCAAATCGTGATTTGCTTCAATGGTATTTCTCCCATTGTCTTGAAGGTTATAGGCATTAATTTTATTAAAAAAACCAATACCTCTACCCTCTTGCCTCAAGTATATGATTATTCCAAATCCAAACATAGATATATACTCTAAGGCATAGTTTAATTGGTAGTTGCAATCACATTTTAAAGATGAGAAAGCATCTCCTGTAAGACATTCTGAGTGGATTCTAACAGGAACATCCGCTCTATTTTCTACATCTCCTTTTATAAGAATGGCATGTTCATTTCCTTTTTCATCCTTAAAGGATTGAATTTTAAAAGAACCATATGCTGTTGGTAAATTAGCTAAATTTGAATAGTTGTATTTTATTTTTGTCATTCGTTTATTATTGCATTTAATTAGAAGCTATTTCTAAGGTGCTTTTAACCAGTATTCCATTTTTATCTGGGCTAATTGGTTTAGATATGGGTCCTAGTGAAATAATTTTTTCATCATGAATACCATAAAGAAGTGCTACTCCACTTCTTCCATAACTAATAAAATTATACTGATAAGAGTTCTCTCTTGATTTAATCCAAAGTGCACCTTTTGAATAATCAATATCATCTGAAATACAGTTCAAAACCGTGCCAGTAGCTACATCCATAAGAAATAAATTTCGTTGGTAATTAACTAAAACCATATAACGTTTGTTTGGCCCCCATATAAAATCTTCTATTGTATTACCTACATTTTTAAGAATGTGATCCTTCTGCCATGTTTCACAGTTTACTCTAAATAAATTAGCACCATTACTATAGTAAAGGTTTTCGCTATCGAACCACTTTAATCGTTTAGGTCTATGACAATCGTAATCTTCCATTACTATTTTATTAGTCTCTGTATCTAGAAAAACTAATGACCCTTCACGCTCAGCAATCGCCAACATATTATTGTCATTATTGTAGGATATAGCCCAAATTGGCTCATTCTTGGCAGAAACATATATGGCCTCTTTTTCACCATTTTCCATATTTACTTTATAGACGTATCCAAATTCGGTAGCAACAAAAATTTCTGTGGTGTAATCCATTAATGCTAAATCTCGAACTGCACTTCCAACATTGTATTTTTTAGTTTCTTCGTATTCTTCGTTTATAGCAATAACATTACCATCTGTACGTCCTAGATATATTTGATTATCTTTTTCGTTATAACACATGCGTTTGGTATAGCATTCTGAATCTATAGAAATAGGAAATGCTTTGGTTTTAAATTTGGGTGCACGTGTGTATAGGTCTTCACCATTTGGCTTCATTGTAATTATTGAGTTTCCTTCACCAGACATTACAATACCTATATTGGTATAAACGGCAGTCCACATTGCATAAGGAGTCTCTCTAAGTTCCGCAAGTATAGTGTTGCTGTTAAGTGATATTAGATACAAAGCGCCGTTGCGACATTGCACAATTAACTTATTTGAATCTTTCTCTAATGTTTTTAACCATCTATTTTTAAAAGGTGTTTTAAAAGCTACACCTATTGGTTCGCAAGTTTCTTTATTTATTTCGTAAATATTCCTATCGAAACTAGACGCAAAAACTCTATTACTAACCGAATTATATGTAACATGTTCTAAATCGTCTCGAGAGATATTATCACAAATTACAGGTTCAAATTTATTCTCTATACTAAAGCGTATAACAGCTCGCATATCGCTAGCAATTAAATATTCATCTTCTTTTATATGTTCAAACCAATGAATTGTTTCATACCCAAATTGCCAATGGGTAATGGGTGTTCCTTCTAGAGATAATATAACCTCTCCATGGTTCGATCCACTTAATATTTTATTTGTATTTCCAACATATGATACGGTTACAACATCATACATACCGTGAAGTCGTGTACACTTTATAGGTTCCATATATCCTTTTTCAAAAGAAAGTTCTAGTACACCTCCATTGCCATTTCGTGTAACTATTTTTTTTTCTGAATAATGAAAATTAAGTGCCTGACTAACGGATAATATAAACTTATGCGGCTCATCATCATTTTCGCAAGGAATATCACGGGTAATAATACCATCAACCTTAATTAAATTACCACAGTCTTCAATTTCGAAAAGTATAACAGACCGATCCATTCCCAATGTTGCTATATATGGACGTGTTTTATGAGAAGAAACAGCTATAATACCCCCCGGTTGGACTTGTATTCTATTTACGATACTTAAATCTTCGGTTCTTAGTATTAATAGTTCACCAGATAAGTTGCCAACGAACATTAAACTCTCATCAGCTGAAATACTAAATGATTTAATTTTTTTTGATGCCATATTTATGTTATTCAATCTAATTGCTAATTGCTAGTCGAAACCCACGATAACGAAATGCTGGACCTGGATGCGGACCATGCCTTCTTGTACAGCGTGCCAAGTCTCCTCCTAAGGCAAAGGAACCTCCTCTAAGAACTGGATAATTAAGGCCGTAATTCTCTATGATATCGTCATTAATAAAATGCCCCCCTGGATAGGGTTTATATAAACTTGATGTCCATTCTTCAACATTTCCTGCTAAATCACACACACCAAAATTAGATGGATAATTATCATATTTGTATACTGAAGTTGTGGTACCAATATTGGCTTCTACTGTATTACACTTTGAGGAGTCAAAATCACTTCCGAAAGGATACATTAATTTCTCTGTTCCTGCTGCAGCGTACTCCCATTCAAACTCAGTAGGTAATCGATAAGATCGACCATCTTTTAAACTTTTCCAATCAATAAAAGTTTCAACTTCATTATAGTTCATTCCCCAAGCTGGGTGATCTTCAGGAAGTTTTAATGAAATGGATTCTGGAGGCCGAATGTTCATCTCAGCAATAAATTCTTTAAACTCGCCATTGGTTACAGGATACTTAGCAATCTTGAAGGCTTTTAAACTTAGTTGATGCCTTGGAAATTCCTTTAATAACCAATCCCGAAAACGAGGAACATAAGATTCGTCTACTAATTTGCTTTTCCAAAAAATCATTGTATCCTCTATTTCCTCTTCACTGGAACCAACAATTACTTTGTTTTCTGATATTTCAACAAACCTTGCCATAATTAATATTGCCGTTAATAGTGGTGCTTAACAAAATGAATTGAAAAGCACCCATTAAACCTGTTAAAAAACTAACTCTAAACAAGGTTATTGAACAGCAACAATTGATGCAGCTTGTCCCTTTTCCGTAGTACCAATTAGGTGTGATCTTTCAACCAAGCTACCTAAAATGTACTTGCGCTCTGCATTGTTTAAATTGCGTCCTCCTAATTCCTCGAAAAGTTGATCTAATGATTTTTCAACTCCTTTTAAAAGTTCAGGGTTTTTTTCAAGTCTTTCAAAAGCTGACTTTGTTTGCTTTAAATTTACTGATGACATAATAATTGGTTTAAAGGTTAATAATTAAGTTATTAGTAAAATTAAATCTATCTACTGCTATTAAACATTTCATAATCAACATTTTCTATTTGATAATCAACATTTATCAAAAAGGCACCTTCTAATCTCAGTTGGTGTTTCTCCAAAAACACGTTTAAACGTTTGTGTGAAGTTGCTTGGGTTTCTAAAACCAACAAAAAAAGTAATTTCTTTTACCGAACTATCTGAAACAATAAGTAACTCTAGTGCTTTAAAAAGTCTGTAATAGCGTAAGCAGTTTCCGGCCGATACTCCTAAGTGTTTTTTAATCTTTCGATTGGTCTGCATCAAACAAAGATTGAGATGTTTACTTAATTTTGTAACATCGAATTCTTCTAGAGAATAATTGTTTTCAAGCACTTTGTTTAAGCGAATTATAAATGGAGGGACAAAACCAAGTTTTGAAGGTTTTATTTTATATAGATAGCTAATTAACGTGTTGTCAAACCCGTTAATCTTTTTAATAAGATCTATAAAAACGTTGCTATTATAGCCCGGTGTTAATTCAGCCAAAGCATCTCTTAAAGGTTTCAAATGTTCTCTAGCATCAGCCATTTCAGATTTAAAATGATGTCTAAAATCTGTTTTAGTAAAATCAGGATGTTCTTCTTTATACAATGCTTGTACGTTTGTTACAAGGAATTGAAAATGGTACTGGTTAGTTGACATAGAATTGTTTTAAAATTAGACAATAGTTAACCTCTAGACTTCTATAAGTCTTTTAAAACTATCAACATTAAAAAGGGAGGAATCATGCTATGAATTAAATATAAAAAAATAATTTGAATATTTAATAGGAAAAAACCTATTTTTTTTAGAAAATAATATTTTCCTTTCCATTCCACACACATTACGCTTCCCTCCTACGCCGTCTCAACTACGCTCGATACTGGCTAGCATAAAAAGTGTTTCATTAAAATTGTAGAAGAAACTTTTAGAATAAATTTTTTCAAGAAACTGTAGTAAGCCAAAGCGCCAGCTGGCTCATTCGCTAAAAAGGTCTGCTAGACCTTTTCTTTACGCTCTGCCCTGCTTTTAACCAAAGCTCAAGTTCATAACGCGGTACATTATAGTACATTTTATAATAGGTTTATCCAGTGGATGAAGCTATTTATAACACAGATGGCGTGTTGGTGAAATTATGAAGTTTAAGATTAAGATCCATTTATAAAAAAAATGATAGCTATAATGTAGTATTATGTAAATATCCCAGAAACATTGTATTTCATTAGAATAATTAGAACTAGGCTCATTAAACTAATAAGCGGTTTGCTTCACCGCGTTTAAAAAACATTCCTAGAATTAAATATCTAAAGCTTTTTTCTTTAACTTACTTGGTAAATAATTATATTTTTTTTTGAAAGCAACTGTAAAATGCTGCGGATTTTTATAACCCACTGCTTCGGCGATATCAGATATATCAATATTATTTTTTATCAGCATTTTTTTAGCTTCTTCCATTCTTAAGTCTGTTAAATACGTAAAAACAGGTTTTTTGTAAACTAACTTAAAATTTCTCTTTAATTTATGTTCATTCACACCAACTAATTTTGATAAATTTTTTATCGTTATTGGTTTATGAATGCTTTTTTGTAGTGTTTTTTCTGATTTTATAATTTGATTGTATTCTATTTCACTCAATCTCATCTCTTTTTTTTCAATCTTTTTAGTTTTCATTTCTGAAAATAAAAAACTAAACATCTCTTTTACTTTAGATTCTATATATACTTGTTTAATTTCTCGTTGATAAGAACAATTAATAATATCACTAATTATAAGTAACAAGTCTATTGAAATAGGTTTACTCTCTGAAAATAATTTATACGGCGTTTTATTTTTTAATGAATTTTGAATAGGTGAAGTTATATTTTCAAAATAATTTTTAAAATTTTTTCTTAAATAATCTTCAGTAACTAGGATACTAAACTCTTTTCTCTTTTTTGAACTAAGAGTAATAGTTCCTTTAGGTTCTGGTAAGTAAAAAAAATTATAATTACCATTCTCAATATGAATAAACATACCATTCTTATCATATGGAGTATATATAAGGTCGCCTTCTATTTCAAAATGAACTTTTATATAAGGAAAATCATGATTTACATCTAACAAGATCGGAGTTGCTAAATCATCATATCTCATATTAAGTATGGCGCCATCTAATAAGATTTGTATATTCTTTGATTTTGAAAAATGAGAATCTAAAGATGTTTTTATTTCATCAATCATGTCATTTTTTAAACCTTCTGGATATTCTTTTACCACTGCTTCCTTATGATAATTTTTGATTTTAAAAGTAGAAATCATTTGGTATACTATTGTTTTGTTATTATGGTGTACAAATACGTCTTTTTAAATCCTAATTGCGTTAACCAATGAATTTTAGTATATAATACATTTGCGCCTCTTTAGAATCAGTCTAAATAAATGTAAATGTATAAAAAATTTTATTTTATAACGCTATTTATTTTTTTGAGTGTCAAAAGTTTTAGTCAATCTTCTGTTTCTGGGAAAATAACAGACGAAAAAGGTACCCCTTTAGTAAGAGTGAATATTTTTTTAAAAGAAATCAAACTAGGTACAGTTAGTAATGAAAATGGTGATTTTGAAATAAAAGAAGTCCCCTATGGTAATTATAATTTAGAAATTACAAGTTTAGGGTATCAAAAACAAGTGACACCTATTACAGTTCAAAAAGGTAATGCTGTTCTTGTAGCAATAACCATGTATGAAGAGAAACAAGCGCTGGATGAAGTCATTTTAAAAGCGAAATCAAAACAACAACAAAAGCAAGAAGAGCCTATTAAGGTCAACATAATAAACGTAGCTAAAATATCAGAACGCGCGACGCCTTTAACAACCATAATCAATCAAACCTCTGGAGTTAAAGTGAGACAAAGTGCGGGAATTGGAAGTCCTACCGTTGTTAATATTAATGGCTTACAGGGAAGTGCCATTCGTTTTTTTAAAAATGGCATACCTTCCGATTATTTAGGAAGAGCTTTTCAAATAGGGGTAATTCCAACCAATTTAATTTCGGATATTGAAATATACAAAGGGGTCTTACCGATTGAATTAGGGGCAGATGCCTTGGGTGGTGCTATTAACATTGTAACAAAAAAGCCAGATCATGATTTCTTAATAGCTTCCTACGGTTTGGGGTCTTTTAATACACATACGGCTAATTTTAATGCTAACTATTTAATCCCGAAAACAAAATTTCATATTGGTTTAAAAAGCTATTATATTTTTTCGGATAATAATTACAAGTTTGATGCGCCTATTTTAAATCCTGAAACCCAAAATTATACACATCATACAGCAAAAAGGTTTCATGATGGTATAGAAACCTATTTCGTTCAGGGAAATTTTGGGGTACACACTACTAAGTTTGCAGACGTATTAGATGTGGAAATATCTTATTTCAACTTTGATAAAGAAATTCAAACAGGAACAAGTATTACAATCCCTATTGGAGAATCTAGGTTTAATGAAACAAACAAAATTGCAAGTGTCACCTATGAAAAAAGTATTTCGGATGCTTTTTTATTAAATGCCTTTGTAGCTTTCAGCAAAAAAAATAACAAAAGGAAAGATGTTTCTAATAATAAATACAACTGGTTTGGGGAAGTCATTAATGCTGAAAATTTTTCTAAAGGAGAAACGGATCATGAAAAAAGTGATAGTAATATAGACCAAGATAATTTTGTAACGCGATTATATGGACGTTATGAGATTAATGAAAATTTAAATATAAAAGTAAGCACGACTTTTAATAGTAAAAATCAAGTTGGCACCGATCCGTATCAAGAAGAGGATGTTAGTACAGGAATACAACCTATAACGATACCATCTAGCTATAAAAAGACGATTTCGGGTTTTGGAATTGGGTCTAAACTATTTCACGGAAAAGTAACAAATGAGTTTACACTTAAACACTTTTATTTAAATACAGAGTCTACCAATATTATTGAAACTGTAGAAACTATAAAAAAGAGCAAGAGCTCATTTGGTTGGGGAAACTCGGTAAAATATAAATTTAATAATACCGTTTTTGCGCGGGTTTCTTTCGAAAATACCACAAGAATACCAGAAGCGGAAGAGTATTTTGGCGACAACCTTTTTAACTTGAGTAGCCCCGACTTAAATCCTGAAAAAAGTAAAAACGTAAATGTTGGTTTCTATACAAATTTAAATGCGGTAAAAACACTGTTCATAGACGTGAATACCTTTTATAGAAATACAGAAAATTTTATAAGAAAATTGCCAATCGGATTTGTTTTTACTCAAAATGAAAACACAGATACACAAATAACAAAAGGGATAGAAACTTCTTTAAAAGCGAATTTTAAAAATAATTTTACTGCAACCACGTCTGTTACCTACCAAGACATGCGTAGAGTGGACACAAATGGTTCGGCTCTTGAAAATTCAAGAACCCCCAATACGCCTTATTTTTTTACAAATATCCATGTTTTAAAGCGCTATAAAAATCCTTTTGAATGGCCCATAGCACTCGATGTATATGCCAACTATAATTTTACGGAACAGTATTTATTATGGCCTACTGCAAAAACATTGGAACCTGCATTATTTGAAAGAGATATTGATTTTACCGACTTGATTATACCCGAACAACACGAAGTAAGTTTTGGAATTACTGTAAAGCTAGAAAAATTGCCCATTAGCATAAATACAGAAATCACAAATATTAGCAATTCTAAATTATACGATGAATTTCGGATTCAAAAACCATTAAGAGCATTTAGATTAAAAATTACATATAAACTATAAATTTAAAATTATGAATAAATTAAAGTACTTATTTTTTGCATTAGTCCTTGGCGCAACCACTTTAACATCTTGTGAGAGTAATGATGACATCCATGAGACAGAAAAAAACATAACATTTGCTATGTTTATTGTAACAGATGCAGCATCTAATAGTGGTCTATTGGTACCGTTCAAAGAGATGCCTACCGGTGATATTGATGTATCTAAAATTACAAATGGAATTCAATTAGCAAAAGCGAATACGCCAGGTATTAGTTACAACGGTGCTGTATACAACACATCAAATACAGCTGGAAACCCAGGAATTCAAAAATTTTCGTTAGCAGATGACAACACTTTTTTTGATGATGGATTTATCCCAACCAACTCTCAATATGCAGGAGGAAACATGTTTGGTTTAGCTACGCCAACGAAAGGTTATTATTCTAATGATGATTTAAGTCAAACAGCATTGCAAATTTTTAACCCAGAAACAATGCAACGTATTGGACAAGTAGATTGTTCTTCTCAAATAAACGCTATTAAAGCAGGATTAACAGGAGTTGTTTCTACAAGTCTTGGAGGGTTTGTAATAGAAAGAGATGGTAAGGTTTTTACGGAAGTTTATTTTTCTGATGCAGATAAGAATCAAGTAGTTGATAAAACATATGTGGCCATAATTGATGTAGCAACAGATACCTTAGATAAAATTATTGTTTGGAATGATTTTATATTACTAGGTTATGGTTTGAAAAATACAAACTATATCAATTTTGATGATAACAATAACTTATACTTAGGTGGTTTTTATGGAAATCATGCCGATGCAGAACGATTAAACTTTAGAACACTACGTATTAAAAGTGGAGAAACAGATTTTGATACTACTTGGGATATAAACGCGGTACGAGATTTTAATAATGGAGAAAATTTTGCTTTAGGAGGTGCTATTGTAGGGAACAAAATGTATATAAAGATGTTTGAAAACACAATTACAAATGCTTTTGGTGGGGTAGCTAATTTAGACTATTATGCATACGAAGTCGATTTAACAACGAAGCAGCCTACTAAAATTAGCGATATTCCTGCTGGTTATTGGAAGAGTGTTTATGGTCCATCCGTATTTAACGACAAGCCTTATTTTGTAGTTGAAAATGATGCTGCTGGGAAAGTATATTTATACTCTTATGATACGAATTCTAAAACATCTACAAAAGAAATTACTTTGTTAGGAGGTAGCCCTTCGCAACTTATTAAGTTGTAAATTTTAATGTATTCTTATAAAATACCAAGAGGGTTGTACACATCGTCTTGGTATTTTCTCTTTTAATTAAATAGAAGTTCTAAAAGATGATTCGTAAAAAATTAGTTAAAAAGTTACATTTATGGTTAGGTCTTTCATCAGGTCTCATTGTATGTTTATTGTGTTTATCTGGAGCTTTTTTTGTTTTTGCTGAAGAAATTATGCACGCTTATAATGCAGAATATCTAAACGTACCAGTAGAAGAAGAAAGAATTAGTGCAGATGTTTTGGTTGCCTCTTTTAAAGAAAAGCATCCAGACGAGCATTATTTTTGGATGAATACATACAATGATTCTACAAGATCTTTTGATGTAATTAGTGGTGTGTTAGAAGAAGGGGCCTCCTCACCTATTTTAAAAATAACCTTTATAAATCCATATACAGGACAAATTATTGGAGAGGACATGCGTTCTATAAATGTATTTTTCTTTTTAGCTCATTTTCATTCGCAATTACTTTTAGGAAAAGTTGGTTTATGGATTATTCGTGTGGCATCTCTTATCTTTTTAATTGAAATTATATTTGGACTTATTCTTTGGTGGCCCAGAAATAAAAATCAAGCAAAAACCTCTTTTAAACCGAAATATCCAGCATCAAAAAAAAGAATGAATTATGATTTTCATAGAATTTATGGATTTTATGCCTGTTGGATTCTATTAATTAGTGTCATAACCGGATTAATCATGTCTTTTGATTGGATTAAAAAACCAACCTTATCTGCTTTTGGAGGCTATCCTGAATTGGTTGGCCAAACTCCACCCTCGCCAGATTTCCATGAAAAGGAAGATTTTAAAAGTTTGCAATATATGTACAACCAATTTGAGGAAACCTATCCTAAAGGCTACAAATTAACCTTAATGGCTTTACCCTCGGATACAATAACATCACAAGCGATACTTGTAGATACAGATGATCGTTTTTTACATCTTTATGGTGACAATCAAATTTTAGATAGGTATACTGGAAAACAACTTAGAAACCCGCTTACAGCAAAATTTGAAAAGAATCAAGATATTTTAGATGCCAGTTTAGACATTCATATGGGAAGTGTTGGTGGTCTGCCAACTCAAATCTTAGCCTTTATAATTGGTTTGTTTGGTGCGAGTATGCCTGTAACAGGATTTTACATTTGGTGGAATAGAACGAAAAAAAGCAAGCATAAATAGATATGAATTTATATGAATTATAGTGATTGAATTCTTGCTGAAGTACTAATAAGCTAGTTCCTTTTTTTGTGCTTTCCTATGTCTGCTAAAATCACATTTCCTCCGTGCACAGCTGCCTTAAATTTGGGATTATCCCCACCATTCATCGATCGCCTAAAACAAGTCTTCTCCCACTCTCCTCCCACATTCCTTCGAGAATGCTTCGTAAAAAGCCTTATTTTACGAAGGATTCCCGAAGCATCCTCGAAGGAATATCGAACAAGGCTACAATCAAATATTACACTTAAACATTAAAATACCACACTTTATCGGTTTTATATTGTTTTTTTCCTACATTAGCTCTAAGTAATACTTTAAATATCAAACTTATGGCAACATATAACCAAGGTGTTTTAGGTGGCTTTTCTGGTAAGGTAGGGCCTGTAATAGGTAGTAACTGGCGTGGTAAAAATGTGATGCGTTCCATACCCAGTAAATCGACCAAAACAGTTAGCGCTGCGCAACAGTTGCAACGCGATAAGTTTAAATTTGTATTGCAGTTTTTAACGCCGCTAAAAGGCGTGCTTACCGAAACCTTTGGTGCGAATGTGGGTAGTAAAACACCCTTTAACAATGCCATGTCATACCATATGAAAGAGGCAGTGACCTATACGGGTACGCAATTTGAAATTGATTATAGCAAAGTACTCATTGGTATGGGGGGTTTATGCGGTATTAAAAACCCTATAGTACAGGGGGCGGGTACTACCGCATGGCAGCTTACTTGGGATGATAACAGCCAACAAGGCTTGGCATACCCCCATGATGCCTTATTAGTGGTTGCCTACGCCCCTACTTTAAACGATTTCGACTTTTTTATGGCGTATAGCGTTCGGGAAGAAGCTGGTTGTGCACTTCATTTTCAAGAAGCCTTTTATGGTGAAACCCTACAGCTTTGGGCTACGTTTAGCAACGCCCCATTAGCACTTACGGCTACCAGCCAATATTTGGGTAGTTTTGTGGTGTAACATGCTAGTTATTTTACACAAACCATTTACATCTTTACACGCTTTTTTTCAATAAAACCCTTTATTTGTCTATAAACCAGTAAGTATAATGTAGCTGCTGCAAACGAAATAATGGTGCCCCAATAAATACCATAAACAGGGTACACCATAGATATGACTAAGGAATATATAATTAATGAAAACATCCCTACAGGTACATTTTTAATAACGGTATGCACATGTTCTTTAGAATACGTAAAATGGATGATAAGTATTAATGGAAAAAGTGTGGTTGGAAAGGCAGACAACAATCCTGCCCATGTAGAACCTACAAACTGAGGGAGGCTGGTAATAAGTACGATGATGGATGCTGCAAAAAATGCCCGTATAAAAAGTATGTTATAACTCAGTTTTACTTTCGTTGCTATTTTTATATTCTGAATATTTTTAAAAAGATAAATGTACAGAAACGAAAATGCCACTGGTATGATTATGGCTATGTATTTGTTTATTTCTATAAAATGCAACAGCCACACCATTATAAAATAACCCAAAATAGCACATACAGATGCTAACAGGATGTTATATTTTTTAAAGTAGAAAGAAGCAAGGTAATATAGGTACACAAAAGTTAGGGCTGCCGATAAGCCCATCATATTGTACACGGCACTTTTAGCTGCAAAATCTGGACTTACTTCCAACCCAAAGAAAAATAAGGTGATGGCAGACCCGGTGGGATAACCCGATAAAATACCTGCAACTTTGGGGCTTACATTTTCGGCAAGAAGTGAGAGCCCTACCACAAAAGCAATGGCTACTACCAGTTTTATTACAAATAGTAATTCTATCATATACCTGCTATATTCTTAAACGTTTAAGCTGCCAAAGGTAGGTGTAATAATTTTATTTTAGTACAGCATGTTCTTTGGTTCGCAATTTTTTATTCTAAGTATTTAGATTTTTTTCGTTAAAACCCTAAGAGTGCATGATAGCGCATCAGCAGATAGAAATCTTAACACTATTGGCTGAAAGTTTTATATATTGATACGACCAAACGGTATTAAAAACCACAGTATAAATGAAAATACAACCTGCTATTTTAGTATTAATAGGTACAGCAACACTTTTGGCTTGTAACCAAAAAAAGAATAAAACAGAAATTGCCATACCTGAAACAGCACCCACAACGGAAACGGTTACAACACCCCAAGCGACTTTAATTGTAAATAAAGCCATGGATGCGCACGGTGGGGCTTTGTATGATTCGGCACATTACGAATTTGTGTTTAGAGGTGATACCTATCATTTTAAAAATATGGGGAAGCAATACGAATATTCTAAAACATTTAAAAAAGAGGGTGTATTAACTAAAGATGTTCTTAAAAACGGTAGCTTTTATAGGTTGGTAAATGGAGATACTTTAACCCTGCCCCCAAAAGTGATAACCAGTGCTACGGGTGCTATTAATTCGGTTATTTATTTTGCGACCTTGCCTCATAAGTTAGGAGACGATGCGGTGATTAAAACCTATTTGGGCAACACCCAAATTAAAGGAGAAAAGTATAACATGATAGGCGTTACTTTTAAAAAAGAAGGTGGCGGTGCCGATTTTGATGATGCCTACTGCTACTGGATTCATACCGAAACGCATCTTGTAGATTATCTTGCTTATAATTACCATGTTAATAAAGGTGGTGTCCGTTTTAGAAGTGCATACAACAGAAGCGTTGTAGATGGCATCACGTTTCAAGATTATGTAAATTACGAGGCGGAAGTAGGCACTTCTTTAATAGATTTGCCTCAACTATATGAAGCTGGTAAACTCAACCCATTATCTAAAATAGAAACGGAAGCTATTATAAACTTAAAAAACAATTAATAATACCATACCCCTTAATAATCATCTGGCTTTGTACACTATTTGGAGGCTTCGGTTTGAATGGTCCTAAATGTTAAATTAACACGTGCACTTTTTACTTTTTTAGTAGGTGGTAAACGGTGTAACCAATGGGGTTGCGTGACACCTTTCATAACCAACAAACTCCCTTTTTCTAAAACCAAAGAAACGGTTTGTTTTGTGGTTTTATGTTTAAAAGAAAAGTTGCGTTCGGCACCCAAGCTTAACGACGCTATGGCGGCATTTTTTTTCAAATCTTTTTCACTATCGCTATGCCAAGCCATACCTTCGGAACCGTTATGATATAAATTAAGCAAACAGGCGTTATAGGTGTCTCCTGTTTTGTGCTCGATTATTTCTTTCAATTCTAATAGTTCCTTTGTCCATGGAAGTGCCGATTTGGTGGTTTTAGAATAAGTATAATTAAACGGTGCATCGCCATACCAAGCTACTTTTCGTTTGGTAATAATCAGTTTTCCGTAAATAATGGCTTTATCATAATCCCATGCAATATGTTGTAACAACCGGTCCAAATAGTGCTGTGCTTGCTCTACATGAAGGATGCTTCCATAGTAATATACTTCGCCATCGTATGGCAACACATTATATAAAGCATTGTTGTTAAATAAATCCATGTTTAAAAATAGTTATCAAGGGGCGCAAACGTATTAAAAATAACAGTAAGTTAAGTGGCTTTTCGCCATACTAAAGGTAATAAATTTGGGGCGTTTTGTTCAGCTATTCGGTATTAGTTAATAAAATAGGTTGGTTTAGTTAAAAGCATCAAAAATATATTGTTTCAAGTTAAAAGGTGCATTATGAAATGGTTAGCTTTGAAAGTGTTTAAACCATTCATCAGGTATTTTACAACTATTTTACAACATTCAAAAATTATGAAAAAAGATAAAAAAGAATCACAATTCGAGCCACAAATTTCTAAAGAAGATAGCATCCTTAGCGGTGAAAGACCCGCCGATACACAAAAAGAGCAGGATGCTAACGAATTACTAAAAAAACGTAAAGGAGAACCCGATACTGCTGCTGATAATTTAGATATTCCTGGAGCTAGTCATGCACGCCCCTTAACCAATGATAGACATTCTGAAAAAAAGAAGGAATCTGAGAGTTTAAAAAATAATCTGGATACATGGAATAGTGAAAATTCAGATAAAAAATAAATGAAAGCATCCGACCTATTTATTAAGGCTTTAGAGAATGAAGGTGTAACATATATTTTTGGACTTCCTGGGGAAGAAAATTTAGATATTTTAGAATCCATTCGAAAATCAGAAAAAATTAAATTTGTATTAACCAGACACGAACAAGGTGCTGGTTTTATGGCGGCAACCTATGGCAGGCTTACGGGTAAACCCGGCGTATGCTTGTCTACCCTAGGTCCTGGAGCCACAAATTTAATGACTGCTGCGGCTTATGCGCAGTTAGGCGCTATGCCTATGATAATGATTACGGGACAAAAACCTATAAAAGTTAGTAAACAAGCCCAATTTCAAATACTGGATGTGGTAGAAATGATGGGACCTGTAACTAAATATACAAAACAGGTAACGCATGGGAACCACATTCCTGCAATGGTTCGGGAAGCGTTTCGATTGTCCAAAGAAGAACGCCCTGGTGCGGTGCATATAGAATTACCCGAAGATGTTGCTGCCGAACAGGTTGACACACCCAAAATATTTGATGTTGTTGATTATAGAATTCCTCATGCCGATACTAAAGCCATTGAGCAGGCGGTAGATATGATAAAAATGGCTGCCAAACCCTTATTACTTATTGGTGCAGCTGCCAACAGAAACCGTTCTAGCATAGCGCTCACCCATTTTGTGAACACTATTGGGATTCCTTTTTTTAACACCCAAATGGCTAAAGGCATTATTGATGAACGCCATGAGCTCTATTTAGGAACGGCAGCACTTTCCAACGACGATTTTCTACACGAAGCGGTAAATAAAGCAGATTTGATTATTAATGTAGGTCATGATACGATCGAAAAGCCACCATTTTTTATGGATCCAGAAAAGAACCAAAAGGTGATTCATGTTAATTATTTTGCTGCGGAAATCGATCAGTTATACTTTCCTCATTTAAATGTTATCGGTGACATTGCTGAAAGCGTCGATGATTTTACCAAAGCTTTAAAGCCACATGCCTATTCTTGGGACACTACCTTTTTTATTAAAGTAAAAAGAAATGTGTGTAGCCACTTAACTAAATATGAAAGTGATAACCGCTTCCCTATCTTGCCACAACGTTTGGTTAACATAATACGAACGGTGTTGCCAGAAGATGGGATAATAACTTTAGACAATGGTATGTATAAGTTATGGTTCGCCAGAAATTATGTAACCTATAGCCAAAATAGTTTAATTTTGGACAATGCTTTAGCTACTATGGGTGCAGGGTTGCCTTCAGCCATCATGATTAAAGAGTTGTTTCCTAATAAAAAAGTGGTTTCCATAAATGGCGATGGCGGGTTTATGATGAACTCCCAAGAACTGGAAACGGCATCCCGACTGAAGTTGGATATTGTTATTATCATTTTAAATGATAATGGCTATGGAATGATTGAATGGAAACAAGAGGCTGATGGATTTCCTAAATATGGTTTGGAATACACCAACCCCGATTTTGTAACCTATGCCGAAAGCTTTGGTGGTACGGGTTATAAACCTAATTCCGTTGAAGAATTTGAAGCCGTATTTAAAAAAGCCCTACAGTCCAAAGGCATTCAAATTATAGATGTAGCGGTAGATTATTCGTTAAATCACCACATATTAAATGTTCTTATTAAAGAATTTTCAGAAAAATTAAAAGCAGAAACACATGAGTAAATCCAAGTCCATAAATCCAGTAACAGGAGACAGCATTGCAGTATATAATCGTATGTCAACACAAGAAGCCATTACTAAAATAGAAACAGCACATGCCGCTTTTAAAACATGGAAAACAACAACCTATGCTGAGCGTGCTAAACTATTAAACAAACTAGCCGATGTATTTGAAAAAAACAAAGAAGACTATGCACAATTAGCCACTTTAGAAATGGGTAAAACCATAGACCAGGCTAGAAAAGAAGTTGAAAAATGTGCATGGATTTGTAAGCATTACGCCGATAATGGCGCAGAATTATTAAAAGACGTGTTGGTGGCTACGGAAGCTTCTAAAAGTTACGTCACCTACCAACCTTTGGGGGTAATATTGGCGGTTATGCCATGGAATTTCCCCTTTTATCAGGCCATTCGTTTTGCTGTGCCTGCGTTAATGGCAGGTAATACAGGGGTATTAAAACATGCCTCTAACGTGCAAGGTTGTGCTTTTGCTTTAGAAGATGCGCTGTTGCAGGCAGGATTTCCTGAAGGTGTTTTTATAAATTTAAACCTACCCTCCGATGCTATGGAAGCGGTTATTGCACATAAACATATTGTAGCAGTAACACTTACGGGTAGTGCACACGCTGGTAAATCTGTAGCATCTATCGCTGGTAAACATTTAAAGAAAACGGTGTTGGAATTAGGTGGAAGTGATGCCTATATTATTATGGCGGATGCTGATTTGGAAGCTGCCACCGATTTAGCAACCTATGGCAGATTACAAAACAACGGGCAAACCTGTATTGCTGCGAAACGTTTTATTGTATTGGATGCTATTTACGATGATTTCTTAAAACGCTTTACAGAAAAAATGAAGCGTGCCAAAATGGGCGACCCAACTCATAAAGATACGGTGTATGGTCCCCTAGCCCGTTTCGATTTAAGGGACGAGTTGCATAAACAAGTTGAAAAAACAATAGCCCAAGGCGGACAATTAATTCTTGGTGGGAAAATTCCAGAGGGTAAAGGTGCTTATTACCCAGCTACGATATTAGCAGATTTAAAACCAAGCATGGAAGCATTTGATGAAGAATTATTCGGCCCCGTAGCTTCGGTAATTCGGGCTAAAACGGACACTGAGGCTGTTGCATTAGCCAACAACTCGAAGTTTGGTTTAGGTGCAGGCGTGATAACGAGTGATAAAGAAAAAGGCGAAGCCTTGGCCTTACAATTAGAAGCAGGAAATTGCTTTGTAAACAAATTAGTAGCATCCGATCCTAGGTTGCCCTTTGGAGGCGTTAAAGAAAGTGGTTATGGAAGAGAACTTTCTGGAGATGGTATCAAAGAGTTTGTTAATACAAAGTCGGTTTGGATTGATTAAAGGGTACTGAAAAGTGTATAATGGTCGTATATTAACAATGAGGTTCGACGGCACTCAACTAGGCACTTATTCGTAAAATGTTAATTCCCTTCATAAGTGTAATTTTTATTTTTTTAGATAGTATATTAGCCTTTCAATTGCCATAATTCCATCTATGAAATTCTATTTTATCACTGCTATTTTTGTTTTCTTTTTAGGTATGTTATCGCCTATATGTGCTCAAAATACTTTAAAAAAAATCACAGGCAAAGTTATGGAAGCCACAAACAAGCAACCTATAGAGTACGCTACCATTGCCTTAATACAAAATACGACAAGTACGCCTATCACTGGTACTATATCAGACAGCAACGGACACTTTGCAATAGAAACCAATGCCACTGATTTTTATATTGAGGTGAGTTTTATGGGCTATGCTAGCCAACTCATTAAAGAGCTTCAGCTTAATAAAACTAAGATTGATTTAGGCGTTATTACATTATCTGAAGACTTGAATGCTTTAGGCGAAGTGTTGATACGTGCCGAAAAATCGCAGACTGAATTTAAACTGGATAAGCGTGTGTTTATTGTAGGGTCTGATATCAGTTCCACAGGAGCCAGTTCATTAGAAGTGCTGAACAGTGTACCTTCCGTGAATGTTTCTATTGAAGGAGAAATTAGTTTACGAGGTAGCCAAGGGGTTCAAATATTAATTAATGGGAAGCCTTCCGTGTTAGCTTCCGCCGATGGGAACGCCCTCGGAACCATTACTGCCGATATGATTGAAAGGATTGAAGTTATTACCAATCCATCGGCAAAATATAATGCTTCAGGTACAGCGGGTATTATAAATATTGTGATTAAAAGTTCGGAAAAAAGAGGGCTTAATGGGTCGGCATCCTTAAATGCTGGCGTGCCCAATAGTAATAGTTTTGGTTTAAGTTTGAACAAACGCACCGAAAAGTTCAATTTATTTACCCAACTTGGCTTTGGTAAAAGAACCTTTAAAACCAAAAGGAAATCTATAAATAAGGATTTTGTAAATGATTCTACCATAACCAACAACGAACGCAGCACCTTTAATGAGAAATTTGGGAGTGTGCTTTTGGGTACCGATTTTCATATTAACGAACGCAATGTATTGACCCTTTCAGGTACTTATGCTTTTGAAATTGAGGATCAATTGGCGAAATCTTATTTTGATAAAGTATACGATGAAACCACCTTAACCGATAGCTGGTTACGACAAGATAACACCGAAGCTACCAACCCAAAAATAAGATACGAATTACAATATAAAAAGGACTTTAAACGGCATGAAGATCAGGATTTATTGTTTAGTGCCTTAGGAAATAGTTTTGCTAAAGACCAAAAATCGATATATACCAACACCAGCTCTTTTGGAGACGAGCCAAATTCATTACAAGAAACAAGAACCGATTATAAATTGGAAGACTTTACCTTTAAACTGGATTATACCCATCCGTTTTTAGAAAAATATACCTTGGAAACGGGTTCGCAATATGATATCAATAATGTATCTAACGATTTTGAAGTACGCGATTTTATCAATGATGCATGGATAAGCAACCCAGATTTAACGAATGTATTTAATTTCGATCAAAAAGTATTTGCACTATATAGTACGATGGCTTATGAAGATGCTATTTGGGGTTTAAAACTGGGGTTACGACTTGAAAACACCAACTTAACAACAGAGTTAAAAACAACCAATGAGCTTAATGAGAAATCGTATGCCAACTTCTTCCCGAGTGTACATACCTCTTATAACATAAATGAGAACTTCTCGTTGCAGTTGGGATATTCCAAACGCATTAACAGACCCGGATTAAGGCAACTAAACCCTTTTAATAATATTAGAAACAATTATAGTATATCCAGAGGAAATCCCGATTTACAACCTGAATATACCGATTCTTATGAATTAACAAGTATTCATAAATTAGAAAAAGCATCGTTAAATTTCAGTCTGTATAACAGGTATACCACCGATGTTGTTGAAAACATTATAAATTTTGAAAACAGCGTAAGTACCTCGCAACCCGAAAACATAGGCACAAACAATACCGTTGGTTTTGAGTTTAATAGTAAATACACTTTTGCGAAATGGTTTACATTAACCAGCGATTTTAACATCAATTATTTTAACAGAAAAGGTGAATTTGACACGCAAACTTTTGATTTTAAAGGCAACAGATGGACCACAAGCCTCACTTCAAAATTTAAATTACCTCAGGAATTTGATTTAGAGCTGTCTGGAAATTACAATTCTAAATTTGCTAGCGTACAAGGTGAAATATCAGAAAACTTTTTTGCCGATATGGGCTTAAGAAAAAAGATATTAAAAGGAAAATTCATTATGAGCTTAAGCGTTCGAGATGTATTTGCAACCCGTGTTGATGAACAGATGGTTTCACAACCCACCTACTATACCTCAAACAGATCCCAACGAGGTCGATTTGTTGTTTTTGGTGTTAGTTATGCCTTTGGTAAAGGGGAAGCCATGGAATTTTCTGGGCAAAGGTGATAAACTATGGCGTGCTGGCTCTTAATGTTTTTAGTTCCTGCTCTAATGCTTCGACTTTTGCTTTAAATTTCTCCATAGCATTTTTAAGTTGAGATACTTTTTTTAAAACGTCATCATGTTGGATGGCTTGATAGGTAACTTCACCATCTTTTTCTTTAATTTTTGACTTGCGTCCACATCTAACAGACCTGTATTTTGACTAATACCCAAAGCGTTTTGTTTTAAAGCTAACGGATAATATGCTTTTTTGTTTGAATAACATTTATAGCTAAACACTAAGCTTAAAGCGCTAGTTAATTAAAAATGAGTGGCATTTTTGGGACGTTTGTTAAGCTGCGCTGTATGGCTTTTAAGAATACGGATGGTAAGGGAATCCTTAAACTGCATGGCGGTTTCAAAAAAGCCTGTTCTTATGGCTTTTGAAAGTTTGGAAGCCGCTGCAAACTCTTGCATATTTGCTTTTAAATTTGCAAAAGCCGGATCTGTTTGGATACGCTGCATTGAAGGGCCAGCAGCTTTACGTAACAGGTGCTCGCGTTTAAGGGCGTAATAGCAAAGGCAAGAAAAAACTGTATATTTACATAATACATCTAACTAACAAGAACATTTGGAATTTCTTTTTTGATTTGCTTTAAAGTAAATATTTCTAGATCAATGTCTTTCTCTTTAGTTGCTTTCTTTATTCTACGATTAAATAATTTAACTCTAATTTCTTCAAGTTTTGAAGTATTTAAATGAGGAATCAATATAGAGTTTGTAAAAGATAATATATCTTCAATATCAGTATCATTACGAAGCATTTGATCCAAAGTGTTAAACTGTTCATCTGAAACATTCTCATTATAAGGAATTGACATTTCTTTGAACTCATTTGGTGTTAATTCTAATACTCCTCCACCATAAAACCTTCCTTCTAATTCAGCTAAAACAAATGTCAATGAGTTGTAAAATGAAAACACTAAATTTCTAATATTATATTGTTCTTTAGTTACTATTCTATAAAACGAATCTGTTGCAAGGCTATTAGCTTCGTTAACAAACATCTTTGGATACTTATGGCATCTTTTAACAAATAAACCTTCAGATAACCAGGTGCTTGGAACATGATGCCAATTATCTCTTTTAGTCATTTTATACCTTTTGTGTAATTCACCAGTACCATCTTCTTTCTTCTCCTCTCCTCTATTTAAATAATTAATTATTTTTTGGTTTAATTCAAGCTTTGGAAGGTTTGGAAAAAGTAAAAAGTTTACTTTAACGTTTTTATTTTTTAATAAATTGAAATCTAAATTTGTGAAATTAGCAATATTCGGAACCAAAGCACCTTTTGGTAGAATTGGTTTTATTATACTTTTAAATCTCGATAATTCATTTTCTTTTAATTCTTTATCCGAAAGAATAAAATAATCATTTGCGGCTGAAACAATTCCAACTTGTGCTTTTTCACAATAATATTTAATCGCATTATATTCATTTCTTTTCTCATCAACAAAATCTAATTCGTCATCTGTAAGAATATAATTTGTCCACTTGTCTAAAGTAGTTCTATGTATATTATTATGTTTTTCTGTGAATTTTGGCTCATTTAAATCTGTTAATTCTTCAACTTGATAAAACGAAAAACCGTGTTTATTGATGTTTTCAATTCCTTTAACACCTACTAATACTACAACATCTTGCTGTATTCCATCAAATATTAATTCATTAAAAGCAAAGACCTCTACTCTATCAAACTCATCAATAATTAAAGCTCTTAATTCTTTTGCATATTTTACTTGTAATATTTCTGATGGAATAACAAAACAAAGTATACCATTCTGATTTAAGCTCATTATTGCAGCCTCAACAAAAGCAATCCAAATATTGTTAATTTTCCCATTAGAGGTTATTATATCACTTGAATTTTTAAATTTTTCGTGAACTTTATCACAAGTTTTTAGTTGTTTCTTTTTAAGATTGCTTCTTTTTATATAAGGTGGATTTCCTATAATTAACGAATATTTATCATCGTTTTCTAAATAATACTTTAAATAATCCTGATGATTAACAGCTTTATTAATTTTATTAGATAATGGAATTAAAGCTTCAGCTTTATCTAACTCGTTTTTATTTATATCAAATAAGTTTAAAGAAACATTTTTAACTGTATTTAAATCCAAGAAATTAAAAAAAGAAGACACGAATTCCCCATCTCCACAACTAGGTTCCAAAATTGAAATCTCTTTTCCTTTTATATATTTTTGGACAATATGTTTGGACAAAAATTCTGATAGAATTTTTGGTGTATAATAGGAGCCTGTATTTTTTTTATCAGTCATTAATGTTTAAATAATTTCTGGATGTAATCATCATAAGTATTATATAACTTGATCAACCTCTTCATTAAATCAATATCATCATTTGGACTTTTTGCTACTAACGCTCGGACTTCTTTAATAAGCTCATGTAGTTGTTCAATGTTCCAAAGAATTTCATGTTGTGGTTTATACAATTTCATTGCATTATACATCCAATCTCCTAAATCCGTTTCAGGTGTAATTCTACCAGAATTTAATCTATTAAACTGGCTATTATATTCATCATCACATGGGTCAATAAAACCTTCATTATTTATATTAGGAACATTTTCGTCGTTTGATGGCCACTTATTTCTCTTAGCATTATTACAGGAACGACAAGAGTAAACTAAATTACTATAATCAGTTTCTGTTTTTATTGTCAAGAATTGTTTTTTATTCCTCTTTTTTGGTATAAAGTGGTCAATTTCAAACCAAATAAATCTCAAATTGTCCACATCATTACAATAACCACATCTATCCTTAAAATCTAGTTTTAAATCTGTTCGATGGTCTCCATAAGTATTAACATTTCCATTTATATTCCGACGTTTTGGAGTGTGATTTCTAAAAATGCTCATTACTTTTTACTTCGTTTTCTAAGTTCTTCAAGAATCTCTTTAGTTTCAATAACAAAGTCATTCAATTTAGTTATTGATTCTGACTTAATTAAATTCGCCCTAATTTCTTTTCCTTCTGGCTCTAATTCATCCATTAAAATGAATAGTTTAGTTAAATTTTCTTCTTCTTGTGGCTCCAGTTCTGATTCATTCTTCTTTTTAACCAACTCCTCAATTTTACTTTGTGTAGTAGAAAGTTTTCTATAAAAACTTTCTATGTCATGCTGAATTTTGGATTTTAAAATTTGTAAAGCCTCTTCACTTTCTCCATCTAAATCACTCTTACCATTTATAATATGGACATCTTCCATATGATTTATAGCTTGAGGTTCATAAGAAGTTAGCATAGTTATTGGGAAATGTGGTTTAACTTTTCTAATGGCATCAACAATTTGGTTACCATTAAAATCAACTTGTCCTTCTTCATCAAGTAAATAATCTGTAACAACACCATCAGGTTCATTTTTAAATATTTCCTCTATAATGGAATTAATAGTCGAATCCTCTTTAACTTTAATTCTAATTATCTCAAAATCGGCTTTAAATGTTTGATAAAATGTATTTAACCATGCATCGCTTTCATCTATATATACAATTCTATATTTCATTATCTTGTTTTAAATTTTATTTTATGCTTTAAGCCTTCTTTTATTCCTATGATTGAAATAGAAGAGTTATTATATTCTTCTATAATAGATTTCACTATGTAAAGTCCCAAACCTGTACCTATTGTATCTCCTTTTTTATCTTTTTTAGAAGATTCTAATAGTTTGAATATTTCCTCGGGGTTATCTACATACTGTTCATCTAATCCTTTTCCATTATCTGAAAATTTGATTTCAATGTTATCACCTATTTTTCCCCATTCAATTTCAATCAATTTCTGTTTTCCCTTAACACCTTTCAGGTAATTCATAGAATTTGAAAGTAGATTATTAAAAATTGAATCCATATCAACTTCAAAAGCTCTTATAACATTTGCACTATCATTATTTCCTTTGAGATTAATTTTAATATTTCTTTGTTCTAAAGCTTTACTCCATGTTGATTTAAATTTCTCGAAATAATCACCAAAATTTAGATTACTTCGTTCTCTTTTATCTCGTTTCAATGTATTTAAAGAATACTCTAACCAATGCTTAAGTTTTGTATCTTCTTCCTGTATTAGTTTAATCATATAGAAAGGATTATCATCCTTATCTAATAATTTATCTAATTCTTTCTCATTTAAATGAATCTTTAGTTCTCTTAACAGAAATGATGTACGCGGAATCAGCCTTGACCTAAGACTTTTTACTTCGTGAGCAAAAGAAGAAATTATCAAACCAACACTCGCAAGATTCCTTAAAAGGCGTATTTCTTCATCCTTTTCATCAAGTTCTCTAGTAAGTATTTCGACACCTTCTGCTAATGTCTCTTCTGTATTTGTAGAACTTGAACTATCAGTTGATTTTTCACCTTCTTGACCGTTCTCTTTATCTTCTTTTTCTTTTCTTATTCTTTCTGCTTCTTCTTGAGCTTTTCTCTTTGCTTCAGCTTCTTTATTTTTCTTTTTATTCAATTCAGAAAAGTGATACATTATAGTATTTCTATCCTTTTCAAAAAATGAAATTAGTTCTTTAATAATATTTTCAAAGAGCAAGAAAACATCATTTTCTATTATACCTTCTCGACCCGATTTGTCTTGGAAACTTAAGTTATCCAATCTAGAAATATTAATAGTTCCTGCAATTTGATTAGGTCGAATACGATAACCTCCTAGCCTTTGTCCAGCACCTCCTGGACTTTGAGATTGACGCTCTCCTAATTTTAACCAATCTTGCCCATTTTCTCCATAGGGTCTTATTCTGAAATCATCTCTAAAAATTTTTACGCCTCCGAATCTTTTCAACCATGCTTTTCTACTTGCGCTACTGAAACTTTTATATGGATATTTTTTAAGGTCACCATCTTGTTTATCATCTGATATTGTGTTTTTTAAGAAATAAAAACTAAAATTGAACTTCCCAACTTTAGAAATTAGATTAAAATCAACATCTTTCGACAATATTGAGCTCAAAGGTTTTGTAATTGTAATTGATTTTTTTCTAAAGTCTTCTAGACGGTATGGATGCTTTTTCATTGGGTCAAAATCAAAAACTTCAGAATATCTATTTTCAATAGATTCAATGTCTAATTCATTTCTTGAAATTATAACTTCAACATTCCCATCTTCATTTCCTTTATATTTTGCTTCTAACTTGTAATCATAATCATCGTAATAAACAGTTTTTACTTTTCCAAAATTTTCGCCATCAGTATTTGAAAACAAATGTATTTCAAAATCAGATTGTTCTTTTGGAGGGAGAAGCATTTCTAAATTACTAAATAGATTATTTAATTGATCAGACTCCCAATTATCATTCAATTCAGAAATTTCTATTATAGTTCCTGTATCAAAAGATGATTTATTTAACAGTTTTATAAGTCTTTCATTATCAGAAAACTTATTAAGTATTTCAGTCTTTAGATTTAAATTATCTCTATTTTCTAAATCGGCTTCCACTTCTGAAACCGTTGTACCTGTTTGGTCAAAATCACTCCAATTAACCTTCCAAAAAAGACCTTCGCTCGTTTTTTTAGAAATAGTTAATAATTCAGTAATTAATCCAAGTCTATTTAACGCAAATCTTCCAATCCCTTTTGCTCCAGTTTTTACTCTTCCGTTGTCAGATAAATGTTGATACAGTTTGTCATCAGTTCCGATGGTCATCCATTGATTAGAAATGATATCTTTTGTCATTCCTACTCCATTATCAATTATATATATTTTACTGTTTTGTTTATCCGTTTGAAAAAGTCTTTCACCTTCTTTATTTAAAGTTTCAGTATAAACTAAATCAAATAATAAAATACAGTTAGCGCTATCAGCATCATAAGTGTTTTTAACTAATTCAATTATTGCTCCTTCTTCATTTGAGAAGTTCTCTAATCCAATTAGTTTAGCTGTTCTCGCTGATACTTTAAATGGTATTTTCGACATATTAAATTTTGCTTTTATTTGACACAACTAAATCTTTTACGTCTACATCTAAAATTTCAGCAATTTCATTCAAAATTTCTAGACTAGGTTGTGACCTATTTTGAACATAAGAATTCACCATATTATAGCTTTTTCCAAGTTTTTCAGATAACCAAACTTGTTTAATTCCTTTAGCATCTAATATTTCTTTAATGCAATTCATTTAATTTTTTTTAGAATTTTAAATATAAAATAATATCTTGAATTATGAGATGTTATTATGTGCTTAAATCGTTTAATTATTAACATTTAGAAAACAACCCATTTCACACACATTACGCTTCCCTCCTACGTCGTCGCATAAAAAGTGTTCCATTAACATCGTAAAAGAAACATTTTAGAATAAATTTTCTGAAGAAACTATATTTTAGCGAATGCCCCAGCTGGCTCATTCGCTAAAATAGTCCACGAGACTTTTTTTTAACGTGCTACCCTGCTTTTAACCAAATCGACAAAGGAGATTCGCGAGTACCGATTTATCAAATAGAATTTAGACGAGCAAAGCTCAAAATTCATAACTGGGTGCCATTTCTATATGTTGCTTTTAATATTGTTTAGTTCTGGAGTTATTCTAGGGTAATCAATATATCCTTTGGGGCCTGGAACATAAAACGTATCTTCATCCCATTCAGCCATGGCTTTATTAAGTGTAAATCGTTCTACTAAATCTGGATTTGAAATATATAATTTACCAAACGCTACTAAATCGGCATTGCCTTCTTCTAAAACGGCATCACCCGAAGCTTCATCAAAACCAGCATTAATCATTAATGTACCATGGTATAGGGGTCTAAAATGTTCAGCAATATGTTCTACGGCATACGAAATATCAGAAACATCATTAAACGGTTCCGATAGGTGGATATATGCTAAATTATAATCATTTAGTTTTTTTACAATGTACTCGAATGTAGGTATTGTTTCTTCATCCATTTCCATTCCAAAGATACCATGTAATGATGGGTTAAAACGTACACCAATCTTTTTTTCTGCTAAAACTTCTTTTATAGCATCTAAAACTTCAAAGAAAAACCGAGCTCTATTTTCAATACTTCCTCCATATGCATCTGTTCGATTGTTAGAAGTTTTGTTAAAAAATTGGTGAAATAAATAGCCATTAGAAGAATGGATTTCTACACCATCAAAATTCGCTTCTACAGCATTTAAAGCTGCATTTTTAAAATCTTCAATGGTTTGTTGTATGTCTTCTTTAGTCATTGCCTTTGGGGTCACTGTGTTTTTCTCACCATTTGGTGTAAACACCTTGGCATGGGCATTAATTGCAGACGGTGCTAGGGGTAAATTTCCATCGTGAAAATCGGGATGTGAAATACGCCCCACATGCCATAATTGAATAAAGATTTTACCATGCTTTTTATGAACCCGCTCCGTTACTTTTTTCCAACCTTCCACTTGTTCTTTACTATAAATACCCGGTGTATTTATATAGCCTACGGCTTGCTTTGATACTTGAGACCCTTCAGTAATAATGAGGCCTGCCGATGCTCTTTGTTCATAGTATAACCCGTGCAAATCATTTGTAGGCACGTTACCTTCATTATTGGCACGACTTCTAGTCATGGGAGCCATAACCACTCTATTTGCTAAAGGTAAATCTTTTATATTGTTAAAATTTTGTAGTAAATATTCTTTTGTCATCATTCTTTCTTATTCTTTATGATTGAGTTTTATAATTAATTTCTGTTATAAATTTAATTATGAATAAGAGTAACTATTTGCTGAAACCATTATAATATGAACTCATATGAAACCTTAGGTGTATTTAAGCGCGGTGTAAAACACAATCAGATCCCTTTTGCATAAAACTAATTAGTCTTTAATCTTTTCTAAAGCTTTTCTAATATGCTCGCTATCCCATTGATTATCATAATCTACAATGCCTCTTTTAAAATCTTCATTTAAGAATTTTTCTAGTTGCTCTAACTCAATTCTTGCTTTAAATATATAGTTTTGTTCGTCTTTAGTTTCTGCGGATAAGCGTCTCAAACTATCCTCATCATATTTAATAAAATTTTGTACTTGCCTATTCAATGTGTATTTTCTAAACCCCATTTTGCTTAATACATCTTTAGCTAACGTAAGTGAGGTTTCTAACGATTCGCGATAAATGTTTTCATTTCCAAGATTAAGTAATTCGTAAGCATCGTATCTATTTTTGGTACGAATCATGAGTTCTACATGTGGATATTTATCTTTAATTATGTTACTAATTGCTTTTGAAACTGTCAATTTATTAGTAGCACAAATGACTATTTTAGCTTCTGCAATTCCTGCAGATTCCAATAAATCGAGACGGGTAGCATCTCCATAATACACTTCGAACCCCATTTTACGAAGAAAATCGACCCGATTAGAATCATGGTCTAAAATGGTTGCTTCAACACCATGTGATCTTAAAAAGCGTCCGATGGTGCTTCCAAAATGCCCAAATCCAACTAAAATTATTTTATGTGTTTTAGCGATATGATCCATGGGCCTTGTAATGGATTCTTTTGTGCCCATTTTAGGAAGAATTATGCGCTCATTCATCATACTTATAATGGGCGTAAGCGACATGGTTAAGGCTGTTATGACTAACATCATATCCATTTGTTCTTGTTCTAAAATATTTAAATTAAAGGCAAACGATAGTAATACAAATGCAAATTCTCCAATTTGGGCTAAACCAAAGGTTAGGAGTAGTTTTTGATCTAATTTTAATTTAAAAACCTGCCCTGTAACAAATAAAACCAAAGCTTTTAAAACAATGATAGCGAGTAATATGCCGCCAATAGTAAGCGGACTTTTCGCTATCACAATAAAATTGATAGAGGCGCCTACCGCCATAAAGAACAAGCCTAATAACAGGTTTTTAAAAGGCTCTAGTGTGCTTTCAAGCTCGTGTTTAAATTCGCTATTGGATAAAACGACGCCTCCTAAAAAGGCTCCTAACGCAGGACTTAAGCCTACATATTCCATTAAAAAAGAGATGGCAAATACAATTAAAAAGGCCGCCGCTATTAATAGCTCTCGAACCCCTGTTTTAGCGACTTTCCGCAGCATGGGTACTATTAAATAGTTGCCAGCAATCACTATAAAAACCACCGATAAAATAATGGCCAATGTTTGCAAACCCAAAGGCAAACCATCTAATAAATTAACATGTTCGCTATGATTTTCTGTTGCCGAAACCGTTTCTGTGTTTGATAATAAAGGCAAAGCACCGAGCATAAAAATAACAATGATATCTTGAAACAATAAAATGGAAAATGACGAATTCCCAAAAGTGGTATCCATCAAGCCTTTTTCTTTTATAGTTTGTAACGCAATGGCTGTGGATGATAACGCGACGGCCATGGAAATGACTAAGGACACCTTCCAGTCATATCCTAACCATGTAAACAACATATAGGAGAGGAACATGGTGGCTCCCACTTGTAAGCCTCCCATACCAAGTATTGCTTTTCGCATGTTCCAGAAGTTTTTTGGTTCAATTTCTAAGCCAATTAAAAACAACATGACTACCACACCAAATTCGGCAAAATGCATAATATCTTCGCCTTCATTCCCAATAAAACCCAAAACATAAGGACCAATTAAAACACCAGCCAACAAGTATCCAATAACCGAACTTAATCCTAATCGCTTGGCTATAGATACACATATAATGGCGCCTAATAAAAACACGATGGCTTCAAAAAGTATACTTCCTGTCATATCTTAAGGGGTTTGTAATTGCGGTATATCATTTAGAAAAAAGCAGCCTTTAAAATCGTTTAGCGTAAGATTTTGTTGAAGCAAATGTATTAATTTACCATATTGCATCACATAGGTTGCTAATTGTTCATCCGTTAGTTTATGAGTTCCCATCACTGCAAATGGTGGTAAATACTGCATCCCACATAAATTGGCTGTTTGTTCAAAGGGGCGTAAAAATTGATTGACCGTAAAACTATTTGTGCCTTCAGAACAATATACTTCTCGCGCACCGCCAGTTGTAATCACATTTAAACAGGTTTTAGATTGCAAAGCATTACCATTGGGGCCATACGCCCAACCAAATTCTAAAACCAGATCAATCCACTGTTTCATTAATGGTGGACAACTATACCAGTAAAATGGATGGTGCCAGATAATAATATCATGTGCCTCTAGTAGTTCTTTTTCTGCTTCCACATCGATATGAAAATTTGGGTAACGTTCATACAAATCGTGAAACGTGACACCTTCCATGCCCTTTATGTGATTCACGAGAGCCGTGTTTGTCCTAGATTTTTCAAATTTAGGATGGGAAAACAGCACTAATATTTTTTTCATTTTACAAATTTAACTGAAAAAGAATTAATGGGTGAAGCACTTATATTTTTGACAGTATTGCATTTGTGACACTTAATAATGTCCTTATTTTTTCAGCATCATAAGCATTTGGATGTGCTGGTGAAAAGTAACCTTTCGGATCGCCTTTATCATTGTCAAAATACTTTCCAGAATCATTTTTATAATCATCAGACAGTGCTAAGTCGACCAAAACATCCACACCTTTTTCTGCTGGCGACCAATGTTGCCCATACGCTTCTTTAGCCATTTTGGTATTAAGTAACGAACCTGGATTTACAGCAATAACAATAATTTTTGGTTCTTGTTTTGCTAAATGAAAGCTCCACATGGTGAATGCTAATTTGCTTTGTGCATAGGTACTGTTTTGCGAATCTTGCTCCTTCCCCATTAAAACAGCTTCAGAAACGGGGGCTTGTGCCGCAGAACTTAAGTTGATAATTCTTGGCGCTTCTGCATTTTTAATATTAGCAAGAATGGCATTTGTTAACACATAAGGTGCTAAGTAATTCACCACCATACGTATGTCTAATCCCTTTTTATTTTGAACATCTTTCGTTTTGAAAATCCCAGCATTATTGATTAAGATATCAATTTTTGGAATGTCTGTTTTAATTTGTTCGGCTAATTTTGAAACGGCTTCTAAATTTGAAAAATCGGCAACCAATCCTTTTATGTTTTGATTGTTTGAAGCTTCTTTTAGTTCAGAAACCACTGCAGATACTTTTGCTTCACTCCTACCATGTACATACATAGCATGTCCTTGTTTTGCTAATTTTAAAGCTGTTAACTTACCAATGCCGTCTGTACTTCCTGTGATTAGGATGGTTTTACTCATAGTTTATATGTGTTTTAGTCTCATGTTACTTTGAGCGGAGTTGAAAGGTGTTTTTGGTTATCGACAACTACGTTGGGTATCTTCAAAATGACGTCCCGTAATTATTCAAATACTGCTCGAACTCACATCTTCTTATTTTTTAATACATCGAATTCTTGTTGGCAGATGTTTTAGGAACTTGCTGAATAGCATCCCAGTGCTCACATATTTTTCCGTTTTCATCGAACCTGAAAAAATCCATGGTGATGTATTTATCATTATCAGGCCAAATTTGATGCGTGTGTAAGGCTACCAAATCCCCTTCAGCAACGCTTCTTACAAATTTAATTCTTATTAAAATCCTTCTAAAACTATTTTACCTTTTGCTTTTCCTGTTTCTAAAAAGGCATGTGCTTTACGAAGGTTTTCTGCATTAATAACTCCAAAGTTTTCACCTAAAGTGGTTTTAATGGTTCCGTTATCTATTAAGCTTGATACTTCGTTTAAAATATTATGTTGTTCTATCATATCTTCCGTTCGAAACATAGAACGTGTAAACATAAACTCAATATGTGTAGATACTGCTTTTGCTTTAAATGGCATCACGTTAAACGTTTTTGGATCGTCAATAAAACCAAACCGTCCTTGTGGTTTAATGAGTTTCACTATCTCATCTGCGTGTTGCTCCGTTCCGTTTAAACTCACTACGTAATCTGGTGCAGGAAGCTTGTATTTCTCTAATTCTTCACTTAATTTATTTCTGTGGTTAATAACAGCGTCTGCTCCCAATTCTTTTAACCAAGCTGTAGTTTCTTCGCGAGACGCCGTACCAATAATATTCAGTTTTGTTAGCTTTTTAGCCAATTGCACTAATATAGAGCCAACACCTCCAGCAGCCCCAATCACTAAAATGGATTTACTAGCATCATCGGTTGTTACTTGTAATCTATCGAACAACATTTCCCAAGCAGTAAGTGTTGTTAAAGGCAATGCAGCAGCTTCCGCATACGACAAACTAGATGGTTTTTTACCAACAATACGCTCGTCTACCAGTTGGTATTGTGCGTAACTCCCTGGGCGTGTAAAATCGCCTGCATACCAAACTTCATCCCCCACTTTAAATAAAGAGACATCGTCTCCCACTTCTTTTACAATTCCTGTAGCATCCCAACCAATCACTTTCCAATCGTTTCCTTCTACGGGCATACCTGCGCGGACTTTATAATCTGCTGGATTTACAGAAATGGCTTTAATTTCGACTAAAACATCTTTTCCAGTAGCTTTTGGTGTGTTTAATTCTATGTCTTGTAGTGAGTTAACATCTTCTATTGGAAGGTTCTCTTTATATCCTATGGCTTTCATTTTTTTGTGTTTTTTAGATTAAAATGGTTACTTAAATGTGACAATATCTTCAAAGTTTCGTCTTGATTTACCAAATTCTGGCTCTGTTTTTCTATACCCAAAAGCAGCCATAAAGGATAACCCATATTTATCGGTGTCTACACCAAACTTTTCTTTTAATATGGCTTCTGCTTTTTCTTGATGAAACCCTTCAATAGGACAAGAATCAATTCCTGTTAAAGCGGCAGCCGTCATCATATTACCTAAAGCGATGTAGGTTTGTTTAGAAGACCAATCAAATAGTTTTTTGTCGGTATCTAAATCAAAATCATTTTGTTGAAATTCTCTATAGAATTTAGAATACATGTCAATCACATCGGCTGGTAATTGTTTAACATCCTTCATCATGTGCATAATATAATCGGCATCGTGCTTTACCATGGGTGCTTTCATACTCAAGCCTAATACAAAATGACTCGCCGTATCTAATTTTAATGGTGCTCCCCAAGCGACAGGTTTTAATAACTCACGTAAGGCTGCGTCTTGAACAACAATAAAATGCCAAGGTTCAAAACCAAATGAACTAGGTGATAAATGAGCTGTTTTTAAGATAAAATTCATGTTTTCATCTGAAACCTTTTTAGTGGTATCAAACTCTTTAGTAGCATGTCTAAAATTAAAGGCATTTAATATGTCTTCTCTTGCAATGTTTGGTCTATTCATTTTTATATTATTTTCTATGATATAAATTATACTATCATTTTTATAGTGACAAAAGTAAGTACAGTCATTGAAACTCGCAATAACGGTCAAAAAGGATAGTATATAAATTATTTTTTAATATACTGAATTATAGTTAGTTAAACAATAATTATTTTACTATAAAAAGTATAGTTGTATAATTTAATATAGTATGATATCTTTGTACCATCAATATATATGAATCCCATCATTTTTATAAATATATTATGTATCAATTTAAAGGAAAAGAATACCCATGCTGTACCAGTTTAACCATGGGAATCATTGGAGGTAAATGGAAGACGGTTATTTTATTTCATTTAATAGATGGAACACTTCGTTACAATGAATTAAGAAAAGAAATGCCTTCTGTAACAGAACGCACCTTAAGCTTACAATTAAAGACTTTGGAAGAAGATGGCATCATAAAAAGAAAAGTATATACCTCTAAACCGCCTTTAAAAGTAGCATATTCCTTAACCGATTTTGGAAAAACTTTAATTCCGATAGTCAAATCTATTGCAGATTGGGGCGTGATGGTTGTTGAGGAAAAAGAAGGAATGGTAGTATAAAAGTTCATGCATCTCGTAAATTCGATGCCATTAACAGTATAGAAAAAACTTTTCAAGAAATAGTAGTATAACCGTGTAAGCTATAATGTAAGATGATGCCAAATAGCAGCTACCAAACGCTCGATTGTTTTTACAAAAAGATTTTATTTTCTAACTTCTGTGATTTTAAACCATGTTCCCGAATTGCCTATAAAAACCGTAGTCGTATCATCAGAACTAAGTCGTGATAGTTGTGCATTTATTGTCAACCCACTCAATGCCGTGTTGGTATAGCGTCCTATTAAAGGGAATAGTACACCACTTCTTGTACCTCCTCCAGTATTTTGAGTAAATATTTGTTCTCCTGTTGATATTGTTGAACCTGCTACTGTTAAACGAGATCTAAAAGAATCAATATTATGTCCATTTACTCTATACATAGTATAGAACTCAACAAAAATTTCAGAATTATTAGAAACAGGCGTATAATTTGTTGTAGCTACTGTTGTAAATGTTGTGCTGTTATTACTCACATTAGCGCCTGTTATCTCTATTATTTGGGTATTTAAGATGGTGCCTGGTGCGACTGTAGGAGTTATCGGGTAGGTAACTTTTGCCCATTTTGTACCATCATAAAAATAAAACCCAGTTTCGTCAATATCTATAGCTATTCCTGTTTGTGTGCCTGTTGTTATGTTGTTAACATATATTAAAGTAGAGGTGGTTATACCCGTCATACTTTGTGCTCTTTGTCTGTCTACTCTTGGTGTAAGCAACCCATCAACATTCGTACTCGTCCCTGTAGTATTTATAGCAGTTATATCTAACGTAGCTTGCGGAGAAGCATTATTTATACCAACTTGAGAGAATAATTGTCCAGCAAAAAATAGTGCCATGATAATTATAAATAATCTTTTCATAGTAAAGTTGTTTTTATTAAATGTAAAAGACGGTAGTATTAATTAGCAACCTCTGTTATTTTAAACCAAGTTCCGTTATCTCTTGTTACTGTGGTATTATCATTTGAACTAACTCTTGCTAATTGTGCTTCAATTGTTAATACTGTAGTAGCTGTATTTGTATAACTTCCCATTAAAGGAAATAGAGTAGCACTTCTTGTGCCAGCACCATTATTATCCCTGAACATTTGTTCTCCAGTAGATATGACGGTTCCTGCGACTCTTAAACGAGAGGTAAAAGAATCAATTCCCGCTCCAGCAATACTATACTTTGTGTAAAATTCAATAATAATTTTAGAGTTATTAGAAACCGGGGTGTAATTAGTTGTTGCAACTGTTGTATATGTTGTACTGCTATTTGTAACATTAGCACCTGTTATGTTAATCATTTGGGTGTTTATTACGGTTCCTGCTGTAGCTGCAGTAGAATTATTTAGTTTTACCCACTTTATACCATTAAAAAAGTAAAACCCTGTTTGGTTAATATCTATAGCCGTTCCTGTTTGAGTACCTGTTACTATGCTATTAACATATATTAAAGTAGAGGTGGTTACACTCGTCATGCTTTGTGCTCTTTGTCTATCTACTCTTGGCACAAGCAATCCATCAATATTCGTACTGCCTCCTGTAACGTTCTTAGCTGTTATGTCTAATGTTGCTTGTGGAGCATTATTAATGATACCTACTTGAGAGAATAATTGTCCAGTAAAAAGCATTACTGTAACTATAGTCGATACTGTTTTCATAATAAAGTTGTTTTATTAAAGCATAAAAAGATAGTGTTCTAACCAGTTTCCTGAGTAGAACCTTTTGTTCGGATAGGGTTATTTAGTGTATAATGTTTTTTGCGAACTGGTTGTATTTAAACCAATTTTTGATAATAGCATTGAAGAATAAAAAGGTAAAAAATAATAACGAAATGTTAAAAACAATAAGGTAGTAATATGTCATGTGAGAGTATTTTTAATAAATGTATAACATTTTATAAAAATACCGACATTTTAGTGCTCGGTTTTTTTGAAATTGAAAGTCAAAAATCGTTGACAGGTAAAATTACCGCTTTTCTAGAAGTTTTTCTACCCGATTGCTTATTAAAAAATTATGGAAGACATCCTTTTTTAATAAGTAAAAAACCGTTTATTTAGGATAAATTCGATATGGTACAAACAAAATAAGGTTTAACAAGTATTTGAGGATAAGGCATATGTATAACTTTAATTTTTTATTTAGGTAAAAAACTATAACAACCTTCTAAAATACCTAGGCTGAGAAGGAGATCCACTAACATCATAAAAACCTTCGGAAATATTTTCTATCACGCCATTACGAGTCGTTAAACTAAGCATTGCAAACCCATTATAAAGTTCATTGCTATTGGGTTTTAAATTATCTGCTTTATAATCTATCTGCTTACCAACTAAAGAGCTTGCCACTCCGTAAGGCAGCGAGGCATGACCTAAACAACGCGCAAACGTATTGGTTGTAAAACCAGGAACTGTAGGTGTTGATGGAATGGTAATGGGTTTTTTATAGACAATTCCATTGTGTACATGCCCCCAATACCAAGCAAAAGGATCTCCCCCTAAGGCATTTTGAAGTTCTGCCCACAGAGGGGAGCCAGAGTTTGTATTATCTTCAAAACCGTTGTGATGCGAAAGGATAATGGTTTTGTTTGGATTTAATTTGAGACTTTTTATCCAATTGGCTTGCGTACCATTGGGGGCACCCAAACTACCCGTCATAAAGGCATTTTCAACTTTTGATTCATATGCAGAATCTAAACCAAGAAGCGTATAATCTCCAAACTTAAGCGCAAAGCAGCTAGATCCTTGATGGGCCGAAAAAGGTGTTTGAGCTCCTATAGGGGTTTGATTAGCTCCATATGCATTATAGAACAATCCGTTAGCGCCACTATACATTTCGTGGTTGGAGTTTAACGTAAATGACTTTCCTTGATAATCAGAAGGCCACCCGTTTAAAAGATTATCTATTTCCTCTCCAGGTGCATAGTATAAATTACCGCTAGGGTCCGTTGCTAAGGGCGTACCACTGTAATAAGTATCGCCTACGTGAATGATATAATCTGGTTGTTCCTTTTTTACCATAGCCATCACTGCTTTCGCATTGGCATTTCCTGCACCCCAATCGCCAATAATAGCAATATTTACTGTATTGGTGTTTTTACCAACAAGTGGAATTACAGGTGGTGGAACCGTTGGAAAAGAACCGTTATTATACCATGCGAAGTCCAAGGTTGTTTGTAGTAAATTTAGAAAGGCAACAAACCAACCTTGGTCAAAAGTGGCATACATTTCCATATTAAGGATACTCCCATCTATATAGATAAGATCTCCACTTTTTAAAATAGTATAATTGATAGCATTGAATTTTGTTTTCTGAAGGAAAAAATTGAGCGCAATAATAAAATCTTTAATCTCTCTTTGTCTCTGTGGAGTAAACATCGACAAGTCTAATAAGTCGTGATTGTGGAACCAATATAAAAACAGGCCTAATTCTACAGCCCCATCTCCTGTTTTAAAATGGGGAGGTGGCGGCGGAAGCATACCTGCCCAAAGTCCTTTTTTAGACATATATAAAATAAGTTCGTATTCACAGTTTGGAAGAAAACCTAGGATTCCATCAATAGATAATTTGATTTGTGGATTGTTTTCGAGTTTACTTCTTAAGCTACTTTGAGTGTTATTAGTGGACTTTTTCATGGTATATCAGATTAGAATGTATTAAATTTAATAGTAAACTAAAAGACTAAATGCGGTACATTATATTACAAATCACATTTTGTCAAACTTATTAATTAAAAACTCATCGCTACTTTCAGTTTGTAATTCTAGCCATATGGGTAAATGATCACTCATCTGATTTCGTTTCCAATATGAGTTAAAATAGGACTTGAATTTTGCGCTATCTGTTAAGTTACTCGGGTTTTCCTTATGCAAAAGCATCAGTTCATGATAATTTGCTATTTCTGAAGCTGTATTTATATATACATAATTAAATAAATTGAACACCCCTCCTTTTTGCATGCCATTGTGGTCCGTTGCTATTTTAAAATAGTCATCTACATTTAAAAAGACCCGATCGTAAATTTGGTTTAGACTTGTGTTGGTGTATTTTCCTTTTAGCCCGTTACTTTCTACAAATTTATTGTCGGTTATAAGTTTTACAATATCTGCGTCTTCTTCATACAGATTTGTATCACCTAAAACAATCATGTTTCGTCCTTCTAAGGCCGAAGACTTTTGTTTTTTCTTAAGTATTTCCATCAATAAACGCACTTCCTCTTTCCGGATGGCTTTGTTTGTCGCCCCCTCACCTGGATGCAAATGAACACTTACAATGGTGAATTTTCTCCAACCACTTTCAAAGCCTGTAAATGTTGGCGTGCGCTTCAATTGACTAATAATGGCATTATTTTCGATCAATTCTGGAGAGATTACAATTTCTCCAGACAAACCAGAATGTGTTACACGCCTAGAGTCATACATAAAACCAAAGCGTTCATCATTTCCTGAATTGCCTTCAGTAACATCACTTAGTGTATATTTCCAATGACTTCCTAATAATCTAAGTACTTTTTTAAAATCGCTTAGATCGCTATTAACTTCTTGTAGCGCCACGATATCGAAAGCATTTATTATTTCGGCTATATAGTATAAGGATTCTGCTGTTCTATCTTTTAATGTCCCAAAATTCTTAATATTCCAAGAACTTAGTAAGAGATTGGTATCTACTGTTTTATTCGGAATTTTTTCTAAAATCCCTTTACGCAATCGCAGTAAATTAGATATGGTTCGTTTTTTGTCCCCTTCGGTCATCATACGATTATAGTTCTTTTCAGAGTCTAGCATTACTAATGAATACCTGTCATTAAATAACTCACTATCTGGTCTTAAATCATTATACCACATTTCTTTTATTAGTTTTTTAGTTCCTGCACAGGATATATTATACATGAAGTCATGCATAGATAGATACCTATAAAACGCTACTAGAATTAAAAAAAAGGGAGGGTTTAATTACTTAGTACATAAGTAATTACTCCAAATATAAGAAAAATATTCGATACTTTTACATTCCACATACATTTCATTAGGCTCCGCTCCTATCATTCATATTCTTTAAGCATTCGTGATTTGGCGCATACCTACATTTACCCTTAAGACCCTCGAGGTGGATACGGGTGAACCTTACTTAAAAACTTAAGCTATAAAATTAGATTACTTATAATACTGCTATGTATTGTATGGCTTGTGCGGTTTTAAAGGGGATGAATTGGTTGGTTTTGATTGCAAAACATATGATTTTAAAAATAGCGTAAAGATTAAACGCTAGATCATCGTTTCAAAAAGAAAATATTTTATTAAAAGTTTAAAAGTTCATGTAAATCAACTCCCAATGCTACTGAGACTTCATATAAAGAAAATATGGTTGGATTGACTTTACCATTCTCAATCTTTTCAATAGCCTGCCTATCCTTTGCACAAAGCCGAGCTAATTCGGATTGATTTAAGCCCTTTTCGGTTCTTAAATCAACAATCCTTTTTCCTACCTTTTTACTTAAAAAATCCTTAGTCATTTCACAAATGTCAACTTATTATATCACATTTTTGTCATATTTTAAGTTGACATATAAAAATTATTATTATATTTGTCATACAATAATATGACTATATAAAAACAAAATCATGTTGCAGAAAGTAAAAAAATCATCGAAATTCTACTTAGAATCAGAACTTATTGAAGTATTGAAAACATCATTATCACTACATTCTGTATATGTCATAGGTATTAATAAAGAGAAAAAGAATAGAACTGTTTTTATATCCCCTGCATGTGTGCATAAACAAAAAACGATCATTTATACCTTATTGATTATAGGCTACAAACCCATGTCTAAGGGATTGGGTGAATTTATGGATGGCATTTTCAACCAGATGCAGCAACGCTGTAAAGTTTATGTTATTTATTACACTTTAGCTAATGCGACCAAACAATTGGATTATGGCAATAATTTTTTATTAAAGACCATAATTCAAACCCCTTGTATATATAAAGCGGATGATACCCTGTTAAGATTCGAAAAATATCAAATATTGTTTCACCCCAAGGTTTATAAAGAGATCCAAAAAATATGGAAAATTAGAATGCAACGTGCCGCCTATTTACTGTCCATTGTGGATAGCATTGAACCCACAGAGGATGTTACCTCCAGACTAATGACCATGCATTATGCCATGGAGCAGATATGTTTAGGTCTGTTATATGCATTTTGGGAGTTTAAGCCTCAGCATTACTCTTTATCCTATATGCTGGATCTTTGTAGCCATTTTAGCAACCTGCCTCAGACTCTGTTCCCAAAAGAGACTTATGGACTGCACCGCATGCATTATATCCTATGTAATGTCCACCATATCATACGCTTTAAAACAAACAATGAATTCTCAGATAGGGACTCGGACAAAGCCTATAATCGATGTGAACGATTTTTCGAAGAAGCTATGGACATCGGAAATAAACAGCTTAAGGAACTTAAAAAAATCCATTGCCATACAAAAAATCAGATTAACACATTCATTGGAAACTCATGAAAAACAAAAAAAAGAAACTAAAAGGAATAAAAAAAATGCTGACTCATTTTTCTGGTGTGCAAAAAGAAACTTATGGAGACAGGATTAGAAAAACCATAAACTTTGAAGTAGCAGATAATGAGGATATCACAAGTTCCATTTCAGCTCTTTTAGAAGTATGCTATTATGCATTAGATGGTAATGGTGGTTTTGTGTCTCCTAAACATGAAAACAAAACCCAAATTTCAAGTGTAACAAAAGTATTAGAAATAATCATAGACCTCTTACCTCATGACCAAATGTTCTGCCTGAATAGGATAGAACAGCTGCTGTTTGAACAAGAAAATGTCAAACCAAACAAGCAGGTTTAAAAAAGGTCATCATTTATTTTTAAATTATAAAATCATTTACTTCCCATAGCGCCCTCGCTGTTACCTTTTCTAAACTGGTACAACTTAAAATTTGGAGCTCATAAAGATTTATAAAAGAGTGAAATATGAGCCTGATTATGCAAGCTGTTGAGACACAAATTTTATAGCTTTCTTTGGAAAAATTACAAGTTGATTGGAATAATTAGGATGGCATTTCTAAGTTTCAATAGAAATTCAAAATTGCGGGTGGGCTATAAATATTGTTTATGGTATTTTTGGTTTTTTAAAATAGAATGTCTAAAATACCATAACTAGTATTGCGGGGAACTGTAAGCTTTTGGGATTGAATGAATGTCGCTTTTGCGGAATGAAGGAATGAGTAAATGCTAGAAGTGGGGGCAGTTTATCTACCCGATTTTATATGCTTTTAAATATAATTCAATTGATTTTTAATAAATTATATGCTAAAACATATAATTACCTATCGCAAAAAAAGAAGTTTGTTATTAAGATAAATTTAAAGAACTAAGAATCGCCTTTATTAAATTATTCTTTGTTAATTCAAAATCCATAGTTAAGGATGCTTTACACTTATAATCTTCCTTTAATAAATCAAAATTAATTATCGGCAATTGAAACGATTTAATATGAACAATTTGGTCATCTGCCAATTCATCTTTAATTGATAATTCAGAATTATTTATAGTTTCATTATGGAGTGTATTTGGATAATACAATATGATTTCATTAGCCTTAAACCTAACTGCATAGGCTAACATTTGATATAAGTCGTTTTGAGAAATTCCTTTTTTGGGATCAGTATGATCAGAGTAAACAATTTTATATTTGGTATCGGCAATAATACTTCTATCTCCAAAACTTAAATGCAAATCTGGCTTTAACTTAAAATTCTTTTCTTCATCTAAATGTTTAGCACCTATTTGAGATTGTGCTTTTATTTCCTCTATTTCCTTATCCATAAAACCGAAAATGAAATCTTCAAAAACATACTCCATTGGCAATAAAAAAGCAAATAGTTTTAAGTCATTTTTATAATTAAAAGACACACTATTATCTAGAAACAATACACAATAATCACGTATGGTTTCAAAATTAGAAAACATAGGATTAAACGTCATTCGCTTCATCTTATCTGCTGATACATTGATATCTTTTACTTCATCCAGAATAAACAAAATATCACTTAAATAACGTCTGCTCTGATTTTCTTTAGTAGTAGACAACAATAATTTAGACACAAACTTTACGCATCTATTAAACTCATTATCCATTTCAAAAGCATCAAACTCGCAACTAATTTTATGATGTCTTCCTCTGGCTAGGTTATTATTTATGTAAGCATTAATATCTACACGTCCTTTAACAAAATTTAATTCTCTATTAACTTCTGTATATCGCTGATAGATGGAAGAACTAAGAAGCTCTCGCGTGTATTTACTAAACAGATATATCAATATTTCAAAAAAATCTGCTTTTTCACTATTTAGTCCAGAAAGGTAATTAGGAAACTTTAATTTTCTGCAATAACTTAACCACCATAAAATGTGCTTATTGATTGCGTTCACCTCATAATCCTCTGGTTCATCTCCTTTATAAAATATCTTTGGAAGCAAATTTATTGTCTCACCTTCAAAATAAATCACCCCAACGTATTTATTAGATTTTAATGTTTTATTCTTGTGTAAAAACTGAATAAAACGTTGTTGTTCGACCCTATTATCTTCGTCATTAAAGTAATAACTAGTTTTTTCTCTCTTCGCCCAAATATCATCTAAAAACACTTCCAGACCATCATAATGTGATTCTGGAAACTCTTTTTTATTTTGATATTCAAAAAGGTTAATCATTTAATTTTAATTTCATTGGCCAGCCTACTAATTCTAATTTAGAAACACTTAGTATCTTTTTTACTTCTTCAAAATCATTCATAAAATACTCTAATAACAAAGGAATAACTTTATTATCTATGGTGTTTTTTAAATTGTAATCTTCTCCCATAAAATACGAATGACCTATTGTAAAATCATGTCCTTTCCTTGAAATAATTTCTTGATTTATGGCATCTAAAATAGTTGCATCATGCACAACTTTATCTTCTGTAGAAGTAGAATTAGGGTACATCGGTACAAACTCAAAACGCCGTCTCAGTGCAATATCTAAAAGTGCAATTGATTTATCAGCAGTATTCATAGTGCCAATTATATATAAATTGGATGGAACAATAAATTTTTCTCCTGAAGGCAAAGTGGCTCTTAATGGTATTTTACCACCTAAACGTTTATCGTTTTCAATTAATGTAATTAACTCGCCAAATACTCTTGAAATGTTAGCTCTGTTAATTTCATCTATTATTATTACATATTTAGGAACCTCATTTGTCGAAACTGTTCTAAGTTCCTCCAAACTTATATTAGATAATAATTCTTTCTTTCTGCGATAGGAAATATTCTCATAATCATATTCTTCTTCCACGTCAACAAACTCCGTTAAGGTTTTTTCGTATACTTTTAAGAAAGAAATAAACTCACGCAACGCTACATAATAAATGGAAGAATTGCAACCACCTATAGCATCCCTAATATCCTCGTGTACACGTTTAATATCATTTATATCATTAAACACTTCATATAACTTTAACAATCTATTTCCTGAAACGAGATAAGACTGAATGCCATTCAAAGGTTTAAATTCAATATTTTGCCTATCGGTAAAATTGTCAACTTTAATCTTCATTCCTGTTTTGGTCTCAAACTCCTGTCCTTCCGATAAAGAATTTATAAATTCAATATAAGCATCATTTAAATCCACATTAACTTTTTCACTATTTACCGACTTTTTTTGTCGTTGCTGATAAACTTTATAATATTCAAACAAAGCATTGGTTACCATTCTTGTAAAAACACCATCAGCCCTATTAAAACTTAATGCTTTTTGCTCTATATCCGGCCTTAACCCTTGAATAAAATCTTCATAGCTATAATTTTGGTGGAACGTAATAAACTCAATTTGATCCCCTAAATTTTCATTGAACTTATTAAGGGCAGAATCATAATCAATTGCCTCATTTCCTGTTATAATTTTAGCCGCTTCTAATATTGTGTGATATGTTTTTCCAGTACCTGGTGGACCATAGAAGATTTGGTTAAGAGGTGGATTGTAAAAAGCAGTGTGATTTTTTGTATTATTATCCCATATGGCCTTAATATGATCTGCTTTGTTTACATTCGTAATTGTATCCCAATACCCTCCAGAAAAATCAACTTTAAATTCTTTGAAATTTTTATCCCATTTAACCATTAAATTTTGCCCATCATTGAGGTTCGATTTAACTATACCTCGAGCCTTAATGTACATATTATCTCCCTTTCTGTCGACCGTTTTAATAGCAATATGACTATTAACTGGTACTCTATTGACTATCTCAAGAAACTTATCATCATAACCATTTCTCCAAATATTTTCTGCTACAAATCGATTTGTTTGATCTTTAGGATTATTGTCATCCCAATAAGCTCCAACTAAGTAATATTTATTTTGTATTCCACATTGATTAAAAATCCTTTCTCTATAGACCTTATCAAAAGCTGCCTTTCTAAAAGCACTATTATCATATAATTTTGCCAATGTATGGTTATCTCTCTCAATTTCAGTTTCAATGGCACTTTTAATATCTTCATAATTGCTTAAAACATCGTCTACAGTTCGTCCCCTATAAAAATAAGCAACATCCGATCCAGTAAAAGTTTCCCTATCCTTGTTATCCCCTTCTAATTCAGTATATGAAATAAAGTCAAAGAGTTTTTTATTTACGTTTAAGCAATAGCGCTTTCCAACATGAAAACTTAAACGATTACCGGCAATGCTAAACACAAACTTTTCTTCATCTTGAATATCCAAATCTTCTTTTAATCTATCAAGTGTTTTAAAATAATCAGATAATGCAGAATCGTCAACCTTCTTTAAAATTTTTACAAATGCTTGTTCATCATTTAGAAAAATAAAATTAACCTCAGAGTTTAATTGTGACCATTGATCTTTAGCTTGTTTGGTATGTTCTATATAATCTTCCCAAGTATTGAACTGTATATCTTGGTTGGTAAACACTTGTTTCGTTAAATTGTGCCCTTTATGCAAGCCTCCAACTACACCATTCTTATTTATAGTGAAAAATATTTGATAAGCATATTGCACACTTGGTGCCGTTTCTGGAATTATTGCTACCCACGCATGATCAGATCCATATTTGTTTGAACCTTGAAAACTAACAATGTGCTTAGTTACATTTTCTAGTTGATTGGCTTGAATAATCTCATCTGCTAATCGTTCTAGCTGCGCATTTACTTCTGTATTTTCTGATGCATTATACAAAAAAGGAAATAACACTTTAAACGTATGTCCCCAATTAGGAAACATACCTTTTTTACTGTCTTTATAGTTTAATAAGCTTTGCTTTACTGTTTCGTTAAGATTAACATAGGCAGATACATCTCTAGCTTCAATAGCCTGTTTTAGTTGATTTATAACAGTTGCATTAATAACCGTTCCTTTTTTAAGCTCATTAGCAATTAAAAAACGTAATGTGTTTACAGGTTTAAATTCGCGTTCTGGTTTATACTGTTGTATAACTTCATCTAAATTATCGTGGTTAGAATTTATGTGCTCAAAAAGTGTTTCTTCATTATTACTTAAACGATTAAGAAACGTTGCTTTTTGTTTTATGTTTTCAATGATTTCCATAGTATTTATAACTTCAAATAATGTTTACTTTATAAGTCCATGCTCCCAAAGTGCCAAAACAACATCCATTTGCGCATTGTGCCTTTTATCTCCAAGGTCTAATTTCTCCCATAATTCTTTTGGTGAAAATGATTTATTTGGATTATTTTTAATAATCTTTGTTGCATTTATAGCATATTCTTTATTTTTAATGGATTTGGTATAATTACCTTTTGGAATACCTTTTATCAAACCATCTTCACATAAACCTAAAAAAGTATTTTTAGGGCAACCTTTTACTTTAGCGCTTTCAGAATCAAAATCTTTTACAGCAATTTTCCATGATTCAATTGGGTTTTTATCTTCAATAGCTGCGTTTATTGCAGCTGTACCATATTTATTCATAGCTATTTCTTTTATTTCACCACTTTTTAATTCATCAAAATTATTCACTAAGTCAAAAGAATCAGTTTCAAAAGTGCGTCTTCGTTGTTACTAAGTTGGTTTAAGAAGGTTGTTTTTTGTTTTATTATCTTTTGCCTTATCTGACATATATTTTTATTTAATTAATTTCAATTGTCTTGCAATATCCTGTGTGTATTTGGACATTGGCCTTTTACCTAATTCTTCTGGCTTGGTATAATTCCCTACCAATAGCCTGTCTATAATGGTTGGATCTGGGAAAAGTTTTGAATAACTTTTTTCTAACATTGTCCTGTAAGTTTGAGGATTTGCTTTAGCTTTTAGCATAAGTTCTTCTGCAATATCTTTATGACTTTCATAAATGGCCTCAATTTGAAACAACTCATTATGATTTTTAAGAAGATCAATGTCACCAGTCGTTGACTCTAGATCTATTTTTATATGCTTTAAATCAGGCTTAGTGTAATAGTTTATAATAGATTTGTCATCAATTTTAAAGTTAAACAAATCTAAATCATCAGTTGTGGTATAAAGTTCAAATAAGGCTAACTTACTTCCTTTAGCAAGATTACAATTTGCACAAGTTGGATATAAATTAAAAAAAGAAGTGCATAGGAAAGGATATTTTGACTTTGGATAGTAATGATCCAATTGAAGTTTAGCTAGAACTTGTTTAACTTTTCTCTTCTTTTTATCATAAAATTTCTTTTCAATAACTAAGGTAGATTGAGCATTACAATACACACATGTTTTTAAGTTAGAATTTAACAAATAATCAGGAAATTCTTTACTCCTTAGATCTTCATAGCGCATTGCGTGGACGACCTTTTCATGAAACGAAAATTCACTATTTGTTATTTTGCTGTTTAATTGAGAATTATGCAAAATAGTATCGAATTCAAGAATTAAATCTTCCATTCTCAATGGATCAGCATTCAAAATATCATCATACTCATCTATTAATTTTTCAACATAAAGTTTATATTGTTTATGTGTTCTGGAATTTATTGATTTGAGAAGATAATTTAACCTATTGATTGGTAGTTGAAAATTTACAGATCTTGTATTAACAAAAAGATTACCATTAAAAGTTTTTACTTCTCTACGAAGGTTATCAGTTATTTCAATTTTTCTCATTCTCCAACTTTGTTAATTGAATATTCAATTCTTGGATTTTTAAACGCAATAACTCTTTTTCGTTATAACGGAATTTTTTATAAAATAAGGATTGAAGTCTCTCTTTTATTAATGGCTCATCAATTATTGCAATAACTTTTTCTGCCTTAATCTCATCCCATTCTTTAATATTTTTTAAACCCCTCTCCCCATCTTCTTCTTTAAACGTTAAATAATTAACTAAATCAATTATCAATTCTTCGGCAAATTCTCCCATAAAACCATCTTGAAGAAAAAAACTATCTGCAAGCAAGTCATGAATATTTGCACCAAAAGTTCTTTTTTTAGCTTTCTCTGTCTCATTTAAAACATATGTCAAGTTAGAAGTTGGTGATCTATCTAAAAATATGACGTTACTTTTGGGAATATCTGATAACGTTAAAGGATCATGGGTGGTAAATAATATCTGTATTTTTTTTTGAGGAAATATAAATGGAAATAATTTTAAAATTGAATTTATAAATCTTTTTTTCCATTGCGGATGAAAGCCCATTTCAGCTTCATCTAATAGTAATAAATAATTATTGTTATGTTCTTTCCTCCTAGAATACATATTATATTCTTCTAAAATATTTTCTTCTACTTTAAATTGATAGTCATGAAGTGAAGAAAACAAATCATACATACCTTTTTCTCCAGAACTTAAGTTTTTATCAGGAATGAAGGTTAAAAGAATTTTTCTATCAAAACTAAAATCATCTTTAAAAGAAATAATAAATTTTTCATAAGCATTAAAAATGTCTTGCGTTGCATCCAAAGAAACATTTAATTCTGCCCAGTTTTCTATTTCATTATCTTTTGGGATATTCACTAAAAGTAAATCCGTTAATAGTTTTATTTCTTGAACAGGAAATAAAATTTTTTCACTGTCTTCACTTAATTGTATAAAAGCATTCTCAATAAACCAATAAAAAGCTTCTTTTAAATCCGATATTTCAGTGAATTCTGGACTGTTAGAATTTTTGTTCCCTCGTATATAACCTTCATTTAAATATTTATTGCCTGAGGATTCTAGTACATTCTGAACCTTATCTATTACTCGTTCTAGTATGAGAAATTCTAGTCTAATAGAGTTTCCAAAATTGCGATTTACCCTAAACTCTCTCCTGTTAGGATGACTTACTCTTAATTCTTCAAATCTTCTGTTATTCTCGGATTCTTTTATTTCTTTAAATTTTTTAAAAAAAGGTCGAAAATTATTAGGTGTATCGTGCTCCGTAATGCTTATGTAATTTAGTTTAATTTTAACTGAATCAAATATTGGCAGTTTAATGTCTCTTAAAAAAGTCTCTATCCCTGTAATTTGCCTAAATTTTATCCATCTTTTTAAATTCTCTGAATTATGAAGTTCTAATTGTGCGGATAGCCCAATACTCTCATTTTCTGTATCCTCAAGCATTAACTCATATTTCGAAATATCTTTAAAATTCCCATTTACAGAATTATGGTTTTCTATGTTTAAAAATGGTGTATAGTAAATTACATCATTGATTAGTTCCGTATTATTATATACCTCAATCTCATCTGATTTAAGGTTTTCATAAATAAAATAACAAAATGAATTATTTCTAAATAAGTTTAAAACAGAAGACTTTCCTGTACCATTTGCTCCAACCAATGCTGAAACTAAAAGTAAATCTTCTCCCCAAAAATTATCTAAAAAATCAGTATTTAAAACTTGATTTGTTTTTATAGGTAAACCATTTTTTTCGGTATACTCATAATTGTATTTTCCGCCTAAATTTAGAGTATAACCTTTATGATTTTCACCAAATATATATTTTAAAACACCTTCAGGAATAAAAACTGCAGCTAATCTCATACCTCACCATATTTAACTTTACCCTCCGCAACCATACCCAACGCATCATCACTATTTACATCATGAGATTGCTTCGTGCCTCGCAATGACGCAGCAGTAACCTGCCCATTCATTAACATAGGCAATAACCAATCTCGAAGCTCTGTGAGTTTTTGGTTTTCTTTTGAGTTAACAACAATCTTAGCATGAAAAGGATCTGCAATTTTTTTGAATTTTTCTAAAATCTCATTATTAGCAATACAAAGCTTTAAATTGAATAAATCGTCTTTAGTAATTGAACCAAATGTTGTTCCTGATGAATTTCTTCTGTCAAATATTTGTTTGAAATATTCCATCTGACTCCATAAAAAAGAAATTGATCCTTCTTTTTCTCTTAATGCAGCTAAACCACGTCCAATACAACAACTTTCCATTGCTTGATTTAATGTTCCAACTGGAGCTCGTACTGATAATAAAATATCATTTTCTTCTGCCATTCGAGAAGGTTCTGTTGTATATTTTCTAACAGTAGGGAACCTTGAACCAAAATCTGTAGAACCTTGGTAAAAAACAGTTCCTTCTCCTTCTTCATTGTATGAACTTCCCGAAGGTGATTGCCCCATTGTAATATTTGCAATATCTGATAAAACGCCATCTTTCCACCCCTCAGGAATCTCACGCTTTAACTCATTATTAAAAACCATGTTACCACCAGACGATTTATAAGGTTTACCATTCGCATCAGGGAAATCGAACTGTACAAACCAATAATCGTAAAGCGTTTTTGCCATCGCTTCTAATTCTTGGTTTATTTTGTTGTTGACTTCTATTTTGGCGTCTAAATCGGAAAGGACTTTGGCTATTTGTTTTTGGGTTTGAATACTTGGTAGTAATACTTCAAAATTCTTAATGTCATTAGAGTTAAGATTTTTTCTAACTCCAGACGATAGATTTCTTAAATTATCATATTGTGTTTTTAGATAATAATAAACAAACTCAAATTCTGCCTTTTCTTTATCAATTACAATATTACAACAAGCTTGATTTGTTGTTGTTTCATTCTTCAATATAGAAACACTACCTCTAGTTTTTCCTTCGCCATACATAGCAATACTTAAAGTATTTACAGGATTCAATTTAATCGATGTGTTTTCTAATGCGTATTTTGTGATTTTTTCATTTGATTCATAAATATACTTTTTCCCTAATTGTTCAGTTTTAACCCATGGAATATTTCCATTTAGCCAAAATCTCTCATTTGATCTTAAAGGAGTTAAGCCACTATTTATAATTTTTGAAATATTTTTAAGGGGAATTCTATGCATATTTCAAACTTTTCAAATTATTCTGAATTTCCTTCTTTAAACTTTTAGATTCCGCAAAAAGCGTTTCTAAATGGCTTTCAAATTCGGTCATTTTCGCTGTAAATTCATCAACTGTAATATCGGTATATTCAATTTTAACTTCAAAATATTGTCCTGCACTTAGGCTGTAGTTTTTGGCTTTTATATCGTCATAACTCACCACCACAGAAAAATCGTCTTTGGCTTCTTTCTCATTAAAAACGTCTATAATTTGTTGTTCTTCGGCGTTGCTTAATACGGTTTTTTGATTTTTACCTTCTTTTACTTTGGTGCCTAAATTGGAGGCATCTACCAAAACCACATCTTTAGTATTGGCTTTATCTAAAAACAAAATACTAACATTGGTTCCTGTAGTCGCGAAAATATTAGAAGGCATACTTACCACACCTGCCAACATTCTACTTTCTACCAGTTTTTCGCGAATGCTTTTATCAATACCCGATTGCGCCGTTATAAAACCTGTGGGTACTACAATGGCTGCTTTTCCTTTTGCTGTAAGACTGTGCATAATATGCTGTATAAACAACAGGTAAATGGACATGGAATCTTTTTTGCTTTTTGGCACATTGGGTATCCCTGCAAAAAAGCGTTCTTTATTTGCGTTGCTTTCTAAATCGGCTCTATAATCGGAAAAATCCAGCTTAAATGGTGGGTTGGATACAATGTAATCGAACTGTTCTAATTGCCCATTTTCCTGTTTGTGATACGGACTTAAAATGGTATTGCCTTGTATAATGTTTTGTATGGAATGCACCAGATTGTTTAAAATAAGGTTTAAGCGTAATAAGGTAGACGATTTTTGCGAGATGTCTTGCGAATAAATGGTACACTTATCTTCGCCAATGGCGTGTGCAATATTCATTAACAGCGTTCCAGAACCCGCACTTGGGTCGTAACAGGTTACGTTGTTTACATTGGTATCGGTTACCAAACAGGCTGCCATAATTTTTGCTACGGCATGTGGGGTAAAATACTCGGCATATTTACCGCCCGCATTGGTATTGTAATCTTTTATTAAATACTCGAAAATAGCTGCAAAAAAGTCAAATTTTTGTGTAAAAATATGCTCGAAACTAAAACCGACTAGCTTGTTAACTAAGGCTTTGCAAAAGGCATCTTTATTATCGGTTACGTATTTACTCAGGTTTTCAAACAAGACCACTTTTTCGCCACCTTGTGTAAGCACCGAGAAAATATCGATATTGTCTTTGGCAACACTTACTAAAGTTTCATCAAAAATATCGGCAAATTGGTCTTTGTTTTGTTGTTCAAATAAGCGAGACAATAAGTTTTTAGGCGCAATACGTGCCGTATTTTCGCTTATTTGCATGGTTAGCATTTCTAAATCGTCTTCGGTATACTTTTTAAGTGCTTCGTCAAAGTTTTTTGCTTTTGCTAAATCGGGTTCTAATTGCTTCAATTCGTAAACGTATTTATCGTTTAAGAATTTATACAAAAACACCTGAGTAATTATTTTAAATTCATTTCCGTCATTCCCTAAACCGTAATTGGCACATACGCTTTTTAGGTCGTCTATAAGTGCTTTGGTTTGGGTTTCAAATTGATTTGTAGTCATTATTATATTAATTCTGGTTTTTTTAATTGCTATGGTTTCTGTTTAGTACACTAATTACCAAACGAGTTACAGTTTGCATTTCTTCTGGCTTACTAGAAGCAATAAACAGTGTTAAACTGGCTAAAGTATCGTTGCTAATTATGGGTTGTTGTTGGCTATTAAAAAGCATGTTGTTTTCCTGTAAAAATTTCAAAAAACAAGCGGCTGCAATTCGTTTATTGCCATCTACAAAGGCATGATTTTTTACCACAAAGTATAAGAGCATGGTTGCTTTTTCTTCTAGGCTTGGGTAAAAATCATTGTCTCCAAATCCTTTTTCAATTTGGGCCACAGCACTTTCAAAACTTTTATCTTTTTCTTTGCCAAAAACTTCAGAATCAAATTCGGTTAGCATTTGGCTGATGAGTTCTTGGTAATCGTCTAAACTAGGGTAGTTAACTTCTCTTGTAGTTAAACCTTTAACGTCTAATTGTTCATGGTCGTAATCGTCCAGCAAGCTTAGACCTTTAGCGAAGGTTTCTAAAATTATATTGTCTGAAGCCTTTTCTTCAATAGCTTTACTAACCGTTCTGGTTAAAATATGAATGCCGTCTTTTAGCAACTTTACTTCTTGTTCTTTTTGCTCTAAACGTTTTTGGTTAATAGCATAGCCTTGTACTAAATAGTCTTTTAAAATGTTATTTGCCCATTGACGAAATTGGGTGGCACGTGAAGAATTTACGCGGTACCCAACTGAAATTATCATATCTAAATTGTACAATTTCATTTTACGAAGTTTTCCATCAGAAGCAACCTGTTCCTTTTTGGAACAGGTTGATTTCTCCTTCAACTCTTTAGTCTTGTATATATTACCAATATGTTTTACAATAGCTGGTCGCTGTACTCCAAATAGTTTTGCAATTAAATGAGCATCAAGCCAAACGGTATCTTGTTCTAATGTAACGTGGATTTCTATACCGTCATTAGATTTGAAAATGTCTATTTTGTTGTCCATACTTACTGTTTTTAGTTATTGCATTTTTTGCAACAACTGAATTTCCATTACGCAACGTATCCGTTGTATTCGTTCATATACTCCCTGACTATAATACTGTTAATGCGTTTAACATCGGTGGTATTAATGTCTATTTTATGTTCTTTTTTAAATTGGTTCACAACCAAACGCATTACCATTTTATCTACATAACTTTCATTTTCTAACAATTTTGAGTTTTGCAAAATCTCTTTATCTACCGCTGTTTTTAATCCTTTTAATGCTTCAAATAGTTTACGTTCGCTATCTGTTAAAGGATCTTTTTCCATTAAGCGTTTATGAATGCGTGCGTATTTAGCATCGTAATCATATTTAGCTCTTAACAACTGATTTTCCCGTTCTAGTTTTTTCGCTTTATCGTAAATTTCGTTCAACGCTTTTATATTGGCTTCCATTTCTTCTTTAGAAACTTCACTTAGGTTTTTCTTTTTAAACAATCGCTCCAATTCTTCACGTAACGAAATAAAAATCGGGTCTTTTTGGTCGAAGTTTCCAGCTAACATTTCTCGTGTTCTACCTAAGGTGTTTTTTAATTCATCTGCCAATATCATTTCTTCTTCTTTCACTTTGGTAAAAGCAAAAATGACATCTTCTAAGGCCGTGTTTAAAATGTTTTCGGTGTCAACATTGTTTTCTAAGGCAATTCTTGTGTTTATTAAGGATAACCTATCGTTGGTTAAACGCGCTAAAACGTTGAGTTTTCTAAAATCTAATCTTTCTAGCAATTCAAAATTACCAGACAAACGAATTAAGTTATACAATTCCTTAGAATTGTTTAAAGCTTTCGCTATTTGACGAATTTCAGAACGTGAATTTATTTCTGAAATTTGCTGAGAAAATATTTCCTTATTACGTGTGTCAAATCTAAAAAGAACATCTTTGATTTCTTCTATTTCTTCCTGGATTTCTTCAGGTTTTTTAAACAGATTTGTATAGTGCTGCATCTCATCTCCTAACTCGCTTTGCAACTCGTTAAAATAATCTTGGTTGGTTTTGTCAAATTCCTTTTGGATGTCTGCAAAGTCAACCACATAACCATACTTATGCGTTTTATAAGTACGGTTAACACGTGTTAAGGTTTGTAATAAATTATGCGATTTAATTTTTCTGCCTATATACAATTTCTTTAATCGTTTGGCATCAAAACCCGTTAATAACATGTTGTATACAAAGAGAACATCCAGTTTACCCGCTTTAAAATCGGAAACCCAATCTCTACGGTCTTGTTTGGTACCAATATCATGTAAAATAACTTGTGCCGTATTTACTTTACTTTCTTCTTTTTTCTTGCTTCCATAGTTTTCAGGTTCTTCGGCAGCTTGATTGTATAGGGTACTCGATTTATCAGCATATTTATCTTGAAAAATCTCATGCATCATTTTAGCCTGATCGGAAGAATCGCAAACCACCATACCACCAATGCTGTTATCATTCATTGAAATTCTGGCTTGCTCCATATCTTTTACAATATAGTCCAACATAGGTTCTACAAAACGATGATCTGCATAGAGCAACTTCTTATCTATATTGCCTTGTAAAACTTTAATATTTTTAAGCGTCTCTTTTAAAATTAATTTATAATTGGTTTCAATTTCTTCACGAATTAAACGCAGCGTATAACCATCTTTAATTGAAAGATTATAGTAGTATTTATGGATATAATCGCCAAATAAGGTTTTAGAATTATATTCAGAACCCAACAATGGCGTGCCCGTTAATCCAATTTTTATAGAGTGTTTATCCGCTAATTCTAAATTGGCTAAAAAGCTACCTTTAGGATTATAACTACGGTGTACTTCATCTAAAAAGAAAACACGTTGTACACTTAAATTGTAATCGTTATTTTTTATAACATCAGGATCATCTTTAAACTTCTGGATATTTACAACCGTTATTTCCGCATTTCCTGAATTATTGTGAATAACCTTTGTTGACTTAATGTCTTTTGTAAAAGCTTCTCTACTATCTATGGTATACACACCTAATCCACGAGCATTAAATTCTTTGGCAGCTTGTGTTAATAAATCCAATCTGTCTACAATAAAATAGAATTTTGGAATAATATCCTTCTTTTGAAAATAATGCGTTAGGTGTTTTACGTTAAAATACGCCAGCGCTGTTTTCCCAGAACCTTGTGTGTGCCAAATAATTCCTTTTCTTATGCCACCTTCCAGTTTGTTTTCTATTGCTTTGGTAGCAAATAACTGTGGATACCGCATGACATGCTTTTCTAAAATTCCATTTTCTTCCACTACATAAGCAAAAGCATAACGCAAAATAAACTTTAAACGATCACGTTGAAACAACGATGTAGAAATGGTGTTGGTTACAGTATTTGGACTTTTATTAGATTGATATTCTATACTGCTTTTAATACTTAAAAGATTTGTGTCCTTTAGTACAAAAGTTTCAATTTCCTCAGAAATTGGTTTAAGTAGTTTTTCTAAATCAAAAGTTTCCTCTTCTCTAAAATAGTTAAATATTGGTTTTTTATAATTTGTTGTACTGTAAAAGGCACCCTCTAACATTTGAGTATCTTCATCGTTATACTTCATGTTATTGGAAAACACCATAAGTTGCGTTAAGTTGATGAACTTACGAAACTTTTTATTCTGAAAACGTCTTTGCATACGTTGGTGTTCATCTTGTACGCCATTATGATTGTTTGGCTTTTTAACTTCGATAAAAATTAAAGGCATGCCATTAATTAATAAAATAATATCAGGTCTAAATGTTTCATCATCTTTTTGATAAGGCAACTCCGTAACAACATTAAAGGAGTTATTATCAAAATTCTCAAAGTCTATAAGTTTAACTCCTGATTGGTCTATGAGTTTATTGTAAAATGCACGTCCTAAATCCTCATTTTCTAAAGAAATTGAAACCTCGTCGTATACCTTTTGAATATCCCTATTTGAAACATTTGGATTGATTTTTTGAAGTTGCTCAATAAAGATTGATTTGAAAATATTGGTGTTTTCATCCCATTCTATATCTTTTAGTGAAAGATACGTATACCCTAATTGAATGAGATGTAATATAGAAGGTATTTTAACTCTAGAGTCTTCGTTAAACATTATAAGGCATTGGTTAGACATGTAAATATACATTTATAACAATAGTAAAACAAGTAGTAAGATTTTTGTAATCCAAAATTTTATATTGCCATAATGTTCTTAAATTTGAATAGTCATTAATTGTTATTTGAACTATAATATATCACAACCAAAATCCTTTTTATTTGTTCAGCCAATAAGCAACGCTCAAAAACCGCTGAAGATTTCTTCACTTCAAAATACTCCATCCCACAAAGAACATTATGGGACTATTATAACTGTTTATGGAATTGAATCTCAAATATACTTAAGAGAAAAAAGCAAACGAATTATAATAAAAAATAATGGTCATTGGAATGAAACAGAATTAGTGCCTATGGGAGAATTAATTTTCAAAAGAGATGATTATACTCGTAAGGAATGGTCTGATTCAAAAAACGTGACGTTAGAGTTAAAATTCCAGATATAATCCAGTATTTCGAAGAACAGGCTATGCAGGAAAGTGCTGATGATATTAAGTATGAATCACCTGGGCTCGAACCAGGGACCACCTGATTATGAGTCGGATCAAGTATTTCCTTTACATTTTAAAGAAATATTTGAAAAGAAAAAAATTAAAGAAGATTTGAGTACCTTCCTATACTTTTACCAAAGTAAAGTTATATAAGGTAACTGTATTAGTATTCATGGCCGCATGTGCCATTTACAGCTGTTTATGTATTTAAACATGTTTTTGCTTTCACAAATAAACACAAACACTTGAGTTCATATACTTAATTTACACAGTTTCATTTAACTCCTTCATAATCTCGGCAAATAATTCATAAGAGCGAATCCTATCTTTAACATCATAAATATGAGTGACTGCAATCAGTTCGTCGGCTTGCGTTTGTTTCATAAATGTTGTGATCTGATCCTTAACGGTGGCTTTACTACCTATAAAAGAATACTTTAGCATTTGGTGTACTTGAGGATTTTGCATCACCTCTTTAAGCTCATCGGTAAAAGCTGTAGGGGGCTGTACATAATCGCGCTTACCTGTAAAGATGCCAACAATCATGCGGATTAAGGAGGTTGATAAACGTTGCGCTTCTTCATCGGTATCTGTTACAATAATATTTACCCCTGCCATAACATAAGGTTTTTTTAAATCGGATGATGGTTGAAACTCATTCCGGTAAATATCTAGCGCCTCCCATAAATGGGTGGTGGCAAAATGACTAGCAAAGGCATAAGGCAAGCCTTTTTTTGCAGCTAAATGTGCACTATCTGTACTGGAACCTAATATATAAATAGGCACGTCTACCCCTTCCGCTACAGTGGCACGTACTTTAGATCTTGAATTCTCTAAAGAAAAATAGGTTTGTATTTTTTCTAATTCATCAGGAAACGCATGAGCAGCGTGCATAAAATCGGAACGAATGGCTTCTGCGGTTTCTCTGTCGGTTCCTGGGGCTCTACCCAAGCCCAGATCAATACGGCCAGGATACAAAGATGCCAAAGTACCAAATTGTTCGGCAATAATTAATGGGGAGTGGTTAGGGAGCATAATCCCACCAGAACCAATGCGAAGCGTGTTAGTGCCTTGGGCCACATATCCTATTAATACCGAGGTGGCACTACTCCCAATATTGGGTGCATTATGGTGTTCTGCCAACCAATAGCGGGTGTAACCATACGCTTCGGCATGTTGCGCCAATTGAAGGGCATTATTATAAGTTTCTTTTAGAGATTGACCTTTAGAAACTAAAGCAAGATCTAAAATGGAATAAAATGTATGTTGATTTTTCATAAATGTAAATAATAAAAGATAAGATATGGGTCTTAATTAGAGGAACAAAATAAGTTCCATCTCTTGATTAGATAAAGGTACTATTTAAAATTACTAGTGGTTTACATGAATAAGTTATATAGTTTCATCATTTCTATGTATCAGCATAAAGACCTTTTAGTCGGTTCGAGTTAGGAATCTTTACATAGTCTCTTATATTTATATAAGTTGCGAATGAGTCAATAACTTCTATTATTGAGCTAAGCTTGTCTTTTAATCCAGCCTATCTTTATAAAAAATAAAGATTAGGACTATGAAAACCGAAACACATAAAAACACATTTAAAACTAAAAACCCATCAAATGGAAAGGATTTGGCATCTTATACTTATATGTCAAAAAATGACGTTGAGGAGATTGTACAAAGTGCCCAAACTGCCTTTTTAAATTGGCGATTAAAGTCTCATGAAGACCGAGGTAAGGTTATTAAAGCTATTGGAGAAGAACTCCAAAAGCGTAAATCGGATGTTACAGAATTAATGACCGATGAAATGGGTAAATTATTAAAACAAAGTCATCAAGAGGTCGATACGTGTACTGCCATTTGTAACCACTGCGCCACACATGCACCTACGATCTTGAAAAATGAAACGCGCGAACTCGCAACGGGAGGAAAAGGGATTATTACCTACGCACCTCTTGGCATTATTTACGGCATTCAACCTTGGAATTATCCATCATATCAAGTTATTAGATATGCTATAGCAAATTTAATGGCAGGTAATAGCGTGCTTTTAAAACATGCATCCAATGTAACAGGAACTGCTAAGTTATTAGAATCAATATTTAAAGATGCTGGCTTACCTAAAGGATTATTTACAGTTCTGATAATTGATCATGAACAATCCAATCAACTTATAGAACACGAATTAATACGTGGCATTACTTTAACAGGAAGTCCTGGTGCTGGTAAAATTATTGGAGAAAAAGCAGGTGCACAATTGAAAAAAACAGTATTAGAATTAGGAAGTAACGATGCTTATTTAATATTGGAAGATGCCGATATAGAAAATGCGGTTGAAGAATCGGTAAAAGGGCGCATTTATAATAATGGAGAAACCTGTATTGCCGCCAAACGATTTATAGCTGTAGATGCTGTTTATGAAACATTCAAAAATGCTTTTGTTAAAGCCATGTCTGAATTAAAACTAGGCGATCCAAAAAATGAAGATACCGAACTTGGGCCTATGGCACGAGAAGATTTAAGAAATAAAATACATGAACAAGTTACTAACAGTGTTAAAAAGGGTGCGAAGATATTATGTGGAGGACAACTTCCCTATACCGATGGTTATTTTTACCCTGCAACGATTCTGGAACATGTAGAACCTGGGCAACCTGCTTATGAGGACGAATTATTTGGACCTGTAGCCTCTCTAATACGCGCAAAAGATGAAGAAGATGCCATGCGTATTGCAAATGATAGTAAGTTTGGACTTGGTGGTGGTATCTTTTCAAAAGACGAAGACCGTGCCATAGCCTTGGCTCAAAATTATTTTGATACTGGAATGGTGTTTATCAATTCTTTCGGTTTAGCTACACCCAATATGCCTTTCGGAGGTGTTAAAAATTCGGGGTATGGAAGGGAACACGGTGGTTTTGGAATGAAGGAGTTTGTGAATATTAAATCGATTTTAATAAGATAAGAGTTCTTCTAAATATAAAAAAAGAGGCTGTCTGAAAAGTGTATTTTATTTACTTTGTCAGGTTGAGCTTATCGAAATTGATATGGATTATCAATAAGTTTGAATATTTCGACAGGCTCAATATGACTCCGAATAACACTTTTCAGACAGCCTCTTTTTGATGCTATTAAAGTGACATTTCACTTAAATAGAAAATTAAATTTACTCTATAGCGTCAAATGCTTTTCCAACTAAAGTGTTTCCTTGAAGAATTTCAAAGGTTGTATTATTAGCGGTATCATCATGCAGTGCTCTTACTAAAGTTTGGGCCACATCATCTCGTGTAATCTCACCAGATTTATTTAATGATTTTGCCAATTCTATTTTCCCATCCCCTTTTTTATTATTTAAGCTTCCAGGTCTCACGATGGCATAATTAAGTCCAGAGTCTTTTAAATACATATCGGCATTATGCTTGGCCGTTAGATAATCTTTAAGTTCCGCTGAAGCTTCTGGGTTATCTGCGCCCATAGAACTTAACATGACAAATTTTTTAACCTGAGCTTCTGTCGATGCTTTAATTAATTTCTTTGCACCTTCTTGATCGACTTCTTTTACTTTTTTTCCTCCAGATCCGGCAGCAAAAATCACTTTATCTATATCTATAATAGTGTGTGATATATCTTTTTCTAAATCACCAAGAACAGTCTTTACATGTTGATTTTCAAAATTTTTCTTTTGCTCAATGGTTCTTACCATCGCTATTGGTATGAAATACTGAGACGATTTTAAGAGTTCTATAATTTTTTTTCCAGTGGTGCCATTCGCACCTGCTACTAATACATGTTCCATATAAATTGATTTTTTTTTCAATATCCCCCAATAACAAGGATATAATTAGTCTTAAACGATTAATTTTTAACTCGAATACATGGGGATGAATTTTATGTGCTTAAATAGCCTTACTTTTAATTTCTGGTTATTTGTATGAATTTAAACTTATGTTAAAAAAAAGAATGAACGTTCATTTTTAAGTACCTTTGTACTATAAATGATGGATAATATGGCAAAACTTCAAAAAAGCATCGATAAGCGTAACGCACTTATAAAGGCAACGATTGAGTTAGTAAACAATAATGGTTTTCATGCGACGCCTATGAGCAAAATTGCAAAAATGGCAAATGTGTCTCCTGCGACTATTTATTTATATTTTGAGAATAAGCAAGATTTAGTAAACAAAACATATATAGATGTAAAAGCAGCATATACAAACTATGCTTTTGAAACCTACGATGAAAACATGTCTGTTGAAACTGGTTTTGAACTTATATGGAAACGTATTGCCGATTTTAAACTAAAAGAATGTGAACATGCCATGTTTTTAGCTCAATGTGATAATACACCCATGATAGACGAACCTAGTAGACAAGAAGGGATAAAACATTTACAACCCCTACTCGACCTTTGGACGCGTGGTAAAAAAGAAGGCATAATAAAACCGATATCAGATTACTTATTGTATGCCTATGCTATAAATCCATTATCATTTTTAATGATTAATCAAAAAAGAGGTTCTTTTCAATTAGATAAAACACATATAGAAGAAGCTTATCAATCTGCTTGGAGCAGTATTAAAGTAAATAAATAAGATGAATAAAACAGCCATTATATTAGGAGCTACAGGGCTTACAGGTAATTTATTACTTCATAAATTAATAAAAGATGAACGCTACACTACCATTAAATTGTTTTCACGTTCAAAAATTGAAGGCCTGCCTGATAAAGTCGTGCAATTTATAGGTGATCTATTCGAGTTAGAGACATTTAAAGCTGATTTCACCGCAAACGAAGTATATTGTTGTATTGGTACCACTGCTAAAAAAACACCCGATAAGGCAGGTTATAAACAAATAGATTATGGCATCCCTGTACATGCCGCTCAACTTTCAAAAGAAAATAGCATCCCTACTTTTTTAGTCATCTCGGCCATGGGTGCCAATAAAAATAGCAGCGTGTTTTATAATAAAACTAAAGGAGAAATGGAACACGATGTATTACAACAAAACATAAAAAATACTTTTATACTAAGACCGTCTTTAATTGGTGGAGATCGTCGTGAGCGTAGAGTACTAGAAAGAATAGGTTTGGGGCTATTTAAAATAATACAGCCTTTATTTATTGGAAAATTAAAGAAATACAAAATAATTAATGCTGAAAGTATCGCACAAGCTATGATACATTTAGCCAATAGTAAAAGTAATGCCGAAGTGATAATTACTTCAAACGATATTAAAAGAATCGCAAAAAACAAATAAAAATAAAACATGGAATTATTAGATAAATTAAACTGGAGATATGCTACAAAATCAATGAATGGAGCTACGGTATCTGAGGATAAAATTGAACGCATTTTAGAAGCAGCACGTTTAGCACCTACCTCTAGTGGATTACAACCTTTTGAAATTATAGTAATTAAAAATCAAGATATTAAAGAAAAAATTAAACCAGTTGCTTGGAATCAATCGGTTATTACAGAATGCTCTCACTTACTCGTTTTTGCGGCTTGGGATACTTATACAGCCGATAGAATCAACTATATGTTCGATTTAACAAACGACATTCGGGGGTTTAAAAACGACGGATGGGAAAACTACCGCCAGCAACTCTTAAACTCGTATCCTCAAAAAGATGCTGAAGAAAACTTTAACCATGCGGCTAAACAAGCCTATATCGCTTTAGGTGTGGCCCTGGTTGCCGCTGCCAACGAAAAGGTAGATAGTACTCCTATGGAAGGTTTTAGTGCGGACCAAGTAGACGCCATTTTAGGATTGCGCGAAAAAGGATTACGGAGCACGGTGTTTTTAACATTAGGCTACAGAAAAGAAGATGAAGATTGGTTAGTAAATCTTAAAAAGGTTAGAAAACCTATGGAAGATTTTATAACGGTAATAAACTAAAAAATACACTTATGATTAAGACCATTATATTAAAAAATAGACCGCAAGGGAAACCTACAGTGTCCAATTTTGAATTTATAACAGAAGATACACAACTAACAATCAACGAGGGAGAAATACTTCTGGAAGCTGTTTATGTATCTGTAGATCCTTATTTAAGAGGGCGCATGAGTGACGCAACATCCTATGTACCTCCTTTTGAATTAAACAAACCAGTACAATCTGGTGTGGTTGCTAAAGTAATTGCATCTAAAAACAGCCATTTTAAGGAAGGTGATTTTGTTTCTGGTATGTTAAGTTGGAAAACACAACAAGTATCCACTGGCGAAGGTTTACTTAAGGTAGATGCATCAAAAGCTCCTTTAAGCACCTATTTAGGCGTTTTAGGTATGACTGGGTTAACGGCTTATTTAGGGTTAAATGAAATAGGAAAACCCAAAGCCGGTGAAACTATTGTGGTATCTGGTGCTGCTGGTGCTGTTGGTAGCGTTGTTGGACAAATAGCAAAAATATTAGGACTTAACGTTATCGGAATTGCTGGAACCGATGAAAAGATTGAGATGTTAAAAACCAAATTCGGGTTTGATGCAGGGATCAATTATAACACGAGTAAAGACATTCAAGCAGACATCAAAAAATTAGCAGCAAATGGTGTTGATATCTATTTTGATAATGTTGGCGGCCCCATTTCAGATGCGGTGTTGTATAATATCAACCAATTTGCAAGAATCATCATTTGTGGAGCTATCTCTACTTACAATAGTAAAGAAACGCCAAAAAGTATGAGTGTTCAGCCTTTCCTAGTTAAAAAAAGTGCTTTAATGCAAGGGTTTATTGTTTCTAATTATGCTAAAAAATTCCCGGAGGCTATGAAGCAATTATCAAGTTGGTTAGCTGAAGACAAATTAACATACTCAGAAACCATCGTAAATGGTTTTGATAACATTCCGAATGCTTTTATCGATTTATTTGAAGGTAAAAACAAAGGGAAAATGATCGTTAAAATTTAACAACTAAAAAAGAAAAAGAAAATGAACAATTTTGAGTTTAAGAATCCTACCAAAATTATTTTTGGAAAGGATACCATAGAAAAATTAGAAAATGAAATACCTAAAGACGCCAAAGTATTACTACTTTATGGCGGTGGTAGTATCAAAAAAAACGGTATTTACGACCAAGTAAAAACAGCTTTAGCCTCTCTAGAGGTTGTTGAGTTTGGGGGCATTCCTGCCAATCCAGAATATGCGGTTTTACTGGAAGCTTTAAAAGTAATTAAAGAAGAAAACATCACGTATTTATTAGCTGTTGGTGGTGGTTCGGTTATAGATGGCACCAAGTTTTTATCGGCTGCTGCTTTATATGAGGGTGAGACCCCTTGGGATATTCTAACCAAGAATATTAGAACCGAAAAAGGCATGCCTTTTGGTACCGTATTAACATTACCAGCAACAGGTTCTGAAATGAATTCAGGGTCTGTGATTACACGCGCTGAAACTAAAGAGAAACTAGCTATGGGCGGACCTGGTTTGTTTCCTGAGTTCTCCATATTAGACCCTCAAGTGATTGCCTCTATTCCAGAACGCCAATTAGCAAATGGATTAACCGATGCCTTTACACATGTTTTAGAGCAATACATGACTTACCCCATTGGAGCATTATTACAAGACCGCTTTGCCGAGAGTATTTTACAAACCCTTATTGAAGTGGCTCCAAAAGTATTGAAAGATCCAACAGACTATAAAGCAGCTTCTGATTTTATGTGGAGTTGTACCATGGCTTTAAACGGCTTGATACAAAAAGGAGTCCCCACAGATTGGGCTGTTCATGCAATGGGACACGAACTAACCGCTTTATTTGGTATTGATCATGCGCGTACCTTAGCAGTGATCGCGCCAAGTCATTACAAATTTAACTTTGAAGCTAAAAAAGAAAAGTTAGCACAATATGGCCAACGTGTTTGGAATATAACTGAAGGAAGTACAGACGATAAAGCCTATGCTGCCATTGAAAAAACAGTCGCTTTTTTCCATCAATTAGGAATTGACACCAAACTATCTGATTACACAAAGGATTATGAAGGAACTGCTGAAGAGATTTCTAAGCGTTTTACCAATCGTGGTTGGACAGGATTAGGAGAACATCAATCATTATCGCCAGATAAAGTGGAGAAAATTGTAAAAATGGCCTACTAAATGAAATTAGTAAAATCATTAGCATTCGTGCTTACGATTATAACAGCATCTAGCTGTAAAGACGTTAAAAATGCATCACCTTCTGAAAAGGTTTCAGAAGAAAATATAAAAATTAAAAAACATAAAGACATGAATATATTATTTGTATTAACATCTCATGATAAATTAGGAGATACAGGGAAAAAAACAGGATTTTGGGTTGAAGAGTTTGCAAATCCATACTACACCTTATTAGATAAAGGTGCTACAATTACTATTGCTACCCCAAAAGGAGGTGCCGCTCCTATAGATCCTAGCAGCGACTCACCTGATACTGCTACAGCAGCTACAGAGCGCTTTGATAAAGATGATGAAGCACAAGCAAGAATAGCGAATACAAAAAAGCTAGCAGATATGAATCCAGACGATTTTGATGCCGTATTTTACCCAGGCGGACATGGTCCATTATGGGATTTAGCAAACGATGCGACTTCCATCGCGTTAATTGAAAAATTTAATAGTCAAGAAAAACCTATTGCATTTGTATGTCATGCTCCTGCCGCTTTAAAAGGTGTTAAAAATACGAACGGAAATCCTTTAGTAAAAGGTAAAAAAGTAACAGGTTTTACAAATACTGAAGAAGCAGCAGTACAATTAACAGATGTAGTGCCATTTTTGGTAGAAGATATGTTGAAAGAAAATGGAGGCATCTACTCAAAAAAAGAAGATTGGGCTGCTTATGCAATTCAAGATGGTAATTTAATTACGGGGCAAAACCCAGCCTCATCTGAACTAGTTGCAGAAAAGTTATTGGAAATTTTAAAATAGTATAACTTTTAGATATATAAAGAGGCTGTCTAAAAAGTGTATTTTATTTGCTTTGTTAGGTTGAGCTTGTCGAAACTGATATAGATTATCAATAAGTTTGAATATGTCGACAGGCTCAATATGACTCAGAATAACACTTTTCATACAGCCTTTTTTTTGTGCTTATACAGATGGGCCCCATATTATATTCTTGCTTCCACCTTTTATAGCTAGCGATAAGAAATTTCTACTATCTCAATTTTTCGAATGTCATTTCCTAATTGGAAATCGACTTGGTCTCCAACTTTTTTACCAGTAATCACTCTAGCTATAGGTGCTATAAAAGCTATTTTTTGTTGTTTAACGTCTGCTTCATCTACCCCTACAATTTGAAATTCCTGAACCTGTTTGTTCATTTTAATAATAACAGTGGCAGCAAAACGCACTTCGTCTTTTACCTGATCATGCGGCTGTAACACTCTGGCAGAAGCCACACGCTCTTGAAGTAAGGTCAGTCTCCCATTAATTACCGCAAGATCTCGTCTACGTTCCTGTTCGTCTTGTACATTCAGATTAGCACGTTCTTCTTCTATATTTTCTTTTTCGGTTAACAATAATTGCAAACCAAATGGGGTGATATAATTGGTGACACCTTCAGGCAATGCAGCCCTGGGTGGTATAATAGGTGTTTCTTCTTGATCATCTTCTTTTACAAATCCTCTACTCATAACATATTTTTCAAAAGAAAATATACCTTATTTAGTACTGAAATCAAAATGCTTTAAGAAAAGTTTATGCTTTTACATATCGGCTATTTCCTTTTAGGAAACGCACGTTCATATGGCTTTGGAACGTCCGGTTCTGCTCGTAAATCTTGAGCTGCTTGTAATGGAAAATAAGGGTTGCGTAGAAATTCTCTTCCTATATAAATTAGGTCGGCATCATCGTTTAGTAAAATGGTTTCAGCTTGTTCGGCATTGGTAATCATACCTACGGCACCTACTTTCATAGTTTTTACCACTGCTTTAATGTCTTTTGCTAAAGGTAATTGATATGCTGGACCCACAGGAATAGTAACGTTGGGCAAAGTGCCACCGCTAGATACATCTATAATATCTACGCCTGCCTGTTCCAATTGTTGCGCCAGCCATTGCGAGGATTCTGAATCCCAACCTGATTCATCCCAATCAGTTGCCGAGATCCTGACCGCTAAAGGCAAATTCTTAGGCCATACGGTCTGAACCGTTTCAATAACCTCTAGCAATAGGCGTGATCTGTTTTCTATGCTGCCACCATAATCGTCGTCCCGCTTATTAGATATGGGTGATAGAAATGAATGTAACAAATAACCATGTGCGCTGTGTATTTCAAGTAATTGGAAGCCTGCGGCTACAGCTCTTTTGGTGGCGGACTCAAACTGCTGTCTGATTGTTTCCATATCTTGAAAGGTCATAGCTTTTGGTGTGAGTGCATTATCAGAAAATGGGATGGCAGAAGGCGCCATGACTTCCCAGCCACCTTCTTCTTTGGTACGCATCAAGGTACTATCAGCACCATGTACTTCATAACTGCCTTTTCGTCCTGCATGTGCTAATTGAATACCTGCCACACTTCCATTTTGTTTTAAGAAGCTAGTAATGCGTTTTAAACCTTCTATGTGTTTATCGCTCCAGATACCGAGGTCCCCAGGACTAATGCGTCCTTCTGGTGAGACGGCTGCAGCTTCTGTCATGATAGTTCCTGCTCCGCCTATAGCTCTGGTACCATAATGCACAAAATGCCAATCTGAGGCTAAGCCATCTTCCGCAGAATACATGCACATCGGGGATTGAACAATTCTATTTTTAAATGTGATATCCTTAATAGTTAAGCTGCTAAATAGTTTTGACATTTTATTTTGAAGGATTTTTTGATGCTTGTTTTTGAATAATCTTGGCAGATAAATAACCGTTTACCAACGCCAAAATAAAATCTTTATTTTTTTATTAATTTAAATGAAATCTTTAATATATAATTATCCGATTAATCCAAGAGAATCACTTGGCTCTTTAAAACCCACTTTTCGTTGACTTGTGCACTATGTGTTACTGTGATTTTATTAGGACCAGATTTTTTAAAAACATCAATAAGCTTAAGGTTTTTATGAACGGTCGTATTAATTACAATGGGCTCGGTGAGTAATGTACCATTTGTTGCATTAAAAACATATAGACTCTTACTCGTGGGTTTTATATCCCAAAAACCAATCTCGTCGGCACCATCACTATTTAGATCTTTAAGATTTTCTAATTGAGATCGGTACGCCCCTTTGATTATGATGTCGTTTAGATCTTTATTACTAAAGGTAATCACGCTGTTGCACCCTCCTTTGCATGCTACCACCTTCTGGGTTCCCTTTTTTACAGCGGAACTTATTTCTGGAGAGATTACATTCGCATAGTCCGATAAACCATCGCCATTAAAATCACCAAACAATTGTCTTTCATTAGAGAGACTCGCATTATTTTCGCGTGCACTCGGAAAAATGGGGGCATCTAGATCTTTGGCATTTTCAGCAACACCTTCTCGCAGTATTTTGAAAGTACTATTTTTAGATATCACTGAAAGATACGAGGGGTAATCGGCTTCTATCCCGTTATAACTAACGTGTTTAGTAAACATAACTAAATAGTTTCCTGCCTCTTTTGTGATGACGAGTTCGTCGTTTAGAATACGCTGTGTATAGTCTGGAAATTGTTGAAACAGTAACTCCTTATCTTGCTGTACTTGAGTTCTGGTTTTTTCTTTTCCGTAATAGTTAACAACATCCATATAATCACGTTGGAGGTAAGGTGACTTTAATAGTGTATGGGCTTCATTCCATTGTTTTACAAACTTACGCACCTCTTTTTCGCCTTTGGGATTAACTTCATTACAAGCAACTAATAGTACGACAAACAGGAAGAAAGTAATGAGTAAATACTTCATAGATATAATGGCTTTAAGCTTAAAAATGAATGTTAAAGATAGGTGATTCTTAATGAGTTAAAGTCTTTAAATACCTATAAAAACCTTATTAGCAACACATTTCAATCCCTATCGCCCCTCTTACTCCGCTTCCATATAATATAAAAGATGATCATGAGTATGGGCAGAATGATAAATACGATCACATCAAAGGGACTTGAAAAATCGATGGGACTGTTGTCGTCTGGATTCGGGGTGCCTATTGGCAATTGTAAAGGATATAGTTTATTTAGCATTGTTTTTCAGTAAATGGATATGATGCAATTTACGAATTTAATGTTAAAAATATTTCTAATTAATTACCTATTACAAAATAGTTACCCGCACTTTTTTCTTTTTCAATCGGGTATTGTTTAGTTTTTCTACCAATGTAGCTGCCATAGTAAATGGCACTGCCACAAAGGCACAATCGGGTTTTAGTTCGATGGTTCCTAATTGATCGTTGTTAATACCTCCTTGCTTAATAAACAATCCGGCTATATCTCCTTTGGAAATTTTATCTTTTCGTCCGCCAGAAATGAATAAGGTTTCCCAGGCTTGTGCTGTAACGGGCGCTTTTTTAGAGACATTAATGCCTTTAATATTTTTAATAAATTCGGGTAATACTTCCCTTTGCCATTTTAATATATAGGCGGTGCCTTTGGCATTTACACGAGCCGTTCTCCCGTTTCTATGAATAAATTCTTCTTCATGTTTTGGCAATTCATAATGAATGATATAAGCCATTTCAGGAATATCAATACCCCGAGCCGCCAAATCGGTTGCAATAAGTACTTGGCTGGTACCGTTTCTAAATTTTATTAAAGCACGCTCTCTATCTTGTTGCTCCATACCCCCCGAAAAGCAGGCATGACTTACTTTATTTCGTGTTAAAAAACGACTCACTTCATCAATACTATCTCTTAAATTACAGAAAACAATTCCTGGTTCATTGCCAATATGCTGTAACAATTCTAACAAGGTTTTTAATTTATTTTTATCGGGAGACACGACGGTTTTAATAGCTAGTTTCGAGGCCGTTTTTTCTTTTAAATAGTTAATAGTATGTGGTTTATCCAATCGCACAAAACCAGGGACTTTAACAGCTTGAGTCGCAGAGGTTAAAATACGCTTATTTATATTAGGAATTTGACCTATAATGGCTTTCATTTCTTCCTCAAAACCATCTTCTAACGACTTGTCAAACTCATCCAATATCAGTGTTTTTATACTGGATTTAGAAAAACGATCGCTCGTAAAATGATCTAGTATTCTACCTGGCGTTCCTATTAAAATAGCAGGAGTGTGTTTGATTTCTATTTTGTCTTTGGACATGGGTCTCCCGCCATAAACCGCATTCACTTTATACCCCGAACCCATAGACCGAATGACCTGCTCAATTTGAATGGCTAATTCTCTTGAGGGCACCAATATTAATGCTTGAACCTCGTGTGATTCTGGATCTAAAACATTTAATAGTGGTAAGGAAAACGCCAAGGTTTTTCCGGTACCAGTAGGTGATAATATGATGGTATTTGTTGTTGTCTCAATTACGGAAACAGCCTCCACTTGCATGGGATTCAACGCCTGAATATTTAATTTGGTTAAAATATCCTGCTGATTTTTAATACTATTTGCCATAATGCTTATTTCTTTTTAGTCTTTTTAGAAGCCTCTGCTTTTGGGATTTCAGTACCCGTTTGTGCTAAATAATTTGCTAATATTTTATCGACGAGTTCTTCTTTTGTTAAATGATGAAAAATCGTTTTAATCTTTGCTTTAAAATCTTCTGATATGTCACGGTTCGGCTTCGTCTTAAATATTTTTTTAGCCCATAATAGCCCGTTGTTTTCTTCAATACTTTGGGCGTCGGCTTTTTTAAAGGGTTTAAAAACAATTCCAAGTTCTTTTTCAAAATCAGCAATATCTATTACTTCTTCTTGTTGTAGAATGGTTAAGGAGAGTCCCTTGGCTCCTGCTCTGGCTGTACGTCCACTTCGATGCACATAGGCATCATAAGTATCCGGTAAATGATAATTGATAACGTATGACAGCTCTTTTACATCAATACCACGCGCTGCTAAATCGGTAGCCACTAAGATATCAATAAAGCCTTCTCGAAACTGGCCCATAATACGGTCGCGAATCCCCTGCGTTAAACTCCCATGCAGTGCACCCGATGAAAACTTATTAATGGCTAAGTTTTTTGCCAATTTATTAACGGCCGCTTTGGTTTTACAAAATATAATTCCACGTTCTCCTTCTTTCGTATTTAAAAAATGAAGCAATACCTCTAACTTTTCAATGGGTTCTACCACAACATATTGATGGTCTATACCTTGATGCCCCACTGTTTCCATGTCTGCTTCTATTTGAACAACCTTCTTCGACATGTAATTCTGTACCAATTGTTTAATAGCTCCAGGCATGGTGGCAGTAAACAATAAGGTTCTTCTCGATTTCGGAACCTCTTTTATAATCACATCCAAATCCTCTTTTAAAGCACTCACCATTTCATCGGCTTCATCCAACACCAAATACTCTAGATTTTTAAGATTTATGGCGTCGCGTTTTATCAAATCGACTAAACGCCCTGGCGTTGCTACTACTATATGAGTTGCGGCCTTTAAGCCCGCTATTTGAGGTTTGATAGACGCCCCACCACATAAAGAGATGGTATTTATTTCAGGATTGTTAACCGCAAAGGCTACTAGATTATTATAAATTTGTTGTCCCAATTCTCTAGTGGGTGCTAATATAAGTGCTTGTATGCTACTATTTTCGGCATTCATCAACTGCAACAACGGCAAACCAAACGCAGCCGTTTTTCCAGTTCCTGTTTTTGCTAAAACCACCACGTCTTCCTTTTGGTTTAGAACAACGGGAATGGTTTTTACTTGTATTGCTGTAGGAACTGTAATTTCTAAAGCAATTAAACTTTGCAGTAATGGGGTATTAATTCCTAAATCTGAAAACGGTTTTGACATCACATTAATTTTTTGCAAAGATAACCACACTTTTATGGGGAATCTCTGCAATTAGTTTATTATTCTATTTAACCACTGGGTATCGTGGTTGTTTTTTACAAATTAGTTATCTTTTTATACGTCAAAATACTCTTCACGAGGTCTTCGACAGGCTCAGACTGACATTTCGAAAGCAATTGGCTCTCTCGTTTGGCATAGGAACATATTCAAAATAAGTCATAAAAAAAGCCCATCATGGCTGATGGGCTTGCTTTTAAACTAGAAAGTATATATTAAATAACCTTTACGTTCACTGCATTTAATCCTTTGTTGCCTTCTTTTAGATCAAATTCAACTTCGTCGCCTTCGCGAACTTCGTCTACTAATCCAGAAATGTGTACAAAGTGATCTCTTTCAACGCCTGCTTCAGTGATGAATCCAAAACCTTTGGCATCGTTGAAAAATTTTACTGTTCCTTTACTCATTGTAATATAATTTATTTTATTAATACTTGTTACAGTACAAAGATAGTGCCATAAAACAAATGGCAATCCTATTTTTAGTATTAATTAGTAAAGCTTCATTACCAGCAAGCCTGTAAATGATAAGTAAGTAAACTAAAAAATCAACAATAATAGCAAAAAACGCATAATATGTGCATTTAATTGATTCCATTTGGTTGTATGGCACGTTTAATGCAATTACCTTTGCAAAAAAAAGTTATGATTATTGTTATTTTTGTTTTGGTGCTTTGGTATGGCGGTTTATTTTTCCAGTCGTTCTTTTTGCATCGTTATGCCGCACACCAAGTATTTACTATGTCTAAAACCATGGAACGTATTACTTTTATATTGACTTGGGTTTTTCAAGGTTCCAGTTATTTAAGTGCTTACGGTTATGGTATTATGCATCGTATGCACCATGCTTATACAGATACTGAAAACGATCCGCATTCGCCATCGCATGATGCTAATTTATTTGCCATGATGTGGAAAACAAAAACTATTTATCAAGATATTAATAAGCAACGTATTAGCATCGATTCGCGATTTACCAAAAACGTTCCGCAATGGAAAAGTTTTGATTTATTTGCAAGTTCGCGCTTTTCTAGGCTGCTTTGGATAGGTCTTTATATTTTATTTTTTGCAAGCTTTGCGACGGCTTGGTGGCAATGGCTCTTATTACCCATCACTTTTTTAATGGCTCCTATTCATGGAGTTATTATTAACTGGTTTGGTCATATTTATGGTTATGTGAATTATAAAATGAAAAACACTAGTAAAAATCTCTTCCGTTTTGATTTTTTAATGATGGGTGAAGGCTATCATAATAATCATCACAGGCATGCCAGCAGAGCGAATTTTGGAGTAAAATGGTATGAGATTGATATCACCTATTTAATTATAAAACTATTGGATCTTTTTGGATTTATTCAATTAAAACCCATTAGAGTTAAAGCTTAAGAATGACTTAATACATAAAAAAGCAGGCAGAATCCCCTAAAGAATGTCTGCCTGCGGGTTGATAATAGTCAAAATTTTACTAGGGATTTATCGTTACCTTTTTGCTTTTAGTTCCCTTTTTAAGCAGTACCGAATAAACAACCTCTGCGCTATTGTTTTCAGAATAGTTAATAGTACACCATGTATTACTAAATAACCATTTGGGATAGTCTTTTGATAATTGTGAACTCACATTATAAGGGAGTCTAACCGCTTCAAAAGATTCGGTACAACTAATAACATCACCATCATGATTGTAGGTGGCTTTTATAACATTAGTGCCTTCTTTAAATACCACATCATACGTAATGGTATGTTTAGGGGTGTAAATATCCAATGCTTTTATATTAAATTCGGCTACTTTTTTATGTAACATCACAATATGTTTTGCTGGCTGGTATAAAGCTGTGTAGGCTAAATACGTAGCATTTTTAATAGGCATCGCTTTAGTAGTGTATATTGCTGGCTTTTCAGTTTTAAAAACTGCAGCTAGACTATTATTTTGTGCCTGCACTAGGTTGGTTAATCCTAGTAAAATTAAACCAAAAACAAGTTTCTTCATAAGTAATAAGATTTTAATATGATACATTTCAGTTTTGCTATTAACTAATGCTTATCGTATTTTTTAAAATCTAAACAGTAAAAGATATTTTATATTCACAAGGCTAAAGTATAACAAACTCATGTTAAAACCTTGATATTTATATAGACAGATGATGAACAAACACTAGACAATGAATAGACAACATGAAAAAACCTAGGTCTATTAAGTGATGACAAATATTTTTTTTGAGATTAGAGATTTTGAATAAACTGATCCAAATCGACAGTTTCTGGCAGATTCAATTTTTTACGAAGTCGGTATCTGCTTGTGTTTAGAGAGGCTAAAGTAATATTTTGCAAGGAGGCTAAATGCCGGTTATCAATTTTTAAACGAATGAGCGAGCATAACCTAATTTCATTTTTACTCAGGTTTGGAAAGCTTTTTGTCAATTCACTGTAAAACGAATCACTCAATTTATCCAAACGTTCGAAAAACACTTTTGTATCACTATCAAAAGTTATTTTATTCTTAATTTCTTGTTTCAAATCCAACAGCAACACTTCACGATCTTTAGGATGTGCTGCTGTAACAGCTCCTACTTTACTAGCCAAAAGCTCCGCCCATTTTTGATTTTCAGTAAGGCTGATGGCAAAGTCGGATAAGTCGCGCTCCTTCGATTTTATGTCCAAATGTAACTGCTTTACTTTTAAATCGGTATTCTCTAAGGCTTGCTCGGCGAGTAATTGTTTGTTTTTAGCATTTATAAAATGTTGATGCCTACGTAAAAACAGAAAAAGTAAAAGAATAAGTACGAGAGACGATGCCAAGGTACTAATCCATAATTTTGAACGCTGACTTTTAATTTTGTTTTCATTTCGAATGCGGTTGATTTCAAAGTTTAGCGCCACACGATCTAAGGTAATATTATTAAGTTCGTTTCGCCATTCTTCATCCACCTCTGCCTCTACTGCAATTAAACTATCAGACAACACTTCAATATATTTTAAAGTGTTGTAAGCTGCTGATATATTGTTTTGTGTAGCATATAGCAGCTCTTGTGCCTTTAAAAATTCCAATTTAGAGCTCGGTAAAACAGGGATGGTCTTGGAGGTGTCCATAATAGTTTCTAAGCCCTGGAAGGCTGTTTTGGCATCTTCTAAATGGCCTAATCTTAAACTGGTTTCTACAAATTGGGAACCCGCACTTATTAAACGCGTGATGTCCTTGATGCCCATATTTTCATCTTTGGCATAGGCATAAAATTCAAAATTAGCTTTATATAAAGGCTTGGCGCGTTTTAGTTGATGGGTGTTTATGTACACATCTGCAATGTTATCTCTAATACTGCCTATTAAGGTATGCTGAGGAAATCGTGCTTGTGTAATGGTATAGGCCTTATTAAAATAAACTAAAGCCGAATCTAAGTCTTTTTTATAGGTATATAAAAACAAACCGTAGTTGTTAAGAGACGACGGATAAGAAACAATATTGTACTGTTCAATAAATTTAATATTAATCTTATGGGTTATAGCTGCACTATCTAAAAAAGACAATTTTGCATAATTAGCAGCTAAAATATCATAAGCATAGGCACGCAATGGCACAAGCGCTTTCGCTTCATCAAGCGTTAAATGACTCGCATTGGCGTTATAATATAACAAAAAGTCTTTATACGATGCTATAGACGCTTGAGGAAAGCCAATTTCTTTAAACCAATTTCCAGAATGAAGATAACTTTGTAATTTAAAAGCATGATGCCCTTTAATAAAGGGTAGCAAATCTAAACGTTGGTAATGTTGAGACAAATAGGTTTCTAATTGCTGCTCTGTGAAAGATGTTCTTCTATAGGTTTTTATGTTATCTTCTGGAAACGATTTTGTCATGGAGGCACTAATAGCTTCATAACGGCTCAAAGCCTCTTCACTACTTAAAACCTTAGGTTGTGCAACTCCTTTTGCACATAAAATGATTATAAAAACGGGAAGGTAAAAACGTTTCAAAAGATAGCGATTTAAATGCAGTACCCAAATATACAGTATTTTAATAAGTAATTTGATTTTGGTATTTGAGGTGACAATACTGTAGAACTCCATCTAATCAGATGTTCTAATTTAACTAGGGGTTAAAGATTTAATATTTCTAACACAAACAAAGGGTCCTCATTAAAAGCTTTCCAATCTTTTAAAAGTAAGTGGTATAAATCATCTATAGCTTTAGTGTCTATATCTTGGGTTTCAGCATCCTTTTTCAATTCTAAAATATAATCTAGCAATTTGTAACAGGTGGTAAACTGCCCGCAGGCAATAAGAGTATCCATTCTGTTTTTAGCAACATCTGTTTTGTCCCACCATAGTGTTGTTGGTGTTTTAGAAGCTGTAAGGCCTATATCTTTTAAAAGTTTACTTGGTGCTGGTTTAATAGCTATATTATGCTTAAAACTAGTGGTGTACGCTGTTTTTTCTCCATTTAACTCATACACAGTAGCCGTTATTATTTTATGTTTTAAAGAGGCTTTAGAGTACAAGAGGTCGTAATTTAAACGGCGTATTTGTTTTAAAAATATATCGTTCACCATTTTTACGGTAGAGGTTAATCGGTCTGTTAACATCTGTTGTATCAAGTTAATATTTAAGGTGTCGAACTTAGCAACATCATCTATAAGTGCCTCAGGGATATTTTTTCTAAATACATTTTTAAACCAATGGGTGCCAAACTTTTTTACAACGCCTGCTATAACCCCTAAAAAAGTAAGGGTTAATCCTATCCCCATAATCATACTTCCTAAAATGTAAAGGGCTGTAAAAGCAGTATTATGAAGGAGCTTTAAGGAGTTACCTACTACAATAACGATGCCTATTACGAGTGTTACCCAATACAAGGGTTTCATTTGAAAATACTTTAGAATTTTTGAAATACTCTGTTTTAAACTAGAACTTTTTTTAATGGTAGCAGTATTTTGTTGCCAAGGATCCATTTTAAAACTGCCCACATCGTTAACAATAATTAAATCTAACGGACGCTGTCTACTTTTTTGGTCGCTAATATTTATCATGCTACCAATACCTTGGTTATCGGTAATGCCTCCATCCATAATACCTACACCATCCATAAAACGATCTAAACTTTTTAAAGCTTTATAGTCTGTGGTATTTTGGTTTTTAAAATAATCGTCTGGAAATATTAAAGGTTCAAACCCTAAAGGAAAGCAAGAGGAAGATGCCACAATATCGCCTAATTGTACATCGTATTTTAAGGCGTTAAGGTGAGTATTTTTTAAAGGGCTATTGCCAAACACTCCGGTATTTTGAAATCTAAAAGCTAAGCCAAAGGAAAAATCGGTAGCGTTGAAACAAACGTGTTTTAAATGTTTTGATATGGGCTTTTTAAAAGGTTCGAAATTGCCTTTAAAAAGATCCATGTCGGCATAAGTAAGCGCAAAGGCATTTATTAGCGATCGTTTTTTGTTCGGATGGCTTTCCCAAACAGTATCGTCTTCTAATTTTTGTATGGCCGTTTCTAGTAATGTATCGTTTACAGGTTCAAACCGGTTATAGAAGGTTTTAAAAAATGCCTTGAAGTTAAAATCAGGCTCTTGTGCTGCTTTAGCATAGGCAATCCCTAAAAGGGTTCCACCACTTACGGTACTAATGGCTTCTACATTTTCAAGTAAAGTGCCGTTTTGGTATTTAATTTTATCTAAATATGAAACCACACCAAGAGCGAAAAACGTAGCGCGATAGCCACCGCCACTAAAACAAAGACCAATGCTTTTAAAAGGTATAAAATTATCTCCCATTAGCTAATTATATTAAAAAGTGTATCCAAATAATTTAATTACTATTTGGAAATTTGTGTCTTTTAATTAAAAAAATTATAGGGAGCATTTAAATCTACAAAATATTACAGAAACTTGTATATGGAAAATAGTAAATATTGAAATTTTATTTTATTTCCATTCAAAATATACTAGACTTCCTCCTATCTCATCTCATAAAACTATTTCCTTTTTAGCATAAAACCTTTATTTTATAAACAATTCTTAAACCCTTCTCCAATGAATATCTAACAAGATTCCAACTAGTTACGCTTTTAATCGTCAAAAAACAACACTTAATCGGTTTTTATTTTATTTTTTTTATATATTAGCGCTTATTAACAAAATGCATATAAAATTAATGGAAACATACAACAATGGTGTTTTAGGTGACTTTTCAGGACAGGTAGGTCCCGTTATTGGTAGTCATTGGCGAGGTATAAATGTACTGCAAGCTATACCTAATAAAATAAGTAAAGCCCTAAGAAGTGCCGACCAGTTGGAACGTGATAAGTTTAAATTTATGCTACAATTTTTAAGCCCTATTAAAGGCTTACTAACGGAAACCTTTAGTGCTACGGGTAATAAAACACCTTTTGACAATGCCATGTCTTACCATTTAAAAGAGGCTGTTAGCTATACGGGGACTGCTTTTGAAATTGACTATAGCAAAGTATTAATTGGTATGGGCGGCTTGAGTGGTATTGCGCACTCCATGGTGCATGGTGCCGGAACTACAGCCTTAACCTTAGCGTGGCTAAATAACAGCCAACAAGGATTGGCATACCCAACGGATGCCTTGTTGGTGGTTGCTTATGCTCCTAGATTAAATGATTTTGATTTTTTTATGGCATACAACATGAGAGAAGCTGGTACGAGTGCCCTCGATTTTATGGAGATATTTCATGGGGAAACGGTACACCTTTGGGCTACTTTTACGAATATAGACTTAGCACTTACGGCTACCAGTAGGTATTTAGGAAGTTATGTGGTGTAACCTGCTAATAAAACTCGTTTTAAAGTTCCATTAATTTTAGAAAGGGTTTACGCAGCACTATAAATTTGATGTAATTCATACATTTTATAGATAAGAAAAAAACGGTGTAAAATATTTTTCAAAAAACGGCGTTTAGTATATCCCAAATTTATAGTTAACCTTATTTTAATAATGCCCCATGAAAAAAACCACCCACTACCTACTCCTCCTTATGGCGGTTCTTTTTTTGAGTTCCTGCTACAATGACCACGACGACTTGAATGCAACAGATTATGGTGCCGATGCCGAAGATTTAGATACGAATGGCTTGCCCAAAATGCTATTTGACGTACAATTACCTAGTATAATTAACAACCTAGAATACACCATTGATGTCGTTCAATGGGACATCCCTATTAATAGAACAAACGCACTTAAAACCACTGAGAACTTACAAGCAGCCATCGATTGGGCCCATAAGGAAGGCTATAGTCGTATTGTACTGCCAGATGGTCATTATTTGATAGGTGAATATGTAAACGATATTTACCAAGGTGGTATTGAGATTAGAGATAATACCGATTTTGTATTTAGTCCAGGTGCTATTCTAGAAATTGACACCAATGATAAATGGAATTACTGTGTACTTAGATTGAATGGTGATAACATTCGTGTTCGGGATGGTGTTATTAGAGGCGACCGAAGCACACATGTGTATACACCCCGTGATGGCGATGGTGGCACAGCCCATGATGAAGGTCATGGTATTTGTGTTTGGGATAACACGAATGTATTAATAGAAAATATGGAAATTCAAAATGTAACAGGTGATGGTTCTTTAGTCCTGGACTCCAACGATGTTACTTTCGTGAATAATAACATATACAACAACAGGCGTCAAGGCATTTCTATAGTGGGCGGTGTTCGTATTAAAATTACTGAGAATGAAATCCATCATATAGGTGGCACCAGTCCGCAATTTGGAATTGATATAGAAGGCCCAGGACGTGTGGATGAAGATATTTTGATTCAGAATAATTATTTTCATCACAATAAAGGAGGCGATATAGTGAATACAAGTGGTGAAAATGTGTATATTCTAGATAATGTTATGGAACAAGGCGACGGGAATACCTATGTAGATGGCCCTATTGTGAGTTGGCATAAAACCCATAATATTATTGCTAGAAATAGCATTACCATGACATCGGGTTCGGTAAACGGCAGATTAGGCTATATTCAGTACTCCGGTGGCGGAAAAAAAGGACACAATCGAGCAACCTATGTACATGAAAATGTATGTAATAGCTGTGGGATGTATATGTATAAAAGTTCGGATGCTGATGTGCGTCGTAATAAGTTTCTTGGTTACTTTGTAGCCTTTGGCGATTTTGAAAATGTTATATTAGAAGATAATGTGGTAACCTATTCGGAAGCGCATCCTAACCTGAGGTTTTGCTGGTCGTACCGTTTTAAAAATGTGACGGGTTTTGCCAGCGGTAATTATTTAGGAGACACTCTTGAAGAGTTACCGTTATCGGAAACCAAACCCTATACCATGCAGTGTGTGGTTGATGGTTGGTAAATGGGGGCCTGCTTATAGAACATTCCTTTTTGTTATTTGGACAAAGAAGTAATTATACAAGTAAATCAAATCATGTTATTTCTGGTTCCTAGAAATGACAAAATCAAAAAGGAGGCTCATTATAAAAATAGAACCTCCTTTTCTGCTAGTAATCAATTAATCTATACATCGTTATTCCATATCTATAATACCAACTACTTGGTAGGCTCGGGTGCCATTAACTTGTACTTTTTCATAAAGTATATTAGCATATTCGTAATAGGTTAAACCATCCAAGCTTACTTTTTCATAATCTTCTGGAAGTTCATAAACTACAGTTCCTATTTCTGGATCTACAACTTCGTATTCATTATTTATTTGGGTGTAAAAGATACCTTGTACATTAAAATAATTATGATTGTTAAAACGGACTCTTTTATAGTTTGTAGGCAATACTTTTATTCTAAATCCCACTTTTGGAGCTATTACAATATAACGACCTCTAGATGGTGTGTAATAGTTATTATTTGCATAATAATAATCTTGCCCGTTGTGTTTAATAAGCGTTCTATTAGGTACTGTTCTTACTGAAACCACCTTTTTTTTAGGCGTTTTATAGGTTACTTTTGTACTGGATATTCTTCTATTTGTAGTGTTGCTTTTAGCCAGTGTTGTACTTTTTGTTTTTACAGTTGTATTTGTTGTGGTACTACCACGACGTGTTTGTGCAGAAACTTGTGTTGTCATAGCTACTAAAAATAGTGCTGATAATGCGTATACTTTAATAAATGTTTTCATAATTCATAAGATTTTAGGTTCCACTTTCTTTAATATTTAGACGCTGTTTTGTCTTAATAGTTTAAAGGTATTGCTATGATATAGATTAATAAAAGCAAATAGACGGTTGCTGGAATTGTACCTACCAATACATTCATTTTAAAGATGAAGCCTAAAAGAATGCTTAGGTATTAAGGGAATTATTGTTTACAAACGCTAAGAATTTGGGTTTATATTGCTCTGAAACCGTGATGCGCTGGTTATTGATGATAATTTGACTGCGCTCTATAACTTCAATATTTTTTAAAGACACAATAAAGGAGCGGTGTACACGCATAAACTTTGTTTCTGGAAGTTCTTCTTCTAAGGACTTTAAACTCATAAGCGTTAAAACAGCCTTCGGATTGTCTTTTAGCCATATTTTAATATAGTCTTTCAAGCCTTCAAAATACAGCACATCAGCCAATTTAATGCGCAGTTGTTTGTATTCCGATTTTACAAAAAGAAATTCTTTTTCTTCGGAAAGTAGGGATTGTTGGTTTCCTTTTACCAAGCGAAACCAGGTACTTGCTTTGTTTGCAGCTGCTAGAAATTCAGCATAATCAAAAGGCTTTAATAAGTAATCTAAAGCTTCTACTTTAAAGCCTTCTAAGGCATATTGATCGAATGCTGTGGTAAAAATGATGCGTGTGTCTTTGGGTAACATTTTTGAAAACTCAAGACCTGTTAAATCGGGCATCTGTATGTCTAAAAACAGTAAGTCTACAGGTTCATTTTTTATAAACTCCATAGCTTCAATAGCACTACTACACTTTTTTTTAAGCTCTAAAAAAGGCGTTTTCTCCACATAACTCTCTACTAAATTAAGCGCCATAGGTTCATCGTCTACAATAACACAGGTAATTTTTAAGTTGCTCATATCATTAAGCTGTTTCTATTTTTAAATATACTAAAAAACGATTGTCTTGTAGAGTTGTTTTAAAAACATGCTTATTGGTATATAATAACTGTAACCTTTTTTCTAGATTTTTTAAACCAATTCCAGAACCACTTTTATCATCGGTTTTTTTAGGAAAGTTATCGTTTTCAATAATAAACAACACTGTTTTTTTATCACAGGTCATTGTTATATTGATATGGTTTTCTTTACTGGCAGATACCCCATGTTTAAAGGCATTTTCTATAAGCGAAATAAATAGTAAGGGAGCTATTTGAATTCCCGATGTTTCCAATGGAAAACTGTCATAAACCTCTGTTTTATCCGATACCCGTAATTTCATTAAATCGATATATTTTTTTAGAAAATCAATTTCTTTGGATAGGGGTACCAATTCCAAATTGGTTTCATACAGCATGTAACGCATGAGCTTGCTTAAACTGTGTATAGATGTTTTAGCTTGTTCTGGAGAAATATCTACCAATGAATAGATATTATTAAGTGAATTAAAAAAGAAATGGGGCTGCAACTGATAATGTAAATGTTGTAATTCCGATTTCAACTTATAATTGGTTGCTTCTTTACGTTCTGCTTCAGTTTTTACCCAGCGCTTTGTGGTTTTAATAGCTATTGAAAATAACAAAGGTGCCATATACCATAACATTTGTATGTAGATGAATAATTTAACTGGTGGTCCAACTCCATCACTATTATTATTTTGTCTTTTTTTAATAAGCTCTTGAAAAAAACGGTCTTCTATTTGTTCTTTTAGTATTATGAAAAAAGCAATTAAAATCATATTTATAATGATGAATTGAACTGTTTTTTTAGTAAATAAAAAGCGATCTATTAATACAAAAAAGTTAAAGTAAAAAATGATAGCATAAAATAGTATCGGAATCCAAAAATGCACTACCACCCTACTAATTTCTTGTTGCTGATAAGACAAAAGATAAGGCATACTAAGTAATACAAACCAAACGATTAGATGTGAGAGTACAGTTATTTTCTTGTTTTTATACATAATTAATTATTCGTAACGCAGCGCAGTTATTGGGTCTAAAGCCGATGCTTTTCTTGCAGGATACCATCCAAAAAAGATACCTGTTACAGCACATACAGCAAAAGAAATCACGATAGAATACAGTGCCACGCTTGTAGGCCAATTTAAGAATTTTTCGATAAACACCGTTGCTCCAAGCCCTAATAATACACCTAAAATCCCTCCTGTAATACTTATTAAAATAGCTTCGATTAAAAATTGCATTAAAATATCGGACCCCTTACCTCCTACGGCCATACGTAAACCAATTTCCTTTGTACGCTCTTTAACAGAGACATACATGATATTCATAATCCCAATGCCTCCAATTAATAACGAAATACTTGCTACTGCAACGAGTAGTATTGTAAGCATTTCGCTAGTGGAACTAAAGGTAGAAATTAACTCTTCCATAGATCGTACAGTAAAATCGTCGTCTTCATTATCCATTAATTTATGCTCTGTACGTAGTAGTTCAGAAACTTGTGTTACTGCTTTGGCAGCATCATCTTCACTAATAGCAGAAGCCATAATTTGATTTAAATAATCTATTGCCAAAATTCGTTTTTGTACTGTTGTATAAGGTGCAATAACCACATCGTCTTGGTCTTGGCCAAAGGTGTTTTCGCCTTTTTCTTCTAAAACACCAATAACTTTAAAAGGAATATTATTAAAACGAATCATCTGTCCTACTGGATTTTGACCATTGGTAAACACATTGTCTACAACAGTTTGCCCAATTACAACCACTTTAGATGCCGATTTCACTTCGGCATCTGTAAACATACTACCACTTTGTAAATCCACTACTTTAATATTTAAATACTCTGGATTTACGCCATAAATAGTAGTTGGCCAGTTGTTAGAACCATTAATAACTTGTCCTCCACCATTTACAACTGGTGTAATATAACTTAACAACGTGGCTTTTTCTTTTATAGTTTCGTAATTTTTTAGTGTTAAGGTTTGCACATTACCTCCACTTCCTCTGGCTGGACCTCTATCATCTGCTCCAGGTCTAATGGTAATCATGTTAGAACCCATTGCTGAAATGGTGGTACGAATACTCTCCTTAGAGCCTTCGCCAATGGCTAACATAGCAATAACAGAGGCCACACCTATAATAATACCAAGCATTGTCAATAAAGTTCTTGTTTTATTAAGAACAATAGCTTTTGTTGCGATTTTAAATAAATTTAATAGTCTCATAATTAATCGTCTTGTTTAGGTAATTTAGCTAATTCGTTTGCTGCAGATTGTACATTATTATTTAAATAATCTTGCATAATTTCTCCATCTTTTAATACTATGGTTCTACTACTAAAGGTTGCTATATCAGGTTCGTGGGTTACAAACGTAATAGTAATACCTTGTTTGTTTAATTCTTGAAATAAAGACATAATCTCGTAAGAGGTTCTTGTATCTAAATTTCCTGTTGCTTCATCTGCTAATATCATAACTGGGTTATTAACCAACGATCTTGCAATAGCCACACGTTGTTGTTGTCCTCCCGAAAGTTCTGATGGTGTATGATTCATTCTGTCAGCTAAACCAACCATTTCTAGTGCTTTAATAGCTCTTTCTCTGCGTTCTTCAGTTGATACTTTACTGTTGTATAATAAAGGGAGTTCTACATTTTCTAATGCCGATGTTCTAGCCAATAAATTATACGATTGAAAAATAAACCCAATCTTTTCGTTTCTAATGGTTGCTAATTCATTTCTAGATAAGTCTTTTACACTTACACCATCAATTTCATAGGTTCCAAAAGTGGGTTGGTCTAAACAGCCTAAAATATTTAACAACGTACTTTTTCCTGAACCACTGGATCCCATTATGGTTACAAATTCCCCTTCTTTTATATTAAACGAAATACCTCTCAATGCATGAACAGTCTCTGTTCCCATGGTAAACTCTCGTTTTAAATCGTCTATTTTTATGATTGCTTTACTCATGGTTTTCTATTTTTTCTTGTTACCTCCTGGACGTTGTGGCATAAAGGGGCTTTCGCTTTTAGCAGCAGCACTAGCTTCTGATTTAGCAATACCTTTTAGAATATACACTAGTTTTTCTCCTACTAAAACACCACTTAATACTTGCACATTAACACCATCACTTGCACCTAGTGTTACTGTTTTAGGTGTAATAGCTCCGTTATTTCCCAATACCCAAAGTGTAGTTTCCGTATGAGACAATTTGCTATTATTATCTGATAATTGATGTTGTAAATTATAAGTTGATAAAGTTTCTCTTTCAGGTTTAAAGTTGATGGCTTTAGCTTCCGCAGTTAGCACATTATTCAATTCTAAAGTGTAAATAGAAATGGTTGCTGTTAATCCTGGTTTAAGTTTTAAATCTGGATTATCTGCTTTAATTACAACAGTATACGTTACTACATTAGAAGTGACTGTCGGGTCTAAACGTACTTGTGTAACCACACCTTCAAAGGTTTCGCCTAAGTAAGCGTCGACTGTAAATGTAACGCGTTGTCCTTCTTTTACTTGCCCAATATCTGCTTCATCTACATCTGCTTCAACTTGCATTTCTTTTAAATCTTGAGCAATTGTAAATAAGGTTGGGGTACTTAAACTTGCTGCAACGGTTTGCCCTTCATCTATGGCTCTTGACAACACAACGCCGTTTATAGGTGAGTAAATATTAGCATATCCTAAATTAGTTCTGGCTTGTTGTAAGTCGGAATAACGCTGAGTAACTGTTCCTTTTGCTGTTTGATAATTATATTGTGCATCATCAAAATCAGATTTACTTATCACTTGATTATCATATAATGTTTTTTGTCTGTCGTAAATTGTTTTTGTGTAGTTTCTTTGACTTACAGCATTATCGTAAGCGGCTTGTGCTTGTGTTTTAGAAGCGTTAAGATTTGTTTTGTCCAACTCAGCAATGAGTTGCCCTTCTTTAACCACACTGTTATAGTCTACATATATTTTTTCTACAACTCCTGAAACTTGTGTACCCACTTCAACTTGAGTAATCGGTTCTATGGTTCCTGTTGCAGTCACCATGGTGGTTACGTTCGCTTTTTTAGCCTTAACGGTTTTCACTTCTATAACCATCGCATCGTCGCGATTTATAAAACTATAGCCTACAATTGCAAGTATGATTAGTATGACGCTTCCTATGATGATATTTTTTTTATTTTTCATGATTGTGTAGATTAAAGATTAATGTTGTTGCCTTGATAAAATTGTAATAATTGATGGTATAAAATATTCAAATATTTAGCCTGTAAATAGTTTTGTTGAGCATTGGTGAATGTGTTTTGACTAATTACTAAATCGGTAGTACTTAAATCTCCCAATTCATACTTTTTTTGAGCAAGTTTGTACGATTGCTCAGCAGCATTTTTTGAAGCTTCAGCAGCAATAACCTGCTCTTGTGCTGATACCGCATTTTGATACGTCGTTTCTACTTTTTTATAGACTTCCTTTTCGGTACTTTGTTTTTGTATTTGGGCTTTTTCAATATTAATAGAGGCCGCTTTTACAGCAGCTTTGGTTTGGTTTCTATTGAATATGGGAATGCTTAACGAAAGACCAAGTCTTTGATTGAAATTAACATTAAACTGATCAGAAAACGTATTGTCATTAATACTTGTATAACCAGAACCAAGACTTCCTGTTAAAGATAAAGTGGGTAAAAATCCACCTTTAGCTATGTCTAATTCCTTCTCGTTTGCTGCAATTTTTAGATTACTAGCTTGAATTTCTGGTAAAAAACTTAAAGCTTTACTATAAACTTCTATTTTGTTTAGCTCTGGATTAATTACACCCATGTTTTCATCTATGGTTTCAATTTCTAAAGCTTCCATTGGTGGTAACTCTAATAATTGTTTTAGGGCAATGATGTATTGTTGGTAGTTATTTTTTGATGTAATAACATTATATTTATTAGTTGCTGCTTGACTTTGTGCTTCGGTATAATCGCTTAAGGCAATGGTACCTGCGTCTAAACGAGCTTTAGCACGTAGCACTTCTTTTTCTGAAGCTGCTAAATTATTTTCGGCAATAGCAATACTTTCTTTGCTAAATAAGGTTTGTAAATAAGTTTCTAAAAGATTTAAAACAATGTTATTTTTTTCTACTTCTTCTTGAAAAATACTTTGTTCGAGCCATAATTTATTTTGTTTAATTTGATTGCTAATTTGATTACCTTGAAACAAGGTTATGGAACTATTAACACCCACATTTGTACTGTGAATTTGGTCGGTTACATAATCGCTAGTTATAGGATCTATAGTATTACCACTCGAAAAATTCTGTGAGGCACTACCAAATAAATTGGGGAGTCTAGATGATTTTGCTTTACTATAATCAATCTCTGCCATGTTCTTGTTTAAGGCAGCGTCTTTTACCGTTATATTGTTTTCTAAGGCATAAGCAATACAATCTTGTAAAGACCATATTTTTAGAGATGGGTTACTAGGGGTTTCTTGCGTAAAAGTAAATGAGGTTACTAACAAGCTTGCTATAATGAGATAAAATTTCATTTTTTGAGTATTTTAAATTAACACTTCAAAAGTGACACTATCTCCCCTCTAATTAAACTGTAATAGAAGTTCTAAGCTATTTGCTATACAGAAGCTCCTTTTTTATCGACGCGATTTTTATATTTTGTAATGAAAAATGAAATAGTACAAATAAAAAGCAAAAAGATTGTAATTTAATAACTATGGAAAACTTTAAAATTGTAAGCAATAGCAACTAAACATGTAATCCCTTACCATATTTATATAGGAATTTACCATAATTTATTATAGGATATTTAATATGTTTTTATTATATTTGAGAAAATAATGTTATTTCGAAATTTACATTTTAATTAAAAACAACTATTAATTAAAACATTAAACAATGAAACAAATAACAAAAACTACCAATAAATGGTACATGTCCTTATTTTTTATGTTAATGATTGGTTACTTTGGTTTTGCCCAAGATATTGAAGTTCGTGGTCCCACATATGTCAATTTAAATGAAACCAACGCATATTGGATCGATTTAGATGGATTAGATTTGGATGATCCTGAAATTGAAGAAGTCCATTGGGAAGTCACTGGTGGTGAAATCGTTCAAATATATAATAATGGAGAAAGTATTCTAATAAAATGGACTAGTACTGGCGATCAAGATATCTGTTATTATGTAGACACTTATATTAATGGGTCTTATGATGATTGTTTGACCGTTGATGTAAACTAAAATTTGGTGACTTAAAATTAGTGTAGAAGTTAACATGTCAATACTAAATATAAATAAGAAGGGTTAGATTTTAATAAAATCTAACCCTTCTTTATGTACTCAATACTTCTTATGTCTCAAATATAACCACGGATTTATTTAGAACCTCTAATTTTTTAAAAGCGATGATTATTGCTCTAGCACTGGCAATGTTTTATTTAGCTTAATGTCTTTCGTAGCCACATACATATCACCTTCTTTTTCTAATCTTAGCATACTTTGTACGGCTTGAGCACGACATGCTAGAGTAAGGTCTGGTAATAGGGGATCATCATTAAAAAAGAAGGATGCTAAATTGTATTCTGCTTTTCCAGGCTCTTTAATAATTCGATGTATTTGTTTTAACTCCTTGTTGCGTAAATATTTACCTGGCATAAAGGTATAAAAGGTGTAATGACCATCGGCATCCGTTTTTATCCATGCACGGTGGTGCACATAGCGCTTGCGGTTATCATCTTTTTTAATCTCATAACTCCCATCTTCATCAGCTTGGTAAATAAAAAGCACCACGTCTTTGGCGGGGGTTTTTCCATCGCTTTGATAAATAGTACCCGATATTTTAAGTTTATTGGGTTTTGAGTCAAAATCTGGAATGGTGTCCGTATTTGTTAATTTCTTTAGAGATAAATAATAAATAGGATTCTGTTTCTTATGATCTAGAGGCACATCGTCTAAAACACTCGCATATTGCTGCGCAGTAAGTGTAGAAATTGGACTAGTAAAAGCAATAAGACAAAATAAAATGAATAGGTTTTTCATGAGGAAACTTAATTAATTAGTTTAAAACTAAATAATTACTCTCATTGCTTCCTAAAAAATCTTGTGAACTATAAAAATTCTCGATAAAAGGACTCATTATGGATAAAAGAGCAGCTTTTATAGAGGAAAATAAAACATACAACTCCAAACAAACGTACGCTGCTTATTAGGAGTTTTAGCTATACTAATTCTTATAAATTAAAATAATGTAGAAAGCGTTCCTCCATTCAAATAAAAGTTGCTAATGGTACACCTAAGATAAGTTTGTTTTTAATTCTATAGTGGTGTTTAAAAGTTTTGAAATGGGACAAATTTCTTTAGCCTTAGTTGCTATTTGTATAAATTGTTCCTCGCGGATATCGGGGACACGACCTTCTAAATTTAACACTATAAGAACAATACTACCATCTTCAAACGTTACCGTTGCCGAAACATCTAAGGTGGTTGCTGTAAAACCGGACTCATTTAATAAAAAACTTAGTTGCATTGCAAAACATCCTGCGTGTGCTGCACCTACCAATTCTTCTGGATTCGTACCTGTGCCGTTTTCAAATCGTGAATGAAATGAGTAAGGTGTTTTATTAAGCACATTACTTGCTGTTGTAACAGTTCCTTTGCCTTCTTTACCGCTTCCTTTCCATTGCGCATTTGCTTTTCTTGTAAATTTCATAATTATATTTATTTATGGATTGTTAATTGCTGCTACACTGCCCCTATATTGTATTGGAAATCTTGAAGTGCCGTTAAGTGTCATATCACTCCTTAAATTAGGGCTTAACTTTATATAAACATTAAAATTTTCTGAATGGCTTTTTGCTTCTAAACTTATCGTATAGCTATTGTCGCTGTTTTGTACTGCCTTGTAATTTTCAATTAAACCCTTAAACTCAATGGCGCTATCGCCGCCGCCATACGCCACATTCATTTGGCGCTCACCAAAATAAGGTAAATATGATGTAATGCTATCTCCAGAAATACGTAAAAAGTTTGAATTTCCTATTAAATTAATACCCCCTGCCGAACTACCTCCTTGTAATAATCTGGAATTTAACACTTGTTGCATCGCAGTAGTAACTTGTGGATAGGCCCAATCGGACTCAATACGAAATTGTTTATTAGCAACCATAGTGGTAAAGGCGTCTATTTCTGGTTGACTTATGGTGGATTTAGACGACTTACAAGATACTGTTGCTATAATAAAAAGTCCTAAAAGTAAATAAATAGATTTCATCTTGTAATATTTTAACACAGTCTAAAATACTAAATACTAGTAATATGGCCTGATAATAAAACGTTAAAAAAATTAAAGAGCTGGTTTCCTCTAAATGTCTCGGTTATTTAACGCTTTCAATTTTGAATTATAAGTCTTTATAAGTTGAAGTGTACTTTGGTCCGATTCAAAAACACTGTACCAACCTTGGGGTTCGTGCGCTGGATCGCCAATAAACTCCATGTTATTATTTGAAACCTCGCCAGGTGTGTGCACGTTACCAAAACCACCCCAAGACCAAAAATTACATCCTACAAAACCCGTGTTGCTATTTATATTTTCTAAAAGCACATCAAACACATCCTTAAAATAGGTGTTTCTATGGTTTACAGATGATTGTTTTGTATAATCTAAATCATCTCTTGAAATTCCGAATTCTTCCAAAACTAAAGGTTTATTATATGTAGATGCAATAGCCAAATGCTCGTTAATATAGCTTTTAGCTTTCTTTAAAGCAGCTTTATACGTTTTATCATGATTATTCGGATTATACCATTCCCAGTTTTGAATCCAAACATGAATGGTTATATAATCGAAACTTTCGAAACTATAATCAGACAAACAGTTATTATTTGTAAACCACGGAAAAGGCGTATTACCCTCCCCTCCTATAGTTACTAATTGATTTGGTGCCCACTGTTTAATATGTGCGCTCGAAACTTCAATCCATTTGAGATATTCAATTTGGTTTTGAATCGCATAAGGCTCATTAGCCAATTCCCAACTCATAATAGTTGGATCGTCAAAATATGGTATGTTAGTAATTGAATTTATACGCGTCACAATGGTTTCAACATGTGAAGTATAGGCACTAATAGCCGCTTCATTTGTATAGAATTCAGCTGTAAAGCGCATGTACTTTTCCCAATCGTTCGTGTTATTTGGATACGGAATAGCTTCACCTGTAACCCAAGACAGATACTGTGACATACCCCCAGACCAATACCAAAAGTTACTTAAGCACAATACTGCATGCATATCTCTTTTATGCATCTCAGTAATTAAAAAATCTAAACCTTCTAAAATAGTTTCATTATAAATTCCAAGTTCGGGTTGCATGGAAACTGGAATGTTATATGGTGAATGATTGGCTCCTTCAGAACCAGCCATGATTCTTAAATTAGTAATGCCATGCTCCTTTAAAGTATCCAGTTCTTTTAATAAACGTATTCTATCGCCCGATTGTTTTGCAGCCAAATGCGCACCATACCAAAAATTGGTTCCAATAAAATGATAAGGCTGCTTGTTTTTTATGAATTGATTGCCTTGAACTTTAATAAACATAGCATGGTTTTTAAAAGTACAGTAAATTAGTTGTTTTTTTAAGGCAAATACAGGAATGGCAATGCTTTCTAATAGTTACTTTAAGATAGTACTAATTGCTTTCATCCAATCATCAATATTTGTATTATTCGTGTCTAATGCCAAGCTTCCGTTACCATAAGGCTCATAAACATCTGGATTTGTTACCGAAAAAAATCCGACTGTTGGTGTAAGCGAGGCGCTGGCTAAATGCATGACACCATTATCGGCAGCAATAAATATGGAGGTGTTTTTTATTATAGCCCCCATTTCGCGTACATCTTTACTGTAAAAATGAGCTGCTTTAAAATTGATTTTCGAAATGTTTTCAATAGGTAACATTTCTATAATGTTATAATTGGCATATTCCTTTTTCAGACGTGCATAAAAGACTTCCCACCACGTTTCGGAATAACATTTCTCGCCTGTAGCATTCGTGTAAATACAAATGGTTTTTTGATCGTTTTTAACAATAGTATCCAAAATTTTCTTCCCCTGAATAACTTCAGCATCACTCAATTTGATATCTAAAACAGGCAATGAACTCTCGTTTTTAGGCAACCCTAATTTTGTTAAATAATGGCGTAAATTATAAATAGGCGATTTTGAAATATGCTTGTGATCCGAATATTGCTTTTGAATAGCTTCATTCACCTCTCCAAAAACTTTAAAAGATGCATTGGCAATTTGAGTTAATAAACGCCCAGATGATGAATTTTTATCACCATTAATTACTAAGTCGTATTTAGTACTTTTAATAGATACCCATCCAGATGCATACTTAAATAAATTACTGAAGGGTTTTCTTGGTAACTGAACGATTTTATTAATATGCTTGTAATTTTCAAAAACAGGATATGCAACACCCCCTTTTACAAACAAATCAATTTTACAATCCGGAAAGGTGTTTATAACCTCTTGTACCAAAGGTGTTAACAGTAATTGATTTCCTAATCGGTGGTTGGGTCTGATAATTAACACCTTCTTAATGTCTATTTGTTGACCTGGTTTGATTTTAGGCTCCGAATAAGAACTCCCTACACTTTTGGTTATTTTATGCATTAATCGCCTTCTAACTTGATTGATGCTTTGTTTAAACCCCATATTTCTTTGTAATTAAAACTATTTTTAAAAAAATGCAAATTACACCATAATTACTATAAAAAAAAGCAACCTTATTGCTTTAACTTGCCTTTATACCACACATTCAAAACCAATCCGCTAATGATTAAAACCATGCCAAATAAGCTCCAAAACGTGTAAACTTCGTTAAACAAGGTTATTCCTAATAATACGGTAAAAACGACTTCTACATATTTTAATGGTGCAATAATATTGGTGGAAGCTGTTTGAAATGCTTTGGTCATATAAATTTGCCCAAAATAGCCAAAAACACCCAAACTAAAGAGTAAGGGCCATTCGTTTCCTGTTGGTGTTACCCAATTACCTATAGAAAGAACACCTCCTAAAATCATGGCTGTGACCATGAAATAATTAACCACCACTACAGGGTGTTCACTTTGACCTATTTGGTTGATCATAATATAAACCAAACCACTAAGCATGGCTGCTATTATAACCAATAACAATCCTGTAGTATCCATTTGATTATCAATACCTTTTAAGATTAAAACCCCAATAAACGATACCACAAAAAACAACCATTGTAAGGTTTTAATTTGCTCTTTAAGAATAAAAACTGCAAAAATGGCAGCAAAAATGGGCGCTGTGTAACGTAAAGAAACAGCTGTACCAACCGATAAATACTTAACAGACATAAAGAAAAACAACATAGAAGTTGCTCCAACTACCGACCTTAATATTAAGAGTTTATTTTTATTTCCTATGAGAGGAATTTTGTTTTTTAACAGGTAACCAAAAGTAAAAAATAAAGATCCTAACGACCTAAAAAACACAATTTGGTACGTATTTACATTGTCTAGATACTTAACTACCACATTCATACAAGCAAATGCCATGGTGCTTAAAATCATAAATTTTATAGCATTCCTAACGTCCATGCATTCTTGGTTTGATAGCACGCCTCGAATTGATAAAATACACACCTGTTAATAAAATAATAGCAGCTACTATAGATTGTCCTGTAATTTGTTCGTCTAAAATATACCAACCTAAAATTAAAGCAATAATAGGATTTACAAGAGCAGAAGTAGATACTTTTTCAGTAGAGACTTCTTTAAGTAAATAATTAAATGCTGTAAAGGCTACAATGCTTCCAAATATTATAAGAAGCCCCATAGCGCCTTGAGCAGAAGAACTCCATTGTAAAGGAGATAACCAAGTTTCTCCCAATAAGAGACTAAATATAGAAAGTAATATGCCTGAACTTAGCATTTGGTAAGCGGTATTTACAAAGTAATTAGGTCCTAATTGGGTTCTTGCTACAAACAAACTCCCCGAACTCCAGCTTATTACGCAGGTAAAAATCATGATGATACCTATTAAACTGTCTTTTTGATAAATTAATTGTTGTTGGCTAACCAGCAAATACATACCAATAATTCCGAGAGAAATACCTATTATGGATTTTTTTTGGATTTTCTTTCCATCTATCATACGCATCATCACCAAAACCATTAACGGTTGTATAGATGCTTCAAGAGCCCCAAAACCGCTATCAACATATTTTAATGCCCAAACAAAAACACCGTTGCCATATACCAGAAAAAGAAAACCAGCAAGCGTGTTATTTAATAATTGCCGCATGCTAATAGCAAGACTAAGCTTCATAGCTTTGGCAATTATAAAAATTAAAACAGATGCTGTGGTAAAACGGATAGAAGCCAAATATAAGGGTGCTACTTCTGTAACTACAATTTTATTAAGCAGATATGTAGAACCCCAAATAACATATATAGCAAAAAATGCTATTATAATGAGTATGGCTTTACGAGGAATACTCATAAATTATTAAAATAAACTATATGATAATCGAGTTAAATCTTTTTTACTCGAACTGCATTCATACCTTTTTGCCCGCGTTCCAATTCGTAAGAAACTTTATCGTTTTCTTTAATTGGTTCTAACAAACCACTTACGTGTACAAAGTATTTTTCTTGATTGATGCTATCTAGAATAAAACCAAAACCTTTAGAGGTATCAAAAAATGAAACTTTACCTTCTTTTCCTGTTGGTTCCTCTTCACCTCTGTCTTCTTTCTTTGGAATACCTAATTCAATACTTTCTGCATCCACTTTTACTTTAGAATTAGGATCTGGAGGAGTATCGGTTAAATTACCATTATAGTCTACATAAGCAAACTGAATACCTTGTGGGTTTTCTTTTGCTTCTGCTTTACGAGCATCTTTTTTCTTTTGCTTATCTTCTCGTTTTTTTAAGCGTTTCTTTTCTTTTTCAATTTTATTAAAAGTAACTTGCGATTTTGCCATTGTTTATGTTAACAGTATTAATTAATTATATGATTATTTCTTTTATTTGAATATTCAAAGCCTTTTGAATATCGTGTATTTTTTGTAATTCTCCAGGAATTATTAATGCTATAGAATGTCCTTTTTTCCCTGCTCGGGCAGTTCTTCCACTTCTATGGGTATAATATTCTAATTGCTCTGGAAGTTGATGATGAATAACAAATGATAAATTATCAACATCAATACCTCTTGCAGACACATCGGTAGAAATTAAAACTTGTAATGAACCATTTTTAAAAGCACGCATCACTTTATCACGTTCTTTTTGTTGCATATCGCCTTCTAAAGCACCAACGGAAAAGCCTTCGTCTTGCAATTTTTCGGTTAAATCTTTAGTCCCTGCTTTGGTTCTACAAAAAATAATACCTCGTTCATCCTTTGTTCTACCTAACAATGTTACTAAGATATTAAATTTTTCTTTAATAGTTGTTGAAATATACTGGTGCGTGATATTAACGTTTACCAAATCTTCCTTGTTCACCTCTACTCTAATAGCATTTGGTGACATATAAGTTTTTATAATACGTTGTATCTCTTCAGGCATCGTTGCAGAAAATAACCATGTGTGTCGTTTCCCTGTATTATGTTTTAATATCTTATTCAAATCCTCTTTAAAACCCATACTTAGCATCTCATCAGCTTCATCCAACACAAGCGTTTTAATGTGTTTGATGTTAACATGGTCGCGTTCTATTAAATCCAATAAGCGTCCTGGAGTTGCAATGATAATATGAGTTGTTCTCCTTAAAGCTGAAATCTGTTTTTCTATTTTTTCACCACCGTAAACACCTTCTGCAAATATTTTTTCTTCGGAATATTTTGTAAATTTAAAAAGTTGCTTCTTTATTTGCTGAACCAACTCACGTGTTGGTGCTAATATCAAAGCTTGTACGTGATTTAATGACGTGTCTATTTGATGTAGAATAGGTAATCCATAAGCCGCTGTTTTGCCCGTACCTGTTTGTGCTAAACCAATAAAATCTGTAGTGGATTCTAACAATACAGGAATGGTTTGTTCCTGTATATCGGTTGGGGTTTTAATTTCTAGTTCCTTAAGTGCTTTTACAAAGTCTTTTTGAACCCCTAAATCTGAAAATGTTGGCATACTTTTATTTACGATCTTGCAAAGATACGCCTTCTTTCACAATTATCAATTATCAATTGACAATGAATAATTGATAATTCGTAATTGATTTCATTAATCTTCTGGCGGATAGCCGTGAATACTTTCGAAAACGTCGTCAAAATTAGATCTCAAATAGGAGTTTAGCTTTTTTTTGTAATCGTCTTTTAACCATTCAACAAAATTAAAAGTGCTTTTACTAATACACTTCGTATAACGTTGAATTCTAAAATCGATATCATCACCTAGCTTTTTAGCCAATCCTAACGCGTCATAAACATCTTCGCTATTTTCAACACATATATAGCCATGCTGTTCAATAGAACGTTCTAAAACCACTTTGGAAGACTCTCCGTTTCTAATAGAGTCTACATATGTTTTTTGAATATCAAAATAGACCTCTTTAGATTTTGAAAACTCTGCACGCAATTCGTCTGGCATTTCATATCTGAAATTGCTTTCAAGTTCATCATCACTTAAAATAGAATCTAAATAATAATTGGGCGATTTAAATATACGTTGCCAATCTAAATTATCGCCCCATGGACCGAAGCGGTGAAAATTGTTACCTAAATCTATAACACTAAAAGTTTTTTTATTTTTTAAGATACGAGAACCACGACCAATCATTTGATAATAAAGCGTTAATGACTTCGTTGCACGATTCAAAATAATGCTATCTACCGTCGGCTCATCAAAACCAGTAGTTAAAATACTAACTGATGATAAAATAGCGTCTGGTGTTTTTTTAAACCATTTAAGGATCATGGCACGCTCTTTTTTGCTATTGGTATTATCAAGATGAGCAACCGGGTACCCAGCTCTTCTAAAGGTGTCGTAAACATGCAAAGAGGTATTTATACCGTTGTTAAAAATTAAGGTTTTCTTACCTTTACAACGTTCTTCGTATGCTTGTAACAACTTGGTAAGCATGTCATTATCTGTATATAGGTCTTCAGATGATTTGACGGTGTAATCGCCATTTGCCCCCACTACTAAAGAGGTTAAACCTACATTATATGTAAACATTTCGGCTTGTGCCAAAAATCCATTTGAAATAAGCGATTCGATGCTTTCTCCAACAATTAACTCATCATAATTGTCAGTCATAGGTAATTCAATACTCGAACTTAAAGGTGTTGCAGTAACTCCTAAAATAAACGACTGACTAAAAAACTTAAATAATTTAGTAAATGAATTGTAATGTGCCTCATCAATAATAACCAAACCAATATCAGAAATATCCAGTTTGTCATCGTTTAACCTATTATTTAAGGTTTCCACCATAGCAACAAAACAACTGTATTCCGCTTGATCGCTTAAATCGGCTTTGCTATCAATTACTTTATTTACAACCTCAAATTCGGTAAGCATGGTAGACGTTTGTTTACACAACTCGATACGATGCGTCAATACCAACACCTTCTTTTTATGGTGTTTAAGATACTGTCTTACAATTTCTGAGAATATAACTGTTTTACCTCCACCTGTTGGTAATTGGTATAGCAAATGATAATCGTCTGGAGATTCTTCAAAGGCTTTAAAAATTTTATCAATAGCTCCTTTTTGATAGCTATATAAATTTTTACCAGCATCTCTTTCTTCTAATTCTGTTTTTGATATAGACATGTATTTCTTAATATAAGGCGTGCAAAAATAACATCTTTAAAGCGTTTTTGACGCATGATTGCTATGAAAATTTAAAATGAATTTTAGTATTTACTTTTTTTTCATTCAATTTTGTAACAAAACTTACTTTTAATCAACTAACTAAATAGTATTACCTTGTATATTAATTTTTTTAATATAAATAATTACTTAATTTTTTATAAAATGAAAACCACACATTTAAAAATTAGTGGTGCATTAATCTTCTTTTTGTGCATTACAACTCAAACAACAGCTCAGGACATTGTTGGTTCTTGGGAAGGAAAATTATCGATTCAAGGCACTGAAATGCCATTACTTTTCAATGTTAAAAGTGAAAATGAAACTTACAACTCTACTATGGATAGTCCATCGCAAGGTGCCACCGACATCCCCATGGACGAGACACGCTTTACTGATAATACATTAACTATTAAATTTAATCAAGCAGGAATTAAATATGTAGGCAAGTTAGAAAAAAACACCATTACAGGTACGTTTTATCAAGGTGGTATGGAATTACCCTTAGTATTATCAAAAACAGTAAAAACGCTTCCTGGCAACACGGAGCTTCCTACTTCAGATGCTGATTTAGAAAAATTAGCAAATTGGAATCCAACCAATTACAAATATGATGCTGAAGATTATTTTGCTAAACCAAAAGCAAGATCATTTAGTTTTTCTCCAAATGGAACTTATTTATCATATAGAGAAAAAGATGAAAACACTAAAAACCATGTTTATGTAAAAAATTTAGAAACAAATGAAGTCAAGAGAGTTATTGAAGAAAAAGAAGAACTGATTCGTGGTTTTGGTTGGGCTAATGATAACCGATTAATTTATGTAATGGACAAAGGCGGCAACGAAAACTACCACTTATTTGGTGTAGATATTGATGGTGCTAACCAAAAAGAGTTAACCCCTTACGAGGGTGTTAAGGTTCAAATACTAGAAGGTTTGAAAGAAGATAAAGATCATATGATTATATCTATGAATAAAAATAATCCTCAAATATTCGAACCCTATAAAATTAATATCATTAGTGGCGAGCTAGTTCAATTATACAAAAATGAAGATTCCGCTAATCCTATAAATAGTTATGAGTTTGATAAAGATGGTAATCTAAGAGGGTTTGCAAAAATGCGCAACGGTATAAATATAGATTTATATTATACCCTAGATGGCGAAAATTATGAAATACTAAAACAATTAAATTGGAAGGATAACTTTAGTATTTCATCTTTTAATTATGCCTCTAAAAACCCTCACGAAGCCTACGTTATCTCTAATTTAGATAGCGATAAAACTCGAATTTATTTATACGATCTAAAGGAAGATAAGATTATCAAAAAATTATTTTCAAACGATAATTATGATGTTTCCGGATTAAGGTTATCAAGAAATAGAAATTATGAGTTAGATTATTTTTCATACGAAGGTGAAAAAAGAATAGTGGTACCCGTAAGCAATTATTATAAAAAGCTACATAAAAAAATCACTACCAAATTTCCGAATTACAATTATTCGATTGCAGATGTAACTGATGATGAAAGTAAGTATTTAATTTTTATCCAAAGTGATAAATTATACGGCACCTATTACTCATACGATGCCAAGAAAGACACCTTCAAATTATTATATGATTTAATGCCAAATCTTATTGAAAAAGATATGGCAGAAATGCGACCCATAACCTTTAAAAGCAGAGACGGAAAAACAATTTACGGTTACATTACCCTACCAAAAGAAGCTCTTAATGGAAAAAAGGTTCCCGTAATTGTAAATCCACATGGTGGACCACAAGGCATTAGAGATTCTTGGGGTTTTAACCCTGAAGCACAACTATTTGCAAGCCGTGGTTATGCCACATTACAAGTAAATTTTAGAATATCGGGAGGTTATGGAAAAGAATTTTTAGAATCAGGGTTCAAACAAATTGGTAGAAAAGCCATGGATGACGTTGAAGACGGGCTTCAATACGTAATAAACGAAGGTTGGGTAGATAAAGATAATGCTGCTATTTATGGCGGAAGTCACGGTGGTTATGCGGTTCTACGAGGGCTTACAAAAACCCCCGATTTATATGCATGTGGTGTAGACTATGTGGGCGTGTCAAACATCTTTACCTTCTTTGATTCGTTTCCAGAGTATTGGAAGCCTTACACAGAAATTGTAAAAGAGATTTGGTATGATTCTGACATTCCTGAAGAAAAAGTTATTATGGAAGAAGTATCTCCCGTATTTCATATCGATAAAATAAAGAAACCGCTTTTTGTAGTTCAAGGGGCTAATGATCCTAGAGTAAATATTAACGAGTCCGATCAAATTGTAAGTGGTTTGCGTGCTAAAGGCTTTGATGTCCCATATATGGTTAAATACGACGAAGGTCATGGATTTGCAAAAGAAGAGAACTCAATAGCTCTTTACAAAGCTATGATGGGCTTTTTTGCAAAGCATTTAAAAAAGTAAATCAAAAGCCCTTTAAAGATTAGTAAAACATTTAAAAAGCCCTTTGGAAATTATTTGAAGGGCTTTTTTTATTTATGAGTTTTACTCAAAAAGTAATTTATATCTTTACCTCTTAATTTTTTTTTATGCAAATTAACGATAAATCTGGAGTCAAAGAGTATTTAGCAAGTTCGCAACGCTATGAAAGTATGACCTACAATAGAACAGGAAAAAGCGGTGTTCTTTTGCCCGCTATTTCACTTGGTTTATGGCATAACTTTGGGTTTGTTGATAACATACAAAATGGTAGAGAGGTATTAAGATGTGCATTCGATTTAGGCATTACTCATTTTGATTTAGCAAATAATTATGGCCCTCCATTTGGTTCTGCGGAAGAAAATTTCGGAACTATTTTTAAAAAGGATTTCAAAAATTATAGAGATGAATTATTTATAGCCAGTAAAGCTGGTTATGATATGTGGCCAGGGCCTTATGGCAATTTTGGTTCTAGAAAATATTTAATTTCAAGCATAGACCAAAGTTTGAAGCGTATGGGATTGGATTATGTTGATATCTTTTATCATCACAGACCAGACCCCGATACACCTTTAGAGGAAACCATGGGCGCTTTAGCTGATATGGTTCGCCAAGGAAAAGCTTTGTATATCGGTATTTCCAATTATCAACCTAAAGAAACCCAAGAAGCTGCTGCTATTTTAAAACGTTTAGATGTCCCATTTATATTACACCAGGCACGTTATTCTATGTTGGATCGTTGGGTTGAAGATGGTCTTTTAAATGCTTTAAACCAAAACGGTGTGGGCTGCATCGCCTTTTCACCTTTAGCACAAGGGATGCTTACTGATAAATATTTAAAAGGTATTCCTAAAGATTCTAGAGCTGCTAAAGATTTAACCTATTTGAATGTAGATACTGTAACTAGTAATCTAGAAAAAGTACAGCTTTTAAATGAGATCGCACAAGAACGTGGTCAAAAATTATCACAGATGGCGATTGCTTGGATTTTAAGACAGCCGCAAGTAGCATCGGTTTTAATTGGCGCCAGTTCTACTAATCAACTTAAAGAAAATGTAAAAGCTTTAGATAACTTGAGTTTTTCTGAGGACGAATTGAAGTTGATTGATAAGATCGTATATTAAAACTATTCCTTAACAACAATAATAGTAGCTTTTACCCCCGTAGCGAGATTCCATTGATTGGCAGATACTAAATTACCCATATCGTCGATCACTCGAAACTCGGCTGTATTTGGCCCAGATTGACCTTGATTTAGAGCTAAAAAATCAATCTTATTAAAACCTTTTTGCAAGTCGAGTTTAAAGCCGCTAAAGCCACCATTTAAAAACACTCTGGCTTGAACAACATCGTCGTTTACTAAAACCTGAATTAAATCGCCATCAACATATCCATGATCGCGATACGAAATATTTACAAATTTTGCATTACTTTTAAAATCACCAAGATATTGATCGGTTGAACTGCCATTTCGTTCTTCAACTTCTTTTGGTGTTAATTTTGTATTGGCTAACTGATTATTTAACTGTTTTGTATAAAGTTCTCCTGGGTTTCCAAATTTTTCACCAAATAAAGAAAACTCCTTTTTAGGTGCCTCAATACCCGTTGACAAATTAGGTACATTTAAACTTCCAAAGGTGGCATTGTTTGTATTATTGGGTTGAGAAGGTATTATTTTTGGAGTATTATCGACTTCCTTCTTACTTTCAACCGCAGGTATAGCTGTAGATCTATTTCTACTATCTATTTGAGCGCTAGCAAAAAATGATGTGGTGAATAAGATAAAAAATGATAAAAATAGCTTCATCAGTTTTATAAAATAGTTTTGGGTTTATATTAAAAAAGGCTTACTTAGTATCAAAGATATTTTTTTATCTTAAAAAGACCTTTATAAGCCACTTAATTTCACATTCATTTAACAAAAACCGTTCCTAAAGCAGAATTTCAATCACGATTCTCTACTTTCTAATCACTAATATTCAGATAGCATTTATAAATACGTGATATTGTATTGCTTACGGTATTGTTTTTGTGAGGTATCCATTATATTAAGAATTAAAACCATACACATGAGACATTCAAAATTAATGCCCGAAGTAAATGCAGGCTCTATGGCAGATATTGCATTTTTATTGCTCATTTTCTTTTTAGTTACTGCAACCATTTCTTCTGATGAAGGGATTAATAGAGTTTTACCCGAAGCGTGTCCACCTGGAATAGATTGTATCAGTTCTGTTAACGAAAATAATATGTTACGCATTGTAATTAATAATGAGGATGAAATAATGGTTGGAAAAGAGATCATTTCCATTGAAGCTTTAAAAGATATTACCAAAAACTTTATTGATAATAATGCTGATGGAAGTTGCACATACTGCACTGGAGAAAAAACTTTGAATGCGTCAAAAAATCCAAAAGAAGCTGTTATTTCTTTAGAAAACGGAAAACAAACATCTTACAAACAGTTTATTCTTGTTCAAAATGAAATAACAAAAGCATATTACGAACTAAGAAACACTTATTCTGATAAAATACTCAAAAAATCTGCAGATAAATTAACGAATAAAGAATTAAAAAAAGTGAGAGAAGCATATCCTTTTGCACTTATAGAAGTGGTAACAAAATAAATTTTATTTTTTGATACTATCTAGAGGTTTCAATATTCCATAAGAAATTGAGACCTTTTTTTTTCCCCATTTTCTTGCCGCTTTTACGTCAACTCCCATATAAATATCAATTTTATTTTTCCAACGCGAATGCATTTTATCTTTTACAAAAAAAATACTATCAAACCCGTTTATTTTTACTGGAGTATCGCGTTTTAAACCTTTTCGGTACAAATCTCTAGAAACAGCTATGTAATTTAATCCTGGTTTTAAACTATCTCCAAAGGCTGTAATATGTGGGTTGGAATCGGTTTGATTTTTAAGTGAATTATACGCCGATGCAGTAACTTTAAGTTCTTGCCACGTATAGTTTTCTTCAAAAGGAATTTTGTTCTTTTCACAACTTAGCAAAAAAAACACGATCAAGATTATAGATACCTTTTTATACATGCATCAATTTTAGACTTTAAAGATACAAATTTTCAATAACCATCTTTTTCTAGATATTAAATATAAAGCCTATTACAAAACATATTGCATTAATAACCTTGAGGCTCTTCAAAAAAAACATCTTTAAAACCAATAAGATACAATTTCTCTTTGGCTCTTGTAACAGCTGTGTAAAGCCAACGTAAATATTCCTTATCGATTCCATTGGGTAAATAAGGTTGTTCTACAAACACTGTGTTCCACTGACCTCCCTGTGATTTATGACAGGTTATAGCATACGAGAATTTAACCTGCAATGCATTAAAATGTTTGCTTGCTTTTACTTTTAAAAACTTTTTGTAATTGCTCGTTTCACTTTCAAAATCTTTCATGACTTCTTGGTACAATCTATTCGAGTCTTCATAGGATAATGAAGGTGTTTCAGATTCGATAGTGTCTAATAACAAAACTGTTTCAAAAGGAGGCATTTTTGGGTAATCAACCATACGTACTTTAACTTCCGCGAAGCGAAACCCATATAATTCTATAATACTAAAAATTTCAAGTACCTCAATAATATCACCATTAGCTATAAAACCTGCTTCGGTAGTAGGCTTAATCCAAAAATAATTATTCTTAACAACCATCAAATAATCGCCTGTAGACAATTCGCTTTCATTAAATAAAATACGATTCCTTATTTGTTGGTTGTACAAATTAGCACGCTTGTTACTACGAACAATTATGGCTGTTTCTTCATTTCCTAAATCGCTATAAGCATCGTTTATAGCATCCATGATTTCATATCCATCAATAAGTCTTACAATGTCCTTAAAGTCTGCTAAATCGAATTTAAACGCATCATTTATACCATTTGATAATGCTTCACGCAATACTGTAGCATTTGCTAGAATTCCAGAATCTTGTTCTTGCCTCACGACTTCATCCAATTCCATTCTAGTTACTTCTTTATTATAATTTAAAGCCAAGGTATTTTCATCTAGGGCTGGACTTAAATCTAACTTTACCGGTGGTAATTGTGCTGTATCCCCTATTAAAAGTAATTTACATTGATGACCAGAATATACATATTGCATTAAATCGTCTAACAACGAGCCATTTTCAAATAATTTTGAATCTCCAGGTGTATCTGGAATCATAGAGGCTTCATCTACGATAAAAATAGTATTCTTATGCTTATTGGGTTGCAATACAAATGAAACGCCTCCGCCCTTTTCTTTTTTTGGAAAATATATTTTTTTATGAATGGTAAAGGCTTCTTTTCCGGAATAATTAGAGATTACTTTCGCCGCTCTACCTGTTGGAGCCATTAATACAGCACTTCTTTTTGCTTTCCATAAATTATTAACTATGGTGCCAACAATGGTAGTTTTACCTGTACCCGCATAGCCTTTAAGCAGATAAAGTGTGTTTGGAGCCTTATTAAAAATAAATTCTGCTAGTTGTTGCAAAACAATATTTTGTTTTATGGTGGGTTGAAATGGAAACTGCTGTTTTATAAGGGAATAAAATTCGGATGAAGTCATTAATACTTACAAATTATAAATTATTCAAAGATAGAAATGATTTTTACCGATAATAGATTTTTACGATTAAAAAAAAATTGTAGATTTGCGAAAGACCTTTAACAAACTATTTAAATTAAAAAACGATTATGTTGAAATTTATTCTTATTGCTGTGGCAGCTATACTGCTTACAATTGGCTTGGTTAAGTTAGTTGATAAATACATACCTTCAAAATTCAAGCCCGTTATAAATATAGCGCTGTGGGTTTTAATAGCTTTTCTAGGCTACCAAACATACATGTCTGTTTATACACCTATTTTATTTAATCAAGAAAAGAATAAGCGTTACGCTCAAGTAATTAAGAATTTAATAGATATTAGAGATTCTGAGTTAGCTTACAAACAAGTAAACGGAAAGTTTACCGATAGTTTTGACGAGTTGGTTAAATTTATTGAAACGGCTAAATTCACCATTACTCAACGTCGTGACTCTGTTGTTATTGATCAAGAATTAACTAAGCGCTACGGAGTAGATACAACTAAAGAAATTGTTATAGTTGATATATTAGGCTATGTTCCCGTAAAAGATTCCTTATTTAAAAATTCTACGAGATACAAAACCATGATGAATGTACCTGTTGGAAAACCAGGAGAAAAGTTCAAATTAGAAGCGGGTCTTTTAAGACAAAATGATATAAATATTCCTGTATTTGAAGCATCTGTTAAAAAAGATGTTATTTTATACGATCAAGATCCAGATATGGTGGTTCAAGAAAACCAAGTGGTTTCAGTAGATGGTGTTAATGGAGATGTTTTAAAAGTAGGCTCTATGTCTGAAGTTATAACTATTGGGAACTGGCCAAAAACTTATGGCGAAAACGAATAAAACTTTTAACAAACTAACTAATCTAGAATTGTCCATTCAAATAAGTTTGAGTGGACTTTCTTTTTGTATCCTAAATCGAGATTTAAATACAATCACTTTTTTAAAAGAAATTCATTTTGATAAAAAATTAAATCCGTTAGAAACTTTAGATGCTTTAAAAGAACATTTAGAAAATGAAAATCTTTTAGAAGAAACTTTTTCTAAAGTAAATGTTATATATGATAACAATTTATCTGCTTTAGTTCCAAAACCCTTATTTAATGAAGATTGTTTAGCAGATTATTTAAAGTTTGGTTCTAAAATATTAAAAACAGATTTTATAACATTTGATGAAATTTTAATAAATGATAGTGTAAATGTATATGTGCCCTATGTGAACATAAACAATTTTATTTATGAGCATTTTGGATCTTTTACATATAAACACATTTCTACAATTTTAATTGAACAGATCTTACTTACTGAAAAAAACTCAAACATTCCAAAAGTATATGTAAACATAAACAAAGGGTCTTTTGAGTTAATTGCAATTAATAACACAAAACTTCTATTATTCAATACGTTTGAATATAACACTAAAGAAGATTTTATTTATTACGTACTATTTACCCTAGAACAATTAGAATTAAACCCTGAAAAAATATCTTTAATTTTTATTGGAGACATTAATGCTAAAGACGAACTATATGAGATAGCATATAAATACGTTCGATTTGTATTTTTGGGCAACAGAGAAGATCCTTATAAATACAGTATAGATTCACAACCAAAAACAAATCATAGTAATTTTACATTAATTAAAAGTTTTTAATGCGCATAATATCAGGATTATATAAAAGTAGAAAAATTGTAGCACCAAAAAAATTACCGGTGCGCCCAACTACCGATATGGCCAAGGAATCGCTGTTTAATATTATAAACAACACGTTTTATTTTAACGAGTTAATCGTATTAGATCTTTTTGCTGGAACAGGTAATATTAGCTACGAATTTGCCTCTAGAGGCACCGAGCAAATCACGTGTGTTGATCAAGATTTTGGCTGTATCAAGTTTATAAATAAAACAGCTTCTGAATTTAAAATGCCTATACAAACTATTAAAAGTGATGTATTTACATTTTTAGAAAAAACGAATTTTCAAGCTAATATCATTTTTGCAGATCCTCCTTACAACTTCACAGACGATGCTTTTTCTAAAATTCCAGAATTAGTATTTAAAAACAATTTGCTACTTGAAGATGGTTTACTTATTGTAGAACATTCAAAACATACCGATTTATCAAACTTAATTAATTATAGCTATTCAAAAAGTTATGGTGGTAATATGTTTAGTTTTTTTGAAATTCAAAATTAATTAAGCATCTAATATTCTTTTTTATATATTAGCTTCTTTAATATTTTAAAAAATCAACTTAATAATCCCCAAAAATGAAAAAACCTACAATTTTAAAGCTAGTAATGGCAGTAACTCTATTGTCATTTTTTACAGGATTTGCACAAGAAAAGCAAGTCTCTACCTTATTAAAATCTTACATTCAAGCCTCTAATCAATTAGGAGTAACAAAAGATGTAAACAATATATTATCACTGTTTGATAGTAGTTATAAAAATAATATTGCCTATGTTGGGCTAACAGGAGTGGTAAATAAATCAACTGTAGATTTTGATCAATTTTCTAATCAATTATCAGAAAATTTAAAAAATCATAATTATAATTTCACTATGTCTGTTGGAGAAATTATTTATGAGTCACAAAAGAAAAGAGCTGGAACAATATCTGCGCTTATTAACTTCGAATCTAAAATAGAAGGTAAGATTGCTGAAAAAGGTACTATTTTAATGAATCTTGTTACTGCTTTAGTAAAAGATGAATGGAAAATAATTCTTAATAACACTGTAAGAGTTTCTGAAGCTAGTGAGATAGGTAACTGTGTATGTTACTTGTTTTCAAAAGGAGAATCTTTCTTTAATGCTGAAACTTATTATCCTGCAGGAGTTGAATACAATAAAGAATATAAATCTTTTAGAGTAAGTATTAAAGAAGGCAAACGTACTATTATAAATAAATCAAAAGATGATAAAGCATTTGATTGGACTGAAAATGGAGATGTTTTAGATAACGGCGTTATAATTGGTAATGCTGAAACCTCAGACAAAGCTGTTCAAATAGTGTTATCCCATGTGTATGGAGAAACATGTACAAAAATAAATTTTAGTTAAGTATATCATCTTAACAATATTCAAAGAGGCTGTCTGAAAAGTGTTATTCTGTGTTATATGGAGCCTGTCGAAATATTTAAACGTATTGATAATCCATATCCGTTTCGACAAGCCCAACCTGACAAAGTAAATAAAATACACTTTTCAGACGAGGCCACTGAAAAAGTCCTTTAAGGAATAAATACAATAATTTAAGGAACAGAAACCCTAGGTTTTCTGCTCTTTTTTTTTGTATATTTAGCTGTAATCATAAAGGTTTTTAGATGTTACTACAGCAACAAACAATAGCGTTCAGCGAGCATTCTTCGTTATACGATTTGATTATTCCAAAGAACAATCTTTTGAGAAAAATTAACGATTTGATAGACTTTTCATTTATCTACGATGAGCTATTGAACAAGTACTGCACCAATAATGGACGCATGGCAGAAAGTCCTGTTCGAATGTTCAAGTATTTGCTGCTTAAAACAATTTACACCGTTTCTGATGTTGATGTGGTGGAGCGTTCGCGTTACGATATGTCCTTTAAATATTTTTTGGACATGAACCCAGAAGACGATGTCATCGACCCCAGTTCGTTGACAAAATTCAGAAAACTACGATTAAAGGACACCGACCTATTAAACCTGTTGATAAACAAAACGGTGACCATAGCTGTCGAAAAAGGCATCATCCGTTCGAGGTCAATTATCGTTGATGCCACACATACCTTATCGAGATCCAATCCATTTTCAGTAATTGAAGCATTGAGAGAGCGCTCAAGGCTACTTCGAAAAACAGTATATGCCTTTGACGACGAGTTCAAGGAACGTATGCCCCAAAAGAATACCGACAATGAGCTGGAAAAGGAGCTGACCTATTGCAAAGAGTTAGAAAAACGCATAGAAAATGAACCGTCCATAAGTTCCATACCTGCTGTGAAAGAAAAATTAAACCTGTTAAAAGAAACCGTAGAGGATGCTCAAGAAAATTTAACGCTATCAAAAGATACTGATGCCAAAACAGGTCATAAATCCGCCGATAGCTCCTTCTTTGGCTACAAGACCCATTTTGCCATGACCGAAGAACGCATCATTACCGCGGCCGTAGTAACATCTGGGGAAAAAGGAGATGGGCCGGAACTGCCCAAGCTTTTAGGGGTCAGCCAAGAAAACGGAGTCGATGTGGATACCATTATTGGAGATGCGGCTTATTCCGGAAAAGAAAACCTTAAGATCGCAAATGGGCAAAACATTAAAATGGTGGCAAGACTAAACCCTTCGATAACACAAGGGTTTAGAAAAGATGAAGATAGATTTGATTATAATAAAGATGCCGATAGGTTTGTTTGCCCAGCAGGGCAACTGGCAATACGAAAAGCGCGTCAGGGCAAAAAAAATATTGGGGAAAACCAAGTAGATACTTATTATTTTGATGTCGAAAAATGCAAATCCTGTGCTTTAAAAGAAGGCTGTTACAAAGAGGGCGCCAAGACAAAAACGTATTCTGTATCCATAAAATCAGAGTTGCACCAGGACCAAATGGCTTTTCAAGAAACAGAATATTACAAAGAAAAGGCAAAACACCGATACAAGATAGAGGCCAAAAACAGTGAGCTGAAAAATGCACATGGTTATAATAGGGCAGTATCGTATGGGATTGACAATATGCAAATGCAAGGAGCAATGGCAATTTTTACGGTAAACTTAAAAAGAATACTGAAATTGACATAGAAAATGAAATCTACATGTGCATTATAAAAAAACAACTTATATAATTACATAAGTCGAAAAGCAACTTGTAGAGCCTAAAAATAAAAACAGTTCAAAAAAGATAACGCTTATAACGGATGTTTAAAATCCTGTTATAAGCGTTTTTTTATTGTCCAAAAAACGATGCCGATCAAAATAGGACATGTTTTTCAGTGGCCTCTTTCAGACAGCCTCTTTTTTTTGTAAAATTTTTACTTAATTTATGTATTAATTTTTCAGTTATTTAATACTTATACTTAAAAAAAGCAGAATATTCCTTTCCTATACTTAGTTCTGTTTGGTTACTATTCCCTATATCAATTTAATAAATAAATACTTATTTAGCAAAATGGAGCGTCATTAACTTAATAAAATCCCTATCCTATTTAAAATGGAAAACCCTTTTTGAATTCACAAAAAGGGTTTATCTATAAACAAGTAAATCTATAAGCCGAATTCTGTACATTTTTATATTTATAAAATGAATTTAAAATATAAAAAGCCCTTATCATTTATCTGCGTGCATTGTTACCAATACACTTTAGCTGCCTACCCTCCAACAATCGAGCGTGCCGCCCTCAAACGTTGGTATACATGACATTGCACCACATAGAGTTTACCTGGTTTCACTACAGCATGACCTGTACATACTTTCTGTTGCACTTTTCCTAACCTCACGGCTGGTGGTTATTAGCCACTATGTTGCACTACGGTGTTCGGACTTTCCTCCTTCCGAAAAACGGAAAGCGATAAGGCGATTTACTTGCCGCAAAAGTACAATACTTAATGGGCAATTACCAACTAATAAAATAATTAAAATTTGGGCGTTACCCACATGAAGCATCGGGAGGGTCAGGGCTATTGATAAGTTAATTTTTAAACTGAAAGTTGTTTTGTTTTGGGGAGATTGGTTTTACTATTTAAGATATTGTCACTTTAAATTGATTATATCGACATTTAAACGAAATTAGTTGATTTTTTATACAAATTTAACAAAAACATATTAGCATATAAGCTTCGTTTTTGTTAATAACTCCTTCTAAATTCTCCATTCATAATTCATAATTCTTAATTGAATTTTTAACTTTGTTACTTTAATAATTCAATGGAACACTTTGTAGTATCGGCTAGAAAATACAGGCCCCAAACGTTTAAAGACGTTGTGGGTCAGCAGGCTATTACAAACACCTTATTAAATGCCATTGAGAACAATCATTTAGCACAAGCCCTTTTGTTCACAGGACCTCGTGGTGTTGGTAAAACAACTTGCGCCCGTATTTTAGCTAAAATGATAAATAGTGATGGCTCCGAAACGGGCAATGAAGATTTTGCATTCAATGTTTTCGAACTCGATGCGGCATCAAACAACTCGGTGGATGATATTAGAAGTTTAACCGACCAAGTTCGTATACCGCCTCAAGTGGGGAAATATAAAGTGTATATTATTGATGAGGTACATATGCTATCTCAGGCTGCTTTTAATGCCTTTTTAAAAACATTAGAAGAGCCACCAAAACACTGTATTTTTATTCTTGCTACTACCGAAAAGCATAAAATTATACCAACCATTTTATCACGTTGTCAAATATTTGACTTTAAACGGATTACGGTAAAAGATGCAAAAGACTATTTAAAATACATTGCAGAAGAACAAGGAATCAACGCTGAAGACGATGCGCTACACATCATTGCTCAAAAAGCAGATGGAGCTATGCGTGATGCGCTTTCTATTTTCGACCGTGTGGTTAGTTTTTCGGGTAAAAACTTAACGAGACAAGCGGTTACCGAAAATTTAAATGTTCTAGACTACGAAACTTATTTTGAAAGCACCGACCTTATTTTAGAGAATAAAATTCCTGATTTACTACTTCAATTTAACAGAACCCTTTCAAAAGGTTTTGATGGACATCATTTTATTGCTGGTTTAGCATCTCATTTTAGAGATTTGTTAGTCAGTAAAACACCCGAAACCATAGAATTGCTTGAAGTAGGCGATGAAACAAAAAAGAAATACTTAGAACAATCGCAAAAAGCTTCTCAGGAGTTTTTACTTCAGGGTATTAATCTCGCTAATGATTGCGATCTGAAATACAAAAGCAGTAAAAACCAACGACTGCTCATTGAGTTATGCCTTATGCAACTTGCCTCTATCACTTTCGATGGAGAAAAAAAAAATTCTAGGCACTTCATAATTCCCGCTTCGTACTTTCATAAAAAAGGCATTAAACCTGTACCGGTAACACTTCCAAATAAAACGAAAAGTGAATCTGCTTCGGTTGAACCAAAAACCACTGAAACATCACATAAAACTTTAAATAATTTAAATAAATCTCAGGATAATCAACCTGTAAAAATTGAATTAAAGCAAGATTCAAAAAGAGCTTCGGGCCTATCTTTAAAAAGTTTAAAGCTTAAGAAGGAACATCTTATAAAACAAATGGATGTTGTAATAGATGAAGAAAATCTACCGTCAGAACCATTTACTGAAGCCGATTTAATTAAAACTTGGAATGCCTTTATAGAAATCCTTCAAAAAGATGGGAAGCATAATTTAGCATCTATTCTATCTATTGATACTCCAAAAGTAAAAGGAACTGTTGTTCATTTAGAATATCCTAACGCTACCAACAAAGTAGAATTAGAGCGTAACCAATACGACCTGATGCTGTATATTCGTAAGACTCTAAGTAATTTTGATATTAGCTTATCTATTACTGTGAACGAAGAAATGGAAAAGCAATATGCATACACGTCCCTTGATAAATTTGAGAAACTTAAAGAGAAAAACCCTAATATAGATCTTTTAAGAAAAACGTTTGATTTAGATGTTTAAATATTTATAAATGAATAAGTTAATTTATTTTTTATTAATAGTTTTTGTTTTTTTAAGTTGTACTGGTGGAAAAACTAAAAAGGACAGCTTAAAAACATCTGTTGAAAAGTTTAAAGATTCTATAGGTGTGCTAGAAATAGTAAAATATTTTCCTGAAACCTATTCTGAAACCATAACAGACACTGTATTAAGCAATGGTTTTAAGGTGAAAATTAAAACCTATGCTAATATGAATAGTAGTGTTATAAACACATTCGAAGCAGACACTATAGTCTATAAACACTTTTATAGAGATTATATTTCAGAAATCACTGTTTTTAAAAACGATAACAAAATTCTTTCAGAATCTATAGACAAGCCTTTTTTTTTAAAGCACAATAATGAATTAAAAGAATATTTTGAAATTGCTATTTTATCTGGTGTTTGGATAAACGATAATGAAGAACTCACCAAAGATAAAACAAGTATATATATCATGTATACCCAACCAGAAACAGATAATTATTATTTAAGTGAAATGATAATTAATAGTGATGGTACATTTTTAATAAATGAAATTGAAGGTTAAAATGAATGAATTATGCTAGGACTTAAATTACCAACAGACCCAAGATGGGTTAATATTGTTGAAAAAAATATAGAAGAAATATTAACCGATCATGCCTTTTGCGAGCAGAAAGCAACCAGTACTGCTATTTCTTTAATTGTAAGCTTTCCTGAATATACCGATTTGGTTCAAGAAATGACCGCTTTAGTTAAAGAAGAAATCAGTCATTTTAAAATGGTTCATGATATCATTATAAAACGTGGTTGGGTTTTAGGACGTGATAGACGTGATGATTATGTTATTGAGTTGCTTAAGTTTTTTCCTAAAGGCGGTAGTAGAACAACACAATTAGTACATAGGTTGCTTTATGCTGCTTTAATTGAAGCTAGAAGCTGTGAACGTTTCAGACTATTATCTGAAGAACTTGAAGATAAAGAATTAGCCACTTTTTATAGAAACCTTATGGTAAGCGAGGCCAACCACTACACTATGTTTTTAGGGTTTGCACGTAAGTATGGCGAAAAAAAAGAAGTTGACACCAAATGGCAACAACTTCTTGAATATGAGGGTCAAATAATAGCTAACTTAGGAAAAAGCAGGACGATACACGGTTAAAATTTATATCCTACACCTAATTGAATGGTTGAATTTTTAGCAGAAACCGGTAAATTGTCATCAAAAACATCTACCAAGCCGTAAGTATATCGAATATCAGCAAATAACATGTGTGATAATTTATATTCAATTCCAGCTACTCCCGAATAAGCAAAATTTCTTGCGCCATCATCCACCTTATTTATTTTCAAGCCTACTTGCGGACCAAGAGCAAAACGAACTTTTTCACTTAATCTAAGTTTTAATAAAATAGGTGCTTGTATATAATCTAATTGCCATACTTCAACTTTGGCACCTTCAGCAGAAAACTGTAACTCTGGAACTAAAGAAACTGTTTTGGAGAAACGAATATCTCCAAAAAAACCAATATACATACTGTTTCTATGCTTATTTGTCATGACAGGTGTATCTTCAAAATCTAAATTTGAAATGTTTAAACCACCTCTTACACCATACTTTACATCTTGAGAAAATCCGTAAAATGAAAAACCAAGTAGTAATGTTAATAATATTTTTTTCATAAATGAATAGCTTTGGGTTATAAATTTTAGCAATTTATCGTGTACGAATATATATTATAAAATTACATCGGTGCAATTTTAAAAGGTGAAGTGCAAAATTTTACTGTGTATTGCTTGAAACCGTTTGATAGTAGATGCTTTTTATAATACCATCTGCCAACCCAATTTTTGGTACATATATATTTTTAGCACCACTCCACTTCATAGAAGACAAGTAAATCCGCATGGCAGGAATGATAACGTCTGCCCTATCTTGATTTAAATCCAATTCGGTTATACGTTCTTCATAAGAATAACTTTGTAGTAAGTTATAATACGATGTCAAGTAGAAATATGTTAACGGTTTACCTAAAGCTTTTCCTGATATTTTGAAAATTTTATTAATGTTTCCACCAGAACCCAAAACGGATATTTTATCGTAATTGTTTGTATGTGATTTTATCCATTGTTCCAATTCTTGCCATGCTTCCTTCGATACCATATCGTTTAATAAACGTACTGTACCTATTTTAAAAGATTTTGAAGCCACCGAAATTCCTTGGTTTATAATAGTAAACTCGGTACTACCCCCACCAACATCAACATATAAATAAGTTTTACTTTTATCAATAAAAGTGTTTAAATCGGTTGCAGCAATAATAGCTGCTTCTTCTTCACCTTCAATAATATCGATACTTATTCCAGAATTTTTTAATACTAAATCGGCCACCTGTTTACCATTCGTTGATTCTCGCATCGCCGAAGTGGCACAGGCTTTATATTTTACCACTTTATGCGATTTCATTAATAATTTAAACGCGAGCATGGTATCTAGAATACGTTGCGTGTTTTCTTTTGAAATTTTATTATGTATAAAAACATCAGATCCTAAACGAATAGGTACACGAACTAATGAATTTTTTTTAAATAGAACAGGTTTGCCTTTTTGTTCTATAATATTTGAAATAAGCAACCTAACGGCATTAGAACCAATATCGATTGCTGCATATTTTTTAATTGAAAGCATCCTAATTTTCTAATTTTTTTAAATAATAAGCGTAAGTAGCAAACTGAGACCTTACTTTTTCTTTATCATTTATTTTATATTCATTTTCTTGTGACGCATTTAACCAACGTGCCTTTACATTATCGTTCCAGCAAATATTGTATGTTTCTATAATTTCTTGCTTTATAGAATCATCATAAATGGGGCAACTTATTTCTACTCTGTTTTCAATGTTTCTCGTCATCCAGTCGGCCGATGAAATATACACTTTTGGGTTTCCATTGTTTCCAAAAATGTATACCCTCGAATGTTCTAAAAACTTATCTACCACACTAATCACTTCAATATTTTCGCTCATATTTGGAATTCCAGGAATTAAACAGCAAATGCCACGTACAATCATTTGAATTTTAACACCGGCATTACTCGCTTCATAAAGTTTATCAACCATACTATAACTTGAGATACTATTCATTTTTAAACGAATAAGTCCCTCACCTCCATTTTTTACAGTCTGAATTTCGGCATCTATTAATTTAAATATAGCTTTTTTTGTGTAATGAGGAGATGTTATTAAATGTTTATATCTAAAAATTTTATAGTTGGTTTCAAAAAAACTAAATATTTTATTGACATCTTTTAAAATACGTTGATCTGCAGTGAACAAGGTATAATCTGTATATATTTTAGCGGTAGATTCATTAAAATTCCCTGTACTTATAAAGCCGTAGCGTTTTAGTTTTTTACCTTCTTCACGTTCTATAACACACATTTTACTGTGCACTTTTAATCCTTTGACACCAAATACCAAATTGATGCCTTCTTCTTCCATTTGTTGCGCATAATCTATATTAGCCTGCTCATCAAACCGTGCTTGAAGCTCTATAGATACTGTGACCGATTTTCCATTAATAGCAGCATTAATAAGCGAACTAGCAATATGAGAAATTTGGGCTAAACGATAAATAGTGATTTTTAGAGTTTTTACTTGAGGATCTAAGGCTGCTTCCCTTAAAAATTTAACGATATAAGAAAATGTTTGGTACGGGGCATGTAATAAATAATCTTTATGTTCTATGGCTTTAAAAATACTAGCCTCTAAACTGAGGTTTTTAATAGGCAATGCCTCAATGCTATCATAAAGTAAATCTGTTCTTCCTAGGCTTGGAAAACTCATATAATCGCGTCTGTTATGGTAACGCCCCCCAGGAATGATACTATCTGTATGATCAATACCCATTTTAGACATTAAGAATTCTAAGGTATCTTTATCGATGGTTTTATCGTAAACAAAACGTACCGGGTCGCCTGTTTGTCTATGTTTTACACTATCGGATATTTTTTCAATAAAACTTTTACTCAAATCACTTTCAAAATCTAACTCACCATCACGTGTGATTTTTATCATGTGAGCCGAAACGGTTCGGTAATCAAAAATGTTAAAGATATAACCTAAACAATGACGCAATAAATCGTCTATCATTATTATAAAACTTTTATCCCCTTGTTTAGGTAATTCTATAAAACGGTTAATAGACTTTGGTATTTCAATAAGAGCAAATTGCTTCTTATTATCTAGCATTCCCATTTTTACTGCCAAATATGCGGCACTATCTTTTAAATTTGGAAGCACAACCAAATCGTTTAAAATAATGGTCACTAATGCCGGACTTACTTTTCTTATAAAATATTTTTTTATAAAATCGTGTTGGGAGCTATCTATTTGATTTTCATCAATTATATAAATATTTTCATCTTCCAATCTTTTTTGAATAGCATCTAAAACTTCTAAGCTTTCGCTTTGTTGTTTAATTACTATTTGAGTGATTATTTCAAGTAATTCTTTGGCCTTGATGCCTCCTAATTCGCTTTTCCCTGCTTTTCCTGCGTCAACAATTCGTTTTACGGTAGCATATCTAACCTTAAAAAATTCATCTAGATTATTAGAAAATATACCTACAAACCGTAATCTTTCAATTAATGGTACTCTTTCATCTGAAGCTTCTTGTAAAACTCTTGCATTAAATTGTAACCAACTTATTTCTCTATTTATGTAACTATTTGAATGAATTTCTGGTTTTGTCATGCTTCGTAAAAATGATGTAATGCTTGCACAAATATATTCTATTTAGGTTAAATAATTTGCTTTAAAGCGAATGATTAAGCATCCCTACACGTATTGATATGATATCAATTTATTTTAGATACATTGCTGTGATATTTAACCTAAAACATTACTTTCTTAAATCTTTTGGAAATAAAGTACTTAGAGTTTTTCCTTTGTTTAAATCTTTCCAATTATCAATATTAAACTCAATACAAACCACACCACAAGTAGGTACATTATCTATAGGAATACTGCCAAAAGTATTAACAAAAGCTGTAATGGCATGATTGTGACCAAAAACCATTAAATGATTTATTCTATTATCACACTCCTTAATGACACGAATAAGATTACTTCCTGAAAAATCATATAAATCATGATTTAATTGCAATTTTGAGCTATCCATTTTAAGGTTTTCAAAAAAGATATTAGCTGTCGTTATAGTTCTTACAGCATCACTGCAATAAACGGCATCCATATTTAAACTATCTGCTTTCAGATAAAGAGATATATTATTAGCATCGTTAAGACCTTTTTCATTTAATGGTCTTTCATGATCAATAACATTATACTTCCAAGAGGATTTCGCATGTCTAATTAAGAATAGTTTTTTCATAAAACCTGTTAAGTGCACGTATTTTCTATATAAAAGTAATTAAACAAAAATTATAATACCAGTATTTTAATTAAAATCGGTAAAATAAAACAATTAATATGTTCAAAATTTTAAACGATAAATAACCAATTATTTCGTTTAAATGTTTGCACTAGCTTTTAAACGAATATATAAGTGATTTACCATATTATTTTGACCAACTTTAAGCATATGCGTTAATTTGCTTACCTATAAAATTGAAAGATATGATCCCAAATCTAATTTCACAAATAAATACAACATTGTTACTCAGTGTTTTTCCCTCACAGTTTTTTCCCTCAAAAACTATATTATTGTTTTTATTGATAATCAACATTAGGCTATAACAAGTGACGTTAACGTCATATTTATGTCTATAAATATATTTTTAAAATTAATAAATAACCCTTATTAGGCCATGATAAATAAATTACCCTTCACGTTAAATGCATTTATATGTGTTATTTGTATTTCATTATTGTCATTTAATGAAGTTGTAGCTCAAGAGACTAAAGTATTTGAATTAAAGAATGGAACTCTTTTACAAAATTCCAATCTAAATGGAGCTGATGAAGTTCCAAATCAATTATTATACAGCTTGAAGCCTAGCATTTATGTAAAAAACAATAACATTATAAAAGTAACGGGACCACAAAAACCAATATCCTTAACACTATATGACGCTAATTCTCTAAATATTTTAAAAACAGAAAATTCTTTATTTAGTACTGTTCAAATACTAAAGGTTCAATTAAAAGAAATATCTGATTTAAATAGTTATATAGACTTTTCGAATATTAGTGGGTTTAACAATCTAAGCTATATTTATGTTACCACTTATTTTAAATGTACAGAAAGTCAAATACGAGCTTTTATTAAAAACATAGACTCAGAAATAACAATTTATTTCGAAAATGTTAATCCATCATAGTAAAAAGACACAACACAGTTTAATTTTAATTAATTAAGAAATGAAGAAACTATACACTACTAAATTAAAGACTTATTTAAAACCAATACCTCTAGCTGTGTTGTTCATGGTATTGTTAAGTTTTCAAGGCTTTTCTCAGGTTAGAGTTCCTTTTTCACCTAGAGAATCACAATATACTCCAACCAAGACTATTTATAACATAAAAGGTGATTTTACCATGATGGGAAACACCAATTTAACTTTGGTTAATTACGGAGTTAATGAACATAATGGATATAAGGATATGCAATATGTTGATGTTGACAATGATGCTAACACTATTAATTCATCTATGGCTGAATTGAAGTTTTCAGATGAAAATGGCGCAAGTCCTGAATGCTCTAACATATTATATGCTGGGTTATATTGGACGGGGCGTGCAGGTGCTGCTACCAGTTTTAATGTGTTTAATAATAATTTTATAATTGGGAGTTCGAATTTAGTTACTGGTACTAATTATACTATGACCGTAACAAGACAAGGTGCAGATGGTAATTATTATCCTAGATATACTTTCACTTCTTCAGAATCAACAGTTATTTTTGAGAGTTTAAATACTAATTATCAAGTAAGATATTCTATTAATGGAGGTACCAGCTGGATTATAGCTAGCAACCAAAATTTATCAATAGATGCACCAGACAATGATAGTGTTATAGTTTCATTTGATCCTGTTACTTTCGGTTCTGGAAGCAACCAAATAATTGTTAGCGCATTACAAAGAGATGAAGATATTGATGAAGATTTAAATAATACTGTAAATCATGCTTATGCATTATTAGATGGATATACTAAAACTTTAAATAAACGTAAAATATCATTAAAAGGTCCATCAGCAACTTCGTATGAAGAATTTACTGCTGATACTGATAATATTTATTATCCTTCTAATACCGATAACAACATGTATTCTGGTTATACAGAAGTTACAGATTATGTAAAAACCTATGGTCTAGGTAATTATTTTGTTGCGGACATGGCTTTACAAGAAGGTAATGGTGGAGATATTGGTTACTATGGTGGCTGGGGTATGGTTGTTGTTTATGAAAATTCAAAAATGAAATGGCGAGATGTGACTATTTTTGACGGACATGCTTTTGTTACCAATCTATCAACAGTGAATTTTGAAATACCAATTTCTGGATTTAATGCTGTACAAAATGGCGATGTTAACGTAAAATTAGGTGTCATGGCTGGTGAAGGTGATAATTATTATGGTGGAGATTATTTTAATATTCGAAATGCTGCTGATGACGATTGGGTTCCCTTAAGTCATTCTGGTAATAACTCAGGTAACTTTTTTAATTCATCAATCGTTACTGGAAACAATAATAGAAACCCTAATTTAATAAACAATACGGGACTGGATATTAGCATGTTTAATATTAACAATACTAATAATACCATAATAGACAATAACCAAACTTCTACACGGTTTCGTTACGGTTCTACTATAGATACTTATGCTATATTTAATCTAACCTTTTCAGTTGACGCTTATGTCCCTGAAACCGAGGGTATTTTAACTACAACCGCTGTAAATACAAGTGGTGCAGACCCAATGACTCTTTTTCCTGGAGAAAGTGCGGAATATAAAATAGAAATTAAAAATAAAGGCACTGAAGCCACAAATAATACGACCATAACGATACCAATACCCTATACATCTTCTTACGAAAATTTAAGTATTGATTACAACGTGAATGCTCCATTAGTAACGAGTAACCAACCATATTATGATCCAAATGCAGGAGCGACCGGTTCTATTATTTGGAATATTGGTACTTTACCTGTTTCTAATAATCCTGAAGACATCTTAGCAGATATAAGTTTTAAATTGAAAGCCACAACAGATTGTGCACTTTTAGTTAATACCAATTGCACACCGAATATATCCCTAAACGGTTCTATTTCAGGCATAGGAGATCAATCTAACACTTCTTTTAATCAAGCATTAATTAAAGGATACGAAACAAGCGGATCATGTATTGGTGAGCCCATACCTACTCCTAACATAATAACTATAGATTCTCAAGCTTACGTTGCGGCTAATTGCGGCAGCTATACACCTGTTAGAGATTTTTATTTCTGTAATATCGGTTCAACACCTATTCAAACATCACAGGTAAACGCCGCATTCTCTCCAGGTACTAGGTTTTATAATGAATATCCTAAAACATCTACTTCCATAGAATATAATACTTCTAACCCGTTCCCTCCTACTTTAGGAACCTTGGTTTATTATGCTATTCCTCCTGGAACAACAACATGTTATTATGAATTCACCATCAATGTATCTAATATAACTTCAGTACCAACAGTTGAAGATGTTATATATTGTCTGAATGAAACTGCAACTCCTTTAACCGCAACACCTAGTGATGCGCCTACAACACCCTCTGTATATAATTTATATTACTATGTAGATAATAATCCATCTACCCCTGCTCAAAATTCTATCGTACCTTCTACAAGTAGTATTGGAGAAACAACATATTATGTGGCTGAAGGATATTCGAATTCTTGTATCAGCCAAACACGTGTACCAATAAAAGTAACGGTCTCTAGCGGAACACCTGAAATAACTGCACCAGCTGTTATTAATATTGAAGCTTGTGATGAAAACAGTATAACAGCTTTAACTGCTAGATATCCTTTTAGCACATCTCAATCGGCAGATATTAAAGATACTTATATAACAACTGGCTATACAGCCTCAGAAGGTGAGACTATTACAAGTATAACATACATTGATGTAATAACTCCAGGGTCTAGTTGTCCTCTTGTTATAACCAGAACTTTTACAATTACCAATGGTTGCGGCAGTACTGCAACGGCTGAACAAATTATTAATATTACTGATACAACTGCACCCACAGGAACTGCTCCAACTGGAGTATCTGGGGTAGATGTTTGTGCTACCAATGCACAAACAGTATATCCTTTTAATGCGGCTACTATAGCTGGTAATTATACGGATAATTGTGCTGACAACGTAATTGCTAACCTTACAAATGCCTCTTTAACTGGTGATGATTGTTCTTGGTCTTTAGTATATACATATGAAGTGCTAGATGCTTGTGGCAACAAACTAGAAAATCAAACTATTACACATACTGGTAGCGATCAATCTGCTCCAACAGGTACAGCTCCTATAGGAGAAACCGATGCTGATATTTGTAGCGCTAATGCACAAACAACATATCCTTTTAATGCTACTACTATTGCAACTAACTACTCTGATAATTGTGGTGGTACTGTAACTGTTAATTTAACAGATACAACACAAACGGGTGATGACTGTTCTTGGTCGTTAGTATATACCTTTGAAGTTGTTGATGCTTGTGGTAACAAATTAGAAAATCAAACTATGACACATACTGGTAGCGATCAATCTGCTCCTATTATTGATAATACAAGTCTTGATAATATCGAAATAGAATGTGGTGTTGGTGATACAGAAAAAACCTTAACAGATTGGTTGAACGCTAATGCGGGTGCTACCGCTTCTGACAATTGTAGTGAGGTAAGCTGGAGTAATGATTATGGGTCTGATACTTCGGTTAAATGTGATGATGGTGCCATAACAGTTACTTTCACTGCTACTGACGTATGTGGTAATAAAAGTTCAACAACAGCAACTTATTTAATAAAAGATATCATTGCTCCTCAAATTAATAATACAACGGGCGATTTAGATACTACACTAGAATGTAGTGATATCGATGCCATCAATGATGCATTAGCCCTTACCCCTACAGCGACTGATGATTGTAGTACTCCTGCTCTAAATATAGTAAGTGATGAAACCAACATAGATCCTACCTGCCCTAGTGCCTATGTTAGAGTACGTATTTGGAACTTTGTTGATGCCTGTGGTAATATAAGCGAAAACTTTACCCAGACGATTACTGTGCAAGACAATACCGCTCCAGTACTTACGCTACCAGCTAATGTAAGTGCTGAATGTAGTGATGATTTATCTCCTATTGCGTTTGGAACAGCTACAGCAATAGATAATTGTGATGAGAACCCTATTATTACCTATGTAGATGAAAGAACTGATGGTACATGTTCTGGAACATATAGTATAAAACGTACTTGGAAGGCAACAGATGCTTGTGGTAATACAGTAACTGCAGATCAAATAATTTCAGTATCTGATACCACTGCTCCAGAATTTGTTGAAACAACGCTTCCGGAGAATATTGTTGTTGAATGTGATGCTATACCTACAGCTGTTAAATTGAATGCTACTGACAATTGTGGAGAGGCTATTGTAACATTTGAAGAAAGCACACAAATGGGTATTTGTGTTAATAATTATATTGTTACACGTACTTGGACTGCTACTGACGAATGTGGTTTAACAAAAACCCATATTCAAACTATAACCGTTCAAGATACAACACCACCAACATTTGTTGAGACAACATTACCTCCTGCTAACTTAGTTGTAGAATGTGATGCTGTTCCAACAGCTATAGAACTAAATGCTACCGATACTTGTGGTTCTGCTACTGTTTCTGTGAATGATGTTAGAACAAACGGTAATTGTCTAAATAACTATACACTTACTCGTACTTGGACAGCTACAGATGCTTGTAAAAATACTACAAAGCATACTCAAATTATAACTGTAAGAGATACAAAAGCACCAACATTTGTTGGAACGCTTCCTATTAATACAGTAACAGTTGAATGTGATGCCGTACCTGTTGCAGAAGTATTAACCGCAACCGATAACTGTGGAACTGCTCCAGTAACCGTTAAAGATGTTATAACTACGGGTGATTGTCCAAATAATTATATTATTACTCGTACTTGGACAGCTACAGATGAATGTGGTTTAACAACCATACATACGCAAATTATAACTGTACAAGACACTAAGGCTCCACTGCCATCAACAACATTTGATGAAGTATTGAATGTAAGTTGTACTAATATACCAGACGCACCTGCTTTAACTTTCACAGATAATTGTACATCGGAATCAAATATCATTGTGGTATTTAACGAAACAAGTACGTTTGTAGATAATGTTTTAAATGACTATGAAATTGTAAGAACATGGACGGTAAGTGACGAATGTGGCAATGATATTGTATATAAACAAACACTGTTTGTAGCTCTTGATGAAATAATAACTGATATCGTTGCTGAAGACAGATGTTTTGATGATGGCATTGTTAATTTAAATGATATAATTTCAAGTTCACTTAATACGAATGGTACTTGGGAATTAATTGAAGGTAATCCAGCAGCAACGCTCTCTGGTAGTATTTTCAATCCTACAACTCTTGAACTTAGTCCAGACTTCCTTCCACAAAGTGGTGGCATAGATTATGAATTCAGGTACACAACAACCGATGCTGGATGTGTGAGCATCACCAATGTAACCATGAATATAAATGCCGATTGTGTGGTATTACCTTGTGGTGAAAACGACATCGTCATATCTAAAGCAGTAACACCTAATGGAGATGCTTACAATGAATCTTTTGATATTACAGGTATTGACTTATGTGGATTTACAGCCGACGTTAAAATCTTCAACCGTTGGGGCGCATTAATTTTTGAATCTAATAGTTATACTGTTGGAGAAAACATGGGGGACTGGAAAGGTACCGCCAGTAAAAAATCCATTGGTGCCTCTGGAACAGTACCAAACGGAACTTATTATTATATAGTAACTTTAAAAGATAGTGGATTGGCACCATTTACAGGACCAGTTTACTTAGGAACCAAATAAAACTTAACCTATGAAATTTATTAAACATACCATAATCGCTATTGCATTGTTTAGTTGTACGGTTGGAGTTGCACAACAATTACCGCAATTCACACAGTATATGTACAATACAATCTCTATAAACCCTGCATATGCAGGAAGTAGAGAAGCTTTAAGTATTGTTGGATTACACCGAAGCCAATGGGTTGGTTTTAAAGGTGGCCCAATAACACAAACATTGTCTGTACACACACCTTTAAGAAACGATAGAATCGGTGTCGGATTATCTTTTATTGAAGATGATTTAGGTCCTGAGAATTTCACATATTTATATGGTGATTTTTCATATGCTATTCCAACAGGAAGAACAGGAAAACTTGCTTTTGGTATTAAGGGCGGTTTTACTCAGTACAGCTTAGACCCCGATTTTCGCGAAACGGAAAGTTTTGACCCTTCAATTTATGGTATAGAAGATCGTTGGACACCTAATATTGGACTTGGTGTCTATTGGAGTACGAACAGAGTTTACTTTGGATTATCAACTCCAAGAGTTTTAAATACCGATAAAAATACCGAAGAAGGCTTTGAAGCTTTAGATAGATTAAGTTACTATTTTACAGGTGGTGTGGTGGTTGATTTAAGTAAAAACATCAAATTAAAACCAGCATTTTTAGTAAAAGCTACTAATGGAGCGCCTGTTTCTTACGATTTAACCGCCAATTTCTTATTCAACGAAAAGTTTTGGTTAGGGGGCTCGTATAGAATAAACGAACAAACAGCAGCCATTGGCGGTATTGTCGATTTTCAAATATCTAGACAACTGCGTGTTGGATATGCTTATGAAAAACCAATTTCAGAGATTTCAAGTTACACGACGGGTTCACATGAAATATTACTTATGTACGAATTCAAATTCTTAAGTTCTAAATTAAAATCACCAAGATATTTCTAATACTATTTTTATGAAAGTTAAAAATTACTTATTAGTCTGTATCGTATTCATGCTAAGTGTTTCTATGTTTTCACAACAAGGAAAGCAAAAGCGAGCAGACACCCTATTTAATAAATTCTCTTTTGTTAAAGCAGCCGAAGTTTATAGAGAGCTTATTGCTAATAATTACAATAAAGATTATGCAACCAGACAACTGGCCGATTGTTATGCCTTTTTAAGAGATCCAAACAATGCTTCTAGATATTATAAAAACGTTGTTAAACAAGACAATGTGCCTGTAGAATATTATTATAAATATGCACAGTCTCTTAGAGGTATGAAAAAATACGACGAATCTCAAGAGTGGTTACAACGTTATAAAGACTCGGGAGGAGTTGTTAATGTGAACGATTTTTCTAAAGACATCAATTTTATCACAAGTGTTTTTGGTGCAAAACAGCAATACTTTTTAGATAAAGTTCGATTCAATTCTAAGTTTAGCGATTTCGGGGCTTTTGAACATGCTGGTAAAGTTTACTTTGCATCGTCAAGAGATGAAGGTGTTGCCGTAAAACGTTTATACGGCTGGAATGAACAACCCTTTTTAGATGTGTATGTAACCGAAGTTGGCACAAAGAAGAATGTAGATCATACGGCAAAAGTAAAAGGCGATGTAAATTCTATTTATCATGATGGCCCTGTAACCATTACAAAAGATGGGCGCACTATGTATTTCTCAAGAAATAACTACAAAGACCAAATTGAAGTAAAAGATAAAAAAGGACTTACCAACATGAAACTCTATCGAGCTACTTTAAGAGATAGCATATGGACCGATATTGAAGACCTATCTATAAATGGCGATGAATTTTCAACACAACATGCGGCTTTAAATAGCGATGACACCAAATTATATTTTACATCCGACAGACCTGGTGGTTATGGTGGTTCAGATATTTGGGTGGTTAATATTTATCCAGATGGTACCCTTAGAGAACTTCAAAATGCTGGAAAAGTAGTAAATACCGAAAGCGCAGAAGGTTTTCCTTTTATTAATAATGAAGGAACCCTCTTCTTTTCTTCCGATGGACACACGGGGTTAGGCATGTTAGACATTTTTGGAACCATACAAGGTGAAAATAATGAAATTGTTGATGTTATAAACTTAGGCCTTCCCATAAACTCCAATAAAGATGATTTTTCGTTTACCATGAACCCCAATGGCGTTACCGGTTATTTTGCTTCTAACAGACCTGGAGGCCGTGGTGATGATGATATTTATGCATTTCACAGAGTGCCAACATTACAAGTTGAAGGGGTTGTAACCGATGCTGTTAACACAAAACCTGTTCCTAATTCCATAATTACATTGTTTGATGACAAAGGCAATCAAATTGCCTATATGGAAACTGATGAAAATGGTTTTTATCAAATAAATATCGACAGAGATAAAGATTATAAAATTGTTGCAAGTCAGAAAAAATACATCGATGATTACAGAACATTTACATCTAAAAACATTCAAACAGAACTTGTAAGCATCCAAGCCAATTTGTTATTAAATCCGTTGCCTGATGTTGTAAAACTTGCTGAATTAAATACTATTTACTTCGATTATGACAAGCACAACATTAGAGAAGATGCTGCTTTAGAATTAGATAAGATTGTAAATTTAATGACAAACGATTATCCGGAAATGGTTATCCGCATTGAATCTCATACCGATTCTAGAGGTGCTCTTTCTTATAACGATAAATTATCTATAGACAGAGCCAATTCAACCTATGAGTATTTAATTTCCAAAGGCATCAACCCTTCTAGAATTACAGAACATAAAGGTTATGGTGAACGTAGATTAACAAATGGTTGTCAAGATGGTGAAAACTGTGAAGAAGTGGATCACCAATTAAACAGACGTACACAATTTATAGTTGTCAAGATGGAATAAAATATTCAAAATGTGTTTTCAATGAATAAAAATTCTTTTACTAGATTTTTTAATTAAAACAAATACCCATGAGATTAAAAAACTACATATTAACTAGTGTTGTCTTGGTATCAAGTATTACTACTTTTTCCCAATCTGGTTTACAAAAGAAAGCTGATAACTTATTCAACAAATTCTCTTTTGTAGATGCGACTGCAGTATATAAAGAACTGATCTCTAAAAATGATAATGCCGATTATGCTACCAGACAATTAGCGGATTGTTATGCATACATGCGCAATCCAGACAGTGCGGTGGTTTATTATAAAAAAGCCGTACAACAACCAAACATACCAACTCAATACTATTACAAATATGCGCAGGCCTTACGTGGGATTAATGATTATGAAGAATCTCGTGTGTGGTTAAAACACTTTAAAGAAGCGGGGGGTGATATTAATGAGACAAAATTTTTAAATGATGCCAATTTTATAAACTCCATTTTCAACGCCAAACCACAGTACAAAGTTAAAGATCTTAATTTCAACTCTAAGTATAGTGATTTTGGTGCTTACGAAAAAGATGAAAATATCTATTTTGTTTCTTCAAGAGACGAAGGAGGGGTATCAAAACATGATTACGGTTGGAATGAAGAACCTTTTTTAGACATTTACATAAAAGCGGCATCTAGCAATGATAGTATTGTAAATAATAAATTTAAATTAAGAGGGAACGTTAATACCGTGTATCATGAAGGACCTTTAACCATCTCAAAGGATGGAAAAACCATGTATTTTTCAAGAAACGATTTTAGCAAACAAGTTTTAGGAAGAACAGATGAAGGTTTTACAAATCTTAAAATCTACAAAGCAACATTAGATGATGGTAAATGGACCAACATAGCAGAGGTGCCTTTTAATAGCAGTATCTATTCTATTGCACATCCTGCTTTAAATAGTGATGGAACAAAACTTTACTTTACTTCCGATATGCCTGGGGGTTTAGGAGGCACCGATATTTATTATGTAGATATAAACAATAACGAATATGGCACACCTCAAAACTTAGGAGCCCCTGTTAACACTAATAAAAATGACTGTTTTCCTTTTATAAACAATGAAGGAAACCTTTTCTTGGCCTCCGATGGACACCCAGGATTGGGCTTGCTTGATATTTTCGGAACAGTTTCAAATGAAAATAACCAAATTATTAGTGTTATCAATCTTGGTGTTCCTGTAAATTCAAGCAAAGACGATTTTTCTTTTTTTATGAATGAAAATGATTTGTCTGGATACTTTGCTTCAAACAGAGAGGGCGGTGTTGGTAGTGATGATATTTATGCATTTGATAGAGTCCCTCAATTAAAAATTGAAGGTACTGTAACCGATGCTGAAACTAATACTCCTATAACGAATGCCACAGTAACGTTACTAGATGGAAATAGCAACCCTATTGCCACTCTACAAACAGAAAAAAATGGACATTACACCATCAATATTGATAGAGACGCCGATTACTATGTAAATATTAAAAACAACGATTATTTAGACAACACTACAGCTATAACATCAAAAGGTATAGATAGAAATATGACAAGTCTGAATGCAAATATAGCATTAAGTCCAAGTAAAAATAAAATAACACCTACTACAGAGCTTCAATCTATTTATTTTGATTTTAATAAATATGATATAAGACAGGATAGTACAATTGAATTAGACAGAATTGTAAACTTAATGATGATTACTTACCCAAATATGGTTATTAAAATAGCATCGCACACCGATGCTAGAGGTACCTCTAAATACAACAATGTACTCTCGGAAGAAAGAGCTAATGCTACTTACAACTATTTAATAAATAAAGGTATAAACCCTAGTAGAATTATAGAACACAAAGGTTATGGTGAACAAAGATTAACCAACCAATGCAACGGTACAGTACGTTGCACAGAAGCACAACACCAATTAAACAGACGCACCCAATTTATAGTTGTAGAAATAAACTAAACAAGCCAAAATTCAATAATAATTTAGTGTAGATAAACTCATTAGTAACAATGTTGCTAGTGAGTTTTTTTGTTTAAGTTGCAAAACTTCCTTTATTATTAAACAACGTAAAATACTGATAAACAAAAAGATTGGCACATTAAATTCATTTTACCTTATCTTTTTTTCACAAAGACCAATTTAAATCATTTAAAAATAATTACTATTTTTAAATGATTTAAATAATATAATATGAATTTAACTAAACTTAAAAAATCTGTTTTTCAGTATTTCTTTATAATAAGCTTTTCTTTTAACATGTATTCCCAAAAAGCATCGCTTACTACTACAAATAAAATTATTCCTATCTCTTCATCAAATTTCACTGCGGGCACAAACATGGAGGCTAAAGGCGATTCTATTAATAAGCTTCAATTTGTAATTGATTTAACAAAATCTATTCCTTTCAGTCAATCTGCAATTAAGCAAAATACCGAAGTAGCGTCTTTAGGTCCAAACACAGATATTCCTTATTTTACTGTACGTTTTGCTTTACCTATGCCACCAGCCTATAATGAGGTAGAAGTTGGTGCACTTGTGGGTATAGATTCCATGGTCTTTCATCACAATCATTCACCTGGATTTGAAATTTTACCCAATGGAGATGCTCTAGCTATCTATTTTACCACCCCAATGGGCAAATCTGAAAATGACATTACAACTGCTTTTGCTCAAGCACGTTTGCGTTACGGTTCTGAAGATTGGGACATGCCTGAATTGTTTTTTAAAACAAAGGATACTAATGATCAGTCTGGTTTACTTTGGAACGATAATGGAAAACTTTGGTTCTTCGGTGGTGGACGTGAAATATCAGATTTTGTACCATTTCGTATGGCTACATCTACTGACAATGGTGCTAGCTGGATCTATTCTGTTCCTCAAATTAATGAACCTGCTACTAGATATACCGCCCAACCCATTACCAATGCGTTTCGTGGACCCGATCAATCCATTTATTTTTCAATGGATGGTGTAGATGCCGAAAGTTTCTTATGGCGTAGTACAGACAACGGTATCCATTGGCAAGATATGGGTGGACGAACTGGAGGAAGACATTCTACAATTTTACCTCTTGATGATTTAGGTAATCTTCTTTCTATAGGCGGTAAGAATTCAGATGTAGATGGTTGGTCCCCCACAAATGTTTCAACAGATTGGGGAGCTACTTGGAGTGAAAGCAAACCTTCTCCTTTTCCTCCTTTAGGTACTGCTCAGCGTCCATCCATGATTCGACTCGCTTCAGGCAATTTGCTTTTGGTGAGTGATTCCTATATGCATAAAAAGAAAATTGCACCCCCTAAAGGATGGAATTATGGTAATAATTGCTTTGTAGCAATTTCAAAAGATAACGGAGCTAATTGGCATATTAAAACAATTCCCGTTCAGATTCCGCAACATCACCGTACGGATCATCCTTCACTGGGTTATGTTACAGCTCGTCAAGCTCCCAATGGTGTCATTCATTTATTAACCACCGTTTCTCTACCAGGTCTACATTATGAATTCAACGAAGCATGGGTTTGGTCTGATGATGGTGATATTTCACCTGAAACAACCGGTGGAACTATCAAAAAATTCTCTGAAACCTATCCAAATGGACAAGTCCGATCAACATGGAGCGCAAGAATTTGTACTCATGGGAGATATTTACTTCATGGAACCCAAATAGATTACTATGAAAATGGTACAATACAACATAAGGCAATATATGAAAATGGGCGTAAATCTGATGAAGAGTCATTTTGGACCCCAGATAGAAAACTGGTTTGGAAATGGCAGCGTGACTTAAAAACAAACCAAGGTATTTGGACACATTATTGGTCTAATGGCAAAAAGAAAATTGAATCTCGATGGAACTTAAAACCTGAAGCTCGTGATTTAAAACGCCATTTTTATGGATATGTAGCTCATGGACCCTCGCATCATTGGAGTGAAAAAGGAAAGTTAATTGAAACCTACCAATTTGTTAATGGCTTGATATTGGGTAAAGATTAGTTGACAGAAGTATAAGATATGTTTTTTATAGACAAACATTGAAATTCTTAAAGTCAATACTAAGAATTAGTACAAACATAAAAAATCCTCCCAAAACTGGGAGGATTTATACCAAAAGCTAAATTCAATAACTATAAAGTTATTAAAATAACCTATTAACTTCTTTAAATATGCCATAACATATAGTAAACGTCATTAATAAGGTTATGTTTTAGTTGTTTTTCTAATAAAACAACTCTATTTTTTTATAAAAATATTGGTGTAATACCACTTCCCTTCGGCGTTTTGTTCGGCCGCTAAATCGAAGTTTGTATAATCACCTTCAATGTTTGCACGGTGTCCGTCGCTATTTAACCAAGCTCTTACAACAGAGTCTGCTGAACTGTAGCCATAAGCTACATTTTCAGATACTTTAGTTGCGCCTGCATTTGCTTTTAAATAATCACTTCTTTTATAAAAATTAGCATGCGATACTTCGTTTTTTCCTACCATATAATCAGTATGACTAAATGCTACCGACTTTACCACGGACATATCTGTAAGAGTATTTAGCCCTAACGATAATCTGTGGTTATTAATAAGTTCAAGTATTTCTACTTCAATGGATTTTGTTTCTGGAGTAATAAGACTTAGTTCAATTGAATCTGCTTTATCATCAAGACTATCTGTTGTACAAGAAAAGCTAAAAATAGCTAACAGTGCCACTAATGGCAATTTAAATAATAACTTCATAAGTAGGTAATTTAGGTTTCGGTTCTGTAAAATTAACCTACTATACTGAAGTAAACGTTAATAAAATGTTAAATTCGATTAAAAACACGTTGTTTATCGATTTATATTGTATTTAATCGTTCAAATGCATTTTTTTGATAAAATAATTGTATTTCATCATGCATTTTAAGGAGATAATCGATTTATTAACCAGCTGTAATCATTTTGAAGTTCGTATCGAATTCTATCATGTAACCTATTAGGGCGTCCTTGCCAAAATTCAATTTCTATAGGTTTTACTATATAACCACCCCAATGTGATGGGCGGGGTATTTCTTTACCTTCAAATGCTTTTTCTAATTTTAAAAGCTTCTGCTCTAGGTAATCTCTATCTGTAACAACTTCACTTTGGTTAGAAACTAATGCTCCTAATTGGCTTCCTCGTGGTCTCGATTCAAAATAGCCATCACTTAAATTTTCTGCAATCTTTTCAGCCTTACCTTTTATAATAATTTGACGTTCGGCGCCATGCCAAAAAAAAGATAAGCAAACATTTGGCATATGGGCTATAGCTTTTCCCTTTTCACTATTATAATTAGTATAAAAAATAAAACCTTCATAGGTAAACCTTTTTAATAGTACAACCCTACTTTTAGGAAACCCATCTAAACCAATAGTACTAATAGTCATGGCATTGGTTTCATCTTCATTAAAAAATTTATCTACTTCATAAAACCATTTTTGAAATAATTCCATTGGATTTTCTGGAGCAGTATCTAATAAAAGTTCACTCTTTTCGTATGATTTTCTGTAATTGCTTAAATCTTGTTCCATGTTTGCAATTTACAAGTTTTTGAATTAAATTTTTAACTAAATAAAAATATGCTCCAAGATTTTTAAAACTTGGCCATTATAGCTAAATTTTGTAATAAAAAAATTACATAAAGATGTTTTTAATATATTTAATTGTGATAGTTTTGCCAAACTTTATAATATTAATTCCCTTAACTTAAACTTTATGACATTTGAAGAATCTAACTACTCTAAATTGTCTCATTATAAATTAGTAAAGCCTTTTGGTACATTTTACTTTTTAGAAACTTTTATTATTTCAGAATTAAATGATGGTGTTCATTTTGATTGGGAAATGATTAAAGATGCTATGTCTGAATTAATTAATTTTTATGGAAATGACATAAAATTAGTGTACATATCTAATAGAGTTAACTCCTACTCCATGAATCCGCAAACCTGGATAACAGTAGCACAAGACTATGATATTATTGTAGCTAATGCCATAGTTACTTATAATAAAATGGCATATATGAATGCTAAGCTTGAAAAAAAATATACAAATATGAATATCAACCACTTTTTAACACTTGATGAAGCTATAAATTGGGCTTTAAAATTTACACTATAATATTCAGATAATTTTATATTAAAAAAACCTTCAAATAAATTTTACTTCTTTGTGCTTTTGTATTAGTTAACTTTATAAATTAGCGATAACCTAACCAACCAACCACAATATGAAATTCGAAAACTCTCAATATTTTAAAATCAAGCATTATAAAATAGAAAGGCCTTTTGGTAACTTTTATTTATTAGAATCTTTTTTTATTTCTGAATTAAATGAAGGCATTCATTTTGATTGGGAAATGGTAAAAAGCATTATGGACGAACTTATAATGTTTTATGGCTCAGATGCACAAATTGGTTATATTTCAAATAGATTTAATTCATACTCCTTGAATCCACAAGTTTGGGAAGAAATTGATGAAAAATATGGCATTATGGTAGCTGCAGCTATAGTAACTTATAACCCTATGGCTTTTATGAATGCCACCCTTGAAAAGCAATTTTATAAAAAAAGTATCAAAAGGTGTGATTCTTTAGAAGTCGCTTTTCAATGGATATCTAATTTAAGAGAATTAAAAAAAGATTGAAATTGTAGTTTTATACAAAACAGATATCCCGGATAGAATAATCTACACTATTTATTTATAACAAACTCAGATTATTTTATTAGTGCATGTTTTATATATTATCAACTTTAAAGAAATATTCATTTATAAAAAAAGTTGTATATTACTACTTCAATGAAGTTTGAAGAGTCTGAAAATCTAACAAAGTTTATTCATAAAAAAATAGAACTTTCTTTCGGGAAGTTTTTTATTTGTGAAGATTTTGTGGTGGCTGAATTGAACCATGAAATACATGTAGATTGGTTGATAATTCAAAAAATTGCCAACATGATTATTGAGCTTTATGGTACTTCTAAAAAAATTGGGTTCATATCCAATAAAGTGAATTCGTATTCAATAGATCCTTTTGTTTGGGTAACCTTCAGCAAAGAATACGATTTTATTGAGGCAGCGGCCATAGTATGGTACAACGACGCTGGTTTTATGAGTTCTACTTTAGAAAAAATGTTTTTAAAAAACAGTGTAAAACTTTGTGAATCACTAGAAGAAGCTGTTCAATGGATTTTAAATTCCGAAGAAATTAGAAATTAAACGTTTTTCCGTCTTCACATAATTCCACATTTTCAAATACTTCCTGTGCTTCTTCTTTAAATAAATTTAAGCCGTCATAACGCGTAGAATAATGACCAAGCAGCAAAGTGCCTACATTGGCTTGTTTAGCAATACTAGCAGCTTCTTTTGCTGTTGAGTGCTTCGTTCTTGGCGCCAAATGTGCATGTTTTTCCAAAAAAGTAGATTCATGATATAACACATCTACATTTTTAATTATTGGAACAATATCTTCTTTATACATGGTATCACTACAAAATGCATAACTTTTAGGCTTTACTCCTGCCTTGGTTACAGTTTCATTTTTTATAAGAATACCATCATTATTAGTCACATCAAAACCTTGAGCTAATTTTCTATAGTAAGCCATATGAATATTAGCTTCTTCAACTAAATTAATATCTAATTTTCTATTCCCTTCTTTTTCTTTGAATAGATAGCCATTGGTATATATCCGATGATTTAAAGGAATGGTATACACTTCAACTTCCTCATCTTCAAAAATCAATTCTGAATTTTCTGAAGTCAACTCATGAAAAATAAGCTGGTAATTAGTCCAAGAGTCGGCTAATTTCATTTGAAGCGTCACGACTTCTTTAATGCCTTTGGGACCATAAATATGTAACTCTGTTTCACGTGTAAGCAATCTAAAAGTAGATATTAAGCCCACTAAACCGAAAAAATGATCTCCGTGTAAATGGGAAATAAAGATATGCTTGATGCGATTAAACTTAATTTTATGCTTGCGGAGTTCCACTTGAGTACCTTCACCACAATCTATTAAAAACATGTGATTGTTTATTTCTAATACTTGCGATGTGGTATTTGTTAAAGCTCTTGGTGTGGCACTGTAACAACCTAATATGGTTAATTTCATTTTTTGTGAGTTGTTAAGTTGTTAAGTTGTTAAGCCGTGTTCAACTAAACGACATACAACAAAACAACAAACTATTTAGAACCCTAAATCGCGTTCCATTTCTTCCATTTCAATAATGTCGTAAGCTTCTTTACTTGTTGGTACAACGACTATTTCATCTGGAACACTATTTAAATCTATTTTATCACAAACAATTACAAAAGAATGCTTTGTAGCTCTATGGGTATTTGATAGTTCCAAAAATTCCACGATATCTTCTAAACCTAATTTGTTTAAAGAAGATAAAGCTACAATAATGTTATTGTTTTTGAATTTAGGATATAAGGTTTGTATTTTTTTTATTAGCTCAACAATAGTTGCTTTCTCTTGAGTAATGATTGATATATTACCGTCTTGATCGATTATCATGATTTACTGTTTTATTTTTGAAGCTAATAAATAAATAACTGCCATCCTAATTGCAACCCCGTTTTGTACTTGATCTAAAATAATGGATTGTTTAGAATCGGCAACATCACTCGTTATTTCTACACCTCTGTTAATAGGTCCAGGATGCATAATAGTTATTTCTTTGTTTAAAGAATCTAGCAACTCTTTATTAACTCCAAATTGTTGTGTATATTCTCTAGTGGATGGGAAATAGCTAATATCCATACGTTCGTTCTGCACCCGTAACATGTTTGCTACATCGCACCAATTCAGTGCTTTAATTAGATTTGTTTCAACCTTTACTCCAAGTGTGTTTATGTATTTAGGTAGTAACGTTTTAGGCCCGCAAACCATTACCTGTGCCCCTTGTAATTGCAAAGCAAATATATTTGAGAGTGCTACCCTACTATGTAAAATATCCCCAACAATAACTACTTTTTTCCCAGCGACACCTCCTAATTTTTCTCGTATTGAATACGAATCCAATAAAGCTTGTGTTGGATGCTCATGTGCGCCATCTCCGGCGTTGATAATACTCGCTTTTACATGCTTTGACAGAAACACACCTGCACCAGGATTCGGATGTCTCATAACTACCATATCCACTTTCATAGACAGGATATTATTAACCGTATCGATTAAAGTTTCTCCTTTCTTTACTGAAGATTGTGATGATGAAAAATTAAGGACATCGGCGGATAATCGTTTTTCAGCCAACTCGAAAGATAATTTAGTTCTGGTTGAATTTTCGAAGAATAAGTTTGCAATGGTAATATCTCTTAGCGAAGGCACCTTTTTGATAGGTCTGTTAATCACTTCCTTAAAATGATCGGCAGTTTCAAAAATAAGTTGAATATCTTGTTTATTTAGATACTTGATTCCTAATAAGTGATTAACACTTAATTCGCTCATCTTTTTAATTTAAAAGTTTAAAGTTTAAAGTTTAAAAGTTACTAGCGCTTTTTTAACTGAAACTTATCATTGTTAATTTTTAATTATCAATTGTTAATTGATTCTATTTTTCAATTAGATAAACGGAATCTTCATTATCATGCTCTTTCCAGTTTACTTTTACTTTTTCGTTGTTTATAACATCTACTTGTCTTCCCCTATAGTTAGGTTGTATGGGTAAATGTCTACTAAAACGCCTGTCAATAAGCGTTAAAAGTTCAATTTCGTTAGGTCTTCCAAACGATTGAATAGCTGTTAAAGCGGCGCGAATGCTTCTGCCTGTATATAAAACATCATCTATAAAGACCACATTTTTATCTTCAACTAGAAAATTGATTTGTGTTTTATTGGCTTCTAACGTTTTTTCTCCCCTTCGAAAATCGTCTCTAAAAAAGGTGATATCTAAATGACCTAATTGAATGTTTTTAACTTTATAGTCTTCTCGTAATATTTTAGCGATTCTATTTGCTAAAAACACGCCACGTGGCTGTAAACCAATAAGAACGGTTTTTGAGAAGTCGTTATGTTTTTCAATAAGTTGACAAGCCAATCGGTGAAGAATGATGTTTACCTCTTTTGCGTTAAGTAAAACTTTTTGACTCATAGACTATCCAAACGTATTCGGAATACAAATGTAATGTAAAATATTAGAAATTGAAATATAAATAATTGATACTTGTAAAAGTTTTATAACCCTGATGAATAAAATTACCCCTTGAAAATTGCGTGAGGGATAGCAGTGAAAATCCTTTTATGAGGCACGAATAAAAGATTGTAACGAATAGCCCGACCCTTTTTAGGGGCACGCCCAAAAATTCATAATATTTAAGACATAAAAAAAGCCTTCAATTTCTTGAAGGCTTTAAAATTATAAATGTATTTCTAGCTTAAAATCGCAAAATTATTTTTTGCTTTTTGCTGCTTTTCCGTCCATTTTATCTTTAAGAGCTTGTAATGCTTCGTTAGCGTCACCTAAAGTCGGTTTAGACTCGGCAGCTTGTGCTTCTATTTTCTTAGCAGCAGCTTTAACGTTTGCAATTTCTTCTGCTTTAAAAATAGCAGTGTGAGATGCTACAACACGTTTGAACTCTTTGTTGAATTCAATGATCTTGAATTCAGCCGTTTCTCCTTTTACTAATTTCTTACCATCTTCTTTTTCAAGGTGACGTGTAGGAATGAAAGCAACGATGTCTTCGTTAAATTCTACAGTAGCGCCTTTATCAACGATTTCAGAAATTTCACCTGTGTGAACAGTTTCTAAAGCGAAATCAGTTTCATAAGCATCCCAAGGATTTACAGTTGTTTGTTTGTGACCTAAAGATAATTTACGTCCTTCAACATCTAACTCTAATACGATAACTTCTAATTTATCACCAGCTGCACAGAACTCAGATGGATGTTTGATTTTCTTAGTCCAAGATAAATCGGAGATGTAAATTAATCCATCGATACCTTCTTCTAATTCAACAAAAACACCAAAGTTTGTAAAGTTACGAACAATACCTGTGTGCTTAGAACCTAATGGGTATTTAGCTGTAATATCAGTCCAAGGATCAGATGTTAATTGTTTGATACCTAAAGACATTTTACGATCTTCTCTATCTAAAGTTAAGATAACTGCTTCAACTTCATCACCAACATTAACGAAATCTTGAGCTGAACGTAAGTGTGTAGACCAAGACATTTCAGAAACGTGAATTAAACCTTCAACACCATCAGCTACTTCAATAAATGCACCGTAATCTGCAATAACAACTACTTTACCTTTTACTTTATCACCAACAGCCACTGTATCAGCTAATGCTTCCCATGGGTGTTTAGATAATTGTTTAAGACCTAATTGGATTCTTGATTTGTTTTCATCAAAATCAAGGATTACCACGTTAAGTTTTTGATCTAATTCTACAATCTCGTTTGGATGATTGATACGAGACCAAGATAAATCGGTAATGTGGATTAAACCATCTACACCACCAAGATCGATGAATACACCGTAAGAAGTGATATTTTTAACAATACCTTCTAATACTTGACCTTTTTCTAATTGACCAATAATTTCTTTTTTCTGTACTTCAATATCAGCCTCAATAAGTGCTTTATGAGATACTACTACGTTTTTAAATTCGTGGTTGATTTTCACAACTTTGAATTCCATAGTTTTATTTACGTACTGATCGTAATCTCTAATTGGTTTCACGTCAATTTGAGAACCTGGTAAGAATGCTTCGATACCGAATACATCTACAATCATACCACCCTTCGTTCTACATTTAACAAAACCGTTAACGATTTCACCAGTTTCATTAGCTTTAATAACTCTGTCCCATGCTTTGATTACACGAGCTTTTCTGTGAGATAATACTAATTGTCCTGTTGCATCTTCACGAACATCAATTAATACTTCTACTTTGTCACCAACTGCTAAGTTAGGATTGTAACGAAATTCGTTTAAAGAGATAACACCTTCAGATTTTGCGTTGATATCAATAATAGCATCTCTATCAGAAATGTGTACTACGGTACCTTCAACAACTTCATCGTTAAGAGTATCAACGAAATTTTCTGCTACTAATTTTTCAAATTCTTGTAGTTGTTTTTCATCAACTTCGTCAATACCTTCTTGGTAATTGTGCCAGTTAAAGTCTGCTAAGAATTTTTCAGGATTTGCTTTCGCTTCAGATACTACTGGAGCTTCAACTGTTGGAGCGGTAGTTGCTTCCACTTCAGCTTGATTTGCTTTTTCAGCCATTTAAAAGATAATTATGTAATTTAATTTCTACTTATTAGAAACGTCATTACACTGTGTTTTGTATTCTGTATATTTTGGAAGATTTAAGCAATAAACACACAGAAGTGTTATTATTTTTTTGTTTCTTAGTTCCTTCTATCTTCCTTAAGATTTGCTAAAAGGAGTGCAAAAATAAGAATTATTAGCTTAATTCCCTAAAAATGAGTAAATAAAATTCATGTATTTTACTTATAAAGATAAGTTACTATTACCAACATCAAAAGTTAACCTTAAATTAATGAAGTATCGTTGAATAATTCACTATATTTAAGACAGAATAAACTATTTAAACATTTATAATTATGGCAGTAAAAGCAAAATACCAATCAGTACTAGATTTAGGTGAAAAATTAAACATTAAAAATGGCGATGTTTCAGAAGAAAACGGCATCTTAAAAGTGAAAGGTACTGCTAACACCCCGTATGAAAAAAACTTAATTTGGGATAAAATTAAAGAAATAGGTGGGGAAAGTCCAAGTGACATTAAAGCAAATATTACTGTGGCGGATGAAAGTATTTACCACAGACATACCGTAAAAAGCGGTGAAACTCTTGGTAAAATAGCAAAACAATATTATGACAATGCGTCTAAATACCAAGCTATATTTAATGCGAATACTAATATTTTAAAGAACCCAGATTTAATACAACCTGGACAAGAATTAGTAATACCTAATTTATAGGACAACTCCTTTTAAAATTAAGAAACGAATCTTTAAATTAGTTAGAGGTTCGTTTTTTTTTTATAAAAAACTGAAGTTTCATGTGTAAACTAAGCATCAATTTACATTTTCTAAGGTAACGTTTACAAGCTCTAAAATTTTATCGAACTGTTCTTGTAGAGTCATATTAGAATTATCTATTTGAATAGCGTCTTTGGCTTTTGTTAAAGGTGAATCTTTTCTATGGGAATCTATATAGTCGCGTTCTTGAACATTTTTTAAAACAGCTTCATAAGTAACAGCATCCCCTCTTTCTATCAATTCTGAATACCGTCTTTCTGCTCTTGTTTCAGCAGAAGCTGTCATAAATAATTTAAGTTCAGCATCCGTAAATACCACGGTACCGATATCGCGACCATCCATAACAACACCTCCATCTTTTCCTAATTGCTTTTGTTGTTCTACAAGCTTTTGACGCACTTCAGATATTTCGGCAACCTTACTAACAAAACTTGAAACTTCTAAAGTACGTATATCGTTTTCAATATTCATATCATTAAGATACACTTCAGCAAAACCAAACTTGTTATTAAACTTAAATCTAATATCAATAGTTTTCAAATTAGCGACTAAACCCTCAATATCAAAATGATTGACGTCTATAAATCCTTGTTGCATGGCATAATAGGTAACAGCTCGGTACATCGCTCCAGAATCTACATACACATAGCCTAAATGGTTTGCAATTTGTTTAGCAACCGTACTTTTTCCTGTGGAAGAAAATCCGTCTATAGCTATGGTTATTTTTTTCATTTATCAGTTCGTTGAAAAGTTTAATTGTTTAACTCTTGCTTTAAATATATATATTTTCCTTTTATTATAACTAAGATGACTTATAACTTTAAATACTTAGGTACTGATTAATGCAAATCAATCTGCAAACCAAAAAAGTTTGAATTAGCAGCACTTGTGTATTTAGCATGTGTATAACTAAAGCGCATTTTATTCATTTTTATTGAAAAACCTGCCGATAACCCTGAAAAATTTCGTTGATCCACTATTCGTAGTTCTTCGGCCCTTCTAAAATTATATCCTAAACGAATATTAAATCCGCCTTCGGGAAAAATTTCAGCCCCAAAAATACTATGTCGCATTACTTGTCCTAAAAAGCCTATTTTTTCATCAGTTTGATTATCATTTAAATCACTGGTTGTTCTCGCTGGATTTGGCCTTGCGATGGGCCATTCTTGTAAATTCTCTAAAGTAATATGCCAACGAATTGGCACGTTTTCTAAAGTTTGCGACATGCCAAAGTCGACTTCAAAAGGAAGTTTTTCTCTAAGACCTGCATAGGTAGTAATTTGAGTTCCGAAATTTCTAACTGCTACAGCTGCATGAAAATCTAAATCTTCATTGATATATAATAAGCCCAAATCTATCGCTGCTCCAAATGAACTATATTGTTCTAATTTTGAGGTAATCAATTTTACATTAGTGCCTATATAAAAATCGGAATAACCTATTTGCATCGCATAACCAAAAGATAAAGCTGTTTCATTTCCTGTAAAGGTACCTGTTGAATTCCCATCTTCATCATACCCATCAAAAGAACCATAATTAACATAGGTAATACCCGCATGAAATGTATTGGCTCGTCTATTCACAGTATAAGCGTACGCCGCTGTTCCATAACTAATACCTCCTAAATAACTGGTGTAGTTTAATGCTAATTGGTTATCCATATCAACGTTAATAGTTGCTGGATTGTAAAGCCCTTGTGTCACATCATAATCTACTATAGTTAGTACTTTTCCTCCTAAAGCTGCTTGACGAGGCGATGAAACCAAATTTAGGAATTGGTAAGTAGACTCACCTCCTACCTGTGCATAGGTTAAGATACTAAAAAGCAGATAAAAAAGCGTGATAATTTTCTTTAGCATATTTACAATACAAAGTAAGTAAATCTATCTTAAAACGGTTGTATATATCTTTTATTTTAATCGAAAAGAATTCATTGAGTTTTATTCAATTTCCATTTAAGTAACGGGATTCATAAAAAAACCTCGAAATGAATCGAGGTTTTTACATAAATAACATTTTATAGCTTCTTAGCATTAACAACCTTTTGGTTTGTGAGTGCTATTTTAATAACATCACTCATATCGGTTACATAATGAAAGGTTAATCCTTTTAAGTAATCTTGCTTTATTTCTTCAATATCGCGTCGATTTTCTTCACAAAGTAATATTTCTTTAATTCTAGCGCGTTTAGCAGCAAGGATTTTTTCTTTAAGACCACCAACAGGAAGCACTTTGCCTCGAAGCGTAATTTCACCTGTCATGGCTAAACTTTTCTTCACTTTACGTTGTGTGAATAAGGATACTAAGGATGTTAACATGGTAACACCAGCACTTGGCCCGTCTTTTGGTGTGGCTCCTTCAGGTACGTGAATATGCACATTATATTTTTCAAAAACTTCTGAATCAATTCCAAATTCTTCAGCATTCGATTTGATATATTCCATAGCAATAGTAGCAGATTCTTTCATTACGGTGCCTAAATTACCCGTAATAGTCAATGTTCCTTTTCCCTTTGATAAAATAGATTCAATGAACAATATATCTCCTCCAACACTAGTCCAAGCTAATCCTGTTACAACACCTGCGACATTATTGTTTTCGTATTTATCGCGTTCTAATTTAGGCCCTCCCAATACTTCAATAACATCTTCGTTAGTTACTTTAATATGGTAATCTTCCTCCATGGCAATATTTTTTGCTGCATAACGCACCATTTTTGCAATTTGCTTTTCTAAACCACGAACACCAGATTCACGCGTATAGCCTTCAACAATTTTCTCTAACTGTGCTTTCCCTATTTTAAGATGCGCATCGGTTAAACCATGTTCTTTTAATTGTTTTGGAAGTAAATGACGTTTACCAATTTCAACCTTTTCTTCAATAGTATAACCTGTTACATTTATAATTTCCATACGGTCTCTCAGTGCAGGTTGTATGGTTGATAAGCTGTTTGAAGTCGCTATAAACATAACTTTAGACAGGTCGTAACCCATTTCTAAAAAGTTATCATAAAACTCACTATTTTGCTCTGGATCTAACACTTCCAACATCGCAGAAGATGGATCCCCTTGATTTGAATTAGACAATTTATCTATCTCATCTAAAACAAACACAGGATTTGAGGTCCCCGCCTTTTTTAAACTTTGAATGATACGTCCTGGCATAGCACCAATATAGGTTTTTCTATGACCTCGAATTTCCGCTTCATCACGTAAACCTCCTAAGGAAATACGAACATATTCTCTTCCTAAAGCTTCTGCTATCGATTTTCCTAAAGATGTTTTACCAACTCCAGGAGGTCCGTATAAACACAAAATAGGTGATTTCATATCGTTACGTAATTTCAAAACTGCTAGATATTCAATAATACGGCGTTTTACATCTTCCAAACCAAAATGATCACGGTCTAAAATTTTCATGGCACGCTTTAAATCGAATTTATCCTTACTAAACTCGTTCCAAGGTAAATCTAAAAACAATTCTAAATAATTACGCTGAATGGAATATTCCGCCACTTGCGGATTCATACGTTGTATTTTAGACAGCTCTTTTTCAAAATGATTGGCCACATTTTCGTCCCATAACTTTTGATCGGCACGCATACGCATTTCTTCAATCTCTTCTTCATGATTCAAACCTCCCAATTCTTCTTGAATGGTTTTCATTTGTTGATGCAAGAAATATTCGCGTTGTTGCTGACTCATATCCATCTGCACTTTAGACTGAATATCATTTTTAAGTTCCAACTTCTGGAACTCGACATTCATAAACTTAAGCGTGGCTAGAGCACGTTTTTTAAGGTCATCAATTTGCAACAGAGCTTGCTTTTCAGCCACTGTTAGATTCATGTTAGACGACACAAAATTGATTAAAAACGAATCACTTTCAATATTTTTAATAGCAAAAGACGCTTCACTTGGAATGTTTGGACTTTCTTTAATGATATTGAGTGCTAAGTCTTTAATAGATTCAATAATAGCTATAAATTCTTTATTTTTTTGTGCTGGTCTTGCTTCTGGAATCTCTCTAACAGTGGCATTCATATACGGATCCTCAGTAAGGACTTCGGCCACTTTAAAGCGTTTTTTACCTTGAATAATAACAGTTACATTACCATCGGGCATTTTTAAAACACGTAAAATTTTAGCAACCGTACCAATTTCGTGAATTTCCTTTGCTGTAGGGTTCTCGACTGATTCGTCTTTTTGAGCCACGACACCAATTACTTTACTACCTTTATTTGCATCGTTTATGAGTCGGATAGATTTGTCGCGACCCGCCGTAATAGGAATAACCACACCTGGAAATAACACCGTATTTCGTAAAGACAAAATAGGAAGTGTTTCTGGTAATTTTTCGTTATTTATTTCTTCTTCATCTTCAGGTGTCATTAACGGGATTAATTCCGAATTCTCATCAAAATCCTGTAATGACAAACTGTCTAGAGATATAAAATTAGATTTTTTCATATATGTATTTAGGTCAATATGTCATAAAAACTATTAGATCCTTTATTTTTAATAATTCATAAAAAACAATATAGTTTTGAATATCAGTTAATTAAAACAATATAACAATATTTATTCAGTATATAAATTCAATAGCTATGCCAATTGTTAAATTATTAGGTTTTTAGATATGTTAGATTCTTTAGATTCTGAATTTATAGTTTTCAAATAAACTATATCTTCCCCATTTTCTTCAATATAAACAGCAAAATGATTGGTATTAATAACAACCCAATCATAAGTAAATTAGTTTGGAATAAATATGGCGCTAGAATAAGTGTTGCAGCAAACCCACCAATAGCACCACCAAAATGAGCATCATGACCTATATTACCTACTCGGTTTTTCATGCCGTAAATAGAATACATTAAATACCCAATACCAAATAAATATGCTGGAATAGGTATCGGAATAAAAAACATCATAAGTTTCATTCCTGGTTGTAATAATATGGCCGCATATAAAATACCGGTAACCGCACCACTAGCCCCCACAGCACTGTAATGATACTCATTTTTATGAAAGTATAATGATAGTAAGCTTCCTGCAGCAAGACTTACAATATAAATAATAATAAACCCTAGTGGAGCCACGTAATCAATAACCGGAGCTGCGAAAAAATACAATGTTAACATGTTAAATAATAAATGCTGTGTATCTACATGTAAAAAACCGCTACTAAACATACGTACCTTCTCGCCTCTTTGAACACCACCTACAGTAAATTTATATCTGTCAAAAAAAGCATAATCACCAAAGCCTTTATAGGAGATAATAACATTTGCTGCAATAATAATGATGGTTACTAAATCTAAATTGCCCATGAAGTGTAAAGTTTAAGTTCTAAATTAACATATATTTGCTGCTACAAATCTAAAATTAATTCATGCAACTTTTAGCATATATTCTTATTTATCCCATTTTGTGGTTAGTTTCCATACTTCCGTTTAGATTACTTTACTTGGTTTCTGATGGTATATTCATATTACTTTACTACATTATAGGGTATCGAAAAAAAATAGTTTACAGTAATTTACAACTTGTTTTTCCTAATAAATCTGAAAAGGAAATCATTTTAATTCAAAAAAAATTCTACAAGCATTTATGCGATATGTTTTTAGAAATGGCTAAAACCATGGCGATTTCTGAAACCGAATTAAAAAAACGTTTTGTATTGCTAAATCCAGAAGAATTTCAACGTTTAGAATCGTTGAATAAAAGTATTTTATTAATGTATGGTCACTACGCAAGTTGGGAGTGGTCGCTTGTTTTGCAAACTTATACAAAATTTAAAGGATTTGGCGTTTATAAAAAATTAGCAAATATCCATTTTGATAAATTAGTAAGAGATATTCGTTCCAAATACAATACACAGTTAATTAGCACCAAAGAAACTATTAGTGTGATTAACCAAAGTGAAGCTGAAGGAAACAAAAGTATCACGGCTTTTTTAAGCGACCAATCACCTCGTCTCACCAAGGAAGTATATTGGGGTACATTTATGGGCATAGAAACCCCTTGTTTTACTGGAGCTGAGCGGTTAGCTAAAAAATTAGATTTAACCATTGCCTACTTAAAAGTGAATAAAGTAAAACGTGGATACTATGAAGCTGAAATTATAACACTTGCTGAAAATCCTAAGGATTACAAAGATTTTGAATTAACAGATATCTTTTTACATGAAGTTGAAAAACAAATATATAAAGCACCAGAGTATTATTTCTGGACTCATAAGCGTTGGAAACATAAAAAAAGAGCTAAAAGTTAAAAACTTAAATACGTAATGAACCTGAAAAGCCTCTACTAGCATAATAAGATTCGATTCCGTAGATATATAATTATTAAACCTAAAATCGGCAAAAAAGCAACTCCTAGTTTTTAATGTCTGTAGTTATATGCAACTAGACGTTTCTAATTAAAATCTCCAAGTTTTTGTAATTATCTATATTCTCTTTCTGTTAAAAGTTTAAGTAGTTCATCATGTTATTCGAATAACAATTCCTTTTTGATTTATATAAAAGAATTTTGCTTATAGTTTAAGTTTAAATTAATTTATATTTTTTCCTTGAGTGGTGAATGAAATCCCTTGTTGACCTGAAGTAGAAATCATAACACTTTCGAAAAAAGGGGCGTTAGAATTTGATTTGATGCTCCAGTCAAATAAAAAATTGGCTCCTGTTCCACCCTCTTTGTCTGATTCATCAATTATAATTTCAACCGTTTCCATAGGTGCTATAAAAATGGTTTTATCAAAATAGCTTCTAATGGCTTCGCCATGGGTATTATAATAGGTAGCCTTATCAACAAAAACAGTATCTTTAGTGTTAATATTCCTAAGACTAACGGTAGCTGTTAAGCTATGTATTCTATGTTCTGTTTCACTATATATTTGAGAATAGACAGATAAATAAGTTTTTCCATGTACCAAACTATCACTTAGCGAATTAGTAACGGTTCTATTTTCCCAGTTTGTAGCATCTATTGAACTTATTTCTTTCGACTCATCGCATGAATAAATAAAAAGCAAAATGATTACTAATGATATTAGCTTATTTATATTTTTCATGTTTAGGGTTTTCAATTGTTACAACTAGCTTTTAGCAATAGCTCCAATTTCTTCAATAAATTTATCAGCTAAAAGATCTGCTTCTTGTTGGGATTTTGCTTCAGTATAAATTCTTATTATCGGTTCCGTATTACTTTTACGTAAGTGTACCCAGCTATCAGAAAAATCTATTTTCACACCGTCAATTGTGGTTAGTTCTTCCTTTTGGTAACGGTTTTCTATAGCTTTTAAAATACCGTCTACATCTAAACCAGGCGTTAATTCAATCTTCTTTTTACTCATAAAGTAGTTTGGGTAGGTTTTTCTAAGATCACTTACCGAAATGCCTTTTTCCGCCAATAAACTTAAAAATAGTGCGATACCCACAAGTGCATCACGACCGTAATGAGATTCTGGATAAATAATACCTCCATTACCTTCACCACCAATTACTACTTTGTTTTCCTTCATTAATTTAACCACATTCACCTCACCTACGGCACTCGCTTCATAAGTACCTCCATGTTTTTCAGTCACATCTCGTAATGCTCTGGTAGAACTCATATTACTTACAGTATTCCCTGGAGTTTTACTCAATACATAGTCGGCACAAGCTACTAATGTATATTCTTCACCAAACATCTCGCCATTTTCATCCATAAATGCTAACCTATCCACGTCTGGATCTACTACAATTCCAAAATCAGCATTATGCTTTCTTACTTCAGCAGACAAATCGGTTAAATGTTCTTTTAAAGGTTCTGGATTATGTGGAAACTCTCCGTTAGGTTCACAATATAATTTAACCACTTCTACACCTAAACGTTCTAAAAGTAATGGAACAGCAATACCTCCTGTTGAATTAACACCATCTACCACCACTTTAAATCGGGCTTCTTCGATAGCTGGTACCGTTACCAATGGTAAATCTAATACTTCAATAATATGTAAATCTATATATGCTTTATTCTTTGTTATTTTACCTAAACTATCAACATCGGCAAAACTCATACTATCACTTTCTGCTATTTCTAAAATTTTAGCACCTTCAGCACCATCAAGAAATTCACCTTTTGCATTAAGTAATTTTAAAGCGTTCCACTGTTTTGGGTTGTGACTGGCTGTTAAAATAATGCCGCCATCAGCATGTTCCATGGGTACTGCCATTTCAACGGTTGGGGTTGTAGACAAACCTAAGTCAACCACATCTATACCCAAACCAACTAAAGTATTCATGACTAAATTTTGAATCATAGCTCCAGAAATACGGGCATCTCTACCAACAACTACTTTGTAAGTATCTTTATCACGTTGTTGTTTTAACCAAACCCCATAAGCTGCTGCAAACTTTACTGCATCTATAGGTGTTAAATTATCGCCAACATGTCCGCCAATAGTTCCTCTAATTCCTGAAATTGATTTTATAAGTGTCATATGTTTTTTTCAAATTGATGAACAAATATACTATTTCAAAATTGTATTTCATGAATAGGAATTCGTAAATTTCACAAATGAATTATTTAGCACACATATATTTATCAGGAGAAAACGATTTGGTTACTATAGGGAATTTTATAGCAGATGGCATTAAAGGGAAATCGTATAAAAAATACCCCAAAGACATTCGAACAGGTATTTTACTGCATAGAAACATTGATACCTTTACCGATGCGCACCCAACGGTGAGAAAAAGTACCAAACGACTGCACGAGAAATACGGGCATTATTCCGGTATTATAGTCGATATTCTATATGATCATTTTTTAGCAAAAAATTGGAGCCAATATAGCGATGTTCCTTTAGAGAGCTATGTAGATAATTTTTACGATTCTTTAGAAACACATTACGAATCACTACCATTAAGAATTCAAAAAATGATGCCTTACATGATGACCGATAATTGGTTATTAAGTTATGCCTCTATTGATGGAATTTCCAAAGTTCTAGAAGGCATGAATAGACGAACCAAAAACAGATCTGGAATGCATGAAGCTGTTAACGAATTAGCACTCTTTTATTCTGATTTTGAAGCCGAATTTTCATCGTTTTTTGATGAACTTATTACCTTTTCTAAGCAGAAACTTATAGAAGTAAGCACTGAATGAATACCATGAAAAAATTATTAATAGTTACCATCATTACTTTTTTAGTAGTTAGTTGTAAAAACTCCGTAAACCAGGAAGTGAAACAACAAGGTGTCATTACTAAAAACGCCATGGTTGTATCAGCTCGTGAAGAGGCTTCAGAAATTGGCATTGCCATTCTTAAAAAAGGTGGAAACGCTTTTGACGCTATGGTTGCTACAGAATTAGCATTGGCGGTAACATATCCCTACGCTGGTAATATTGGAGGTGGTGGTTTTATGGTTTATCGCAAAGCCAATGGAGAGATAGGAAGTATTGATTATAGAGAAAAAGCACCTTTAGGTGCTTCAAAAGATATGTTTTTAGATAAAAGCGGAAACGTAATACCCAACAAAAGCACACTTGGAGCTATGGCTATTGGTGTTCCCGGAACCGTTGCAGGTGTATTCGCAGTGCATGAAAAACTAGGTTCTTTACCCATAGAAACTATTTTAAAACCGATAATTGCACTTGCTTATAAAGGAGTCATTGTTACTAAAAAGCAGGAAGAACGTATTAAACATTTTCAACCTTTTTTTAAAAAAGTAAACAAAGATTCGATTGTTTTCAATAAACCTTGGAAAGAAAACGATACCATTAAATATCCAGAATTAGCAAAGACATTAGAGCGCTTATTAGCTTATGGTGAAAACGGATTTTATAAAGGTGAGACTGCTAGTATTTTGGTTAAATTTATACAAGCTAATGGCGGCATCATCACCGAAGATGATTTAGCAAACTATGAAGTAAAATGGCGTAAACCCATTGTTTTTAAATATGATGATTTAAAAATAATTTCTATGGCGCCACCTTCAAGTGGCGGCGTTTGTTTAGCACAAATTATGAAAATGATTGAACCTTTCGATTTACATGAATTTGGTCATAATTCCGTTAAAACGATTCAAATTATTACAGAAGCCGAACGTCGTGCTTATGCTGACAGAAGTTTTTATTTAGGCGATCCAGATTTTATTAAAATTCCGTTAGACACACTTTTAAGCAATTCGTATGTAACAAAAAGAATGAGTGATTTTAATTATGAAAAAGCAACCCCTTCCACCAATGTGTCGCACGGAAACATACAAATTATTGAAAGTGATGAGACTACTCATTACTCTATTATAGACCAGTTTGGCAATGCCATTTCAGCAACAACAACCTTAAATGGTGCTTACGGTTCTAAATTATATTGTTCTGAACTTGGTTTTTTCTTGAATAATGAAATGGACGATTTTAGCAGCAAACCAGGAGTCCCAAACATGTTTGGTGTTACTGGCGGAGAAGCCAATAGTATTGCACCAGAAAAACGAATGCTGAGTTCTATGACACCAACCATTGTTGAGAAAAATGGTAAGTTATTAATGTCGGTAGGTACACCCGGTGGCTCTACTATTATAACATCGGTACTCCAAACTATTTTAAATGTGCACGAATTTAATATGACTATGCAAGAGGCTGTTAATGCTCCTCGTTTTCATCATCAGTGGTTACCAGATGACATTAGAATGGAACCAAATTCATTTAACCCACCAACCATTAAAAACCTACAAAATCTAGGATACCTCATTAATGAAAAAGATTCACCTGTTATTGGCAAGGTCGATGGAATACTTGTTTTAATGGATAAGTCGTTAGAGGGTGGTGCAGATTATCGAGGGGATGATACTGCTGTCGGTTTTTAACCTATTTCTTTGATTAATAAATTAACAATTAATAATTTAGACTCATATTTATTGAAATATACTTAAAATGAAATCGAAAAAAACAGTAAAAATAATAACAGGCATTATTGTATTTATAACACTTCCCAGTTTGCTACTTTTCGGTTTTTTATACTTTAACTACAATGAGGATTTGCCAGAAGGCATTAAAGGTAATGAAGCTGATGCATTAGCTTATAAAATGCTGGAAGCATTAAACCATGACGCTTTTAAAAACACAAATTATATTGAATGGACTTTTAAAAGTAACCATTATTATAAATGGCGGAAAAATAAAAATACCTGTGATGTTTACTGGAAAGCATATAAAGTAAGTCTCGATTTAAACGATGCTTCACAAAATAAAGCATATGTGCACAGTTTTAAGGTCATGGACAATGATTTATCAGAAGAACTTATTGAAAAAGCCATTAAATATTTTAATAACGATTCATTTTGGTTAGTAGCGCCTTACAAAATATTCGACAAAGGAACCGAACGTAGACTGGTAACTTTAGAAAATAATAAAAAAGCTCTTTTAGTAACCTATACGTCTGGAGGAAGTACACCGGGAGATTCCTATTTATGGCATTTAGATGAAAACGGAAAGCCCACAAGCTTTCAAATGTGGGTTGATATTTTACCTATTGATGGCTTAACAGCCACTTGGAGCGATTGGGTTACCACCGAAAGTGGTGCGCAACTACCAAACTTTCATAAATTTGGGGTATTTGGTTTAGAAATAACCCATATCAAAGGAACTCAATAAATTTATAGTGTCAAAAGTGTTTTTATTAAATGTTATTATAACTAAACCAATGCTTCTCGTAAAATAGTTATAGGATGTTTAGCTTCACGTTGGGTCCCATCTTTAATTTGATGCCTGCAACTGGTTCCATTGGCTGAGATAAGCACATCGCTAGATGCGTTTCTAACGGCAGGAAACAACGTTTGTTCTCCAACTTGCATACTTACCTCGTAATGTTCTTTTTCGTAGCCAAAACTTCCCGCCATACCACAACAACCACTTGGAATTATGCTGACTTTGTAGTTTTTCGGTAAGTTTAAAACATCAAAACTAGACAGTTGATTGCCAAATGATTTTTGATGACAATGTCCATGAAACTTAATGGTTTTTGCTTCAGAAGTAAATTGTTCTGAAGTAATATGTCCCAATTTTATTTCTTGTTGAATAAACTCTTCAATTAAAAAGGTGTTCGTAGCAATCGCTTTAGCAGAAACCTTATCGTCTGCCAACCTTAAGTATTCATCTTTAAAAGTTAAAATAGCGGATGGCTCAATACCAATTAATGGTGTTTCAACCGAAATTAAGTCCTTATAAATTTCTATATTTTTATTGGCTAAATCTTTAGCTTTCTCTAACAAGCCTTTAGATAAAAAGGTACGTCCAGATTCGGCATTGGCAACCATTTTAACTTCATAATTTAATGCTTTTAAAAGTTGAATCGCATCCATACCTATGGGGGTATCTAAATAATTTAAAAACTCATCATTAAACAAATAAATAGTTTTTATTATTTTATTATTATCTATTTGATTATCATAGTTTTTAAATACCTTACTTAAACTTTTATTTGAAATTAAAGG